>NZ_JBIDAL010000002.1:0-137685 GCF_043202415.1 Streptomyces sp. NPDC048192
ACCTCGACTCGGAGAAGTACCAGCTCAAGCCCCGAGACTGGGAAGCAGCCGCGCGAGAGGGCCGCACCATCGCACCGCTCATCACCCGGCTCAACACGATCCGACGGCAGCACCCCGCGCTACAGCGCCTGCGGAATCTCCGCTTCCACCAGACCGACAACGATGCCGTGCTCGCCTACAGCAAGAGCGCGGGAACGGACACGGTCGTCGTGGTCGTGAACCTCGACCCGCACCACACCCAGGAGGCCACGGTCTCGTTGGACATGCCGCAACTCGGCCTGGACTGGCACGCCACCCTGTCGGTGCACGACGAACTGACGGGTGAGACGTACCACTGGGGCAGGACCAACTACGTGCGCCTGACGCCGGGCAGCGCGCCGGCGCACGTGCTCCACGTCGGGCGTCCGACGCCCCAGAACGGAGGGCCCGCAGCCTCATGACCGTCAACGAACCCGTACACGACACCTTCGAGGACACGCCCGCGAAGGACCGGGATCCGGAGTGGTTCAAGCGCGCCGTCTTCTACGAGGTCCTGGTCCGCTCCTTCCAGGACAGCAACGGCGACGGCATCGGCGACCTGAAGGGCCTGACGGCCAAGCTGGACTATCTGCAGTGGCTCGGGGTCGACTGCCTGTGGCTGCCGCCGTTCTTCAAGTCGCCGCTCAGGGACGGCGGCTACGACGTCTCCGACTACACCGCGGTGCTGCCCGAGTTCGGTGACCTGGCCGACTTCGTGGAGTTCGTGGACGCCGCCCACCAGCGCGGCATGCGCGTGATCATCGACTTCGTCATGAACCACACCAGCGACCAGCACCCGTGGTTCCAGGAGTCCCGCAAGAACCCCGACGGCCCCTACGGGGACTACTACATGTGGGCCGACGACGACAAGCAGTACGAGGACGCCCGGATCATCTTCGTCGACACCGAGGCCTCCAACTGGACCTTCGACCCGGTGCGCGGCCAGTACTACTTCCACCGCTTCTTCTCGCACCAGCCGGACCTGAACTACGAGAACCCGGCCGTGCAGGAGGAGATCCTTGCGGCCCTCAGGTTCTGGCTGGACCTCGGCATCGACGGCTACCGGCTCGACGCGGTCCCCTACCTCTACGCCGAGGAGGGCACCAACTGCGAGAACCTGCCCGCCACCCACGCCTTCCTGAAGCGGGTCCGCCGTGAGATCGACGCGATGTACCCGGACACGGTGCTGCTGGCGGAGGCCAACCAGTGGCCGGAGGACGTCGTCGACTACTTCGGGGACTACTCCTCCGGCGGCGACGAGTGCCACATGGCCTTCCACTTCCCGGTCATGCCCCGCATCTTCATGGCCGTTCGGCGCGAGTCCCGCTACCCCGTCTCCGAGATCCTGGCCAAGACGCCGGCCATCCCCTCCGGCTGCCAGTGGGGCATCTTCCTGCGCAACCACGACGAGCTGACCCTGGAGATGGTCACCGACGAAGAGCGCGACTACATGTGGGCCGAGTACGCGAAAGACCCGCGGATGCGCGCCAACATCGGCATCCGCCGCCGCCTCGCGCCCCTGCTCGACAACGACCGCAACCAGATCGAGCTGTTCACCGCCCTGCTGCTGTCCCTGCCCGGCTCGCCGATCCTGTACTACGGCGACGAGATCGGCATGGGCGACAACATCTGGCTCGGCGACCGCGACGCCGTACGCACCCCGATGCAGTGGACCCCCGACCGGAACGCGGGCTTCTCCACGTCCGATCCGGGCCGGCTGTACCTGCCGACGATCATGGACCCGGTCTACGGCTACCAGGTCACCAACGTCGAGGCGTCGATGTCCTCGCCCTCGTCGCTGCTGCACTGGACCCGGCGCATGATCGAGATCCGCAAGCAGAACCCCGCCTTCGGACTGGGGTCCTACACCGAACTGCAGTCGTCCAACCCGGCGGTGCTGGCCTTCCTGCGTGAGTACGGCGACGACCTGGTGCTGTGCGTCCACAACTTCTCCCGGTTCGCGCAGCCCACCGAGCTCGACCTGCGGGCCTATGACGGGCGGCACCCGGTCGAGCTGATCGGCGGGGTCCGCTTCCCCGCGATCGGTGAACTCCCCTACCTGCTGACCCTGCAGGGCCACGGCTTCTACTGGTTCCGGCTCACCCGAGTCGCATCCCGCATCGGCCGCCGACGCTGAACGACCGGCGCCGAGGAAAGGACGCGTCACCATGCCGAAGACCATCACCGTCCGCCCCAGAGCGGTGGCGGGCCCCGACGGGCCCTTCGCCTCTCTGAGCGGGCTGCTGCGCGAGTGGCTGCCGAGGCAACGCTGGTTCGCGGGCAAGGACCGGCCCGTCACCGACCTTTCGGTGCTCTCCGTGACCGAGCTGTTCCCGGGATGTCTGCATCTGCTGGTGCACGCCTCGCACGCGCCCGTGCCCACGCCGGGCGGCACTCCCCCGCCCGGTGACTGCTACCAGCTGCTGCTGGGCCTGCGCGAGCACCTCGCCCCCCGGCTGGAGCGGGCGTACATCGGGCGCGCCGGACAGGGTCCTCTCGCCGGGCTTGCCGTGTACGACGCGCTGCACGATCCGCGCTCGGCGCATCTGCTGCTGGAGCGGCTGCGCCGGCCCGGCGCGGCCGGACCGCTGCGGTTCGAGGCGGACCCGGCCGCCGACGTGCCCGGCGGGCTGCCGCCGCGCCTGCTGGACGCCGAGCAGTCCAACTCCTCGATCGTGTACGGCGACGCCTACATCCTGAAGCTGTTCCGCCGGATCCAGCCGGGCGTCAACCCGGACCTGGAGGTGACGGCCGCGCTGGCCGCGCAGGGCTGCACCCGGGTGCCCGCGCCGGTGGCCTGGTTCGGCACGACCGCGCCGCAGCCGGCCACGCTGGGCGTGCTGCAGCCGTTCCTGCCGGACGCCACCGACGGCTGGACGCTGGCGCTGCGCGCCCTCGCCTCCGGCGACGACTTCACCGCCGAGGCCCGTGAGCTGGGCCGGGCGATGGCCGAGGTGCATCTGGCGCTGGCCGAGGCGTTCGGTCCGGCCGGGCCGGGCGAGAACCTGCGTACGGCCGAGGCGATGTGCGCCCGGCTCGACGCGGCCGCGCACGCCGTACCGGGGCTGCTGCCCTTCGTGCCGGGGCTCAGGGCCGCGTTCGCGGCGCTCGCCACCTGCGACACCGGGCCGCCCGCGCAGCGCATCCACGGGGACCTGCATCTCGGGCAGGTGCTGCGGGCCGGGCGCGACTGGTTCGTCATCGACTTCGAGGGCGAGCCGTCCCGGCCGCTCGCCGAGCGGTGTGCCCCGCAGTCCCCGGTGCGGGACGTGGCGGGGATGCTGCGCTCCTTCGACTACGCGGCCCGGCAGCGCCGCCCCTGGCGACCCGAATGGGCGCGCCGCTGCCGGGAGGCGTTCTGCGCGGGCTACGCGGCCCGCGCCGGCTGGGATCCACGCAAGAAGCACGCGCTGCTGCGCGCGCACGAGACGGACAGGGCGGTCTACGAGGTGCTGTACGAGGCGAGACACCGGCCGGACTGGCTGCCGGTACCGATGGCGGCGATCAAGCGGCTCGCCGTGTGGGGAGGCTGAGGTCATGGCCCTGCGCGACACCGCACTGCCCGAGACCGCCGGCCCCGCGCCGGTGCAGGCCGCACCGCTCGACCCGGCCGACCGCGGCCGGCTGCTGGGCGGCGCCCACCACGATCCGCACGCCCTGCTGGGCGCCCACCCGGTGCCGGGCGGCACCCTGTTCCGGGCGCTGCGGCCGAACGCGCGCGCGGTGAGCGTCGTCGTCGACGGCAAGCGCAGCGCCCTGCACTCGGAGGGCGACGGCCTGTTCGCGGCCGTGCTGCCGTACCCGGAGATCCCGTCGTACACGCTGCTGGTCGCGTACGACGACGCCGAGCTGGAGGCGCACGACCCCTATCGCTTCCTGCCCGCCCTCGGCGAGCTGGACCTGCACCTGGTCCGGGAGGGCCGGCACGAGCAGCTGTGGCAGGCGCTCGGCGCCGAGCCGATGACGCACCAGGGCGTGGCGGGCACCCGCTTCACCGTGTGGGCGCCAAACGCCCAGGGGGTGCGGGTGGCCGGTGACTTCACGTACTGGGACGGCACGCAGTACCCGATGCGGTCGCTGGGCGCGTCCGGTGTGTGGGAGCTGTTCCTGCCGGGGATCGGGGAGGGCGCCCGGTACAAGTTCGAGATCACCTCGCGCTACGGCCACCGGTTCCTCAAGGCGGACCCGATGGCCCGGGCCACGGAGGTGCCGCCGGACACGGCCTCGGTGGTCACGGCCTCGCACTACGCGTGGGGCGACGCGGAGTGGATGGCACACCGGGGCGACACACCGGTGCACGAGGCGCCGTTCTCGGTGTACGAGGTCCATCTGCCTTCCTGGAAGCCGGGTCTGACCTATCGTCAGCTGGCCGAGGAACTGCCCGCGTACGTCAAGGAGATGGGCTTCACGCATGTGGAGCTGATGCCGGTCGCCGGGCATCCGTTCAGCGGGTCCTGGGGTTATCAGGTCACCTCCTACTACGCGCCGACGCCCCGGCTCGGCTCCCCGGACGACTTCCGGTACCTGGTGGACTCGCTGCACCGGGCCGGCATCGGTGTGATCATGGACTGGGTGCCGGCGCACTTCCCCAAGGACGACTGGGCGCTGGCCCGGTTCGACGGGGACCCGCTGTACGAACCCGGGAACGCGACCCGCGCCGAGCACCCGGACTGGGGGACGTACGAGTTCGACTACGGCCGCACCGAGGTGCGCAACTTCCTCGTCGCCAACGCCGTGTACTGGTGCCAGGAGTTCCACATCGACGGGCTGCGGGTGGACGCCGTCGCCTCGATGCTCTACCTGGACTACTCGCGGGACTCCGGCCAGTGGGAGCCGAACGTGTTCGGCGGGCGGGAGGACCTGGCCGCGGTCGCCTTCCTGAAGGAGATGAACGCCACCGTCTACCGGCGCTGCCCGGGGGTGGTGACCATCGCCGAGGAGTCCACCGCCTGGGACGGGGTGACCCGGCCGACGGACTGCGGCGGGCTCGGCTTCGGGCTGAAGTGGAACATGGGCTGGATGCACGACTCGCTGCAGTACATCCAGAAGGAGCCGGTGCACCGCAAGTACCACCACAACGAGATGACCTTCTCGATGGTGTACGCCTACAGCGAGAACTACGTCCTGCCGATCTCCCACGACGAGGTCGTGCACGGCAAGCAGGCCCTCGTGTCGAAGATGCCCGGCGACTGGTGGCAGCGGCGCGCCAACCACCGCGCCTACCTCGGCTTCATGTGGGCGCACCCGGGCAAACAGCTGCTGTTCATGGGGCAGGAGTTCGCCCAGGGGGCCGAGTGGTCCGAGGCGCACGGCCCCGAATGGTGGCTGCTCGCGGACGACTACCACTCGGCGGGCGACCACCGGGGCGTGCGTGATCTCGTGCGGGACCTGAACACCGTGTACCGGGCGACCCCGGCGCTGTGGCAGCGGGACACCGACCCGGCGGGCTTCCAGTGGGTGCTGTGCGACGCGGCGGACGACAACGTCTTCGCGTTCCTGCGCTTCGCCGCCGACGGCTCCCCGCTGCTCGCGGTGTCCAACTTCTCCCCCGTCGTCCGGCACGACTACCGGCTGTGGGTCCCGGACTCGGTCGCCGCCTGGCAGGAGGAGCTGAACACCGACGCCGTCCGCTACGGCGGCAGCGGCGTCGGAAACGACGGGCCGCTCAAGCCCGAGGACGGGTTCCTGCGGCTCACGCTGCCGCCCCTCGCCACCGTCTGGCTGAGGGCGGAACGCTGAGGCACAGGTGTCGGCGGCCCGCCCAGGGGCAGTCGGGGTCGTGAAGACCCACGACTGCCCCTTATGGCATGGACACGGAAGGGTGGCACCAGGTGCGGACCGTCGGAGTGGAGGAGGAGCTCCTCCTGGTCGACCCGGAGAGCGGTGACCCGAAGGCGCTGGCGGCGGCCGTCCTCGCCCGGGTCGCCCATGACGATCCGGGACAGCAGGTGTTCGAGAAGGAGCTGTTCCGGCAGATGCTGGAGTTCGCCACGCATCCCCAGGAGGACATGGCGGCCCTGGCCGAGGAGATCGTGCGCTGCCGCAAGGAGGCGGCGCGGCACGCCGGGGAACTCGGCTGCGCGGTGGTGGCCCTGGCCACCTCTCCCCTGCCGGTCAGCCCGTCTTTGAGCGTGAACGACCGCTATGAGTGGCTGGCCGACCGGTACGGGATACCGACCTGGGAGCAGCTGGTGTGCGGCTGCCACGTGCATGTGTGCGTGGAGTCGGACGAGGAGGGCGTCGCCGTCCTCGACCGGATCCGCCCCTGGCTGCCGGTGCTGCGCGCGATCAGCGCGAACTCGCCGTTCTGGCAGGGCAAGGACACCAGTTACGCCAGCTATCGCAGCCGGGTGTGGAACCGGTGGCCGTCGGCCGGTCCGACGGAGCCGTTCGGGTCGGCCGAGCGGTACCACCGGCGGGTGGCGGAGATGGTGGCCACCGGCACCCTGCTGGACGAGGGGATGGTCTACTTCGACGCGCGGCTGGCCGTCCGCTATCCGACGGTGGAGCTCCGGGTGGCCGACGTGTGCCTCAGCGCGGAGACCGCGGCGCTGATCGCGACGCTGGCCCGCGCGCTCGTGGAGACGGCGGCGCGGGACTGGCGGGCGGGCCGCCCGGCCGGCGAGCACAGCGTGAGCCTGCTGCGGCTCGCGGACTGGCAGGCCGCCCGGTTCGGCTTGGAGACGGAGCTGCTCGACCCGGCGACCATGCGGCCGGCCCCGGCCGCGCACGTGCTGCGCTCCCTGCTGGAGCACACGGCGGACGCGCTCACCGACGCCGGTGACACCGACCGCGCCGAGCAGGGCATCGCCGAGCTGCTGCGCCGGGGCAACGGCGCACGCGAGCAGCGCAGGCTGCTGGATCGGACGGGCAGCCTGCGGGACGTCGTCACCGAGTGCGTGCGGCACACCCAGGGCTGAGCCCTGTCGGTCAGAGGATCAGCGCCAGGGCGTACGCCAGGAAGCCTGCGGCGATGAGGACGACGACGAGCAGGATGAGCGTCAGCGGGGCCTTGGCCCAGCCACGCGGCGGATTGTGCGTCTCCCGGGGCCCGGCCTCGGGCATGCTGCTCTCGGCGGGCGGGGTCTCGCCGGGCGGTACCGAACCGCCCGGCTCCAGACCGGTGCTGCGCTCGGGCTCCGGATCGGGGTTCACATGACTCATGTCTGCCGAGTCCCCAGGACACGCCCAGATCATCAGCCGATCACGACTTGCCCGTTCCCGGCACCGAACACGCTCTCCTGGGCTAGATTCGAGCACCGCCGACACAGAGCCGATCGGCGGTGTGACCCTCCGTACACCCAGGAGCAGCGCATGCCCGACGTCGCCCTCGCTCCCGCCGCTGCCCCGCCGCTCACCGGCGGCCTCGCCGACAGCGTCTTCGACACCGCGGACCTGCGTCCCGCCCTGCCGGTGCTCGCGTACCGGCTGGACTCCGCCGCCACCACGTGGCAGGAGGTGACGGCCGTCGAGCTGCGGGACGAGGTGGTCGATCTGGCCAAGGGGCTGATCGCCGCCGGGATATCCCCCGGCCACCGGGTGGCCCTGATGTCCCGCACCCGGTACGAGTGGACCGTGCTCGCCCACGCGCTGTGGGCGGTGGGCGCGGAGATCGTGCCGATCCATCCGATGTCCTCGCGCGACCAGGTCGAGTGGATCCTGCGGGACGCCGGCTGCGTGGCCGTGGTCGTGGAGGACGAGCAGGGCGTGATGACGGTGGGCACGGTGTGCGCGGGGCTGCCGCGGCTGCGCCACGTCTGGCAGCTGGACGCGGGCGCCCTGCCCGACCTCGTCGAGCAGGGCGCGGTCGTGCCGTACACGACCGTGGAGTCGCTGCGCCGGATCGTGCTGCCGGACGCCACGGCGGCGGTCGTCTACACCTCCGGCACCTCCGGCCGCGCCCAGGGCTGCGCGCTCAGCCACCGCAACCTCGCCTATCCCTGCGACACGCTGCTGGCCGGCTGGCTGCACACCGCGGCCCCGCCGGGCGAGCAGCCGTCGGTCCTGGCGTTCCTGCCGTTCTCCCATGTGTACGGCCTCATGATCATGCTGACGTGTGTGCGCGGCGGCGTGCTGATGGCACACGAGCCGGAGCTGACCGAGCAGTCGCTGGCGTCGGCGCTGGCCACGTTCCGGCCGACGTACCTGTACGGAGTGCCGTCGGTCTTCGAGAGGCTGTACAAGAAGTTCCTGCAGACCGCCCAGCAGACGGGCCGGGGCGCCCTGTTCGAGCGGGCCGCGCAGACCGCCCGGGACTTCGCGGCGGCCGAGGAGCGCCGCCGGCTGGGCACCGGGCCGGGCCCCGGATTCGACCTCAGGGTGCAGCACGCCCTGTTCGAGCGGACGGTGTACCGCAGGCTGCGCGCGGCGCTCGGCGGGCGGGTGGTGCGCGGCACCTCGGGCGGTTCCTCGCTCAGCCGCGAGCTGACGCTGTTCTACGAGGGCATCGGCGTGTTCGTCCACGACGGGTACGGCCTGACCGAGGCGTCCGGCGGGATCACCATGCAGCCTCTCGGCCGGGAGAAGTCCGGGACGGTGGGCCGGCCGCTGCCGGGCACGGAGGTCCTGGTGGCCGACGACGGGGAGATCCTGGTGCGCGGTCCGTCGGTGTTCCAGGGCTATGTCGGCGACGAGCAGGCGACGCGGGCCGCGCTGCGCGGCGGCTGGCTGGCCACCGGGGACATCGGGCGGCTGGACTCCGAGGGCTATCTGACGATCACCGGGCGCAAGAAGGACATTATCGTCACCAGCGGCGGCAAGAGCGTCGCCCCGGGCCCGCTGGAGCAGCGGCTGCGGATGCATCCGCTGGTCCACCAGGCGGTGGTGATCGGCGACGACCGGCCGTGCGTCGGCGCCCTGATCACCCTGGACCCGGACTTCCTCGCGCACTGGCGCACCGCACTGGCCTTGCAGGGGGACAGTCCGGGCCGGGAGAGCCGCGAGGAGAACGCGCTGCGGGAGGAGATCGCGCGGGCCGTCGCGTCGGCCAACAGCGCCGTGTCCCGGGCGGAGTCGATCAGGGTCTACCGGGTGCTCCAGGAGCCGTTCGCCGCGGACAACGGACTGCTCACCCCGTCGATGAAGCTGCGCCGGGAGGCGATCGTGCGGCACTACGCCGCGGAGATCGACGCGATGTACGAGACGCGGTCCCGCAGGGCGCGGGTCCCGCAGGAACCGGCGGACTGGGACGAACCGGACGACGTTTTCCGCTGACCCCTCACAGGCGGGGGAGGCGCCGTGAGAAGGGACGGATGCGGACGGGTAGGCTCCCCCAGCCGGGGGAACCCGCTGCCGCAGAATGAGATCAGCACCTACGACCGTCCGGGGCTGCAGGGGTCTGGCCGAGGCCCGCCCGCCCGGACCGGGGATTGCGAGATGGCGACGGAGCCGCGCGGGGACGACACACCGCCTTCGGAGGACTGGTACGAGCGCACCTTCTCCTTCGACGGAGAGCTGCGCAATGTCACGGAGGCCCGGCTCGCCGCGGAGGAGTTCCTCTGCGCGCTCGCCGCGCAGGCGCCGCCCGCGGCGCCCGAGTACTGGGACGACATACTGCTGGTGGTGACCGAGCTGGCGGCGAACGTGATCCAGTACGCGCCCGGGCCGTTCGGGCTGCGGATGCGCCGCACCTTCGACGGGGTGCACGTGACGATGCGCGACAGCAGCACGACCAAGCCGGAGCCGCGGCCCTTCCACCCCCGCACGGGCGGCGGCGGCATCGGCTGGCATCTGGTGCACACGCTGTGCACGCAGGTCAGCGTCGTCGTGGACGACGAGGGCAAGGACATCCACGTGTTCCTGCCCTGGTGACCGCCCGCCTACGACGTGTGAGCGGGCGCGGGCCGGTTACTTGGCCCGTGTCGGGGCAGGTTGGTGTCCAGCGTTCGTCTGCCTGCCGTACCCGGCTGGCGGGACCGCCCGGGGCGCGGTGGGATCGAGGGTGGTGTGCACCGATCCAGGGCAAGCGAACGGCGTCGAGTCGGACCGCCTGGAGCCGCAGAAAGGGATGAACACCGTGACACGACCCAGGATCCTGGTGGTTGGCGCAGGCTTCGCCGGAGTCGAGTGCGTCCGCCGCCTGGAGCGGAAGCTCTCTCCCGCCGAGGCCGACGTCACCCTGGTGACGCCGAACTCCTATCAGCTGTACCTGCCGCTGCTGCCCCAGGTCGCCTCCGGCGTCCTCACGCCGCAGTCGATCGCGCTGAGCCTGCGCCGCAGCAAGAAGTACCGCACCCGGATCATCCCCGGCGGGGCGATCGGCGTGGACCTGAAGGCGAAGGTGTGCGTCGTCCGCACCATCACCGACAAGATCGTCAACGAGCGCTACGACTACATCGTGCTGGCGCCCGGCAGCGTGACCCGGACCTTCGACATCCCCGGGCTGACCGAGCACGCCTTCGGCATGAAGACCCTCGCCGAGGCCGCCTACATCCGCGACCACGTCATCACGCAGCTCGACCTCGCCGACGCCAGCGACGACCCCGCCGAGCGGGCCGCGCGGCTGCAGTTCGTGGTGGTCGGCGGCGGATACGCCGGCACCGAGACCGCCGCCTGTCTGCAACGGCTCACGCACGCCGCCGTCCAGCGCTACCCGCGTCTGGACCCCGGCCTGATCCGGTGGCATCTGATCGACATCGCGCCCAAGCTGATGCCGGAGCTGGGCGAGAAGCTCGGCCGCAGCGCACAGGAGATCCTGGGGCGGCGCGGCATCGAGGTGTCGCTCGGGGTGTCGATCGAGAAGGCCGGCGCGGAGGAGGTCACCTTCACCGACGGCCGGGTGGTGCCCACGCACACGCTGATCTGGACGGCAGGCGTGGTGGCGAGCCCGCTGATGGCCACGCTCGGCGCGGAGACGGTGCGCGGCCGGCTGGCGGTCACGCCCGAGATGTGCCTGCCGGGCTACGACGGGGTGTTCTCGCTCGGCGACTCGGCCGCCGTACCGGATCTGGCCAAGGGCGACGGCGCGGTCTGCCCGCCCACCGCGCAGCATGCCATGCGCCAGGGCAAGCGGGTCGCCGACAACGTCATCGCGACACTGCGGGGGCAGCCGATGCAGCCGTACGTGCACCGCGACCTGGGGCTCGTGGTCGACCTCGGCGGCAAGGACGCGGTGTCCAAGCCGCTCGGCGTCGAGCTGCGCGGGGTGCCGGCCCAGGCGGTGGCCCGCGGCTACCACTGGTCGGCGCTGCGCACGAACGTCGCCAAGGCCCGGGTGATGACCAACTGGATGCTGAACGCGGTGGCCGGCGACGATTTCGTCCGCACCGGTTTCCAGGCCCGCAAGCCGGCCCGGCTGAAGGACTTCGAGTTCACCGACGCGTACCTGACGCCCGAGCAGGTGCGGGCCCAGGCCGAGGGCAAGGCCCTGGACAGCCCGTGACGTGCCGCCGCCCGGGCACAGGGAGCAGGTAACCCGGACCGGCGTGCGATGCTGGACCGGAGATCGATTTCCGGTACGGGAGAGAGCGCGGCGGAGTGAGCACAGCGGGGCGACCTGGGCGGGTACGGATGTGGGACCGGCTCGCGGCGTCCGATCCCGGGCTGCTCAGGCTGGCGGCGGGGGCGCGCACGGTCACCGCGATCGCGCTCACCCTCGCCGTCCTGGCCGTCCTGCGGGTGCCGGTGCCCCATCTGGTCGCCGGCGCCATGGCGGCGATGGTGGCGACCTTCGCCATCCGCGAGAAGCAGCGCCCCCGGCAGGCGGTGACCCTCGCGCTCGGCCTGCCGGTGGCGCTGGCGTCGGTGTCGCTGGGCGCGCTGCTGAACCAACGGGTCGTCGCCGGCGACCTGTTCTTCGTCGTCCTGATCTTCTGCGCGGTCTACGGCCGCCGGTTCGGCGACCGCGGCACGGCGCTCGGCCTGATCGGCTTTCAGGTCTACTTCCTGTCGCTGTTCGTGCACGCGACCGCGTCGGCGCTGCCCGCGCTGTACGGCGTCATCTGCGTGGCGTTCGGGTGCAGCGCCGCCGCGCGTTTCGTGCTGCTGCCGCAGACCCCGGCGGGCACCCTGGACCGGCTGCGGCGCGCCTTCCGGGCCCGGCTCGCCCAGCTGATCGCCGTCCAGGCCGAGTTGCTGGACGCCGGTCCCGACGATGTCGACAAGGTCCTGGACGACCTGCGCACCGCCACCGCGCGGCTGCACGAGACGGCTCTGATGATCCAGGGGCGGCTGGAGGACGGCACCTCGGACGCGGCGGCGGCCCGGCTGCTGCAACGGCGGATCGCGGACGCCGAGATCGCCTCGGAGCGGCTCGGCCTGCTGCTGCTCACGGCGCGCAGTGCCGAGCGGACCGACACCCTGACCCTGCATCTGCCGGGCGCCCCGCTGCCGTCGGGCGGTGAGCTGCCGGTGCGGGACGAGGCGTCACAGGCGCTGCGCCGGGATCTGCAGGCGCTGCGGCTGCTGATGCTGCGGCCGGTCGGCGAGGCCCGCGGCACCGCGCTCGCCCATGTGCGCAACCGGCTGCTCGGCTACCGCGAGGAGGACAACCTGCCGAAGGCCTCGCCGGCCGTGCAGGACGTCTTCCGCGGGCTGGGTGAGGCCGCACGGGCCGCGCTGGGGCTGCGGACGGCGCTGGAGGGCCCGCAGGACGAGTCCGACGACACGCCGGAGACCACCCGCTCGCGCGAGGAACTGGAGGCGGAGGACGCCGCGATCGAGGCGGGTGAGGAGGCCGAGGCGCAGGAGCCGGGGCCGGCCGGTCTCGAGCGGCCCACCACCCGGGCCGCGGTCCAGGTGGCCGTCGGCTCCGCGCTGGCCATCGTGGGCGGCGAGCTGCTGTCCAGTCAGCGCTGGTACTGGGCGGTGCTGACCTGCTGGATCGTGTTCCTCAACACCGCCTCGACCGGTGAGATCCTGGTCAAGGGCTACCGGCGGCTGCTGGGCACGGTGCTCGGGGTGGTGGCGGGCATCGGGCTCGCCGGTGTGGTCGGACACCACACGTGGACGGCGTTCGCGCTGGTGCTGGTGTTCATCTTCGCGATGTTCTACACGGCGCCGCTGTCGTACACGCTGATGTCGTTCTTCGTCACCGCGATGCTGGGGCTGCTCTACACCCTGCTGAACACCTACAGCATGGCGGTGCTGGTGCTGCGGGTGGAGGAGACGGCGCTCGGCGCGGCGTGCGGGGTGATCGCGGCGGCGGTGGTGCTGCCGGTCCGCACGGACCGCCGTACCAACGAACTGCTCGTCACGGTCCTGGAGCGGCTCGCGGGTGTCACCCGGTCCGCCGTGGACCAGTTGAGCGGCGGGGCGAGCGCCGATCTGGTGGAGCAGGCGCGCGATCTGGACCAGGCGCTGGCCGATCTGCGCGCGGCCACCCAGCCGCTGACCCATCCGATCACACCGCTGCGCGCCCGCCGGGACACCGCCCGGTACGTGGTGGCGCTGCTGGAGACCTGCGCGTACCACGGGCGCTCGCTCGCGGCCACCGCCGAGCTGCTGCCGACGCATCCGTCGATAGCGGCGGATCCCCGGCTTCGCGGGGCGTGCGCGCGGATCGTGCGCAACATCGAGGCGATCGCCGCGCAGGTCGCCGACCCGCGCGCCGGGGCGCGGATCGAGTCCGGCTCCAGCATCGCGTCGATGCTGGAGCCGGGAACCCTGCGCACCCCGCGCTACGGCCGGGTGACCGACCGGGTGCTGCGCCATCTGCAGCGGCTGGACGAGGCGGTCGTGGGCCTGGCCCGGCCGCTGGGCCTGGCGACCGCGCCGGGCCGGCCGATGCGGTGACGGCCGGGCGGGCGGGCGTTCAGGCCGGCCCGCTGCCGCCCGCGTGCCGGCCCATGACCTCGTCGCGCACCCGGGCGCAGCTGCGGCTGATCAGCCGGGAGACGTGCATCTGGGAGATGCCGAGCCGGTCGGCGATGCGGCTCTGCGTCATGTCCTCGAAGAACCGCATGTAGAGGATGGCCCGCTCGCGCTCGGGGAGCCGGCGCAGTCCCTCCTTGGCGGCTTCGCGGTCGACCACCACGTCGTACGAGGCGTCCGTGTCGCCGAGGGTGTCGGCGAGGCTGTAGCCGTCGTCACCGGCGGACAGTTCGGCGTCCAGGGACAGGGTGCTGAAGCTCTCCAGCGCCTCCAGGCCCGCGGCGACCTCCTCCTCGCTCAGGCCCGTGTGCTCGGCGATGGCGGCGACGGTGGGTTCGGGGCTGCCGGGGTTCTGGGTGAGTTCGCGGCGGGCCACCCGCACCCGGTTGCGCAGCTCCTGCACCCGGCGCGGCACCCTGAGGGCCCACATCCGGTCGCGGAAGTGCCGCTTGACCTCGCCGGTGATGGTGGGAACGGCGTAGCTCTCGAAGGCGCCGCGGGACGGGTCGAAGCGGTCGACGGCCTTGACCAGCCCGAGCGCGGCCACCTGGCGCAGGTCCTCGACGGACTCGCCCCGGTCGCGGAAGCGGGAGGCGATCCGGTGGGCCATGGGCAGCCAGGCTTCGACGAGTTCGTCGCGTACGGCGTCCCGTTCGGGGCCGTCGTCCAGTTCCGCGAGCCGGGCAAACAGGGCTGCGGTGTCAGGGGCGTCGTCGTGGGGCCGCCGTGTGGACGTGGTGGTGGAGTCCGTGGGGGGCGTGCCGGGACGGCTTGTCGACATGTCGGTCAGCATGCGGAATCGCTCCTGAACGTGGTTTCAGGGCACACCGCAACCGGAAGTGAGGTTCCGGAGCGTGGCCCGAACGGTGGTGTCAGGTTCGCCGCGGGATCGTCGCCCGGGCCGCCGGGAGGCGGCCCGGGCGGTCATACGAGTCCCGCCGGGTGCGCGCCTCCGGTCCGAAGCACGAGATTCCGCCTGCCCCCCGCCTCGCGGAGCAAACACCGCTGCGCGGAACTTCCGCGTGGTTCCGGTGCGGCGGTTCCCGTCAGCGGTTTCCGTGCAGCCGTGTCCGTGCAGCCGTGTCCGTGCCGCTGGTTCGGTGCCGCTGTTTCAGTGCAGCGGCACGACGGCCGTGATCCGCTTGCCCCCGCAGGGCAGCTGGGCCACCCGGACGTCCCGGGCCAGCCGGCACACGATGGGCCAGCCGCGGCCGCCGGGCCGGCCCGGGCCGTCGGCGGGCGGGGCGGCCATCGGCATCTCGTCGCTGCCGTCGCTCACCGAGACGCGTACACCGCCGGAGTCGACGTCGACGTCGAAACCGGTGATTCCGCCGCCGTGCAGAATCGCGTTGGTGGTGAGCTCGGAGGTGACCAGCAGGGCGTCCTCCATGGCCTCGGCGTCGCAGGGGATGGCACGCGCCCGGCACCGTTCGGCCACCACGCACTCCACGGTTCTGCGGGCGTCGGCCGGCCGGGACGGCAGCCGACGGCACGGTTCCGGCCGTGTCGCGGGGGCGCTGGTGCGGTGGGTGGAGCGCATCCCTACCTCCCTGGGCGGTGCCGGGACTGTTACCATTCCTCCTTTTTCGGCTGACCCCTGTCGGCGCCCTCAAACACATGCCGTGGCGGTGTCATCACCGCGGATCCGCCGGGTATGAGACCGGTATGACCGATGTCGTGGACGCGGACGAGTTGTTGCGGCGCATCCAGCGGGGCCGGGACCACGCGGCCGGCGAGGAGAAGGCCTGGCGGGAGCGCGCGCAGAGCCTGACGGCGACGGACCCGGACGCAGCGCGGGAGGCGGCGGTCCGGGCGTGGGCGTTCGAGGCGGTGGGGCGGGTGCTGACGGAGATCACCTGCCCGGGCCGGCAGCCACCCGCTGCCGGAGGCGTGAAACAGGTCACGTGACCCGCTACCGATTGGTAGAAAGACCACCGGATGGTTTATCGTTCATACATACGTGGTGCCGGAGGTGACCGGAACCGTCCTTCCTCCCTCCCCGCGCGCCACCGTATACGGCCCTGGCTGGTTTCCCCCGTCCAGCCAGGGCTTTTTGCTGCCCGCAACCGGCGCCCGGCCCAGGGCGCGCCGGGAGACGCCGGGCCGTTCGAGGTGCCCGGTGGGGCGGCAGCGGCTGAAATGGGCTTAGGGGAAGCACCCCAACCGCCGCCGGCGAGGAGTCCCGCGCCATGACCAAAGCGATCAAACTGCTCACCGCCCTGCCCCAGGCGCAGCGCGAGCGCCTGATGGAACTGGCCAAGGAGGTCGCGTTCCCGGAGGACACCCGCATCTTCGAGGCGGGCGGCACCGCCGACCGGTTCTGGGTGATCCGCTCGGGCGCGGTCCATCTCGACACCCAGGTCACCGCCCGGCGGCGGGTGACGGTGGCCTCGCTCGGCGCCGGCGACCTGCTCGGCTGGTCCTGGCTGTTCCCGCCGTACCAGTGGGACTTCGGCGCGGTGGCCTTCACCGACGTACGCGCCTACGAGTTCGACGGGCCCTCCGTGCTCGCCGTGTGCGTGGAGGACCCCCTGCTCGGACTGTCGCTGGTGCGCACGGTGGCCGAGATCCTCGCCCACCGCCTGGAGACCACCCGGGGCAAGCTGATGGACCAGTACGCCATCCAGCGCCGCACGGGTCCGCTGTAGGTCAGATCCGGTACTGGCGCAGCGCCGGTACGGCGGCCGCCAGCACCAGCATCACCACGACGACCAGCGCGCCGCCGCCCGCCACCGCGGCGCGCGGGCCGAAGGCCGAGCCGGCCGTGCCGTGCAGCACGTCGGCCAGGCGCGGGCCGCCCGCGACGACCACGGTGAAGACGCCCTGCATCCGGCCGCGCATCTCGTCGGTGGCCGCCGACAGCAGGATCGCGCCCCGGAACACCATCGAGACCATGTCGGCGACGCCGGCCGCGGCGAGGAAGGCGAGGGCCGCCCAGAGGTTGCCGCTCAGCCCGAACCCGGCGATGGCCACGCCCCAGCCGACGACCGCCCCGATGACCATCCAGCCGTGCCTGCGGGCCCGCGAGAACACCCCGGAGAACAGGCCGCCGAGCACCGCGCCGACCGGGATCCCGGCGAACAGCACGCCGAGCGCCAGCCCCTCGCCCCAGGAGTGGTACGTCTGGGCCGCGAGCTGCGGGAAGAGGGCGCGCGGCATGCCGAACACCATGGCGACGATGTCGGCGAGGAACGACAGCAGCAGCACCTTGTGCCGGGATATGTACCGGAAGCCCGCGGCGATCTCGCGCACCCCGGCCCGGCGGGCGGCCTCGCCGAGCGGCGGCAGCGCGGGCAGCCGGAAGACCGCCCACACGGTCACGCACAGCGCCACGGCGTCGATGAGGTACAGCTCGGGCAGTCCGATGACCGGGATCAGCACACCGGCCAGCAGCGGGCCCGCGACCAGGCCGGTCTGCATCACCGTGGAGCCGAGCGCGTTGGCGGCGGGCAGCTGCCCGGCCGGGACCAGCCGGGCGATGGAGGCGTTGCGGGCGGGCGCGTTGAGCCCGAAGAACGCCTGCTGCAGCGCGAGCAGCACCATCAGTACGGCGACCGAGTCGAGCCCGGTGACCGCCTGCGCCCAGAACAGCAGCGACGTCACCGCGATCCCGCAGTTGGTGACCAGCAGCAGCTTGCGGCGGTCCACGGTGTCGGCGACCGCCCCGCCCCACAGCGCGAACGCCACCATGGGCACGAGCCCGGCCAGGCTCGCGTAGCCGACCCAGGCCGAGGAGTGCGTGACGTCGTAGATCTGCTTGGGCACGGCCACGGCGGTGAGCTGGCTGCCGACGGCGGTGACGATCGTCGAGGTCCACAGGCGCCGGTAGGCGGGGATGCGCAACGGACGGGTGTCCATCGCCCAGCGGCGCCAGCCGCGCCGGGGCGGGGCCGCCGGGTCCGGCGCGGTGTCGCGTTCGGTGGTGCTGCTCTCGCTCGTGTCCACGGGTGTCCTGTTGCGCGTAGAGGTTGTCGGCTACATCTTTTCGCTTCGAGAGCCTGACTATCTCAGCAACCCCTGTGCACGCCGAACTCCGTGGACTCAGGATCCGGCCATGAGCGTGGCCCCCAGCGCCAGCATGGTGACGGCGACCAGGCCGTCCAGCACCCGCCAGGCCGCCGGCCGGGCCAGGAAGCGGCCGAGCAGCCGGGCGCCGAAGCCGAGCGCGGCGAACCAGCACAGGCTGGCGAGCGCGGCACCGAGCCCGAAGGTCCAGCGCAGGGCGCCCCGGTCGGCGGCGAGCGAGCCGAGCAGGAAGACGGTGTCCAGGTAGACGTGCGGGTTCAGCCAGGTCATCGCCAGACAGGTGAGCACCGCGCGGCGCCGGGAGCCCGCGGCCTCACCCTCGGTGGTCAGGCCCGCCGCGGCCGGCCTGAGCACCCGGCGGGCGGCCAGGACGCCGTAGCAGAGCAGGAAGAGCCCGCCGACGATCCCGACCGCCCGGACCGCGCCCGGCCACGCCACCACGACCGCCCCCACTCCCCCGACGCCGAGGGCGATCAGCACCGCGTCGGACAGGGCGCAGATGCCCACCACCGCGAGTACCGCGTCCCGGCGCACCCCTTGCCGCAGGACGAAGGCGTTCTGGGCGCCGATGGCGACGATGAGCGACAGGCCGGTGCCGAATCCGGCGGCAGCGGCGGTCAGGGCGTGGTTCATGCGCTCGACGCTAAGGAGGGCAGGCACCCAAGTACAGCTAAAGATTCTTAAGTATCCTTAGCCATTATGATGCCCGACCTGCCGCTGGACCAGATCCGGACGCTGCTCGCCGTGGTGGACGAAGGCACCTTCGACGCCGCGGCCGCCGCCCTGCACGTGACGCCGTCGGCGGTCAGCCAGCGGGTCAAGGCGCTCGAACAGCGCACCGGCCGGGTGCTGCTGCAGCGCACCAAACCGGTGCGGCCCACGGACTCGGGCGCGGTGCTGGTCCGGTACGCCCGGCAGCTCGCGCGGCTGGAGCGGGACGCCTGGGGCGAACTGGGGCTGAGCGGCGCCGGGGAGCCGACGCGGGTGTCGGTGGCGGTGAACGCCGACTCGCTGGCGACCTGGTTCCTGCCGGCGCTGACCCGCGCGCCGGGCCTCTGCTTCGAGCTGCACCGGGAGGACGAGGACCACACGGCGGCCCTGCTGCGCGAGGGCCTGGTGATGGCGGCGGTGACCACGGCGGCCGAGCCGGTGCCGGGCTGCACGGTCCGGCCGCTCGGCAGGATGCGGTATCTCCCCGTCGCCGCACCGGAGTTCACCGCGGCCCACCTGGACGGCCGGTCCCTGCCCGACGCCCTGCCCGAGGCGCCCGTCGTCGTCTTCGACCGCAAGGACGACTTCCAGGACGCCTTCGTGCGCCGGCTCGGCCGCGGCGCCGCCGGCGCGCTCCGGCATCTCGTGCCCACCTCTGAGGGGTTCCTGGACGCCGTCGCCGCCGGGCTCGGCTGGGGCATGGTGCCGGAGGTCCAGGCGGAACCGCTGCTGGCCGGGGGCCGGCTGGTGCTGCTCGCCCGGGAGTGGATGGACGCCACGCTGTACGGGCAGCAGTGGCGGCTGGACTCCCCCGCGCTGGCCGCGCTGGCCGAGGCGGTGACGGCGACGGCGACCTCGGCGCTGCGCCGCTGACCCACACGGTGCGTTTCACCCGTTTCGCACCTCAGGATGCGCCGCGCGGAGTACGGTGGTCGGGCGGTGGCGCGGCGGACGGCGGCCCCTGCCGGTTCTCGCCCGCAACTCCGCGCCGCCGGCGCCCGGTCGGGCAGGGGCGGGTCCCGGCCCCGTGGCTGTTCGCCCCGTTCCCCGGCCTGTTGAGCGCGCACGCTCGGCCCGGGCCGTGCGCGTACCCGTGGCCGGATCGCGGTCGTCTCGCGATTCCCCCTGGGGCGCGGCTGTTTCACGCCGCCCCGACCGGTCACCCGAATCCGCAGTGCATACGACAGGCACGGACGACATCCATCCGATCCAGGAGACTTCCATGGAGAACTGGCGCGACCATGCCGCGTGCCGTCGCGAGGACCCCGACCTGTTCTTCCCCGTCGGCACCACCGGGCCGGCGCAGGTGCAGACCCAGCAGGCGAAGGCGGTCTGCGCGCAGTGCCCCGTCCGCGAGCCCTGCCTGGACTGGGCGTTGGAGACGGGCCAGAGCATCGGCATCTGGGGCGGAACGACCGAACTGGAACGCCGGGCCCTGCACCGCCGGGCCCGCGCCCGCTCCCGCCCCCGCTCGGGCTGACGCCCCAGGACGTGCCACCGCCGCTCCGGCCTGTTCAACATCCGCCCGGCTGCGGGTGGTTCACCCCCGGCGCGCGCGGTGGGTCCGGCCGCGGTCACGGCCCCCGGTCGCAGTGCCGCTCGCTCCGGCCACGCCCTGCGCGGACCGGCCAGAGGGCGCGGCTGCCCGGCCCCGGCCACACCCCGGCGAGCCGCTTCCGGCGTCCCCGCGCACCGCTCCGGACCCCCGTCGGCGGCCGGTGACCTCGCGGCTCAGCGGCCGCTGCGGCGCAGGGTGCCCCAGGGGCGTTCCTGGCGGGTGACCTCGGTCTCGGCCTCGGTGATCGCCTCGTCCGCGATCCAGCACAGCGGCTCGACGTCCGTGACCAGCGGCTCGTTGTCGGGGCCCCGGCCCGTCTCCCGGCCCCGCAGGACCCACGGCCGTACGCCGGGGCCCTTCTCGTGCGGGAGGTGCGCGTAGTCGTACAGCCGCCGGGCCACCCACAGCTCCACCGACCGGTCGGCCCACCACTCCTCCACGTCGAGCGGATTGGCGGACAGCCCGGACATGGGTGCGCCGGTGAGGTCGTCGGTGCTGGAGACGTCGGCGAGGTCGGTGCCGGGCCCCTTGGACCAGCGCACGTACAGGCCCTGGGGGCCGTCCAGCAGGCGGGCCACCTCGGCGAGCGTGGACACGACCGGCATGTTCTCCGCTGCGCTCATGACCTGACCTCCCTCGACTGCGCCGCGCGACCGGAGTACCCCCGGTGCCTGCGGGGAATCTGAGGCGGTCAGGCGTCCTCGGCCGGCGGGCCGGCCGCGGGCAGCCGCAGGGTGAAGACCGCGCCGCCGCCGGGCTCGCCTGCGGCCTCGGCCGTGCCGCCGTGGGCGGCGACCAGGTGGCGCACGATGGGCAGGCCCAGGCCGCTGCCGCCGGTGCGCCGGCTGCGGGACTTCTCGGCGCGCCAGAACCGGTCGAAGACGTGCGGCAGGTCCTCGGGCGCGATGCCCGTGCCGGTGTCGGTCACGGTGAGGACCACGTCGGCGCCCTCCCGGCGGGCGGCGAGCGAGACCGTCCCGTCGGCCGGGGTGTGCCGCAGGGCGTTGGAGACCAGGTTGCCGAGCGCCTGCCGCATCCGTACCGGGTCGGCGTCCAGCCAGGCGCCGGCGTCGGCCTCGGTGCGCAGCGCGACCCCGGCGGCACCGGCGGCGATCCGGTGGGCGGCGGCGACCTGGTCCAGCAGGTCGGCGGCCCTGAGGGGCTCCGGGTGCAGCCGCAGGGTGCCGGCGTCGGCGGCGGCGAGGTCCTGGAGGTCGTCGATGATCCGCTGCAGGACGAGCGCCTCCTCGTGCAGCGACTCCAGCAGGGCCGGGTCGGGCTCGACGACGCCGTCGCGCACGACCTCCAGCCAGCCGCGGATGTTGGTGAGCGGGCTGCGCAGCTCGTGCGCGATGTCGCTGACCATCGCCTTGCGCTGGGCCTCCAGGCGGGCGCGCCGCTCGGTCAGGTCGTTGAAGGCCTCGGCGAGGATGCCGGTCTCGTCCCGGGTGGTCACCGGGACCCGCACGTGCAGGTCGGGCGGCGCCCCGGCGGCCTCGGTCAGCGCGCGCAGCGGCCGGACCAGGCGGGTGGCGACGAGCGCGGTCACGGCGACGGTGACGGCGAGGACCAGGCCGGCCGCGCCGATCACCTTGGCCTTGTTGGCCGGGGACATGTCGAAGCGGGAGGTGTTCCGGTCGCCGATGCCGAGGAACAGGTCGGCGACCGGGGCGACATAGGGCTCCAGCTGCGTGCGGCGGGCGGTCAGGAGGCACTGCCGGACGGCGTGCGCGGTCGTCTCGTCGCCCGCTCTGGTGAACTTCGCGACGAGAAGGCCGGCGCCGAAGGGGTCCTTGCCGCTCGGGTCGGGGATGAGCGGCAGCGGCCCGCGCAGATCGATGCCCACCTGGCCGAGGCACGGCCGGGCGAGGCCGGTGAGGTCGGTGAGGGCCCCGCGTTCCGTCGGGGTGGGCGTCTCCAGCCGGCCGTCCTCGCACACCGCCGCGCCGTACGCGGCGGGGTCGGCGCCGTCCGCGGGCGTGACCACGGGCCGTCCGGCTGCCGTGTGGACGACCGTGGCCCGCAGGCCGTACCGCGCGTAGCACCGCTTGCGCCGGGCGGCCAGCGCGTCCAGTCCTGCGCGTTCCTTCGCCGGGAGCCGGTAGGGGCCGACCGCACGGGGGTCGATGCCGCTGAGCTGGGCGCCCGTCTCGCTGTAGGTGTCGGTGCGCAGCGGGTCGACCGTGGCGGCGGGCCGGGGCGGCAGCGGGGTGCCGCGGGGCGCGGAGTCGGCGACGAGGGTGCGGTCGGTGGTGGTGAGGGCGATGCGGCGGCCGGTCTCGGCGGCCAGCCGGCGGACGGTGGCGCGGACGTCCGTCCAGTCGGAGTGGGTGGCCGCGTACCCGCTGAGCCGGGCCAGGATGCTGTTGTCGGCGGCGAGGTCCTGGCCCTGCTCCTCCTTCAGGGCGCTGGTGGTGGTGGTCACCGCGAGCCAGGCGGTGGCGGCCACCGAGCAGACGGCGATCAGCGCGGAGACGGAGAGCAGCCGCACCAGGAGTCTCTTGCGCACCGGGATCCGCCGCTTGACGGAGCCGGCCCGGCGGTCCGGGCGGGCGTCCGTGCGCCCCGGGCGTCTCACGGGCGGGGGCCGCTCAGCTTGTAGCCGACGCCGAAGACCGTCAGCAGCCGGACCGGGCGCCGCGGGTCGGTCTCGATCTTGCGGCGCAGGTTCATGATGTGCACGTCGACGGCCCGCTCGGTGGAGGCCCGGTCGAAGCCGCGGGTGCACTGCAGCAACTGCCGGCGGGTGAAGACCCGTTCCGGCTCCGCCGCCATGGCCAGCAGGATCTGGAACTCGGCCGGCGTGCAGTCCACGGGAACCCCGTCGCAGCGCACCTCGTGCCGTACGGGGTCGACGCTGATCCCGGCGGCCCGCACGGCGGGGTCCTCGTCCCGGCCGCCCGTGCCGCGCCCGCTGCGCCGGAGCACCGTGCGGATGCGGGCCATCAGCTCGCGCGGGCTGTACGGCTTGGTCATGTAGTCGTCGGCGCCGAGTCCGAGGCCGAGCAGCACGTCGTCCTCGGCGGAGCGGGCGGTGAGCATCACGACCGGTATCTCCGGGTCCGCTCCGCCGCGCAGCGCCCGGCACACCTCGAAGCCGTCGACGACCGGCAGCATCAGGTCCAGGACGACGAGGTCGGGCCTGAGTGCGCGGGCGGCGTCCAGGGCGGCGGCGCCGTCGTGCACCACCGTGGCGGTGTGTCCCTCGGCCAGCAGGGAGCGGCGGATCAGTTCGGCCTGCTTCTCGTCGTCCTCGGCGACCAGCACATGTGCGCACACGAGTTCGGATCCTAGGCGCCCGGAGCGCCCGGCGGGCGAGCCGGCGGGCGTATGCCCCGGGGGGCGACGGCGGCTGGGCGGCGGATCATGGTGCCGACCCTGGCCGACGCTTGTGTGGAACCGGTCAGGATTCAGGCGCGGTTCGGCTTGCCCTTCGTGAACAGCCAGGTGTGGAACAGCCCGTCCAGCCGCTTGCCCGAGACCTTCTCGGCGAGCCGCTGGAACTGGACCGTCGTGCCGTGGCCGTAGCGGTGGCCGGCCGCCCAGGCGCGCAGGATCCGGAAGAAGTCCCGGTCGCCGACGGCGCGGCGCAGCTCGTGCAGGGCCATGGCGCCGCGGGCGTAGACGGGCGTGTCGAAGATGTGCGCGCCGCTGCCCGGGTCGCCGGGCGGGAAGGCCCACAGGTGGTCGCTCGCCGGGCGGGCGTAGAGCGCGTCGAAGGTCTTCTGAGCGCTGTCGCCGCCGTGCTGCTCGGTGTAGAGCCACTCGGCGTAGGTGGCGAAGCCCTCGTTGAGCCAGATGTCCTTCCAGGCCGTCAGGGAGACGGAGTCGCCGAACCACTGGTGGGCGCTCTCGTGGACGAGGGTGCCGAGGTCGGGCGCGGAGTCGTACAGCGGCCGGGTCTGGGTCTCCAGGGCGTAGCCGACGTTCGCGTGGTCGACGACCGATCCGGCCGAGCGGAACGGGTACGGCCCGAACAGCGTGCTCTCCCAGGCGAGGACGGACGGCAGCTGCTTCAGCACCGGTACCGCCGCGCTCGCCTCGCGGGGGTCGACGGCGTTGTAGACGCGGATGCCGTCGCGGGTGGTGTACTGCTCGGTCTTGAACGTTCCGACGGTGGCGGTGGCCAGGTAGGCGGCCATCGGCTGGGTCTCGCGCCAGCGGAAGGTGGTACGGCCGTGCGCGGTGCGCTGCCCGAGCAGGACGCCGTTGGACACGGCCGTGCGCCCCTGGGGGACGGTGATCGTGATGTCGTACGACGACTTGTCCTTGGGGTGTGCGTTGGCCGGGAACCAGGTCATGGCGCCCTGCGGCTCGCCTGCGACGAAGGCGCCGTCGTCGGTGGGGATCCAGCCGTCGGCGCTGCCGTCGGGGTCGGTGACCGGTTTCGGGGTGCCGTGGTAGGCGACGGCGACGCGGAAGTCCCGGCCGGTGCGCAGGGTGTGGCGCGGGGTGACGACGAGTTCCTGGCCGGTGCGGCGGAAGGCCGCGGGGGCGCCGTCGACGGTGACGCGGGTGACCTTCAGGCCGGTCAGGTCGAGGTCGAAGCGGCTGAGGTTCTGGCCGGCGCGGGCGGCGAGCACGGCGGTGCCGTCGAGGCGCCGGGAGGTGGTGTCGTAGCGGAGCGTCATGTCGTAGTGCCGGACGTGGTAGCCGCCGTTGCCGCTGAGCGGGAAGTAGGGATCGCCCGCGCCGGGCGCGCCGGCCGTGCCCGGCGCCGCGGGCGCTGCGGCGCCGAGCAGTGCCGCCACGGCGACCGGGACGGCGGCGAGGACCGCCTCGCGGCGCAGGACACCGGTGCGGCGGCGGGCGGGCTGTCCGGGGCGTGGCGTCACGGGCGCTCCTCGGGAGGGGGTGGCGGGTGGCCGGCTGGCCGACAGACTAGGCGCGCCGGTGTGCCGGACTCCCCCTCATTCCGGTCAAGTCTCGCCGCCGGCCCGGGGCGCGAGGTCTCAGCCCGTGTGCGCGGCCGCGTGCCGGCCCGCGGCGCGCCCGGAGAACAGGCAGCCGCCGAGGAAGGTGCCCTCCAGCGCGTTGTAGCCGTGCACACCGCCGCCGCCGAAGCCGGCCACCTCGCCGGCCGCGTACAGCCCCTCGATCGGTGTGCCGTCGGCGGCCAGGGCGCGGGAGTCGAGGTCGGTCTGGATGCCGCCGAGGGTCTTGCGGGTGAGGATGTGCAGCTTGACGCCGATGAGCGGGCCCGCGGCGGGGTCGAGGATGCGGTGCGGCGTGGCGACCCGGCCGAGCCGGTCCCCTATGTAGCGGCGGGCGTTGCGGATGCCCTGGATCTGGGAGTCCTTGCTGTACGGGTTGGCCAGCTGCCGGTCGCGGGCCTCGATCTGGCGGCGCACCTCGGCCGGGTCCAGCAGGGGTTTTCCGGTCAGCGCGTTCATCTTGCCGACGAGCTGCTCCAGGCTGCGCGCGGTGACGAAGTCCGCGCCCTTGTCGACGAAGGCCTGCACCGGTGCGGGCGCGCCGCTGCCGAGCAGCCGGTCGCGCAGTACGGCCTTGCGGTCCTTGGCGGTGATGTCGGGGTTCTGCTCGGAGCCGGAGAGCGCGAACTCCTTCTCGATGATCTTCCGGGTGAGGATGAACCAGGAGTGGTCGTAGCCCGCGATGTCCTCGGTGGTGCGCAGGTACTTGAGGGTGCTGAGGGTGTCGTAGCCCGGCAGACAGGGGTCGGGCAGCCGGCGGCCGAGGGCGTCGAGCCAGATGGAGGACGGGCCGGGCAGGATGCGGATGCCGTGGCCGGGCCAGACGGGGTCCCAGTTGTGCAGGCCCTCGGTGTAGTGCCACATGCGGTCTCGGTTGACCAGCCGGACGCCGGCCTCGGCGCTGATGTCGAGCATCCGTCCGTCCACGTAGGCCGGGACGCCGGTGACCATCTCGGCTGGCGGGGTGCCGAGCCGGGCGGGCCAGTAGCGGCGGACGATGTCGTGGTCGGCGCCGATGCCTCCGGTGGTGACGACGACGGCCTGCGCGGTCAGTTCGAAGTCGCCGACGCGGTCGCGGTTGGAGGCGACGCCGCGCGGCGCGTGGTCGTCGGCGAGGACGGTGCCGCGCACCCCGCGTGCCGTGCCGCCGTCGACGACCAGTTCGTCGACCCGGTGGCGGTGGTGGAAGGTGAGCAGCCCGTCGCGTGCGGCCTGGCGGGCGTACTTCACGAAGGGTTCGACGACGCCGGTGCCGGTGCCCCACGCGATGTGGAAGCGGGGCACGGAGTTGCCGTGGCCGTCCGCCCTGAGGTCGCCGCGCTCGGCCCAGCCGACGGTGGGCAGCAGCTCGATGCCGTGGCCCTGCAGCCAGGACCGCTTCTCGCCGGCCGCGAACTCGACGTAGGCGCGGGCCCAGCGCACCGCCCAGGAGTCCTCGTCGTCCAGCCGGTCGAAACGGGCGCTGCCCTGCCAGTCGCTCCAGGCCAGGTCGAAGGAGTCCTTGATGCCGAGGCGGCGCTGCTCCGGGGAGCCGACGAGGAAGAGCCCGCCGAAGGACCAGAAGGCCTGTCCGCCGAGGTTGGCGGCGTTCTCCTGGTCGACCAGCGCGACCCGCCGGCCCCGGCTGGTCAGCTCGTGTGCCGCGACCAGGCCGGCGAGGCCCGCTCCGACGACGATGACATCAGCGTCCATCGTGACTGTGTCCTTCCTGAGGGTCCTCATGCGGGGTGCTGTGGGGGCGTGCGGTGGGGTGCGGGCCGCCGGGGGTGCGTCTGCCGTCGGTGAGGAGGGCGGTGAGCAGCTGTTTGAGCCAGACCCGGGCGGCCTCGACGTCCTTGTCCAGCAGCAGCTGGACGGTCACGCCGTCGTACGCGGCGACCACGGCGTGCGCGGCGCCGTCCGCGTCCCCGAGCACGGCGGGCAGGCCGGTGCGGCCGCGGGCCCGGAACAGCCGGTCGGCGATGGCCTCCCGGAGCCGGGCGCGGTGGTCGAGGAGGGCCCGGGCGACCTCGGGGTCGCGGGCCGCGTGCACCAGGAAGTCGGTCTTGACCAGCAGCCAGTCCACGTCGAGGAGCAGCACCTCGGTGACCCGGTCCACGGAGGCGGGCACGTCGAGTCCGGGTCCTTCCTGGGCGAGGGCCTCGGCCACCTGGGCGGCGATGAGGTCGGCGCGCTCCCGGTACAGCGCGAAGAACAGCTCGTCGAGCGTGGCGAAGTTGGAGTAGAAGGCGCCCCGGCTGAAGCCGGCCGCCTCGCAGACCTCCTCGATGGAGACCCGGCCGAAGCCCTTGGCGGCGAACACCCGGAACGCGGCGTCCAGCAGCCGTGCCCGCGTCCGCACCCGGCGCCGGGTGACCCGTGGGGCGGCGTCGTCCATCACGGCTCCCTCCGTCGGATACGCGAATGTATCCGATACACCGGTGCATCAAAAGCCCCGCACGATCGAGACCCGCACGATCATGGGAACACACTTTCGATTAGGGAGTACGCTGGGGACATGGCCACGCACCTCCAGGGGTCCCTGTTCGACCAGACCGACGAGCTGCGGCTCGGCCCGCTGGACGGGCTGCGCCGGACCGGACTCGGCTCCGGCGCCTGGATCGACGTGCTGCCGGGCTGGCTGAGCGGCGCCGACGCCCTGTTCGAGAAGCTCGCGGCCGAGGTGCCCTGGCGCGCCGAGCACCGGAAGATGTACGACAACGTGGTCGCCGTACCGCGCCTGCTGGCCTTCTACGGCGCCGGCGACCCGCTCCCCGATCCGGTGCTCGAGGAGGCGCGCGAGGCGTTGTCCCGGCACTACGCCGAGGAGCTGGGCGAGCCGTTCGCCACGGCCGGGCTGTGCTTCTACCGCGACGGCCGGGACAGCGTGGCCTGGCACGGGGACCGGATCGGCCGGGGCGCCCGCGAGGACACCATGGTCGCGATCCTCTCGGTCGGCGAGCCCCGCGACCTGCTGCTGCGCCCGGCCGGCGGAGGCGGTGCGACGGTGCGCCGCCCCCTCGGGCACGGCGACCTGATCGTGATGGGCGGCTCCTGCCAGCGGACCTGGGAGCACTGCGTGCCGAAGACCGCCCGGGCCGCGGGGCCGCGCATCAGCATCCAGTTCCGGCCGCAGGGCGTGCGGTGACACCAGCCGGTGGTGCGGGGCGACGGCGCATCTGGTTGGCTGTCCCCCGACGATCGGCCGCACAGGGCTCGGGGAGATCATGCGGGCAGAGGTACACCAGGTCGCCGACGGCACCTATCTGGTGCACGGCAACCACGTCAACTGGGTGATCCTGAAGGACGGCGACGCCGTCACGCTGGTGGACACCGGCTATCCGGGAGACCGCCAGGGACTCCTGGACTCCCTGGCCGAGGTGGGCAGTTCACCGGAGGCGGTGGCCGCCGTGCTGATCACCCACGCGCACAACGACCATCTGGGCTCGGCCGAGTACCTGCGCGCCGCCCACGGCACCCCCGTCTATCTGCACCCGGCCGAAGTGCCGCACGCACGACGGGACTTCCTGCAGCAGGCCACCATCGGGGACGTGGTGCGCAACGCCTGGCGGCCCGGTGTCGTGCCGTGGGCGCGGCACGTCATCAAGGTCGGCGGCACCCGGCACAACCCCGTCACCGCGCCCGAGCCGTTCCCGGCCGAGGGCCCGCTCGACCTGCCCGGCCGCCCGGTGCCCGTGCACACCCCGGGCCACACCGACGGCCACTGCGTCTACCACCTGCCCGAGGCGGGCATCGTCATCTCCGGCGACGCCCTGGCCACCGGCCACGCGACCTCGCGGATCGAGGGCCCCCAGATGCTCCTCGGCTTCTTCCACCACGAGCGCGCCCGGGCCGTGGCCTCGCTGGAGGTCATCGGCGCGCTCGACGGCGACACCCTGCTGCCCGGCCACGGCCCGGTGCACCGGGGCCCGGTGCGCGCGGCGGCCGAGCAGGCGCGGGAGCGGGCCTCCTAGAACGGGTGAGCGGGGCCTTAGGGTTCGTGCCATGGCCTTGCACATCAGCGCCACGAACCCGGAGCACCCCGCCCTGCTGCTCGCCCTCCCCTGGGACGTGCCCCTGGAGGAGTGGCCCGAGGAACACCTCGTGCCGCTCCCGAGGGGCATCTCCCGGCACGTCGTGCGGTACGCGCACGCCGGGGACGAGGTGATCGCCGTCAAGGAGCTGGCCGAGCGCCCCGCGCTGCGCGAGTACGAGCTGCTGCGCGACCTCGACCGGCTCGGCATCCCCGCCGTCGACCCGCTCGCCGTGGTCACCGGGCGCACCGACGGCGATGGCCGGCCACTGGAGCCGGCGCTGGTCACCCGGCATCTGCGCGGCTCGATGCCGTACCGCTCGATGTTCGAGACGACCATGCGCCCGGCGACCATGCACCGGCTGATGGACGCCCTGGCGGTGCTGCTGGTGCGCCTGCACCTGGCCGGGTTCGCCTGGGGCGACTGCTCCCTGTCGAACACGCTGTTCCGCCGGGACGCGGGCGCCTACGCCGCCTACCTGGTCGACGCCGAGACCGGCGACCTGCACCCCCGGCTGAGCCCCGGGCAGCGGGAGTACGACCTCGATCTGGCCCGGGTCAACATCAGCGGCGAGCTGCTGGACCTGGAGGCCTCCGGCGCGCTGCACCCCTCCGTCGACCCGGTGGAGTTCGGGCATGAGATCTGCACCCGGTACCAGGGCCTGTGGCAGGAGCTGACCCGCACCTCGGTGTACCCGGCGGGCAAGTACCACTACATCGAACGCCGTATCCGCCGCCTGAACGACCTCGGCTTCGACGTCGCCGAGATGCAGATCGAGCACTCCTCCAACGGCGACAGCGTCACCTTCGTGCCGAAGGTCGTCGACGCCGGCCACCACCAGCGGCAGCTGCTGCGGCTGACCGGCCTGGACGCGGAGGAGAACCAGGCGCGCCGGCTCCTGAACGACCTGGAGAGCTGGATGGCCACCCAGGAGGACTACGCCCCGGGCGACCCCCTCGCCGCCCGCCCCGAGGTGCTGGCCCACCGCTGGGTGCGGGACGTGTTCCGGCCCACCGTGCGGGCCGTGCCGCCCGAGCTGCGCGGCTCGATGGACCCGGCGGAGATCTACCACGAACTCCTCGAGCACCGCTGGTACCTGTCCGAGCGCGCCCAGCACGACATAGGCCTCGGCACAGCCGTCAAGGACTACATCGAGAAGGTGCTGCCCGCGGCGCGGACCGGCCTGGAGCCGGTCGAGGCCGAGTAGCTCACGCGTGCGGGACCACGGCGACCGGGCACCCGGCGTGGTGCAGCACCCCGTGCGCGACCGACCCGATCCGCGCGCCCACGGCACCGCGGTGCGCGCGGCGCCCCACGACCACCAGCTGGGCCCGCTCGGCCGCCGCGAGCAGCACCTGCCCGGCGCTGCCCATCTCGACCTGCTCGGCGACGGGCACGCCGGGGAACCGCTCCCGCCAGGGCCGCAGCGCCTCCGCGAGCGCCTGCCGTTCGTAGGGTTCGAGGCCGCCCGCGTCGTCGAGGAGCTTGAGCGAGCCGGGGCTGTAGGCGAACACCGGCGGCAGGGTCCACGCGCGCACCGCCCGGACGGCCGCGCCGCGGGCCGCCGCCGTCTCGAAGGCGAAGCGCAGGGCGGCCGCGCTGTCCTCGGGGTCGCCGTGCTGGCCGACCACGACGTCCCGCCCGGCGGCCTCCGCCGCGGGCCGGTCCCCGGCGCGCACCAGGACCACCGGCCTGCTCGCCTCGGTGATCACCTGCCGGCCGACCGAGCCCAGCAGGAACCCGAGGACGGCCCCGTGCCCCCGCGAGCCCAGCACCAGCATCTCGGCCTCCGTCCCGGCGCCGGACAGCACGTCCACGGGGTCGCCCTCGACGACGTCGACGCCCACCCGCAGCTCCGGATGCCGCTCGGAGACGCCCCGCACGGCGTCGGCCACGCCCTGCGACACCCACCCGTGCTGGGTGTCCCGGTCGGCGGTGGCGAGCGACTCGGCGTACCGCCAGGCGTGCACCACGCGCAGGGCCGACCCGCGGCGTACGGCCTCCCGGCAGGCCCAGTCCAGCGCGGCCAGGCTCTCCTCGGAGCCGTCCACTCCTGCCGTGATCGGGCGTGTCATGCGTGATCCCCTCGTCGTCGTCCCCGTCGTGGTCCTGGTGCCCACTATCGGGCACCGGCGCGCACGGGCCCGCTGATCCCCGCGCCGCCCGGGGTGACCGGACCGCCGGCCATATCCCCGGGCGAACCGGGGCGATCGAACATACGATGGCTGGGAACCGGCGCGGTGGTCCCCACGACACCGGTTCCGTGACAGCGAAGCTCGGGGTGGGAGACGTATGGCACAGGCCGCCGACACAGCGCGGACCGTCATCCTGACCGTGGACGACGACCCGGGGGTCTCCCGCGCCGTCGCCCGCGATCTGCGGCGGCGCTACGGCGAGTCGTACCGGATCGTGCGCGCCGAGTCCGGCCGGTCCGCGCTGGAGGCGCTGCGCGAACTGAAGCTGCGCGGCGACCTGGTGGCGGTGATCCTGGCCGACTACCGGATGCCGCAGATGAACGGCATCGAGTTCCTGGAGCAGGCGCTGGACGTCTATCCGGGCGCGCGGCGGGTGCTGCTCACCGCGTACGCGGACACCAGCGCGGCGATCGACGCGATCAACGTCGTCGACCTGGACCACTATCTGCTCAAGCCCTGGGACCCGCCGGAGGAGAAGCTCTACCCGGTCCTGGACGACCTGCTCGAGGCCTGGCGCGGCAGCGCGTACCGGCCCGTGCCCAGCACCAAGGTCGTCGGGCACCGCTGGTCCGCCCGGTCCTCGAACGTGCGCGAGTTCCTGGCCCGCAACCAGGTGCCCTACCGCTGGTACTCGGTGGAGGAACCCGAGGGCCGCCGGCTGCTGGCGGCCGCCGGAGCGGACGACGCGCGGCTGCCGCTGGTGATCACGCCGGACGGCGGCGTCCTCGTCGAGCCGGAGGCGCCGGAGCTGGCGGCGCGGGTGGGCCTGGCGACGACGCCGACGGCCGACTTCTACGACCTGATCGTGATCGGCGGCGGCCCGGCCGGGCTCGGCGCCGCCGTGTACGGGGCGTCCGAGGGGCTCAGGACCGTGCTGGTGGAGCGGTCGGCCACCGGCGGGCAGGCCGGGCAGAGCTCCCGGATCGAGAACTACCTGGGCTTCCCCGACGGGGTCTCCGGCGCCCAGCTCACCGACCGGGCGCGCCGGCAGGCCGCGAAGTTCGGCGCGGAGATCCTCACCGCCCGCGAGGTGACGGCGCTGGAGGCCAACGGCGCCGCCCGGGTCGTGCGCTTCGCGGACGGCACGGCGATCGCGGCGCACAGCGTGATCCTGGCGACCGGCGTGCAGTACCGGCAGCTGGAGGCGCAGGGCTGCACCGACCTCACCGGGTGCGGGGTGTTCTACGGCTCGGCGCTGACCGAGGCCGCGGCCTGCCAGGGGCAGGACATCTACATCGTCGGCGGCGCCAACTCGGCGGGGCAGGCGGCGATGTACCTGTCCCGGGGCGCGAAGTCGGTGACGCTGCTGGTGCGCGGGCCCGATCTGTCGGCGTCGATGTCGCACTACCTGATCCAGCAGATCAACGAGGCGCCGAACATCTCGGTGCGGCCGCACACCGTCGTGGAGGCGGCGCACGGCTCGGACCATCTGGAGCAGCTGACGCTGCGTGACACGGTGACCGGACAGACCGAACGGGTCGACGCGCAGTGGATGTTCGTGTTCATCGGCGCCGCCCCGCTGACGGACTGGCTGGGCGACGCGGTGCTGCGCGACGAGCGCGGGTTCATCCTGGCCGGGCCCGATCTGACCGCCGAGGGGCGGCCGCCGGCCGGCTGGGAGCTGGACCGGCCGCCGTACCACCTGGAGACGAGCGTCCCCGGCGTGTTCGTGGCCGGTGACGCGCGTGCCGAGTCCGCCAAGCGCGTGGCGTCCGCCGTCGGCGAGGGAGCGATGGCAGTCATGCTCGTCCACCGGTATCTGGAGCAGTCGTGAACGACGGGGAGCAGCCATGAGCGGGCGGATCATGCCGTGCAGTCCGAAGGAGATCAGCTCGCTGTTCCTCTTCGAGAAGCTGAGCCCAGAGCAGCTGGGCCGGCTGTGCAGCGAGGGGCGGGTGGAGCTGTTCGAGCCCGGCCCGGTCTACACCGAGGGCGACCCGGCGACCTGCTTCTTCGTGATGATCGAGGGCACGGTGGTGCTCTCCCGCCGGGTCGCCGGCGACGACGTGGAGGTCACCCGCACCTCGCAGCGCGGGGTGTACGCGGGCGCGATGCAGGCCTACCTCGGCGACCGGGTGCGGCAGGTCTACAACAACTCGATGCGGGTCACGGAGCCGTCGCGGTTCTTCGTGCTGCCGGCGGACATCTTCGCGGACATCATGACCGAGTGGTTCCCGATGGCCGCGCACCTGCTGGAGGGCCTGTTCTTCGGCTCCAAGAACACACAGGCGGCGATCGGGCAGCGGGAGCGGCTGCTGGCGCTCGGCTCGCTGTCGGCCGGGCTCACGCATGAGCTGAACAACCCGGCGGCGGCAGCGGTCCGGGCCACCGCGACGCTGCGCGAGCGGGTCGCCAAGATGCGGCGCAAGCTCGCCGTGATCTCCGAAGGGCCCTTCTCCCGTGACGCGTTGGCGAGCCTGATCGAGATGCAGGAGCGCACCGCGGAACGGGTCGCCAAGGCGCCGGTGCTCACTCCGCTGGAGGCCGCCGACCGGGAGGACCTGCTCACCGACTGGCTGGAGGACCACGGCATCGGCCAGGCCTGGCAGCTGGCGCCCGCCTTCGTGCAGGCCGGGCTCGACGTCGACTGGCTGGAGCAGGTGGCGGCGGCCGTGGACCCGGAGATCCTGCCGGGAGCCGTGGGCTGGCTCAACTACACCATCGAGACCGAGCTGCTGATGAACGAGATCGAGGACGCCACCACCCGGATCTCGCACCTGGTCGACGCCGCCAAGCAGTACTCGCAGCTGGACCGGGCGCCCTACCGGGTGGTGGACGTCCACGAACTCCTCGACAGCACGCTGCTGATGCTGTCCGGCAAGATCGGCGCCGGCATCAAGGTCGTCAAGGAGTACGACCGCACGCTCCCGCCGGTGCCCGCCTACCCGGCCGAGCTGAACCAGGTGTGGACCAACCTGGTCGACAACGCGGTGTCCGCCGTCAACAGCGCTGGCGGCTCGGGCACGTTGACGGTGCGGACCGCGCTCGACCACGAGCGGCTGCTGGTCGAGTTCCGGGACACCGGCCCGGGTGTGCCGCCGGAGATCAAGGACCGGATCTTCGACCCGTTCTTCACCACCAAACCGGTCGGCGAGGGCACCGGGCTGGGGCTGGACATCTCCTGGCGGATCGTCGTCAACAAGCACCACGGCAGCCTGCGCGTCGACTCGGTCCCCGGCGACACCCGTTTCCAGGTGCTGCTGCCGCTGACCGTTCAGGCGCCGGAGGAAGTGGAGGAAACCGCGTGAGCACCGTCGAAGGAGTCGACCCGGGCGTCCCGCCCAGCGGCCCGGGATGTGTGGAGTGCGAGGCGGCGGGCGGCTGGTGGTTCCATCTGCGCCGGTGCGCGCAGTGCGGGCACATCGGGTGCTGCGACGACTCCCCCGCCAAGCACGCGACCGCCCACTACCACGCCACGGGGCATCCGGTGATCCGGAGTTTCGAGCCGGGCGAGGAGTGGTTCTGGAACTACGCGACGGACGAGCTGTACACGGCGGGGCCCGAACTCGCGCCGCCCGTCAGCCATCCCGCGGACCAGCCGGTGCCGGGGCCCGCCGGGCGGGTGCCGGCGGACTGGGCGGAGACGCTGCGGGGCTGATCAGCGGCCGCAGTCGAGGCTGCTCGGGCGGACCGCGTCCGCCAGGGCACGCATGCCGCGGTCGTCGGGGTGCAGATGGTCGCCGCCGTCGAGGGCCGGCCGCAGCCGCGCGGGGTCGTGCGCGCGGCGCAGGACGCGGTCGAAGTCGGTGACGGCGTCGAACTGCCCGCGGGCGCGGACGAACCGGTTCACCTGCCGGCGCACGGCGTCGGTGCGCCGGTCCCATTCTGGCCAGCCCTCGAAGGGTCCGATGGTGGCGGCGACCACGCACTTGCCCGCCGCGTGCACCCGCTGGACGATCTTCCGGTAGCCGGCGATCAGGTCCCGCGCGCGGACGCCGGTGTGCGCCTTGAGGTCGTTCACCCCCTCGAAGAGGAACACGGTGCGCACCCCGGGCAGGGACAGCACGTCCCGGTCCAGCCGGTGCAGGGCGCTCTGCCCGGCGCCGTCCGCGAGCACCTGGTTGCCCGCGATGCCCTCGTCGGCGATGCCCTGGACGGCCGTGCGGGCCCGGTGCAGGCGGCGGGCGAGGTAGTCGGGCCAGCGGCGGTCGGTGTCCGGGGTGGAGTGCCAGCCGTCGGTGAGGGAGTCGCCGAGCACGGCCACGGCCCCGGTGCCCGGACGCGAGGGCCGTACGGACACGGCGTCGAGGTACCACCAGGCGCCGGTCGTCCGCGTCCAGTGGGCGCCGCCGTCCGCGGCGGTGTGGTCGCCCCGGCCGGTGTACGACGTCTGCATCGCGAGCCAGTGGCCGGTCGCCGGTCCCGCCGCGTCCGGGGTGTGCAGGCTGACGGCGAGGTCGGTGCCGGCGGGCACCCGGCCGGGCACGGGGTCGCTCCAGGCGGTGCCGCCCGCGGGGACGGTGACGGTGCGGGCGCCGGCGAAGGTCAGCCGCCGGTTGCTGCCGGGCCGCAGGGCGGCGCCCTTGGCGCGCAGCCCGGCGTGGACGTCGTCCACGGTCAGCGGCCGGTCGCCGAAGGCGTTGCTCAGGCGGACGCGCAGATCGTCGCCGCCGACGCTGGTGTGCACGATCAGCCGGTAGTCCTGGCCGGCGGTGCCCTCGCCCAGGCGGTCGGCGCTCGCCGCCCAGGTCACGACCCCGGAGGCCCGCTCGGTGGGCGGGGGAAGGGCGCCCACGCGGGCGGGCGCCGACTGGCAGGCTGCGACGGTGAGCAGGGCGGCGGCGAGGCGGCAACCGCGGGCGAGCCGGCCGGTCACGGTGCGGCGTCCAGGAGCGTGCCGGACCCGCCGGGCCGTCTGCGGATCCTTGCGGACACGGCTGCCCATCCCACGCAGATCATGGTCGCGCCGACGCGCCTGCCGCGCACCTCGGCGGGTGTCCCGTCCGGCGCGGGCGCTCGCGCGGGGGTCGTCCAGGGCCATCCACTCCTCCAGCCGGTGACGCACGGGTACGGCCGTTCGCGCGGTACCGGTGCCCTCCGGCGGCCCGGGCATGCGGATGCCCCGCGCGGGGCGGGGCATCCGGTGGTGCGTCGGCCGTGCGTCAGTGACGGGCGGCCGGGGTGTTGGCGGCGGTGACGTTGACCGCGGCCCACGCCTTGTCCACCGTCTTGTACTCGGTGCTGTTCGCGCCGTACAGGTCCTTGGCCGCCTTCAGCGTCGCGAGCCGCGCGTCGTGGAAGTCGGTCGTGGAGACCATGTAGCGGGTCAGGGCGCGGTAGAAGATGGCGGTCGCCTTGGTGCGGCCGATGCCCTTGACCGTGGAGTGGTTGTACGTCGGCGAGTTGTAGTTCACGCCGTTGATCGTCTTCTTGCCGCTGCCCTCCGCGAGGAGGTAGTAGGCGTGCGAGGAGACACCGGAACCGGCGTGCACCTCGGTGTAGTAGGTGTCCGGCGACCAGTAGTCGATGGTGCCCTCGAGCTTGTCGAGCGACGGGTGGTCGAGGCGGCGCAGGAACTTCTGCGCCAGGCCCAGCTTCTCGCCGATCAGGTAGTCGCCGGTGTCCTTCGCGTTCTTGGCGTAGAACTCGACGTTGGAGCCGAAGATGTCGGCGAGCGACTCGTTCAGCGCGCCCGGCTCGCCGTACTGGTTGCCGTCGGAGTCGACGTAGGTCGGCTCCAGCTTGGCGGTCGCGTCCACCACGCCGTGCGTCAGCTCGTGCCCGGTGACGTCGAGGACGACGAGCGGCTTCTTGAACATGTCGCCGTCGCCGTCGCCGTACAGCATGCAGTTGCACGTCGGGTCCCAGAAGGCGTTGGCGACCTTCTTGCCCCAGTGGACCATCGCCTGGGCCGCCTTGCTGTTGTTGGCGATGCCCTTGCGGCCGAAGGTGCTCTTGTAGAAGTCCAGGGTCTTGGTGACGCCGTACTGGGCGTCGGCCGCGGCGCTGGCCCGGTTGCCGGTCGTGCCGTTGCCCCACACGTTGGTGGTGCCGGTGAACTTGGTGCCGGCGCTGAACTTCTCCGTGTACGAGCCCTTGGCGTCGCGCGTCTCGGTGCCGTACCGGCTCGGGTCCTTCAGCTGGTAGTGGCCGCGTGAGGTCTGCGTGGTGGTCAGGCCGACGGAGCCCACGAAGAGGGTCTTGCCGGTGCCCTTGGCGGCCGACGGGTAGCTCGTCGTCGCGCCGGAGACGCCGGAGCCGAGCAGGCCTGCCTCGGGGGAGGCGGAGCCGGTGCCGGTGGCCGGGTCGATGGTCTCGCCGTGCTCGCGCAGGCTCTTGAGCAGCTTCGGCGACAGGAACTCGTCGCTGTCGGGGGTGTTGCTGCGCACCTTGCCGGTGACGGCGTCGACGACGACGGTGTGGGAGCCGCCCTGGCCGTCGGTCACGCTCACCTGGTAGGAGAGGGCGGAGGAGCCGTCGCGCGCGTCGACGACGAGTTGGGCGGCGCCCGCCACGCCCTTGGCGGCCCGGGCGGCCTTCGCGGCGGCCTGGGCGGCGGTCAGTCCGGCCTTGGTGGTGGCCGGCTTCACGGCGTGATCGGCGGCGCGGGTCACGCCGGTGTAGGCCAGCTTGCGGTCGAGGTGGACGACGAGGTCGCCGCCGATGACGGGCAGGCCGTCGTGGGTGCGGACGAAGCGGACGTGCCGGGCGCCCTCGGGGTCGAGCATGACGTCCTGGGCGTGCAGTGCGTCGCCCTGGGAGACGCCGGTCGCCGAGGCGTGGGCGAAGGCCGCGGTGCGCGCCGCCTCCACCACCGCGGTGGCGTTCGTGGTGGCGGACGCCGAGGACCGCTGCACCCCCGTCGAGGGACCCGCGAATGCCGTACCGGCCAGGCCCGTGGCAGCGGTCGTCACCGCGATGGCGACGGCGACGCTGCGTATGTGCGGTCTACGCAAGGATCAAGGTTCCTTTGTCTGCAGCGGCCGGGGTCACCAACCGCCCTGAGGCATGGCGCGGTTGCGCGCCACGGGGGCTGGTCGGGCCCCAGGGCGTAACCCTTACGGATCAGTCATGTGCACGTAAAGGCGGAATGATCGATTTCGCGACCTTCTATGGCAATCCTTTACGAATGCGTGTCACAGAGTGATCGCCGACTGACCAACTGTGCGTCGCCTGTGCAGACGTTCAGGCCATCTCCCAGGTTGCACGGCCGGAATGTGACCGACGTCGCACACGCCTTCGCGCGGGCGGAGGGCCCTGGCGCCGATGCTCTGCGGGAGGAGACCATGCCCGCATGAAGGGTGATCTCTTTTCCCGTGAGCACGTGGTGCGGCCGGCCGTGGAGCCGGGCATGTCCGTCGAGAACGCCAAGTGCCTCAAGTACGCGGTGGACGGCGAGATGTACGCCCGCCAGGGCGCGATGGTCGCCTACCGGGGCAGCCTCGCCTTCGAGCGCAAGGGGCAGGGCGTCGGCGGCATACTGAAACGCGCGGTCACCGGTGAGGGGCTGCCCCTCATGGCGGTGCGCGGCCGGGGCGAGGCCTGGTTCGCGCACGAGGCGCAGAACTGCTTCATCGTCGAGCTGGAGCCCGGCGACCGGTTCACGGTCAACGGCCGCCACGTGCTGTGCTTCGACGCCTCGCTGTCGTACGACATCAAGACCGTCAAGGGCTCGGGCATCGCCGGCGGCGGCCTGTTCAACAGCGTGTTCGGCGGGCACGGCCGGCTCGGCCTGGTCTGCGACGGCACCCCGCTGGTCATCCCGGTCTCGGCGCAGGCGCCGGTGTACGTCGACACCGACGCGGTGGTCGGCTGGACCGCGCAGCTGCAGACCTCGTTGCACCGGTCCCAGTCCATCGGCTCGATGCTGCGCGGCGGTTCCGGAGAAGCCGTGCAACTGATGCTCCAGGGCGAGGGTTTCGTCGTGGTGCGCCCCAGCGAGGTGACCGCGCAGGCACAGCAGCACTGAACCTTCACACGGTGATCCGCACCGCCCGGGCAACCCGCGCCGCCGTACCCGCGTCTTGATCGTCGACAGACCGACACGCCCCGGTCCGCTCGGGCCGGGGCGTCTTCCGACCCACCTATACACGCCATGTATACACACTATGTATACACATCGCGTATAGAAAGGCACGCATGTACGGCAAGGCTTTCGCCCCCGAATATCAGGGCGCCCTGACCACCCTGTCCGTGAACTCCTCGCTGGTCGATGTGCTGACGGAGGGCACCGAGAAACTGCGCGAGGCCGAGGGGTCCGGGCGTCACGCCGAGGCGGCCCGCTGCGGGCTCGCCGTGGCCGAGGCGCACCGGCGGCTCGGCCACGTACGGGACGCCGACCGGGCGTGGAAGGCGAGTTACCGCGCCGCCCGCGCGGCCGGCGACACCGCCGCGATGGCATGGGCCCTGTGGAGCGGCGGCACCCTGGCCCGGCAGCGCGGCGCCTTCCCGCTGGCCTGGCGGCTGCTGGGGCTCGCGGCCGAACTCGGCGAACGCGGCGGGGACGTCGTGGTCCGCGGCTACTCGCTGGCCGGTCTCGCGGAGACCGGCCGGATCCAGGGCGACTACGCGGCGGTCGGCCGGCTGCACGAGCAGCTGCTGGCCGAGGCGCGCAGGCGCGGCGAGGCCCGGCACACGGTGTGGGCGCTGGAGGGCATCGCCCAGATGCACCGCAACACCGGCGACCACGACCGGGCGTACGCGCTGTTCGAGGAGGCGGCGGAGATAGCCGAGCGGGCGGAGGACCGGCGCGGGCTCGCCTGGGCGCTGCGCGGACTCGCCGACATCCTCTCGGTGCGCGACAAGGACACCGAGCGCGCGCTGGAGCTGCTGTCCCGCGCGGAGGCCGACTGCCGGGCGATGAACCTCTCCAGCGCGCTCGCCTACAACCACAAGATGCGCGGCAACGTCCTGTACCGGGCCGGGCGTTACACCGAGGCGCGGGGGATCTACGAGCTGGCGCTGACGGAGTTCCGCGCCATGAGCGAGCCGCGCGGCGAGGCGCTGGCCCGGCTGGGCCTGGCCAAGTCGCTGGCGCGGCTCGGGCGGGACCGCGCCGAGACGGCGGCCGAACTCGCCGATCTGGCGCGGACGGTGGAGCGCAGCGGACTGAAGCACGCCCGGGAGATGGTGGCCCGGGCCCAGGAGGAGTTCGGCCTCGGCACGGAGGAGGCCCGGTGACCGCCGTACAGGCTCCGCCGTCCGCCGCCGACGTCCTCGACCGGTGCCGCCGATGGACGGACCCGGCGCTGCGCGAGGCGGTCGGCCGGCTGCACCCGTGGGTGGCGGAGATGGCCGCGTACTCCTTCGGCTGGTGCGAGGTCGGCGGGGCGCCCGCCGCCGCGCCCGGCGGCAAGGGCGTACGGCAGGCGCTGGCCGTGCTCGGCGCGGAGGCGGCGGGGGCCGACGGGCGGACCGGCGTCCCGGCCGCGGTCGCGGTGGAACTGGTGCACGCCTTCTCGCTGCTGCACGACGACATCATGGACGGTGACGCGACCCGGCGCCGCCGCCCGGCCGTGTGGCAGGCCTACGGCACCGGCCCGGCGGTGCTCGCCGGGGACGCCCTGTTCGCGCTGGCGGTTCAGACGCTGGCCCGGGCGCCGCGGGGCGCCGGCGCCGTACGGCTGCTGTCGGCGGCCCTCGCCGACCTGGTGCGCGGGCAGGCCGACGACCTGCTGTTCGCCGCCCGGCCGTGCACCGGCCCGGGGCGGGTGACGCCGGAGGAGTACCGGGCGATGGCGGAGGGCAAGACCGGCGCCCTGCTGGGCTGCGCCGTCGCGCTGGGCGCCCTGCTCGGCGGGGCGGACGAGGCCGCGGTCGGCGCGCTGGACCAGGCCGGGCGGCGGCTCGGTGTCGCCTTCCAGCTGGTCGACGACGTGCTGGGGATCTGGGGCGACCCGGACGTCACCGGCAAGCCGGTGGGCGGCGATCTGCGGGAGGGCAAGAAGACCTATCCGGTGCTGGCCGCGCTCGGCTCCCCGGCGGCCCGCGCGCTGCCCGGGCTGCTCGGTGCGCCGGGCCGGGCGGACGAGGCCGCCGCGCTGATCGAGGCGGCGGGCGGCCGTACGGCGGCGCTGGCCGAGGCCCGTGCGCACACGGCCGCCGCCCGGGCGCTGTTCACCCGGGCACCCGCGGTCCCCGCAGCGGCACGGGATCTGCTGCGGCTGCTGGACTCCCTGGTGGGCCGCGCGCTGTAGGCGGCGGGCGAAACCGTGTTGACCATCGCGCTCCCCGCGGGTCAGGGTGCCTTCGGCGCGGCCCTCACCCCGCGCCGGAAGGGTGAACACCTTGATCGGCATCAAGGAGATCGAAGCCGCCGCGGAGCGGATCGCCGGACAGGTCGTGCGGACGCCGACCGTGCCGAGTCCGGGCCTGACCGCGCTGCTCGGCGTCCCGGTCACCGCCAAGCTCGAACTGCTCCAGCGCACCGGCTCGTTCAAGGCGCGCGGGGCGACGGCGAAGCTGCTGTCGCTGAGCGAGGCCGAGCGGGCGGCGGGCGTGGTCGCGGTCAGCGGCGGCAACCACGGGATCGCCCTCGCGGTGATGGCCGCGGCCCTCGATGTGAAGGCGACCGTGGTCATGCCCCGCACCGCGCCCGAGCGGTCCGTCGCGCTCGCCGAGCGGGCGGGGGCGCAGGTGCGGCTGACCGACGGCATGGACAGCGCCTTCGAGCTGGTGACGCGGCTCCGGGACGAGGGCCTGACCCTGGTCCACCCCTTCGACGACCCGCTGGTGATCGCCGGGCAGGGCACGGTCGGGCTGGAGCTGGCCGAGGACGCGGGCGAGGAGCTGACGGACGTCCTCGTCAGCATCGGCGGCGGCGGGCTGATCGCCGGGATCGCCGCGGCCCTCGCCGCCCGGCGGCCCGGCGTGCGCGTGTGGGGTGTGGAGACCGAGGGCGCCGAGGCCATGTCGGCCGCGCTGAAGGCGGGCGGACCGGTGCCGGTGCCCCTGTCGTCCCTGGTCACCACCCTCAGCGCGCCCTCCGTGTCCCAGCTGACGTACGACCATGTGTCCGCGCTGGTCGAGGAGGTGCTGGTGGTGCCGGACCGGGACGCGGTGCAGGGCTCGCTGGACCTCGCCGAGCACGCCAAGGTGTGGGCCGAGCCTGCCGCGGGCTGTCTGCTGCCGGCCGCCCGGCGGGTCGCGGCGCGCGTCGGCGACGGCGCCCGGATCGGGCTCGTGGTCTGCGGCGGCAACACGACACCGCGCGAACTGACCGGCTGGGCGGAGCGGTTCGGGCTGCTGTGAACCGGGGCCGCATCCGGCGGCTTACCGTCGGTTACCCGCAGGTTGAACCATCGCCGGGTGCGGCCAACGCAAAGTCGCAAGCCCTTTCGAAGAATTGAATGAAAGGCAGGAACCGCGCCGGGTCACGGATTCTTTGAACGCACCCCCGCACGCGCCGCGTACCTCTGTCAGGACACGAAACAGGGGTTTCAGCGAGGGATGACCATGACCAAGTCGCACGTCTCCGCACACGAACTGGTCGCCGGGCGGTACCGGCTCCTGGAGGTCCTCGCCCGCGAGACGAACCGCCTGTGGTGGTACGCCGAGGACGTGGCCGCCGAGCAGCCCCGCCTGGTGGCGCAGACCGCGCTGCCGGAGCCGGCAGGCGACGACTCCGCCCGCCGGGTCACGGCCCGTGTCGTGCGGACCTCCGAGACGATGCGGCTGCTGTGCCCGGGGCAGGTCGCCCAGGTCGTCGACGCCGTGGTGGAGGCGGGCGTCCTGTGGACGGTCACCGAGTGGATCGACGGCACACCGCTCGGCGAACTCCTGGACCGCGAGGGCGCGTTCAACGCGCTGCGGGCGGCCCGGATCGGCCTGGAGCTGCTGGACGTGCTGCACGCCGCGCACGAGGAGGGCATCACGCACGGCGAGCTGAGCCCCGGCCAGGTCTTCGTCCGCGGCAGCGGCCCGGTCGTCGTCGCCGGGTTCGGGCTGGCCGGCGCGACCCTGGTGCCGCGGCTCACGGCTCCGTCGTACGCCTCGCCGGAGCAGGCCCGTGACGAGCGGATCGGGCCGGCCGCCGACCTGTGGGCGCTGGGTGCGCTGCTGTACACGATGGTGGAGGGCCGGCCGCCGTTCCGGGACCGCGGCCGGCCCGACGCCACCCTGAAGGCGGTGGACCGGCTGCCGCTGCGCACCCCCCTGCGCGCCGGGCCGCTCACCCAGGCGGTGCAGGGGCTGCTGCGGAAGAACTCGCGGGAACGGCTGACCCGGCCGGTGGTCCGCGAGGCGCTCGTCCGGGTACTGGACGAGGACGCCGACGCCGACCGGCAGCCGGCGCCCGTGCCCCGGCTGCGCGCCGCGTACGCGGGAGTGCGCCTCGCCGCGCGGCAGCGGGGCAGAACGGCCCTGGCCGTCGGCACCGCGCTGGCCGTGCTCACCGTCGCCGCCGCCGTCCTGGCCGCCACCCACGGCCCCACCGGTCCCGGCGCCGCGCAGGCACCGGCTCGCACCGGCGTCTCCGCCCCGCCGACCGGCACCGCCACCGCCACGCCGTCCCCCACGGCGAGCGCTCCGGCCGCGCTGCCCGCCGGCTACCGCCGCTACACCGCCCCGGAGGGCTTCTCCCTGGCCCTGCCGGACGCCTGGAAGCGGCTGACCACCACCCGTGTCACCGGCGCCTACCGGGTCGTCTTCGGCCGCGACGGCACCTCCCCCACCCTCGCCGTCACCCACAGCGAGCACGTCGGCCCGGATCCGGTGGCGATCTGGCGGGACGACGTGGAACCGGGGCTGCGGCGGCTCCCCGGCTACGGCCGCGTCGGCGGTGTGCGCGCCCTCACCTACCAGGGGCACCCGGCCGCCGACCTGGAGTGGCTCGCGGGCTCCGGGGCGGCACGGGTGCACACCTTCGGCCGCGGCTTCCTCACCGGCGGCGACGGCTTCTCCCTGCGCTTCACCACGCCGGCCACGGCCTGGGACGACCCGGCCAACCGGCTGGCGCTGACGACCTTCCTGCGCACGTTCCGGGCGCCGGCGGACTGACCGGAGCCCGCGGCTCGTTTTCGCACCGCCGGCGCGGGGACTCGCCCCCTATGGTGCAAATCGGATACACGATGATGACCGAGCAGGCAGGCCCCCGGGAGCTGGTGGACCATGTGGTCCGGGCCGAGGAGGCCGGGTTCGACTTCTCGGTGATCTCCGACCATTACTTTCCGTGGCTGCGCTCGCAGGGCCACTCGTCCTACGCGTGGAGCGTGCTGGGCGCCGCCGCCCAGGCCACCTCGCGGATTCCGCTGATGACCTATGTCACCTGCCCGATCCTGCGCTACCACCCGGCGATCGTGGCGCAGAAGGCGGCCACCGTGCAGCTGCTGTCCGAGGGCAGGTTCCGGCTCGGGCTCGGCGCCGGCGAGAACCTGAACGAGCATGTGGTGGGCGGCGGCTGGCCCCCGGTCGACGTGCGCCACGAGATGCTCGAGGAGGCCGTGGAGATCATCCGCGCGCTGTTCGAGGGCGGCCACGTCACCCGTCACGGGCAGCACTACGACGTGGAGTCGGCCCGGCTGTGGGACCTGCCGGAGCAGCCGCCGCCGATCGGGATCGCCGTCTCCGGAGAGCAGTCCTGCAAGCTCGCCGGGCACCTCGCCGACCTGGTCATCGCCACCGAGCCCAAGCAGGGGCTGCTGGAGGCGTTCGACCGGCACGGCGGCAGCGGCAAGCCCCGGGTCGGCCAGCTGCCGGTGTGCTACGACCCCGACCGGGACACGGCGGTCAAGCGGGCCCACTCCCAGTTCCGCTGGTTCGGGCTCGGCTGGAAGGTGAACGCCGAACTCCCGCACCCCGACGCCTTCGAGGCCGCGACGCAGTTCGTGGACGAGGACGACGTCGCCGCGTCGATCCCGTGCGGCGACGACCCGGACGCCTTCGTCGAGGCCGTACGGCCGTACGCCGAGGCGGGGTTCGGGGAGGTGGCCCTGGTGCAGATCGGCGGCGACGCGCAGCCGGAGTTCCTGGACTGGTCCGCGAAGACCCTGCTGCCGGCGCTCCGGGAGGCGTTCGGCTGATCCCGTCCGCCGGAAATCGGCCACGGGCATGAACATCCCCGGCGCCACGGGGTACTAGGACGCCCTGAGCCGATCGAGGCCCGGAGGCCCGCCCGTGAACACGTTCGTGCACAAGACGCTGGTGGTACAGCTCCGCGCGGAAGGCACCGGACGGTGTCCGGTGCTGGCGCATCTCAGTTACGACGCCGACGACCCGTTCGCCGTCACCGCCGCCTTCGGCCACGACGGCCGGGTGCTGGCGTGCTGGCGGCTGGACCGGGAGATGCTCTGGGCCGGCCTGGAGCGGTCCGTCGGAGTCGGGGACGTACGCCTGCGACCGGTCGTGAAGGGCGCGCTGCGGGAGCTGCGGATGGAGTTCCTCGGGGACGTGCGGCCGGACGGCGGGCGGCACCACGCGGTGGTGTTCGCCTGGGCGCCCGCGGTCGCCGCGTTCCTGCGGGAGACCCACCGCGTCGTCCCGCCGGGCCGGGAACGGGTCGCGGTGGACGCGCTGTTGACCGAGATCCTCTCCGCGGGCTGAGCGGCCCGGACGGCTCGGACGGCCCGGAAGCAGGCTCGGACAGCGGCCGCTCAGCGGGACTTTCGGGCGGAGTCGGCGGGCGGGTTCTCACCCTGGTCCGCGGAGGAGGGCGCGTACCTGTGGCGGGCCCACAGCGGCAGGCCGAACCAGCACACCAGGTACCAGGCGACGACGGCCGTCACCAGCCACGGCACATACGGGTTGCGCGTGGCCACCCGCAGGATCAGCAGCTGCGCGAACGTCATCGTGCCGAACAGCAGCACCAGGCCGACGAGGGTCATCCGGGACGCCAGCCGCACCGCCTGCGGCTTGACCATGCGGCCGGAGACGAGGCGGTGCAGGGAGACGGGACCGATGAGGGCGCCCGTCGTGCAGGCGCCCAGGATGACGGTCACGATGTAGATGACCTGGTTGGTGTGGGAGAGCGTCGTGTACTTCGGGTAGAAGACGACGGTCAGCAGGAAGCCGAAGAGGATCTGCACGCCCGTCTGGGCGACGCGGACCTCCTGGATGAGTTCGCCCCACATCCGGTCGGCCCGCTCCTCCTCGGTCTCGTGCCGGCCTCTGCGCAGTCCGTCCTCCGTCATGCGGTCTCGGGTAACCGCACGGACGTTCCTTCAAACGATCGGTGCCGCCGTGACTACCAGCGGTGTTCGACCTGATCCTTGATCCGGCGCTCGTACAGCTCCCGGATGGCGGTGAAGGTCTCCTGCGGCAGCGGCGGCAGCTTGGCGGCGGCCGCGTTGGCGCGGGCCTGCTCCGGGTTGCGGGCGCCGGGGATCACCGTGGTCACGCCGTCCTGCTCGATGATCCAGCGCAGGGCCAGCTGGGCCGGGGTGTAGCCCTCGGGGGCGAGCGCGGCGAACTCGGCGGCCGCCTCGACGCCCGTCTCGTAGTCGACGCCGGAGAAGGTCTCGCCCTGGTCGAAGGCCTCGCCGTGCCGGTTGAAGGTGCGGTGGTCGTTGGCGGCGAACACAGTGTCCTTGGTGTACTTGCCGGACAGCAGCCCGGAGGCGAGCGGCACGCGCGCGATGATGCCGACGCCGGCCTCGCGGGCGGCGGGCAGCACCTCGTACAGGGGCTTCATGCGGAACGGGTTGAGGATGATCTGCACGCTCGCCACGTGCGGCCGGGCGATCGCGGTCAGCGCCTCCGCGCAGGTCTCCACGCTCACCCCGTACGCCGCGATGCGCTCCTCCTCGACCAGGGTGTCCAGGGCGTCGAACACCGCGTCGGAGGAGTAGACGGGGGTGGGCGGGCAGTGCAGCTGGACCAGGTCGATCCGGTCGACGCCGAGGTTGCGGCGCGAGCGGTCGTTCCAGGCGCGGAAGTTGTCCAGGACGTAGTTCCCGGGGATCTGCTCGACCCGGCGGCCCATCTTGGTCGCCACCAGCACGTGCAGGTCGGGGCGGGTGCGCAGGAAGGTGGCGATGGTCGCCTCGCTGCGGCCGTCGCCGTAGACGTCGGCCGTGTCGAAGAAGGTGACGCCCGACTCGGCCGCCGCCTCCAGGACGGCCTCCGCCTCCTTGGCGTCCACGTCGCCCCAGTCGGCGCCCAGCTGCCATGTGCCGAGGCCGATCACCGATGCCCACTGCCCCGACCTGCCGATTACGCGTTCGTCCATGGCGTCAGTGTGTCATCCGCCACCCGACCGCGCGGAACCGACCGCTCCGAAGGCGGCGGCCGGATGCCGTTCACCCGTCCGGGCGAGAGGCCCCCGTGCTCAGGCTCCAGGCGTCAACTGCGCCTGGACCAGCGGCCCGTAGCGGTCGGCGAGGGTGTCGGGGCCGGCCCCGCGCAGGTCCGGGCCGCGTGCGATGCCGTACATGACGCCGAGCCCGACTAGCGCGGCGACGGCGAGTTCGGCACGCAGGCCGGCACCGGAGCCGGTGAGCCGGGCGGCGAGGCGTTCGGTCACCTGGGCGCGGAAGTCGGCGCGCAGGACGTCGCCGTGGTCGCCGTGCTGCGGGGCGAAGGCGATGCGCAGCAGCGGGTCGGCGCCGCGCTCGCGCCGGCCGGTGAGGACGTGCCGGACCATGTGCCGGCCGAGGCCGGCGAGCGGCGCGTCCAGCAGGGCGTCGGCGTCGGTGTCGAAGGACATCACGCGGGCGAACAGGGCGTCCTTGTTGCCGAAGTACTTCACGATCAGCGGCGGGCTGACACCGGCGCGTTCGGCGACCGCCTTCAGCGTGATGTCGCCGTGCGCGTGCCGGGCGAGCAGGTGGCGGGCCGCTTTCAGGATGGCCTCCTTGGTGGCCTCGGCGTCGCGGCGCGCGGACATGCCCGGTGCGGGTGGGGTGCTCACCCCCTCATGCTCCCTCCATCGCCTGGTCGCGGGTGCCCCGGGTGGCGCTCCCGCGGCGCCGGACGCCGTCCGCGGGGCCGTCGCCGGGAATGGACAGGGCGGCGGCGCGGGCGGCGAGGGCGACGGCGCCCGCCATGGCGAACGCGAGCAGGTAGCCGTGCAGGGTGGGGACCGGGGCGCCGCCGACCGGGGTGCTGTGGTGCACCAGGACGGCTTTCACCCGGCACGCCGGCGTCCGCCGGGAGCGCTCAGCCGAGGTTCTCCTCCAGAGCCGCGAGGTAATGGGGCATCAGATGGTCGCGCAGGCCATCGGATTCGGGTGCGAAGGCATCGGCGGTCAGTGCGCCGGCCCGGTCGGTGAGGGCCGAGAACATCGGCATGCTCTCGTGCAGCCTGCCGCCGGAGTCGATGTAGCGCAGCGCGCGGACGTGGGTGAAGACGGGCTCGGGCGGCAGCTGGGCGACGAGGTCGCCGTTGTTGACGAAGCGGTACATCCGGCCGCCGTACCCCTGGTGGAACGCCTCGGCCAGCAGCCGGTCGCAGGTGCGCGGCTGGCCGTAGGTGTAGACGCCGTCGGCGGCCAGGTACGGGTCCTCCAGGTACATCCTGGCGCCGGCCAGCATCGCGAGGGCGCCGCCCAGGCCGTGCCCGGTGAGGTAGACGGCCTGGCCGTGCGTGCGCAGGTCGCCGAGGGCCCGCTGGACGTCCGGGTAGAGCGGCTCCAGGGCCTCGGCGAAGCCCTGGTGGACGTAGCCGTTGCCGCCGGGGCCGGGCTTGAGCGGGGTGCCGGGGTCGGTGAGCCAGTCCCTGATCCGGGCGGGCTCGGTGCCGCGGAAGGCGGTGACGATCATCCGGTCGCTCGCCAGGGTGCAGGCCTGGACGGCATCCAGCGGGAAGGGCGGGGTGAACCGGCTCTCGTGGTGGCGCACCCGGTCGAAGCCCCACCGCGCGGCCTGGGCCTCGACGGTGGCGCGGTCCTCATGGGCGAGGCCGGCCGCGCGGGCCAGCCAGTAGGCGCGTCGCAGGCTGTATCCGGACGAGGTCTGGTCGAACGGGGCGGGCACGGCCATGGGCGGTTCTCCTCGGTGCGGTGGGTGGCCGGCGGTCAGCCGCGGTGGTCCGACGACCGGGCGTGCAGGGTGCTCGCCACCCTGGGGCCGAGCCAGCGCTTGAGCCTGCGCAGCGCTTGAAGCCTGCCTGTCGCCTTGTCGAGGCCGTAGTACAGCTGCGGCGGGACGTACGGCAGCAGCGGCGAGTGCCGCTGGCCGAGCAGCGCGAACATGCGGTGCGGGGGCAGGTGGATGTAGCGGGGCAGGTTCTCGTACCACTGGGCGCTGTAACGGGCCGCGCTCTGCACGGACAGCAGTTCGGCCTGGCGCCGCCGCTCGTAGGCGCCGAGGGCCTCGGGCAGGCCGGTGTGCTCGTGCAGGGCGCGGGCGAGGCACATGGCGTCCTCCAGGGCCAGGGTGGTGCCCGCGCCGACGGAGTAGTGGGTGGTGTGGGCGGCGTCGCCGAGCAGGACCAGGTTGCCGTGGTGCCAGGTGCGGTTGGTGAGGGTGCGGAAGGTCTGCCAGCCGGCGCCGGGGCGGCCGATGAGCGGGTGGCCGTCGAGGACGCCGGCGAAGAGCTTCTCCAGCAGGGCGACACCGTCCGCCTGGCTCGCCCGGTCCAGGCCGAGGCCGGTGAAGGTCTCCGGTGAGCACTCGACGACGCAGGTGCTGTGGTCGCAGCTGTAGCGGTAGCCGTAGATCCAGATCCAGCCGTGCTCGGTCTCGGTGAAGGCGAAGGTGAAGGCGTCGAAGATCTTGGTGGTGCCGAGCCAGACGTAGGGGTTGCGGCCGGGGACGATCCGGGTGCCGAAGGCCGCGGCGTGCCGGGTGCGCAGGGCGCTGCGCACGCCGTCCGCCGCGACGACGAGGTCGGCGCCGGCCGGCGGTTCGGTGATCTCGCTGTCGAACTCCAGCCGTACGCCGAGCCGGCGGGCCCGGTCGGCGAGCAGCTCGAGCAGCCGGTGGCGGCCGATGCCGAACCCCTCGTCACCGCGGTGACGGGTCGTCAGGCCGCCCACGTGGGCGACGCCGTCGCTCCAGGTGACGGACGCGTCCTCGATCGCCCGCGCGGTGGCTGCGTCGTGCGCCTGGAGCTTGTCGAGGAAGGAGCGCCAGTACGTCACGCCCCAGCCGTAGGTCGAGCCCTCGGGATCGCGCTCGTGCACGGTGATCTCATGGGCGGGGTTCTGCCGCTTGAGCAGGATGGCGAGGTACAGACCCGCGGGCCCGCCCCCGACGCAGACGACCTTCACACGCACACCCCTGACAGTCACTGGACGTGATCGAACGGCACCGGAGGGTATCAGGACGGCCGGGTCGTGCGATCGCGTCAGTCTGGTGTGGTGAGCCGGGCCACTCGGACGGACGGCGCACGGCAAGGATCACCGGAATCGGGTCGGACCCGGCAAGGAATTCCCCGTTCCGGGGCGGGCCGCCCTCCCCCACGGCAAGATCATCTTGATTCAACGCTGTACGACATGTGGCCACTTGTCCGGATCACGGTCCACCGGCTCCGGGTGATTTCCTCCCGCCCCGAAGGCCCCGGTAGGCATGCGTCGTCACCACCCCGAACACGCCTTTCAGGAGGACCCGTATGCCCGACATCACCCGGCGCCGCGCGCTCACCGCGACGGCGGCCCTGGCCGCGACGGCCGGCGTCACCGTCTTCGCGGCCCCCGCCGCCGCGCCTGCCGTCGGCCACGACCACCCGGTGCCGATGCCGCGAGCCTTCGACGAGGTCTACCGGGGCCGCCGGATACAGGGCCGTCCGACGAGCGGCGGCGACCACCACCACGAACACGGCGGCGGATACGAGGTGTTGGTCGACGGCGTCCGGCTGCACGTGATGCGCAACGCCGACGGCACCTGGATCAGCGTCGTCAGCCACTACGCCCCGGTGCCCACCCCGCGCGCCGCCGCCCGGACCGCCGTGGACGAGCTGCAGGGCGCCCCGCTGCTGCCCTTCCCCGCCAACTGACCGCCGCCGCAAGGACTCCGGAGCACCGCGCACCATGACCGTACGCAAGAACCAGGCCGCCCTGACCGCCGACGAGAAGCGCCGTTTCGTCGCCGCCGTCCTCGAACTCAAGCACAGCGGGCGCTACGACGACTTCGTCCGCACCCACAACGCCTTCATCATGTCGGACACCGACACCGGCGAGCGGACCGGCCACCGCTCGCCGTCCTTCCTGCCCTGGCACCGCAGGTTCCTGCTGGACTTCGAGCGGGCGCTGCAGTCGGTGGACCCCTCGGTCGCGCTGCCGTACTGGGACTGGAGCGCCGACCGCACGGTGCGGGCCGCGCTGTGGGCGCCGGACTTCCTCGGCGGCACCGGGCGCAGCGGCGACGGCAGGGTGATGGACGGCCCGTTCGCCGGGTCCGCCGGCAACTGGCCGATGACCATACGCGTCGACGGCCGTACGTTCCTGCGCCGCTCGCTGGGCACGGCCGTACGGGAGCTGCCGACACGCGCCGAGGTGGAGTCGGTGCTGTCGATGCCGACGTACGACATGGCGCCGTACAACAGCGCCTCGGACGGCTTCCGCAACCACCTGGAGGGGTGGCGCGGGGTCAATCTGCACAACCGGGTCCACGTCTGGGTCGGCGGGCAGATGGCCACCGGAGTCTCCCCCAACGACCCGGTGTTCTGGCTCCACCACGCCTACGTCGACAAGCTGTGGGCCGAGTGGCAGCGGCGGCATCCGGACGCGGGGTACGCCCCCACGGGCGGCACGCCCGACGTCGTCGACCTCGGCGAGACGATGAAGCCGTGGAACGACGTGCGCCCGGCGGACCTGCTGGACCACACCGCGTTCTACACGTTCGACGCCTGAGGACGGCGGATCAGGCCTCGGCGGTACGGCACTCCGGGTGGCCCCAGCCCTGTGCGTTCTTGGCGATGGACTCGCCGGCCGCGTAGGAGCGGCCGCACAGGCAGCGGCCGGGGAACTTCGCCTTGATGGTGCGGGCGGACGCCGTGCCGCCGGTACGGCGGGGCGCCTTCCTGCGCGGGGCGGACGCCTTCGGGGTGCCGGGCGAGGGCGGCGGCTCGGGGGAGCCGAGCGCGCTGCCCGCCGCCTGCTGGACGGAGGCGGCCTGGCTGGCGGCGCGGTCGGCGAAGTCGTTGAGCGGGTCGCCGTCGGCCTGGTGGGCCGGGACGTAGCGGAACTCGACCTCGCGGCCGTCGAGGAGCGCGTCGATGCGCACGACCAGGTCCTGGTTGGCGACGGGCTTGCCGGCGGACGTCTTCCAGCCGTTGCGCTTCCAGCCGGGCAGCCAGGCGGTGACGGCCTTCATCGCGTACTGGGAGTCCATCCGGATCTCCAGCGGCACCTCCGGCGCGACCGCGGTGAGCAGCCGCTCCAGCGCGGTGAGCTCCGCGACGTTGTTGGTGGCCCGGCCGAGCGGACCGGCCTCCCAGCGGGCGGGGCTCCGCTCGTCGCCGTCCGAGACCACCCACGCCCATCCGGCCGGTCCCGGGTTTCCCTTCGAAGCCCCGTCGCACGCGGCCACCACACGTTCACGCATACGCCCGATCATGCCACGGCCGCGGCGGGCGCCGTCCCCTGCCGGTCAGACCTCCTCGACCCTGGGCATCTCGCCCACCGTGGTCGTGATGTCGATCACGGAGAAGTTCGCACCCTGCGGGTCGCTGAGCGCCGCGAACCGGCCGAAGGGGCTGCTCATCGGCCCGAAGCGGAGGACTCCGCCGAGCCTGGTCGCACGGGCCACGGCCGCGTCGCAGTCGTCGACGGTGAAGTAGACGTTGATGTACGAGGGCACCTCGGGCGGGAAGTCGTCGGTCATCCGCATCCGGCCCAGCACGGTGTCCTCGCCGATGTCGAACATCCGGAAGTCCACCGCGTCGTCCACGATGTCCTTCATGCGGTACGGGAAGACGGCGGAGAAGAAGGCGTCGGCCTTCTCGGGCTCGCGGGTGAAGACCTCCGCCCAGCAGTAGGCGCCCGGGGTCGCCGTCGCCTCGAAGCCCTCGTGGACGCCCGCCTGCCAGACGCCGAAGACGGCCCCGCTGGGCTCACGGGCCAGGCACATCGTGCCGAAGTCCCCGACCTGCATCGGCTCCATCAGCACCTCGCCGCCGTTCTCCCGGATCTTCTCCGCGGTGGCCGCGGCGTCCGGGGAGGCGAAGTACAGGCACCACTGCGACTGGCCCTCCTGGCCGGGCATGGGCGGGACGACGGCGGCCACCGCCTTGCCCTGCGCGTAGGCCTGCGTGTAGTGGCCGTACTCCGACGACGACTCGCCGAAGGTCCAGCCGAGGACGTCGCCGTAGAACCGCTTGGCTCCCTCGACGTCGCCGAACATCGCATCGGCCCAACAGGGCGTTCCCTCGGGTTGCACGGCCATGCTGCGGCCCTCCTGGTGTGTGTCCCGTACGGATGGTTCCCCGCCCTTCGAGGCCCTTCGTCCCGAAGCTCACGCTAGCCATCCCGCCGCCCGCCCGCGCGCCGAACCGGGCAGCCGCCGGACACTGGGAGGGGAGGCGACGACGCGATGGAAACGGACGCCATGCGGGCGTGGTCGGTGGTGCAGCCGGGACCGGTCGAGGAGCGGCCCCTGCGGCTGCTGGAGCGGCCGGTGCCGGCGCCCGGCGCGGACGAGCTGCTGGTGCGGGTGCGGGCCTGCGGGGTGTGCCGGACCGATCTGCACGTCGCCGAGGGCGACCTGCCGGTGCACCGGGCCGGGGTCACGCCCGGCCACGAGGCGGTCGGCGAGGTCGTGGCCGCCGGGACCGCGGTGCGGGGCTTCACGGCGGGCGACCGGGTGGGCGTGGCCTGGCTGCGGCGCACCTGCGGGGTGTGCGCGTACTGCGCGCGGGGCGCCGAGAACCTCTGTCCGCGCTCGGAGTACACCGGCTGGGACGCCGACGGCGGGTACGCGCAGTACACCACCGTGCCGGCCGCCTTCGCCCACCGTCTGCCCGAGGCCCTGGACGACGTGGCGGCGGCGCCGCTGCTGTGCGCGGGGATCATCGGCTACCGGGCGCTGCGCCGTACGGCGCTGCCCCCGGGCGGCCGGCTCGGGCTGTACGGCTTCGGCGGCAGCGCCCATCTGTGCGCGCAGGTGGCGCTCGCCGAGGGCGCCCGGGTGCATGTGGTCACCCGGGGCGCTGCGGCCCGGCGGCTGGCCCTGGAGCTGGGCGCCGCCTCGGCGCACGACCTGGCCGAGCCGCCGCCGGAGCCGCTGGACGGCGCGATCCTGTTCGCCCCGGCCGGCGGCCTGGTGCCGGTGGCGTTGCGCGCCCTGGACCGGGGCGGGGTGCTCGCCCTGGCCGGCATCCACCTGACCGACGTGCCCGCGCTGCACTACGAGACCGAGCTGTTCTACGAGAAGGAGCTGCGCAGCGTCACCTCCAACACCCGGGCGGACGCAAGGGAGTTCCTGGCGCTCGCGGCCCGGCACGGAGTCCGCGCGACCACGCACCCCTATCCGCTGTCGCGGGCCCCGCAGGCGCTCGCCGACCTCAAGGCCGGCCGGTTCGACGGAGCGGCCGTCCTGGTCGGCGACCCGGCCTGAGCCCCCGGGGCGCACCACGCCGGCGCGCGGGAACGCGTGCGGGCGGCGCAGTACACCGGCGCGGCGGCACACGGTTCGCCGCTGATGCACCGGTTCACGGGTTTACGCACCCAAGCGGAATGATCCGCCCCCTTCGCGCTGTATCGGGCGCCCCACGAGAGCTGTTTGGCTTGGCCCGGGTGCAGGACCACCAGGATCACCACCCCTCGATCCTGCCACCCCTGTTCGCACGCAGCTCCGCTGGAGGGAATGTGACCACTCCGGACACCGCCGCCGGTTCCGACGTCGACGAGCCCGCTCCCGAGCCCGCGGCCGACGGGCAGCTCACCAGCCTGAGCACTCGGGCGGCGCGCCAGCTCACCACGACCCACAAGTCCGAACCGCAGATGCAGGCCATCACCTCGCGATGGCTGCTGAAGACCCTGCCGTGGGTGGACGTCAAGGGCGGCGCCTACCGGGTCAACCGCCGTCTGACGCTGCGCACGGGGCGGGGCCGGGTGCACTTCGAGCAGAACGGCGCCGACGACATCCGGGTCGTCCCGGAGACGCTCTGCGAACTGCCGGTCCTGCGCGGCTACCCCGACACGGACGTGCTGCGGGAGATCGCCGGCCGCTTCCAGCCGCGGGAGGTGCGCGCCGGGCAGGTGCTGTTCGAGGCCGGCCAGCCGGTCACCGAGGCCTACCTGGTCGTGCACGGCCGGTTCACCCGCTACACCACCGGCAAGTACGGCGACGAGGAGATCATCGGGGTCGTCACGGACGGCGACCAGATGGGCGACGAGGCGGTGGGCCACTCCGATCCGCTGTGGCTGGCCTCGGTGCGGGCCGAGACCGCCGGCGTGGTGCTCGCGCTGCCCTGGGCGGTGGTGCGGGAGTTCACCGAGCGGGTGCCGTCCCTCGCCGCGCACCTGCAGGCCTATGTCGAGCGGCAGCGGCGGCCGATGAACCGCAAGGGCGAGGCGGAGGTGCCGGTGCAGGCCGGCCACGTCGGCGAGCCGACCCTGCCGGGCGGGTTCGTCGACTACGAACTCGCCCCTCGCGAATACGAGTTGTCCCTGACCCAGACCGTGCTGCGGGTGCATACCCGGGTCGCCGACCTCTACAACCACCCGATGGACCAGACCCAGCAGCAGCTCAGGCTCACGGTCGAGGAGATCCGCGAGCGCCAGGAGTGGGAGCTGGTCAACAACCGCGAGTTCGGGCTGCTGCACAACGTCGACTACGGGCAGCGGATCAGCACCTTCACCGGACCGCCGGCGCCGGACGACATGGACGAGCTGCTGTCCATGCGGCGCAAGACCAAGGTGTTCCTCGCCCATCCCAAGGCGATCGCGGCGTTCTTCCGGCAGTGCAACCGGCGCGGCCTGGTGCCCGGCACCGCGAGCGTCGACGGCCACGAGGTGCCGGCGTGGCGCGGGGTGCCGATCCTCCCGTGCAGCAAGATCCCGATCAGCGACGACCACACCACGAGCATCATCGCGCTGCGCACCGGCGAGGCCGACCAGGGCGTGATCGGCCTCTACCAGACCGGCATCCCCGAGGAGTTCCAGCCGGGACTGAACGTCCGGTTCATGGGCATCGACTCCGCCGCGATCATCAGCTACCTCGTCACCGCCTACTACTCGCTGGCCATCCTGGTGCCCGACGCGGCCGGAATCCTGGAGAACGTACAGATCGGGCGGTTGCCCGAATGACGGCCGCGAACCCGCCGGGCACGGCCCCCGTGCCGTACACGCTGCCCGGACCGCCCGACATCGCCGCGCGCCTGCGCAGACCCCGGCGCACCGGCGCCGTCCCCGGACTGCACCACCGGCCGGCCGTCCCCGCCGACCCGGCGAAGGCCGCCGAGGTGGACCGCCGGCTGGAGACCTGGGCCCGCGGCCTCGACCTGTTCCCGGAGGCCTGGAAGGGGGACTTCTCCGGCTTCCAGTTCGGCCGGGCCGTCGTCCTGCAACACCCGGGGGCGCTCGACCTGGACCGGCTGACGGCCGCCGGGAAGCTGCTGCTCGCCGAGAACATCGTCGACTCCTGCTACTGCGAGGAGGACGAGGGCCGGGGCGGGGCGCGCCGCGGGCTCGGCGGCCGGCTGGTCATGGCCCAGTCGGCGCTCGACCCCTACCACGGCGTCCCGGAGCTGGAGGAGGAGTGGCGCCAGGGCGTGCGGGCCGACGGGCCGCTGCGGTCGTACCACTTCGCCCTGGAGGACTTCGCGGGCTTCGCCACGCCCAGCCAGACCGACCGGTTCGTGCACGACATCGCACGGCTGCACCTGGGCTACCTCGCGGAGGCGGCCTGGGCGGAGACGCGGTACATGCCCCGGGTCTGGGAGTACCTGGTGATGCGGCAGTTCAACAACTTCCGGCCCTGTCTGTCCATCGTGGACGCCGTGGACGGCTACGAGCTGCCCGAGCAGATCTACGCCCGGCCCGAGATCCAGCGGATCACCGCGCTCGCCTGCAACGCCACCACGATCGTCAACGACCTGTACTCCTTCACCAAGGAGCTGGCCAGTGACCCCACGCACCTCAATCTGCCGCAGGTCGTCGCCGCCCACGAGCGGCGCGGTCTGAAGGCCGCCTATCTGAAGTCCGTCGAGATCCACAACCGGATCATGGCGGCCTTCGAGGAGGAGTCGGCCCTGCTGTCGGCGACCTCGCCGCTGGTGGAGCGCTATGCCCGGGGGCTCGCCGCCTGGGTGTCCGGCAACCACGAGTGGCACGCCACCAACACCCACCGCTACCACCTGCCCGACTACTGGTGACCGCCGCCTTCCGGAACACCGTCACATGCGCCACGAGGAGCCACCTTTGACCTCCGCCCCCGTCGCCCGGACCATGCCCGTCCCGGTCCCGGCCCAGTCCGTCTACCAGAACCGGGTCGCGGACTACTGGAACGCCGAGGAGAACCCGGTCAACCTGGAACTCGGCAAGATCGACGACCTGTACCACCACCACTACGGCATCGGTGCCGCCGACCGGTCGGTGCTGGACGAGCCCGATCCGCGGGCGCGCCGCGACCGCATCACCGCCGAACTGCACCGCCTGGAGCACGCCCAGGCCGAGTTGCTCGCCTCGCATCTCGGGCCGCTCTCCCCCGCCGACCGGGTCTTCGACGCCGGCTGCGGCCGGGGCGGCGGCAGCGTGGTGGCGCATCTGCTCTACGGCTGCCACGCCGACGGCGTCACCATCTCGGCCAAGCAGGCCGCCTTCGCCAACGAGCAGGCCCGCGCCCGGGGCATCGACGACAAGGTGCGCTACCACCACCGCAACATGCTCGACACCGGCCTGGAGACCGGCGCGTACGCGGCGTCCTGGAACAACGAGTCCACCATGTACGTCGAGCTGGACCTGCTGTTCGCCGAGCACGCCCGGCTGCTGCGCCGCGGCGGACGCTACGTGGTGATCACCGGCTGCTACAACGACACCTACGGGCAGGCCTCGCGGGAGGTGTCGCTGATCAACGCGCACTACATCTGCGACATCCACCCGCGCTCGGAGTACTTCAAGGCCATGGCGCGCAACCGCCTGGTGCCGGTCCACGTCGAGGACCTGACCGAGGCGACCATCCCCTACTGGGAGCTGCGCCGGGAGGCCGAGCACCTGGTCACCGGCATCGAGGACACGTTCCTGGACGCCTACCGCAACGGCAGCTTCCAGTACCTGCTGATCGCGGCCGACCGGGTCTGAGCGCGGACCCGCGGGAAAACGCGTCGACAGGGAGGGGGCCGAGGCGCTGTCATGGGCCGCGATGACTGCCTCCGACAGCCGGACTCCGCCGGCGCCGCCGAAGATGCACGCGGACGAGATCCACCTCGGCACTCCGCTGGTCCGGCGCCTGATCGCCCGCCGGTACCCGCAGTGGGCCGCCCTGCCGGTCCGCCGGCTCGCGTCCTCCGGGACGGAGAACGCCATGTTCCGGCTGGGCGCCGACCTGCTGGTACGGCTGCCCCGGCGGCCCGGCGCCGTGCCGGACCTGCGGCTGGAGCAGCGCTGGCTGCCGCGGCTCGGGCCGCTGCTGCCGGTCGCCGTGCCCGAGCCGGTGGGCCCCGGCGAACCGGACGAGGACTACCCGTGGCCCTGGTCCGTCTACCGGTGGCTTCCGGGAAGCAACCCGGCTGCCGGCGCCGTGCGGGACCCCGAGCGGCTGGCCGAGGACCTCGGGGCCTTCGTGCGGGCGCTGCGCCGCGCCGATCCGCGGGGCGCGCCGGCCGGCTATCGGGTCGGCGCCCTGCGCGACCGGGACGCGCCGACCCGGGCCGCCCTCGCCGAACTGGGCGGACGCGTCGACACCGGTGCGGTCACGGCGCTGTGGGAGGAGGCACTGCGCGCCCCGGCCCACACCGGGCCGCCGGTGTGGGCCCACGGCGACCTCTCGCCCGGGAACGTGCTGGTGGACGACGGCCGGCTGAGCGCGGTCATCGACTTCGGCTGTGCCGGGGCCGGCGACCCGGCCGTGGACCTGATCGTCGCCTGGAACCTGCTGCCCGCCCCGGCCCGGGACACCTTCCGCAGGGCCGCCGGCGCCGACGACGCGCAGTGGGCGCGGGGGCGGGGCTGGGCGCTGTCGATCGCGCTGATCCAGCTGCCGTACTACTGGGACACCAACCCGGCCCTGGCGGAGAACTCCCGGCATGTGATCGCCGAGATCCTCGCCGAGGCCGGGTGACGGGAGACCGGCGGCCGGCGGGGAGCGCCGGTGCCCGCTACTCCCCCGCGTACGCCCTGTTCAGCTCCGCGACGTCGAGCTTGCCCATGCCCATCATGGCCTTCATGGTGCGCGACGCCTTCTCCTGGTCCGGGTCGCCGATCATGTCGATCAGCCGGTCGTAGACGACCTGCCAGGAGAGGCCGTACTTGTCCTTGAGCCAGCCGCACGGGCCGGGCTCGCCGCCGTCCTCGGTGAGCTCGGTCCAGTAGTAGTCGATCTCGGCCTGGTCGGCGCAGAAGATCTGGAACGAGACGGCCTCGCTGAACGTGAACTGGGGGCCGCCGTTGAGCGCGACGAACTTCTGGCCGTTGGCCGTGAACTCCACGGCCATCACGGAGCCGGCCGGGCCGGGCCCGGACTCGTTGTAGCGGCCGACGCGGCCGATGGCGGAGTTCTTGAAGACGGAGACGTAGAACTCGGCGGCCTCCTCGGCCTGGCCGTCGAACCAGAGACATGTGGTGAAACCGTCGGCGGACATGGGGACCTCCTGGGCGAGGGAACGCGGTCATCCATGTAGACGGGTCCTCGCGGCGAAACTCATCGGCCGGGACGCCGAACCGCCCCGGCCACGAGGTCTGCGGGGCTCAGGCCGCCAGGCACAGGCCGTTGTACGGGCGGTGGGGTGCGGCCGCCGGGCGGCGCCGGGGAGCGGCCGTGCGGCGGGTCAGCTCGCCGTGGGCCAGGGACAGCAGTCCGCCGAGGCCCAGGCCTAGGGCGTCCGCGGCGGCCGCGAGCACCTCCGAGGAGGCCTCCTTGCGGCCGCGCTCGATCTCGGACAGATACGGCAGCGAGATCCGCGCCGCGTCGGCCACCTCCTTGAGGGTGCGCCCCTGCGCCCGGCGCTCGCGGCGCAGCACCCCGCCGACCAGGTCGCGCCACAGCGGCTCCTTGTCCGCCGCGGGCTCGGACCGGGGGGCCGAAGGACGGGCGGGCGCCGGTCGCAGGGGAATGACTCGGGCTTCGTCGCTCACCTGGTTGCTCATCCTGCCAGCGTAGGAACCGGTGGCCGTGGGGCAAGGGGCGGGCATTGCGCCCTGAGGGAAACCGCCCCGCCGGGCGGGCGCCGAACGTTTTCGGCCGCCGGGCGAAGCGGCATGCATGCCGTACGTGACCGGGGGTACCCGGGGGGTGAGCACACCGCGCGGTCAGGCATGCAACGCCGGGCCGGGGGTATGCGGGCACACGGCGAGCAGTACAACAGCAGAAGGCCGCTCAGGCGGCAGCCGCAGAACCGTGACTACCGTGGGAGAGGTAATGAACACCGCCGGGATCCGGTCGGAAGCAGAGGTCACCCAGAGGACCGAGCAGGACGGGACGGGCGAGGGGTCACTGCCTGGCATCGCGGACCCGGCATCCGTCGCACCGCGTGACGCGCGGGAGCTGTCCCGCCAGTTCTTCCAGCGGCTCACCGAGCTGGAGGAGGGCACGCACGAGTACCAGTACGCGCGCAACACCCTGATCGAGATGAACATGTCGCTCGTGCGGTTCGCCGCCGGGCGGTTCCGGGGCCGCGGCGACGACATGGAGGACATCGTCCAGACCGGCATGATCGGCCTGATCAAGGCCATCGACCGGTTCGAGCTGTCCCGCGAGGTGGAGTTCACCTCCTTCGCGCTGCCGTACATCGTCGGTGAGATCAAGCGGTTCTTCCGGGACACCACCTGGGCGGTGCACGTGCCGCGCCGGCTCCAGGAGCTGCGGGTGGAGCTGGCCAAGGCACGCGAGGAGCTGTCCAGCCGGCTGGACCGGGACCCGACGGTGGCCGAGCTGGCGACCCTCATGAACATCACCGAGGACGAGGTGATCGAGGCCCAGATCGCCTCGAACGGCTACAACTCGGCCTCCCTCGACGCGGCGCTCACCGGCGACGGACCGGAGGACGGCGAGGCGGTGCTCGCCGACTTCATCGGCGTGGAGGAGGAAGGGCTGCGGCTCGTCGAGGACTTCCACGCGCTCGCCCCGCTAATGGCCGAACTCGGCGAACGGGACCGGCAGATCATCCACATGCGGTTCGTGGAGGAGGCCACCCAGGCGGAGATCGGGCAACGGCTCGGCTGCTCCCAGATGCATGTGTCCCGGCTGATCAAGCGGATCATCACCCGGCTGCGCGAGGGGATGCTCGGCGAACTCGGCTGCGCCTGACACCGGTCCGGCCCCTGCCGGGGCGAGGACCGTTTTCGACGGGGCGCCCCAGCGGACGGTTCCGCGGGGCGCCTCAGCGGTTCAGCCGGAGGCCCGGAGGCGGGGCGGTTCAGCTGGAGGGCGGGGCCTCAGCGGTTCAGCCGGAAGCGGGCGCGGATCCGCTTGCCCACCGGGACGCGCTCCGCGGTGACCTCGGAGGCGAGGGCGTGCACGATCTCCAGGCCGTGCCGCCCGATGCGTTCGGGGTTCTTGGGGAAGCGGCGGGGAAGGGCCGAGCTGCTGTCGTAGACGGACACCGTGACCTCGCTGTCCGTCCCCTCCAGTTCCAGGATGTACGGACCGTTGCTGTGCCGGTCGGCGTTGGTGACGAGTTCGCTCACGAGCAGGAGCAGCTCCCCGCCGGCGCGGCGGTCGGCGTCCGCGCACCATTCGGTGCGCAACTGCTCGAGGAAGCGGGCGGCGAAGTCGCGCGCCTCGGCAATGCATCCGGGTTCGCCCGTGTAGTGCGCGGCGCGGCGCAGCGGTTCCACGGGAACGTCGAAACCCTTCGGTATCACATCCCCGCCCAGGTGTTTGCTCATGCTGTCTCTCTCGGAAAGCCGGATCCGGCCGGTCGCGTGGTGCACCTGTCCTCGTACCCCGAGCCGGGCCCGGCAGTCCCCCGAGGCGTTCGCCCACCGCGCACAGTGGCGAGGCTCACGCCGTCCGGCCCCCACCGGGGGTGGTCGTCGCCGGTTCGCCGGGCGTCCCGCTGGTCACCGGGGCCGGGGCAGAGCTTACCGAGGAGGGCGACGCGGCGGAGGACGTCTGCGACGACGCCGGCTTGGACTCCGCGGACGTCGACGCCGAGGGCGACGGGGCCGAGGACGCGGAAGAAACCGAGGAGGGGGACGGCGTCGGCTTCGTCGCCGGAGACTTCGACGCCGGGGACGAGGCCGGGGAGGACGGCGCCGGTGAACCCGAGGGACCCGACGACGGCGAGGAGTGGGACGGCGACGGCGACGACGGGGAGGGCTTGGACGCCGACGGGGACGACGACGCCGACGGGCTCGGCTTGCCGGACGGGGGCGGGCAGTGCTTCGTGCCCGGCGGGCACGACGGCGACGCGGCCCGGGGCGGGGCCGTCCAGGGGTGCCCGGCCTTCGGCGGCGGGGCGGGCCGGTCGTGGCGGCAGTCGTGGTCGCCGCGCCGGCGGTGGATCCAGTCGTCGTGGTGGGTGTCGTAGAGCACGAAGACGTCGACGGGCTTCGGTGCGGGGACGACCACCACCACGTTCGAGGGCCGGTACGCGGGCCAGCGCGCGCCCACCGGCTTCGGCGCGGTCTTCTGGGCGACCGGGGGGGTCAGCGGGTTGCCGCAGGCGCAGCGCACGCGCGGCACACCGTGGCCGTCCACCAGCACGGCGGTGCCCGCCTGGAGCACCGACTGGTAGGAGGTGGGGGCGCCGTCGCGGTAGCCGTGGTTGGTGACCCGGGTGTCGACGCGCAGTTGCACCGGCGTCAGCGAGCGCAGGTAGGCGGGCACGCCGGACGGCTGGACGCCGGCCACGGAGGCGAAGGCCTTCTCCTTGGCCGGGTCGGACTGGAAGAACCTGACCTGCTTCCCGACATCGCAGGCGGGCGTGCTCCTGGTGCCGCCGTACAGGCCGGGCGCCCCGCCGTCCACGCCCTGCACCGCGTTGGCCGGGCCGGAGGGCGCGGCGGAGGCCGAGGGCGGCGGCGGCGCGGAACTCTGCCGTGCCGTCGATTCCGTGAACGGGTCCTCGCCGCTGCTGTCCGCGGACTGCAGGAAGACCTCGCCGCCCTTGGCGGAGGAGCCGCCGCCCGGACGGGTGAAGACCACCGCCAGGACCACGGCGGCCACGACCACGGCGGTGATGCCTGCGACGCGCGGTACCGACTTCCACCACGGCACGTGCGGCCCCCCGGCTCCGCCCGGCCCGGAGGGCGGCGGTCCCGCGGGCGGTGGCCCGGAGGGCGGCCGGGAGGAGCCCGCCAGCGGGCCGGAGGGCGGCCCGGTCGGGCGGCCGGAAGACGGAGGTTCGGCGCTCACGAGCACTTCTTCCCGTCGCGATCGTCGCGATACGCGGTGCGACACGCGGCTTGCTCAGTCAAAACCTTTTGGGTGCATTTGCTGGCATTCGGCTGCACGTTGATCCCATTGTGTGTCCCGGCATGGGGGCCGCAAGCCGACGCGGACGGCCCCCCTCGGCGGGCGGGCCGCCCGGTGGGTGCCTAGCGTGTCCCTCGTGAGCGTTCCGACCGTCTCCGCGCGGCCCGCCGCCCGTCACGGCTGGGCGCAGGCCCTGGCCGCGGTGCTGTCCGGGCTGGCCGCCATGGCGCTGGCGGCGGCGCTCGGACTGTGGGCGGCGGGGGCGACCGGCCTGCCGGACGCCGCCTTCCCGCGCGTGGTGGCCGCGACCCTGGTCACGTCGGTCGGCGGCAGTGTGGACCTGGCGGGCAACGCGGGCGTGCTGGCGCAGACGCGGGCCGGGCTGACCGTGATCCCGTTGTCGGTCACCCTGGTCGGCGCCCTGGTGATCGGCGCGGGCTTCCTGCGTCCGCTGCGGCACCGGGCGGTGGCGTCGGCCCGGGAACTGGCCGGCTGGGCCGCCCGGATCGCGGTGCTGTGGCTGCTCGCGCTGATCGGGCTGGCCCTCGGCGCCCGGCAGACCTTCGCCGTCGACGTGGGCAACGGCACCCTCAGCGATCTCACCGGGCTGTTCGACTCGGCGCCCCGTGTCGGGTTCACCACGGACGTGCCGCTGACGGTGCTGTTCGGCCTGCTGTGGCTGGCCGGGGTGCTGCTGCTGGCGCTGCTGGTGGCGCGCGGGGCGCCACTGCCGGGGCGGCTGCTGCGCTGCCAGGAGTCGGTGCGTCCGGCGGCGCACGCGACGGTGGTCCTGCTGCTCGCCTATGTCGTCGTCGCCCTCGTCGCCGCGCTGGTCACGGCGGCGACCCGCGGGCACGCCCCGGCGACCTTCGCCGTGATCCTGCTGGGGCTGCCCAATCTGGCCTGGCTGGCCCTCACCATCGGCCTGGGCGCCACCTGGAACGGCCGGGTGGACGGCCCGTTCGGTCTGCCGATGCCGCACGTCCTGGACGTGCTTCTGCGCACACCGGACGTCTCCGAACTGAATCTGCGCTCGCTCACCGCGTACGACGGCCGCTGGTGGTGGCTGATCGCCGTGGACGCGATCCTGCTGCTGGCCGTGGCCTTCCGGATGGCGGCCCGCTCACCGGCCCGCATCCGGCTGTGGCAGCACGCCGTCCATCTGGCGGTGGCGCTGGCGCTGGCGGTCCTGATGATCTGCCTGACCGGCCGAGTCTCGGCCCACTACGGCCTCTCCCTGCTCGGCATCGGGGACCTCGGCGGCGGCCTGTCCGGCGAGCTGTTCCTCAGACCCCGGCTGTGGCAGGCGGTGGGCCTGGGCGCCCTGTGGGGACTGGCCGCCGGCTTCCTGGGCGGCCTGCTGGCCAAGGGGGTACGCAGGCTCGGCGAGGTGGACGGCCCTTAGCCGAGGCGAACCGGTCCCAGGCGGGGCGGGCGGGCGACGGGCGTGGCGGGCCGGGGCCCAGACGAGCGGGGCGAGTCCTGACCGGGGCGGACCCGTTTCAGGCGAGGCCGACGAGTCCTGGGCGCGGTGACTGGTGTCAGGCGAGGAAAACGAGCCTTGCGCGAGACGGACCGGTCCCGGGCGGGGCGGGCCGGTGCCAGGCGAGCGGGGCGTCCTGACCGGGGCGACCCGTTTCACGCGAGGCCGACGAGTCCTGGGCGCGGTGACTGGTGTCAGGCGAGGAAAACGAGCCTTGCGCGAGACGGACCGGTGCCGAGCATGGCGGGCGGGGCATGGGCGAGGCGGGTGGCGCTTGTGCGCGTGGGTGGCGTCAGGTGGGGAACACCGGCCCGGCCCAGTGCGGTGGGCCCGGGGCCCCGGTCGGCACCGCGGCAGGTTCTGTGCGGCCGGACGTCGGACGGTCCGGACGACGCGGGCCTGCCGTCGCGCGGTCCGGCGATGGCCCGGCCCCCGGCTGGTCCGGTGCCGGTGCGGCCACCGCGTGGTCCGTCTGTGTGCCGGGCGCCTGTGCCGGGTGCGACGCGGCCGGGCGGGTGGTGTCCGTGACGGACCGCAGGGCGGTGACGAAGTCGAGGCACGTGGGGTAGCGGGCGTCGGGGCTCTTGGCGAGGGCCTTGGCGAAGACCGCGTCGGCCCCGGCGGGGAGACCGGGGCGCGCCCGGCTCGGCGGGGTCGGCTCGTCGTACTGGTGCGCCCAGAGCAGGGCCATGTCGTCGTCGCGCAGGAACGGGGGGCGGCCGGCGATGCTCTCGTACACGACGCAGGCCAGGCTGTAGACGTCGCACCGGCCGTCGACCGGGCGCCCGGAGATCTGCTCGGGGGCCACGTAGTCGAGGGTGCCCACGAACTGGCCCACGCTCGTGAACCCGGTCAGCGACAGCGACTTCTTGGTGAGCCCGAAGTCGGTGAGGTACACGTGCTCGGGGTGGTCGCTGTCGATGCCCTGGGCGATCAGGATGTTGCCGGGCTTGACGTCCCGGTGCACCAGCCCGTGGTCGTGGGCGGCGTCGAGGGCGGAGGCCACCTGCGCGGCGATCCGCACCGCGTCCGGCAGGGGCAGCGGTCCGCGCAGGTCGAGCAGGCGGCGCAGATCGCTTCCGGCGACGTACCGCATGGCGATGTAGAGGACCCCGTCCGTCTCGCCCGCCTCGAAGACCGGCACGATGTGCGGGTGGTCGATGGCGGCGGCCACCTGGGACTCGTGGGTGAACCGCTTGCGGAAGGTGTCGTTGCGGGCGAGTTCGGGGGCGAGCAGTTTCAGGGCGACCGTGCGCTCCAGCCGCAGGTCGCGGGCGCGGTAGACGACGGCCATGCCGCCGCGCCCGATCTCGCTCTCGATGAGGTAGCCCGCGATCCGCCGGCCGGCACCCGGCGCCATCACAGCTCGCCCTCGGGCGCGACCACCCGGGTCGGGGCGTGCCCGGCGTCCTCCGCGCCGGTGACCCGCCGGTCGGTGGCGTAGGTGGTCAGCCGCCGTCCGTCGCCGTAGACCCAGCGGCCTTCCTCGGGGTCGTACAGCCACATCGACTCGCCGTCGACGACGAGGCCGATACGCAGGCCGGCGGTGCGGTCGGCGAAGTCCTCGCCGTCCAGGGCGCCGGCGGCCAGCCCCTCCACGGCGGACCGGTAGTCGGCCAGGGCCTGTCCGGCGCGGGCGAGCAGCGGGCGCGGGTCGGCGGCCGTGGCGGCCGGGCCGTCGGCGGTGGGCGGGTCGTCGGGTACGGCGACGAGGCGGCGGCCGTCGACCCAGGCGGCCCAGCCGTTGGAACAGCGGACGTGTCCCCAGTCGCCGCGCCGCTCCACGAGTTCGACGGGCAGCAGCGGGTCGAGGGGCACGGTGGGCCGGGCCGGGTCGGGGGCCTCCCAGGCGGGCATGCCGTGCCGCGGCACCACGTGCGTGGGCCGGAATCCGGGACCGGTCGCCTTGCTCATCGGGGCGCCTGCTTCCGCGTGGGGGTCATCGCGTTCGCCTGCTTCCGCTACTTCCGCATCACGGCGGGCTCCTGCCGGCGCAGCAGCCGTGCGACGACGAGCCCGTAGAGGACGGAGAGCACCACCAGCATGGCCAGATCGAGCAGCCAGACGCCCGTCGAGTGGCGGAAGAGGGGGTCGGCGGTGAGCTTGCCGGGGACGGTCCCGGAGAGTCCGACCGTGCCGGCCATGGCGCCGAGCGCCCAGCGGGAGGGCACCAGCCAGGACAGCTGCTCCAGACCGGGCACACCGTGCAGCTTGAGCAGGGCCCCGCAGAACACGACCTGGACGATGGCGAGCAGCACCAGCAGCGGCATCGTCACCTCCTCCTTGCGGACCAGCGCGGAGACGAGCAGGCCGAGCATCATCGCGGTGAACGCGAGCAGGGCGACGGCCAGGGCGATCTCGGCGAGCGGCGGCAGCAGGACGCCCCTGCCGCCGGGGCTGTTCAGATCGACGCCGAGTAGGGCGACCAGGGTGAGGACGACGGCCTGGACGACACTGACCGTGCCGAGCACCACCACCTTCGACAGCAGATAGGCGGAGCGGGGCAGTCCGACGGCGCGTTCCCGCCGGTAGACCACGCGTTCCTTGACGAGTTCGCGCACCGCGTTGGCGGCGCCGGTCAGCACCGCGCCGACGCACAGGATGAGCAGGGCGTTCATCGCGGTGTCCCGGCCGAGCCGGCCGCCCGCCAGGGCGCGGGCCATGGCGCCCATGACGAACGGCAGCGCGATCATGACGGCCAGGAAGGTGCGGTCGGCGGCGAGCACGGCCGCGTACCGCCGGATCAGGGTGCCGAGCTGGGCACCCCAGCCGCGCGGGTGGGGCGGCGGCGCCGGGGTAACCGGGGCGGGGCCCGGGTGGTGGGGCTGGGTGGTGGCCTCGGTGACGTAGTGCCGGTGGAACGGCGACTCGCGGTACTCGCGCGCCCAGTCGCGTTCCGGGTCCCGGTCGAAGGCCTCGAAGGCCTCCGGCCACTGCTCGAAGCCGAAGAAGGCGAGGGCGTCCTCGGGCGGCCCGTAGTAGGCCACCTTGCCGCCGGGGGCGAGCACCAGCAGGCGGTCGCAGACGCCGAGGCTGAGGACGCTGTGGGTGACCACGATGACGGTGCGGCCGTCGTCGGCGAGGCCGCGCAGCATGTGCATGACCGACCGGTCCATGCCGGGGTCGAGTCCGGAGGTCGGCTCGTCCAGGAAGAGCAGGGACGGTTTGGTGAGCAGTTCAAGGGCCACGCTGACCCGCTTGCGCTGGCCGCCGGAGAGGCTGTGCACGGGCTGGTCCGCGCGCTGCTCGAGGCCCAGCTCCCGGACGACCTCGTCCACCCGGGCGCGCCGCTCGGTCCGGGCGGTGTCCTCGGGGAAGCGCAGTTCGGCGGCGTACGACAGCGCGGCGCGCACGGTGAGCTGGGGGTGCAGGATGTCGTCCTGCGGGACGAGTCCGATGCGCTGGCGCAGTTCGGCGTAGTCGCGGTAGAGGTCGCGGCCGTCGTACAGGACGGTGCCCCGGTCGGCGGGGCGCTGCCCGGTCAGGGCGTTGAGCAGCGTGGACTTTCCGGCGCCGCTCGGTCCGACCACGGCGAGCAGGCACTTCTGAGGCACCGGGAAGGACACGTGGTCGAGGAGCACCTTCCGGCCGCCGTCGACGGCGACGGTGAGGTCCTGGACGTCGAGGGAGATCTCGCCGGTGTCGACGTACTCCTGGAGTTCGTCGCCGACCAGGCTGAAGGCGAAGTGGCCGATGCCGACGACGTCGCCGGGGCGGATGGGGGCGCGGGTGACGGGCCGGCCGTTGAGGTAGGTGCCGTTGTGGCTGCCGAGGTCGACGATCTCGTACGTGCCGTCGGGGTGGGCGCGCAGTTCGGCGTGGCGGCGGGAGACGACCAGGTCGTCCACCACGAGGTCGTTGTCGGCGGCCCGGCCGATGCGCGCCGAGCGCACGGGCAGCGGGCGGACGCTGCTGGGCCGGCGGAAGGTGCCGGTCAGCAGCGGCTGCGACACCGCGGAGGGACGGCCGGGGGCGGGCGGCGGGGCGCCGGTGAGGACGGCGCGGGGGCCGTCGGTGGGGTTGCCGAAACGGATGACGCTGCCGGGGTGCACGCCCCACTCGTCGACCCGGTGGCCGTCGGCGTAGGTGCCGTTGGTGCTGTGCTGGTCCTTCAGCGTCCAGCGGTCGCGGTCGCAGCGCAGCACGGCGTGGTGCCACGAGACCCGGGCGTCGTCGAGGACGATGTCGCTGAGCGGGTCGCGTCCGACGTGGTAGTCGTGGCCCGGGCTCATCACCGTGGAGCCCGTGTCGGTCTCCACGAGGAGTTCGGGCGCCGTGAAGGCGACCGGCCGCTCCGTCATGGCCAGAATTCTACCGATTCACCCGGTTTTGCGCCCGAGTCCCTTCCGGGGTCCGGGGGGAAGCGGCGGCGGCGTACACGTGTCAGGCGACGGGTACGACGAGCGCCGGCAGGGTGCGCTGCATGCGCAGCGCGTCGACGGACTCGGCGAGCAGTTCGTACTCGGTGGTGTCGTCGCTGGCGGCGATCCGCACCAGCCGCCCGCCGGCCAGCTCCTCGGCCACCCGCTCCTGCCAGGCGTCATCGGCGCACCAGGCGCGCAGCAGGGCGGGCACGTCGGCCACCGTGCCGGCGACCGGCACCAGCGAGCCCGCAGGGAAGGCGGGGTCCTCCGGGCTCGGATCCAGGCGTTCGGCGATCCAGGAGGCGCGGTCGCGCAGCCACCACAGGGCCAGGGCCAGCGTCGGCGCGCGATAGGTGCCGAGCGGTACCCCGATGCGCCGGCCGTCGCACATGCCGTACGCCGTGACATGGCACAGGAATTCGTCGTGCACGTCCCACTCCCCCGTCGCCTCGCTGCTGCCGGTCCGGCCCTCGCTCTCCGTGCGGCTCCTGTGCGGTGAAGTGCCCCTGTTGTTCGAGTATCGCCACGGCCGAAACACTGTCACCACGAGTTTCCGGCCAGTCTGTTGGCATATTCACCGCCCGTTCTGGCCGGAATGCGGCGGGAGTTAGGGGCCGTGGCCATTACCCGGCAGGTAATCGACCCGCTCCCCGGTGCTCCGGCATGGTGGTCACACCGGATCGGCGACGCCACGGATCCGGGTCCGACCAGCGGTTACGACCTCGATGGAGGCTGATGCAGCATGTCCGTGAACACCGAACGTTACGAGAACGCCGCCGCCCGTTACTTCGAGGCCTGGAACGCCACCGAGCCGGAGGCGCTGAAGAAGGCGGTCGCCGCCGCCTGGACCGCCGACGGCGGCTACACCGACCCGCTCGCCGACGTCCGCGGCCACGACGGCATCGCGGCCGTGATCGCGGCGGCCCACGAGCAGTTTCCCGGGTTCGTCTTCCGCCCGCTCGGCGCGGTGGACGGGCACCACGACACCGCGCGCTTCGGCTGGGAGCTGGTCAACGAGGCCGACGGCTCGGCGCCCGTGGCCGGGTTCGACGTCGTCACCCTGGACGACGAGGGCCGCATCCGGCAGGTGCTGGGCTTTCTCGACCGGGTGCCGGCGACGGCCTGACACGGCCGGTCCGGCGGTGAACGGCCGGGGGGAGGCGAGCGAGCGGCTCACCTCCCCCCGCCCGCCGGTCCGGCGGCTCAGTCCTTCACGATCGCGTCGATCCGCGCGAGTTCGTCGGCGTCGAAGTCCAGGTTGCCGAGGGCGCCGACGCTGTCCTCAAGTTGCCGCGGGCTGCTCGCGCCGACCAGTGCGGAGGTGACCCGGCCGCCGCGCAGCACCCAGGCGAGGGCCAGCTGGGCCAGGGTCTGGCCGCGGGAGGCGGCGATCTCGTCGAGGGCGCGCAGGCGGGCGACCAGGTCCTCGGTGACCGCGTCCTTGCTCAGGAAGGGGCTGTCGCTCGCGGCGCGGGAGTCCTCGGGGATGCCGTCCAGGTAGCGCCCGGTCAGCAGGCCCTGCTCCAGCGGGGAGTAGACGATGGAGCCGACCTGGAGTTCGTCCAGGGCGTCGAGCAGGCCCTCGTCCTCGGGGCGCCGGTCGAGCATCGAGTAGCGCGGCTGGTGGATGAGGAGCGGGGTGCCGAGCTCGGCGAGGATGCGGGCGGCCTCGCGGGTCTGCTGCGCCGAGTAGTTGGAGACGCCGACGTACAGCGCCTTGCCCTGCTGCACCGCGGTGTGCAGGGCGCCCATCGTCTCCTCCAGCGGAGTGTCCGGGTCGGGGCGGTGCGAGTAGAAGATGTCGACGTAGTCCAGGCCCATCCGGGCGAGGCTCTGGTCCAGGGAGGAGAGCAGGTACTTGCGCGAGCCCCATTCGCCGTAGGGGCCGGGCCACATCAGGTAGCCGGCCTTGGTGGAGATGACCAGCTCGTCGCGGTACGGCCCGAAGTCGGCCCTCAGCGCCTCACCGAGCGCGGACTCGGCGGCGCCGGGCGGCGGGCCGTAGTTGTTGGCGAGGTCGAAGTGGGTGACGCCCAGGTCGAAGGCGCGGCGCAGGATCGCCCGCTGGGTCTCGACAGGCCGGTCCGGGCCGAAGTTGTGCCACAGGCCGAGGGACAGCGCGGGGAGCTTCAGTCCGCTGCGTCCGGTGCGCCGGTAGGGCATGTCGGCGTAGCGGTCGGGGTGTGCGGTGTACAACGCGACTCCAGAGGGGTTGGCACACGGTGTTCCCGGCTCCCGGGAGCGGCGGGCTCCCGGTCGCCGGTCCCACTCTTCCCCGCGGGCCGGGCAGCGGTCCAACAGAAGAATCCGATGGAATTGTGCGGCTAGGCTTCTCAATCATGGAACTGCGCCATCTCCAGCACTTCGTCGCCGTCGCCGAGGACCAGCATTTCACCCGGGCCGCCGAACGTCTCATGGTGTCCCAGTCGGGCCTGTCGGCGTCCATCCGGGCGCTGGAGCGCGAGCTGCGGGCGCCGTTGTTCGTGCGCACCACCCGCCGGGTCACGCTCACGGAGGCGGGGCGGGCGCTGCTGGGGGAGGCCGAGCGGATCCTGGCGCAGGTGCGCGCCGCGCACGAGGCGGTGGCGGCGGTGCAGGGCGTGCTGCGCGGCACGCTGGCCCTCGGCACCGAGCAGTGCATCGCCGGGGTGCACGTCGCCCGGCTGCTGGCCGCGTTCCGGGGCCGGCACCCGGACGTGGAGATCCGGCTGCGGCAGGCCGGCTCGGGCGCGCTGGCCGAGGAGGTCGGTGCCGGCCGGCTCGACCTGGCCTTCGCCTACCGCACCCAGGCGGACAGCGACCAGCTGCGTTCGGTGTCGCTGACGAGCGAGCCGATGACCGTGCTGTGCCATCCCGGGCACCGGCTGGCCTCGGCCGGGGCGGTGCTGACCCCGGAGGACCTGGCCGGCGAGGTCTTCGTGGACTTCCACCCGGACTGGGGCCCGCGGCGCACCACCGACGCCGCGTTCGCCGCGGCCGGGGTGCGGCGCACGGTCGCACTGGAGGTCAACGACGTGCACAGCCTGCTGGACCTGGTGGACGAGAACCTGGGGATCGCGGTCGCACCCCGGCACTTCCGGCACAAGCGGCCCTCCCTCACGGCGCTGCCCCTGAAGGGCACGGGCGAGACGGAGTACGAGACCGTGGCGCTGCTGCCCCCGGACCGCGCCACCAGCCCCGCCGCCCGGGCGCTCGTCACCCTGCTGGAGACCGCCGGCGAGACAGGGGGCCTCCTACCGCGAGAGGGTGCCCAGCCCTCCTGCTGACGTCCGCCCGCCGCACAGCGGACCTCGGCCGGATTCCGGGCGCGTGACCGCCCGCTGTTTGGGATGGTGGACGGTATGCATGCCAAGGACATCCTCATCGACGGCTACGGCCGCATCCAGGAAGAAGTCCATGCCGCCCTCGACGGCCTCGGCCCGGACGCGCTGCACCACCGTCCGGCGCCCGACGCCAACTCCATCGCCTGGCTCGTCTGGCATCTCACCCGGGTGCAGGACGACCACGTCGCCGACGCGTTCGACCTCGACCAGGTGTGGCTGAGCCAGGGCTGGGAGAAGCGCTTCGGCCTCGACCTGCCCCGGCACGACACCGGGTACGGGCACAGTCCCGCGAAGGTCGCGAAGGTGCGGGTCGAGTCGGCCGACCTGCTCACCGGGTACTACGACGCCGTGCACGAGCAGACGCTCGGCGCGCTGCGCTCACTGGCCGCCAAGGATCTGGAGCGGATCGTGGACGAGCGCTGGGATCCGCCGGTGAGCCTGGGCGTGCGACTGGTGAGCGTCCTGTCCGACGACCTTCAGCACGTCGGACAGGCCGCCTACCTCAGGGGGCTCGTTCAGAGCGCGGCCGCGTAGCCCGGCAGGACGACGTCCTCGATGAGGGCCTTGCGCTCGTCGAACGGGAGGAACGCGCTCTTGACGGCGTTCACCGTGACCGTGCGCAGGTCCTCGACGCTCCAGCCGGCCTCCTCGACCAGCAGGGACATCTCCCGGGTCATCGTCGTGCCCGACACCAGCCGGTTGTCGGTGTTGAGGGTGACCCGGAACCCGAGGTCCTTCAGGGCCGTGATCGGGTGCTCGGCGATCGAGGTGGCGCAGCCGGTCTGCAGGTTGGAGGTGGGGCACATCTCCAGGGCGATCCGGCGGTCGCGCACCCAGGAGGCGAGCCGGCCGAGCTTGCCGTCCACGATGTCCTCGGTCAGGCGCACCCCGTGGCCGATGCGCTGGGCGCCGCACACCTGAAGGGCCTGGTGGATGCTGGGCAGGCCGTGCGCCTCGCCGGCGTGGATGGTGAAGGGCACGCTCTCGCGGCGCAGGTGCTCGAAGGCCTCGAGGTGGTCGGCGGGCGGGAAGCCGTCCTCGGCGCCGGCGATGTCGAAGCCGACGACCCCGGCGTCGCGGTAGGCGACGGCCAGGTCGGCGGCCTCACGCACGCGGTCGAACATCCGCATCCCGCACAGGAGCGTGCCGACCCGGACGGGAGTGCCGGCGGCGGCCGCCTTGGCCATGCCGGCGGCGAGCCCCTCCTGGACGGTCTCCACGACTTCGCGCATCGACAGCCCGCCCCGGGTGTTCAGCTCGGGGGCGTAGCGCACCTCGGCGTAGACGACACCGTCGGCGGCGAGGTCCAGCACGTACTCCTCGGCGGTGCGCAGCAGGCCCTCACGGGTCTGCATGACGGCGAGGGTGTGCTCGAAGGTGGCTATGTACCGCACCAGGTCGCCGGAGTTGGCGGCCTCGAAGAACCAGGCGGCCAGTTCGCCGGGATCGGTGGCGGGCAGGGTGTGACCGACCTCGGCCGCCAGTTCCACGAGGGTGGCGGGGCGCAGGCCGCCGTCGAGGTGGTCGTGCAGCACGGCCTTGGGGAGGCGGCGGATCACATCGGTGTCTACGCGCGTAGTAGTCATGGCGGGTCTTTCCTTGAGCAGGCGGTTCGAAGCGGTGGGAAGGAGTCAGCCGGCGGGCTGCAGCAGGTCCCAGCGGTTGCCGTAGAGGTCCTGGAAGACGGCGACGATGCCGTACGGCTCGTGCCGTGGCTCCTCCAGGAAGGCCACGCCGGCCGCGGTCATCCGGGCGTGGTCGCGGGCGAAGTCGTCGGTGTGCAGGAAGAACCCGACGCGGCCGCCGGTCTGGTCGCCGACCCGTGACCGCTGGGTGTCGTCCTTGGCGCGGGCCAGCAGCAGACCGGTGCCGGCGGCGCCGCCGGGCTCCACGACGACCCAGCGGGAGCCGTCGGGACGCGGGGCGTCCTCGGCGAGCCGGAAACCCAGGGCCTCGGTGTAGAAGCGAATGGCGTCGTCATAGTCGTCGACGACGAGGGTGACCAGGGCGACGCGTCGCATCGGGACCTTCCGGTGGGGGTGGTTAGCGGGTGAGGTTATACGTAAAACGCGTGTGCGCGCCAGTCCTGGTCTACGCGCATTGCCTGGTTGGTGGCGAGAAGCCGGTGGAGATCTGGTGCGGGGCGGGCGTCCGGGATCTGGTGCAGGGCGGGCGTCCGGGATCTGGTGCAGGGCAGGCGTCCGGAATCTGGTGCAGGGCGGGCGTCCGGGATCTGGTGCAGGGCAGGCGTCCGGGACCTGGTGCAGGGCAGGCGTCCGGGATCTGGTGCAGGGCGGGCGTCCGGGATCTGGTGCAGGGCAGGCGTCCGGGATCTGGTGCGGGGCGGGCGTCCGGGATCTGGTGCAGGGCGGGCGTCCGGGATCTGGTGCAGGGCAGGCGTCCGGGATCTGGTGCAGGGCAGGCGTCCGGGATCTGGTGCAGGGCAGGCGTCCGGGATCTGGTGCAGGGCGGGCGTCCGGGATCTGGTGCAGGGCGGGCGTCTCGGCTCAGGGAGCCTCGTCGCCCTGGGCGATCTCCACGCGGTGGTGGACGTCGGCGAGTCCGGCGACGGAGGCCGTGCAGGAGACGGCCGTGCAGGTGATCAGCAGGGCGGCGATCGCACGGCCGGCCCGCGGTACGAGGGGGGCGGCCAGCAGGGCCTGGACGCGCTGCGGAACGGGACCGGTGGTCGCGGCCGGCACGAAGCCGGGGCGCTCGGCGCCGGCGCCCTGGCCGGCGAGGGCCGCGCGCGCGACGGCGCGGGCGGTCAGGCGCCGGTCGCCGACGCTGGCGGCGGCGGCCTCGTCGGCGACGCGCTCGGCGGCGAGGCGGATCGTGTCCCGGACCGGACGCAGCGCCGGATGGCAGTGCGCGGCGAGTTCGGCGGCGGCGAGGAAGTAGTGGTGGCGGCCGTCGTTGTGGGCCCGCTCGTGCGCGAACAGCACCTCCCGCTCGGAGCCGTCCAGGCTGCGCAGCATGGCGGTGGTGACGACTATGCGGTGCGGACGGCCGGGCAGTGCGTAGGCGTCCGGACGGGCCGAGTCCACCACACACAGATCACCGGCCGCGGGCCGGCGCCCGGCCTCTGCCTGAGCGGCGCGGAAGGCGCGGGTCTGGCGCAGCACCGAGCGCACGAGGGTCCAGCCGCAGACCGCGAGGGCGCCGACGGAGGTCGCGGCGGCCGGCAGCACGACGACATCGGAGGCGGTGCGCAGCGGGTGGATCAGCTCGCCGACCGCCGCGAAGAGCGGGACCTTGAGCAGCCCGATGAGCATGAACGAGCCGAGCGCGGCCAGCGAGCAGCCGGCGAGGACGACCGCGCAGACGGTGACGGCCCACAGCGCGGCGACCGGGGTGAGCCGGCCCAGGGCCCGGCGGGCCAGCGCCGGCAGGGCGAACGGCAGCAGCAGGGGCAGCAGGAGCAGTGCGGTCATCATTCGCCGGCTTCGAGCAGGTCCCGCAGGATGCGTTCGTCGTCGGGGCTCAGCTGGGCGACGAACCGGGCGAGGACGGTCTCGCGGTCGCTGTCCCGGTCCAGCTCGCTGTGCATGCGGCGGGCGGTGAGACCGTGGGCGTCCTGCACGTCGCGGACCGCGAGGTAGGCGTATCCGCGGCCTTGGCGGTGCCGCTCGACGACGCCCTTGTCGTACAGGCGGGTGAGGATCGTGGTCACCGTCGTGCGGGCCAGGTCGGCGCCGAGGCTGCGCTGCACCTGGCCAGCCGTCTGCGGGGCGCCGGCGGCCCAGAGCGCGGCCATGACGCTCGCCTCGAGCTCACCGGCCGGCCGGCGCTCGTCCTTAGCCTCGGTCATGGAACGTCCCTCACCCCGTCTTGGTCTGGCGGCCCGGGCGACCGTCTACACGATAGTAGTCAACAGATCGTTCGCACGGCTGTGCCCCCGCGCCCATTATGCGAGGAGCGCTCGCGGTGCCCGCCGCCCGCGGACGGAGCAGCGCGAACAGGGGCGGGCGGAAAGCGCCGGACGGCTCGACCCGACCGGCCCGTGGGCCACCGTCCGAAGGACCGGCCCGCCGCCGCCCGGCCGGAGGCTGCCGGGCACCTCCGGTGAGGGGGCCGGGGGGCAGGGGCGGTTTCCCCGAGGAGGGCGGCCGGGTTGGGGGCGGGTGGTTCGGTGCGCGCGGCGACGGGTACGGGCCCCGGGCCCATCGGGGCTCCGGCCCGCGCCCGGCGCCGGCGCCAGTCCCGCGCAAGGTGCGTCGCCGCGGGGCAGACGCCTTGGCGCCGGGCTCGGGCGGCCGTAGTGCTCAGCCTGCGCCCCGGGTGGCCCCGGGGATACCGCGGTCGGCACAATCCGATCCCCCGGGCACGGGTGTATCGCCGCGGGGCACGCGCCCTGGCCCTGGGCCCGGACGGCCGTCGTAATCCGCCGCCACCCCCAATGACCCGGGGCACCGCGGTCGGCCCAGACCCATCCAAGCCCCGGCCTCGCCTCCGGCCCAGGCACCAGCCCTGGGCCAAGCCCCCAGCCCTGGGCAACGATGCGACGCCGCGGGACACGCGCCCCGGCCCCAGGCCCGGACGGCCGTCGTAATCCGCCGCCACCCCCAATGACCCGGGGCACCGCGATCGGCACAGACCCATCCAAGCCCCGGCCTCGCCCCAGGCCCAAGCCCCGGCCTCGCCTCCGGCCCAGGCACCAGCCCTGGGCCAAGCCCAGCCCTGGGCAACGATGCGACGCCGCGGGACACGCGCCCCGGCCTCAAGCCCCGGCGGACGTAGTGATCAGCGCCACCCCGGATGACCCCGGGATACCGCGGTCCGGGGCGTGTCAGTTCGTCGGCCGTGGAGCGTGTTCAGGCGGGACAGTTCGTCGGCGGTGAGGCGCAGGGCGCCGGCGGCGATGTTCTCCTCGACGTGGTCGGGGTTGCCGGTGCCGGGGATGGCGAGGACGTGCGGGCCCTGGTGCAGGGTCCAGGCGATGCGGATCTGCGCGGGACCGACCCCGTGGGCGCGGGCGATGTCGCGCACGGTGTCGTCGTGGTCGTCGGCCGCCGCCCGCGCTCCCGCGTTGCCGGCGACGGCGTAGAACGGCACGAACGCGATGCCGTGCTCGCCGCACAGGCGGAGCATCTCGTCGTCGAGGGGGTCAGGGCGGTCGAGGGCGTACCGGTTCTGCACGCACACCACCGGGGCGATCTCCAGGGCCTCTGCGAGGTGGCGCGGCTGGACACCGGAGATGCCCAGGTGCCGGATCAGCCCGGCGGCGCGCAGCTCGGCGAGCACGCCGAAGTGCTCGGCGATCGAATCCTGGTTCTGACGGCGGAAGTTGACCACGTCGAGGTGGTCGCGCCCGAGCTGGCGCAGGTTCTCCTCCACGTGACCGCGCAGCTGGTCGGGGCGGGCGGGATCGCCCCACTCTCCGTAGTAGTCGCGGAAGGGACCGACCTTGGTGGTGATGACGAGGTCGTCGGCGTACGGGGCGAGGGCCGTGTTGATCAGTTCGTTGGCGGAGCGCGTGGCGGAGAAGTAGAAGGCGGCGGTGTCGATGTGGTTCACGCCGAGTTCCACGGCCCGGCGCAGCACGGCGATGGAGCGGGCGCGGTCGCTGGGCGCGCCGAGGTGGAACGCGGCACTGCCCGTCAGCCGCATGGCTCCGAGGCCGATGCGGTGAACGGGCAGGTCACCGAGTGCGAAGGTGCCGGAGGCTTCCGCGGTGATCGTTTCAGCGGTCATTCGGCGGAGTCTCGCACATCTTCCTTGCCGTGCAAGGGAATTAGGACGGCGGGCTGCTCCAGCGACGAGCGCCGATGCGGTGGGCCGTCGTGTGCCGGCGGGCCCGGGCCGCGCCGGGTACGCAGGATCGTCAGACCGGGTTGAGGCGGGCCTTGAGCAGACAGAACTCGTTGCCCTCGGGGTCGGCCAGCACGTGCCACTGCTCCTCGCCGGTCTGGCCGATGTCGGCCGGGCGCGCCCCGAGCTTCAGGAGGCGTTCGAGCTCGGCGTCCTGGTCCCGGTCGGTGGGGTTCACGTCGATGTGCAGGCGGGTCTTCCCCGGCTCCGGTTCGTCCCTCTGGCTGAGGATGATCGTCGGCTGGGGGCCGCCGAACCCTTCGCGCGGTCCGATCTCGATGCAGCCTTCTTCGCGGTCGAGCACCACGAAGTCCAGGACCTCGCACCAGAACCGCGCCAGCACCTCGGGATCGCGGCAGCCGAGCACGAGTTCACTGATACGACATGCCATGGACGAAACCTGCTTTCAGCGTGGCGAACCCCGGGACCGGCCGCCCGCGGAGCGGTCGGACTCCCCGCAGCGGCGACACGCTCGGGACCGTACCGGACGAGCCGAGCACACGCGATGGCTTTTCGGGGCCGTGGCCCGACCGGCCGGGCCGCGCGACGAGGCCGCACCGTCTCCGAAAGAATCCTCCGTATGACAGCCACCGCCCCGCACCCGCTCGTCGACCGCGCCCACCGGCTCGCCACGGACCTGCTCGCGCCCGAGGCCGAGCGGGTCGACCAGGAGGGAGTCCCGGTCAGTCACATCGAGGCGCTGAGACGGTCGGGGCTGCTCGGCGTGGCCGCTCCGGTCGAGTACGGCGGCTCGGGCGCGCCGCCGGACGTGCTGCGTCGGACCGCGGAGATCCTGGCCGGGGCGTGCTGCTCGACGTGGTTCGTGCAGACCCAGCACCACACGCCGGTGAGGATCCTGGCCAAGGGTGAACCACCCGTGCGGGAACGGCTGCTGGGCCGGCTGTCGCGCGGGGAGCTGCTGTCCGGGGTGGCGTACGCGCATGTGCGGTCGTATCCGCGCGTCCCGGTGGGGGTCCGCCGGGAGGGCGGCGGATGGCGGTTCGACGGAACCGTGCCCTGGTACACCGGGTGGGGGCTGAACGACGTGATGCTCCTCGCCGGTGTGACGGAGGCGGGCGAGGTGCTCCTCGCGTTCGCCGAAGCCCGCGAGCAGCCGGGGCTGCGGGCCTCGGAGCCGATGCGTCTCGCGGCGCTCACCGCCGCGCGCACGGTGTCGCTGGAGCTTTCCGGGCTGTGGCTGCCCGAGGAGGCGGTGGCCCTGCGGATGCCCTACGAGCAATGGGCGCCGGTGGACCGGGCCAGGACCCTGCACACCAACCCGGCGGTCTTCGGCGTCGCGCAGGCCGCCCTGTCCCTGCTGGATCCGCAGACCGCGGCTCCCCTCACGGCCCGGCTCACCGACATCCGCCGGCGCGCCTATGCCCTGGCCGACCATCCGGCACCGCTGGAGCGGGTCACGGAACGGCTTGCGGTGCGCGCGGAGGCGTACGAGCTACTGCGTACGGCCACCACGGCGGCGGTGGTCGCCGGAGGCGGCCGCTCGATGACCCTGACCCACCGCGCCCAGCGCCTCGCCCGCGAGGCGCTGTTCCTCCTGGTGCAGGGGCAGACGACGGAGAACCGCACGGCACATCTGCGAGCGCTGGGCTGCGCTTGACCGAGGACCGCCGGCCGGGCGGTGTCCGAGCCTCCCTCCGGTCGTCACCACCGCCTCCGCAGGCAACCCTGGGTCCGGGTGGCCGGCCGTGGCCGCCGCGGCGAAGGCGAGGCCTGCGCCCGGGTCGCGGCGCCGAGGGCGCAGGACGAGTGGACCGGCGCAGCCGGGTGCGGTGCGGGGCCATGGGCTGAACGGGAGCGCGGCAAGGGCCTGTTCGCGATCCCGGAGCGGACAGCCGCGCATGCCCGCGCCTGGGCCGGACGGGCGAGGCCGTGCGGGCCGAAGGCGTCGAGCGCCGCCCGACGGACGGCGGGCCTGCCCCCGGCTCCGGTGGCCGTCGGCCGTGGCGGCGGTCACCACCACGGCCGTCCCGGCGACCACCGTGCCGCACTCCCCCGCGGCCACGCATTCCGGCCGCCACCACACCGACTCGGCGTCCGAGGGGAACTCATGCGCAGCGCAGTACACGGCACCACGACCACTTCCTCGGCGTCGGGTCGGGCACGGACCGGGCGGCGGCAGACCTCATGTCACCGCCCCGGCGGCGTCGTTCGGCTCTCGTGTCCTGGCTCCGCGGTGCGGCCGGGCCGGCCGCGCAGGCCGGTCAGTTCGCGAACGGCACCTGGGCCGAAGCAGCCGGGACCTGGCCGGCGGGATGGGTCCACAGGCCCTGCCCGGCGAGCCGGGGCAGCACGCCCTCGCCGAACCAGTACGCCTCCTCCAGGTGCGGATAGCCGGAGAGGACGAACTCGTCGATGCCCAGGGCGTGGTACTCCTTGATCCGTTCGGCGACCTCGTCGTGGCTGCCGACCAGGGCGGTGCCCGCTCCACCGCGCACGAGGCCGATCCCGGCCCACAGGTTGGGATGGATCTCCAGGTTCTCCCGCTTGCCGCCGTGCAGGGCGAGCATGCGCTGCTGCCCTTCGGACTCGCTCCGCCCGAGCCCCGCCTGCACCGCCCGCACCGTCTCCGGGTCGAAGCCGTCGAGCAGCCGGTCGGCCTCCGCCCAGGCCTGCGCCGAGCTGTCGCGCGTGATGACGTGCAGCCGGATGCCGAAGCGGAGGGCGCGGCCGTGTGCCGCGGCCAGCCCTCGGATCCAGGCGACCTTCCCGGCGACCTGGGCGGGCGGCTCCCCCCAGGTCAGATACACGTCCGCGTACCTGGCCGCGACCTCGCCCGCCGCGGGCGAGGAACCGCCGAAGTACACCTCGGGCACCGGATCGGGCGCCCGGCTCAGCCTGGCGTCCTCGACCCGCAGGTGCTCCCCGTGCAGGTCGACGCTCTTGCCGTCCCACAGGTCGCGCACGATGTGCAGGAATTCGCCGGTACGCCGGTACCGGGCGTCCTTGTCGAGGAAGTCGCCGTAGGCCCGCTGCTCGTGGCTCTCGCCGCCGGTGACCACGTTCAGCAGCAGCCGTCCGCCGGTCTGCCGCTGGAAGGTGGACGCCATCTGCGCGGCGAGCGTCGGCGAGACGGAGCCCGGCCGGAACGCGACGAGGAATTTCAGCCGCTCGGAGTTCTGGCTGACCATGGCGGTGGTCAGCCACGCGTCCTCGCACCAGGCACCCGTCGGGGTGAGCGCGCCCGCGAAGCCGAGGTCCTCGGCGGCCCGGGCGATCTGGCTCAGGTAGGCGACCGTCGGCGGCCGGTCCCGGCCGGAGGCGGTGGCCGGGGTGCCGTGGCCGCCGCCGACGACATGGCGGCTGTCGCCGTTGGTGGGCAGGAACCAGTGGAAGGTGAGGGACACGTGGGTCTCCGTTCGCGAGTGTCCGTCAGAGCAGACCGTGCCGGGGCGGCCGGGTTCCGTCGAGCACGTACCGGCCGATGTGCAGGACCTTCCAGCGCACCGGGTCGTGCAGGGTGTGGGTGCGGGCGTCGCGCCAGTGGCGGTGCAGGTTGAGGGAGTCGAGGGCCGAGCGGGTGCCGGACACCTCGAACAGCGCGCTCGCCACCTCCACCGCGGCCTCGGCGGCCCGCACCTTGGCGGCGGCCACCGCGATGGACGCCTCGGCCGCCGAGTCGTCGGTGAGGTGCTCGCGGGCCGTGTCGACGGTGCGGGCGGCTTCCTTCAGCAGCGCCTCGGCCGTCCTGACGTGCAGGGCGAGTTCGCCGAAGCGCTGGGCGAGCAGCGGGTCCCCGGCCGCGGTCTCGGCCCCGCTCTCGAACCAGGGCCGGCTCTTGGTGCGCACGAACTCCGCGGCCGCCCCCAGCGCCGCCCCGGCGATGCCGGCGTCGATGGCGGCGTGCAGCAACTGGGCGAAGGCGCCGTGGAGCTGGGGCCCGTGGAAGGTGAGGTGGTGCGGGAGGACCCGGTCGGCGGGGACGGGTACGGCGTCCAGGCGGACGGTGCCGCTGGCCGTCGTCCGCTGCCCCATGCCGTCCCAGTCGTCGGCCACGCTCACCCCGGGGGCGCCCCGGGAGACGTACGCGACGTGCAGGTTGTCGTCCTCGGCGCGGGCCGCCACCGGGATCCAGTCGGCGAACAGGGCACCGGTGCAGTAGTGCTTGACGCCGGTCAGCAGGTACGACCCGTCGGACCGCCGCTCCAGGCGGGTGCGGATGTCCTGGACGTGCCGGGTCCCCGCCTCGGACTGGGCGTTGCCGAACCGGCGGCCGGCCAGCAGCTCGGCGAAGAAGAACTTCCGCTGCTCGTCCGTCCCCTGCCGGCGGATCACGTTGACGTAGACGAAGTGGCTCTGCGGGATCTGGGCGAGGCTCGCGTCGGCCGAGCCGAGCAGCCGGAAGATCTCCGCCAGGGTCGTGGCGCGTACGTCGGCGCCGCCGTGCTCGGCGGGCACGGTGACGGCGAGCAGCCCGGAGGCGGACAGCCGGTCCACCTCGGCCCGGGGCAGCCGCCGCTGTGCGTCCCGCTCGGCCGCTCCGGCACGGAACTCCGCGGCCAGGGCCTCGGCGACGGCGAGCGCCTCGGCGTCGTCGGCGATGACATGTGCGGTCACGGCGGTCAGCTCGCCGTCGCCAGTGCCGGGACACGGTCGAGGGCGGCGGAGAACTGGTCCACCACGTGCTCCAGCGCCTCGGCGGTGGCCGGGGCGACGGTCACCGAGCCGTCTTCCCCGACCGTGATGTCCTTGTCGAGGGTGAACCAGCCCTGCAGGACATGGGCGGCGCCCATGGAGTGCAGCACCGGGCGCAGCGCGTAGTCGATGGCGAGGACGTGGGCGGTGGATCCGCCAGTGGCGAGCGGCAGCACGGTCTTGCCGGTGAGCGCGTACTGCGGGAGCAGGTCGAGCAGCGCCTTCAGGACACCGGAGTACGAGGCCTTGTAGATGGGTGTGCCGATCAGGACGCCGTCGGCACGGGCGAACAGTTCGGTGGCCTCGACGACGGCCGGGTGCCGGAAGTCGGCGCCGAGCAGGGCCTCGGCCGGGACGGTGCGGACGTCCAGCGGGATCACCCGGTGGCCCTGGGCGGTCAGCCGCCGGCCGAGGTGGTGCAGCAGGCGGCCGGTGCGCGAGGAGGCGGAGGGACTGCCGGAGACGGACAGGACGGTGGCCATGGGTGCCTCGTTTCTGGGGTGCGCCGGGCGCTCGTGCGGGGACGGGCGCCCGGGTGGGAATCGGTCAGGAGTACCGGGTGGGTTCGGGCAGTTCGCCCTCGAGGACCCGGCGGCCGGCCTCGCGGCGCTTGTGGGCGACGGGACCGAGCAGGGTGACGGGGCCGGAGTCCTCCGGCAGGCGGACCTCGGCGTGCGGGGCGGCGCAGGCGCGGTTCCGGGCGGTGACGGTGTCGGTGGCGGGGACGGCGGCCGCCTCGGTGGCGCGGGCGATCCGGTCCTCGGCGCTGTGCGGGGTGGGGTGCGTGGACCAGTCGGTGGGCGTGGCGGTGCAGCTCATGCGGGTGCCCTCCGGTGTCAGGCGTGGGCGGGGACGGGGCCGGGGGTGTGCTCGGGCAGTTGTGCCTCGAGTTCGCGGACGAGCGGCAGCACCCGCCTGCCGAAGTACTCGACCTCCTCGTGGTAGTGCAGGAAGCCGAGCAGGAGGAGGTCGACGCCGAGTTTCCGGTAGGCGACGATCCGTTCGGCGATCTGTTCCGGCGTGCCGATGAGGCCGGTCCTGAAGCCGTCGTTGTACTGGACGAGGTCCTCGAAGGCGGAGTCCTGCCACATGCCCTTCCCGTCGGCGGTGGACCGGCCCGCCTGCTGCACGGCCGCGCCGAAGCCCTCGACCGCCTCGGTGTCGGCCTTGGCGACGATCTCGCGCAGCGTCTCGCGGGCCTCGGCCTCGGTGTCCCGGCCGATGAGGAAGCCGTTGAGGCCGAACCTCGGAGCCCTGCGGCCGGCTTCGGCGGCGGAGGCGCGCACGTCCTGGATCTGCTCGACGACGCCGTCGAAGTCCTTGCCGTTGGAGAAGTACCAGTCGGAGACCCGGCCGGCCATCCGCCGGGCGGCGGTGGAGTTGCCGCCCTGGAAGATCTCCGGGTGCGGCCGTCCGGGCACGGCGAGGGGCTTGGGTTTGAGGGAGAAGTCCCGCAACCGGTAGAAGTCTCCGGCGAGTTCGGCGTGGTCCTCGGTCCAGATCCGGCGCAGGGCGGTGATGAACTCCTCGGAGCGGCGGTAGCGTTCGTCGTGCTCGAGCCAGGGTTCGCCGAGGGCGGTGAACTCGTCCTTGTACCAGCCGGACACGACGTTCACCGCGAAGCGGCCGCCGGACAGGTGGTCGGCGGTGGCGCCGAGTTTGGCGAGGACACCGGGGTGCCACAGCCCGGGGTGGACGGCGGCGATGACCTTCAGACGCCGGGTGGCGAGCAGCAGGGCGAGACTGAAGCTGGTCGACTCGTGCTGGTACTCGGCGCCGTAACCGGCCATGTAGCGGACCTGGCTGAGGGCGTACTCGAAGCCGTTGTTCTCGGCGAGGACGGCGAGTTCGCGGTTGTAGTCGTAGCCCCAGTCGGTGCGCTGTTCGATCGTGCTGGTGACGAGTCCCCCACTGACGTTGGGGACCCAGTAGGCGAATTTCACGGGCGCTGCGGGCATGCGTGACTCCTGATGCGGAATTACTCGGAGGATTTCCCGGGCACGCCGAATTCCGGGTACGGGAAGGCACCGGAAAACGTCGGGAGGTGCCGGAGGTGGAGCGCAGAGCGGCGGATCGGGGAGCGGAGTCGGGCGATCAGGCCGCGGAGCAACAGGAGGCGCTGGAGACGCGTGCGAGGTCGACATGGCGTCGCCGCGTGAGGTCCAGTCGCATCGTCATGCCGTTGATCGTGGCAGCCGCCGGCGAGCACCGTCAAGGAAAACCCGACCGTTCTCGTATGGCGGACCATTGAATTTCACGAAGGCGTGACAGGAAAAACCTTGAACCGGCTCCTTGTGCGCCTGCATTCTGCGGCAGGTGCGGACCGAACAGCTGGAATACATAGCGGCCGTCACCCGGCTCGGCTCACTGCGCCGGGCGGCCGACGAACTGCGCCTGTCCCAGCCCGCGTTGAGCGAGACCGTGCGGAACCTGGAGCGGGAACTCGGGGTCGACCTGCTGGAGCGGAAGCGCTCGGGGGCCACGATGAGCGTGGCCGGGCGGGAGTTGCTGCCGCACATCGTGGGCGTGCTGGAGGCGGTGGACCGGCTGCGGGCGGCGGCCGGCGAGCAGCATCGCATCAGCCGCATGGTGCGCGTCGGCACGGTCAACGCGGCGACCGTGCCGCTGCTGATTCCGGTCCTGCGGGAGTTCCGGGCGGCGCATCCGGTCACCCAGGTGGAAGTGGTGGGCGCGCAGCAGACGGAGATCCAGCGCGGGCTGGTCGAGGGCGGGTTCGACCTGGGGCTGGTCAACCATCTGGAGGGCGACGACGTGCCGGCCGGCGTGGAGTCCACGGAACTGCTGCGCGGGCGCCCTGTGGTGTGTCTGCGCCCGGACAGCCCGCTCGCCGCGCTGCCGGCGGTCGGCGCCGACGACCTGCTCGGCGTGCCGCTGATCGCGATGCGTACCGGCTATGTGATGCACCGGTATGTGCACCGGCTGCTGGCCGGGCGTGCGCCGGCGTTCTCCTACTCGACGGACGGCGCGGAGATGGGCAAGCTGATGGTCGCCGAGGGCCTCGGGGCGACGGTGCTGCCGGACTTCAGCGTCGTCGGTGATCCGCTGGAGCGTTCCGGGGCGGTCGTCTGGCGGCCGATCACCGGGGACACCACCCGGGTGCTGCTGATGCTCCAGCGCCGCCGCACGGAGTCGGTGCCGCGTGCGGCCCAGGACCTGCACGCGGCGTTCGTGCGCGGGGCGCGGGAGCTGCCGGAGCTGTGACATCCCCGCGGCGCGGGAGCCGCCGCCGGCGTGACCTCCGCCCCGGCCCCGCGATCGCGTCGGCCTCAGCCGTCCTCGTCCGGGGTCTCGGCCACCACCAGGAAGGCGTCGGACTTCAGGTCCATCACCACGGTCACCCGCTCGCCCTCGGCGCGGCGCGCGGCCGCGTACTCCTCCGCGGGCCAGGATCCTCGCGGGGCCCCGGCGGGGAACCGCTCCAGCACCTTCGCCTCCATGACAGCCGGTCACCTCCGCAGTCGACAGCGGTCGGAATGTACATCCTGTACTTGTCCCCTGCCCGGAATCAGCGCGGCCATGTCACTGCGTGTTTCCCCCTCACCCGGTCGGCACGCGTGGTCACAACAGCATCACAGGCCTACACATAAAGAAAAAATAAGAGCAAAATGGGCATATGCGGTGCTACCGGCGCACCGCACCAGACGCGATCTGGCCTGCTAGTCAAAGGAGACGAGACATGGCCAACGTGCACAGGGGTGATCTGTCGACCCACCCCGATGTCTCCGAAATGCGGGCACGCTACGCCCGCATGCTCGGCGGTCGTGACGTGGCGCTCGTGGACGGCCCGGTCTTCCTGCTCGGCCTCTACTGCGCGGCCTCTCCGTGGATCGTGCACTACACGGCGAGCCAGCCCGCGCTCATGACCCACAACCTGATCATGGGCATCGCGATAGGTCTGCTGGCTCTCGGATTCACCCGGGCTCCCGAGCGGATGTACGGCCTGAGCTGGGCCATGTGCGCCATGGGCATCTGGATGATCATCGCGCCCTGGATCGTGGGCAGCGGCCCGGACCAGGGAGTGATCATCAACAACGTCGTCATCGGCGCGCTGGCGCTCGTCCTCGGACTGGTCTGTGCCGGTACGGCGGCGCGCAGCACCCCCGCCCCCCGGCCGTAACCGGAGACACCAGGAAGGAAGCACAGGAGGAACCGGCAGCACGCGCGGCCGGTCCGCCCAGGCGGACCGGCCGCGCGCATGCCGCTCAGCGCCCCGGCACCAGCCAGGGCTCCTGCGGCAGGGTCCGGCCGGTCTCCAGCAGCGACTTGAGGTTGGACAGCACGGCCGGCCAGCCCCCGGCGACGTCCGAGCGCTCGCCCTCGTCGTTCAGGTCCTCGTGGACCACCGTCAGCCGGACGATGTCCTGGTGGGGGACGATCTCGAAGGTGACGCGGGAGTGCCGGTCCTCCTGATCCTCCTGGTCGGGCGCGGCCCAGGTGGTGACCAGGCGGGTCGGCGGCTTGCTCTCCACGACCCTGCCGACCACGTCGGCGACGCCGGAGCCGTCGGTGCGCACATGCGCCCAGCGGGATCCCGGCTGCCAGTCGGACTCGTTGCGGTGGCCCCAGTAGGCGGCCGTCAGGTCCGCGTCGGTGAGCGCCTCCCAGACCTTCTCGGGTGTGCTGGCGATGTAGGTGACGTACACGAAACTCGGCTTGTCGGTCATGGCTTCCTCGGCTCGTCGCTTCAGGGCGCCGAGCGCGCTCAGGCGCGGGCGCTCGAACTTGTCGATCCACCGCTCCTGGATCTCGTGGAGCGGTACGGGGTTGAGGTAGTGCAGCTTCTCCCGCCCCCGCCGCACGGTGCTGATCAGGTTGGCGCCCTCCAGGACGGTCAGGTGCTGGGTGACCGACTGGCGGGTCATGGCGATGCGTTCGCACAGTTCGCCCAGGGTCTGGCCGTTGTTCTCGTGCAGCCGGTCCAGCAGGCGCCTGCGCGTGTCGTCCGCCAGCGCCTTGAAGACCCTGTCCATTCCGGTGTCGTCCTCTGATCGCACACTCAACGTTATGCAGGCAATTACTTGCATGTCAAGGACGGCGGGCCCGGCCACCCCGGCCCGCGTCTGCCGGCGGGCGGACGTACATGCGAAACCTCCCCGGTCCGGACGCGGGTCCGGGCCGGGGAGGCCGGTGCGGAGTGTCGCCGTGAAGGGACCGTCAGCCGGTCGGCGCCACGTCCGGGTCCGCGCCCGCCAGATACTCCTCGCTGACCTCCTTCGCCCCGAACGGCCACACCTTCTCCAGCCGCGCCCACACGACGTAGGCCACGCAGCCGAGCGCCAGCCAGGCCAGGGACCACTCGATGGGGTGGCGGCCCGGGGAGTTCCGGTCGGCGTAGCCGTAGATCACGCACCAGCCCGTGAACGCGACCACGCTCGGCAGCGGGTAGAGCCACATCCGGTACGGGCGGCGCAGGCCCGGCTGGCGTCTGCGCAGCACCGTCAGGGCCACGATCTGGGCGAGCGCCTGCACGATCACCATGACCGTGGTGAGCAGCTGGATCAGGGTCGCGAGGTCGGTGTGCCGGCCGATCAGGAAGCCGACCGCGGTGATCGCCCCCATGGTCGCGAGGCCCAGCACGGGAAAGCGGTGGCGGGGGTGCAGCCTCTCGTACGGCCGGAAGAAGACGCGGTCGCGGGCCGCGTCGTACGGCACCCGGGAGCCGCCGAGCAGACCGGTGAAGACGGATGCGAACGCCGTGACCAGGATGAGCACGGTCACCGTGTCGGCGGCGCCCTTGCCCCAGGTGTCCTCCAGCACCGCCGAGGCGACCGAGGTGGAGGCGATGTCGTGCGGGTCGGTCATCCGGTGCCAGTCGACGACGCCGAGGGTGCCGATCTGCAGCAGCAGATAGATCGCCATGATGCCGACGATGGACAGCAGGACGGAACGCGGGAGGGTGCGGCCGGGGTCCTTGATCTCGGCGCCCATGTACGCGGTGGTGTTGTAGCCGAGGTAGTCGTAGATCCCGATGGTCAGGCCCGCGGCGAAGCCGAGCCAGAAGTGGTCGCTCGTCAGGTCGAAGGCGCCCGCGGGGTAGGTGAAGGCCCGGTGCGGGCTGAAGTCGGTGGCCGCGGCGGCGATCACCATCAGCACCGAGGCGATCATCACGGTCCACATCACGGCCGTGATCCGGGCGATGTGCTCGATGCCGCGCCAGAGCAGGAGCACCACCAGGGCGATGACACCGAGGCCGATCAGGTCGCCCGCGGTCCGCCCGAGGTGCGGGGCGAGATAGCCCAGGTACTGCACGAAGCCGACGACGCCCGTGGACATGATCAGCGGGATGAAGAGCATGGCCGTCCACACGAACAGGAACGGCATCAGCCGGCCGGTGCGGTACTGGAAGGCCTGCCGCAGATAGACGTAACTGCCGCCGGAGCCCGGCATCGAGGCGCCCAGCTCCGCCCAGACCAGTCCGTCGGCGAGCGCGAGGACGGCGCCCGCGACGAAGCCGATGACCGCCTGCGGGCCGCCGAACGCGGCGACCATGAGCGGGATCGTCACGAACGGCCCGATGCCGCACATCTGGCTCATGTTGATGGCCGTGGCCTGGAACAGGCCGACACGGCGGACGAAACCACCCGTGGGTGGCGGGCTACCGGACATGGGGGCTCCTGACGCCACGGGCGCGCTCGACGGCGCCCGGCGGGCTGACTGGGCGATAAAGTTAAGGAGCCTTACTAGACGCGTCAAGTACGCGCCGGTAATACCTGAGAATGGTCCGATGGCCGCCTGGGACGTCGAAGAGCAGCAAGCACAGCCCTGGAGCCGCCGACGGCTGCGCAGCACCAACGAGCGGCTCCTGCTGGACCGGCTGCGCGCCCTCGGCGCCGCCTCCCGCGCCCAACTCGCCCGGGAGACCGGCCTGTCGAAGCCGACGGTCTCCAGCGCGCTGGCCTCCCTGGAGACGGCCGGCCTGGTCCACGAGGTCGGCACCCACGCCCCGGAACGCGGCCGCACCGCCGTGCTGTACGCCCCCGACCCGGCCGCGGGGCACGCGCTCGGCGTGGACATCGGCCGGGGCTGGCTCCGGGTGGCGGTCGCCGACCTCGACGGCACGCTCGTCGCCCGCACCGACGTGCGCAACCGGGCCCGCACCTCGGCCGCGCTGGCCGACCTGATCGTGGACACCGCCCGTCAGGTGATCGCCGGTTCGGGCGTGGACCCGGCCGAGGTGGTGCACGGGGTGGTCGGCACACCCGGGGTCTACGACGAGAAGCGGCGCCGGGTGCGGTACGCGATGCATCTGCCGGGCTGGGGGCGCGCGGGGCTGGTCGACCGGATGCGCGAGGAACTGGGCGTACCGCTGGAAGTGCACAACGACGCCAATCTCGCCGCGCTCGGCGAGTACACGTACGGCGTCGGCGCGGGCAGCCGGCTGTTCGCGTACATCCTGATCGGCACCGGACTCGGCATGGGCGTGGTCAGCGAGGGGCGGCTGTTCACGGGGGCCCACGGGCTGGCCGGCGAGATCGGCTTCCTGCCCTGGCCGGGCCGGCAGAAGCCGGAGCGGCTGGAGGACGCGGTGTCCGGGGTGGCCGTGGTGGAGGCCGCCCGGGAGTTCGGGATGAGCGGCCAGCTCACGGCGAAGGCGGTCTTCGACGCGGCCCGGCAGGGCCATCCGGCGGCGCGGCGGGCGGTGGAACTGGAGGGCGAGCGGATCGCGCACACCGTGGCGGCGGCCGCCGCGGTGCTGGACCCGGACCTGGTGGTGCTCGGCGGCGGCGTGGGCCACAGCGTCGACCTGCTGCTGCGCCCGGTCCAGGAGCGGGTACGCGCCCTCACGCCGCTGCGCCCGCGGATCGCGCCGAGCCGGCTCGGCGAGGACGCGGTGCTGCTCGGCGCGGTCGCCACGGCGCTGGACACGGCCCGTGATGTGGTGTTCGAGCGCAGGACCGGCGCCGGAGCCTGACCGTCCGGCAGGCGACGGCATGCCATGCCCCTGGTCGGCAGACCCGAACGGCGGCTGACTGAAGAACCGTCAAACGACACCGGTCGCGGGGTCGTTGACACGCCCCGCAAGGCCCCCTACCTTGAGCCAGGTTAGTAAAGTTTCCTAACTTAACATCGCCGGGAGCCCTTCATGCCTCCTCGCTCCGCCCCCGCCCGCCGGTACGCCGTCGCGGCGCTGGCCCTCGGCCTGCTCGGCTCACTGGCCGGCGGCGCATGGGCCGGCGCCCGGCCGCCGTCACCGCCACACGGACCGGCGGTGGCCCGGGCCACCCGTGTGCCCTCCGCGGCCGGCACCGAGACCCCGCTCGCCGGGTACGCCATCCAGTCCTCGGCCAAGGTGACCGACTCCCCGGAAGCCGTCTCCTCCCCCGGCTATCCGGCGAAGGGCTGGTACCCGGCGGGCCGCCGCTCCACCGTGCTGGCCGCGCTGCTCGCCGACGGCGTGTACGCCGACCCGTTCTTCTCCACCAACCAGCAGAAGATCCCGCGGGCCGACTTCGAGGTCCCCTGGTGGTACCGCTCCGACTTCACCGTCAAGGACACCGCGCGCCGGACCTACCTCGACCTCAGCGGGGTGATCTCGGCGGCCGACGTCTACGTCAACGGCCACCGGGCGGCGACCGCCTCGGAGGTCACCGGCGCCTACACCCGCCACGAACTGGACGTCACCTCGCTGGTCAGGCCCGGCGCCAACACGGTCGCCCTCCGCGTCCGGCCCAACGATCCGGACGCGGACCTCACCATGGGCTGGATCGACTGGCTCCAGCCGCCGCCCGACCACAACATGGGGATCGTCCGGGACGTGCTGGTGCGCCGGGGCGGCCCGGTGGCGCTGCGCGACGCCCATGTGATCGCCAGGCTGACCGTGCCGTCGCTCGCCTCCGCCGACCTGACGGTGAAGGCGCAGGCCCGCAACGAGACCGGCACCCCGGTCACCGCCGAGATCACCGGCCGCATCGGTGCCACGGCCTTCACCCGGCGGGTTCCGCTGGCCGCCCATGAGACCAGGACCGTCGCCTTCTCCCCCGCCGACACCCCGGGCCTGCACCTCACCTCGCCGAAGGTGTGGTGGCCCGCCGGGATGGGCGGGCAGCCGCTGTACACCCTGGACCTCACCGCCTCCGTCGCCGGTACGGCGTCGGACACCGTGCACGAGAGCTTCGGCGTCCGTGACGTCCGGGCGCCGCTGGACGCGGACGGCGCGCGCCGGTATCTGATCAACGGCCGCAAGCTGCTGATCAGGGGCGGCGGCTGGTCACCGGACGAGTTCCTGCGCTGGGACCGCGGTTATGCCGAGGACCGGCTGAAGTACGCCGTCGACCTGGGGCTCAACACGATCCGGCTGGAAGGCCATCTGGAGCCGGACGAGTTCTTCGACCTGGCCGACCGCTACGGCGTCCTCACACTGCCGGGCTGGGAGTGCTGCGACAAGTGGGAGGGCCAGGTCAACGGCAGTGAGACCGGTGACACGTGGACGGAGGCCGACTATCCCGTGGCGCAGGCGTCGATGGCCGCCGAGGCCGCCCGGCTGCGCGACCACCCGAGCGTGATCTCCTTCCTCGTCGGCAGCGACTTCGCCCCCGACGCCAGGATCGAGAAGACCTACCTGGACGCCCTGAAGGCCGCCGACTGGCCCGACCCGGTGATCTCCGCCGCCTCGGCCAAGTCCTCGCCCCGGCTGGGGAGTTCGGGAATGAAGATGACCGGTCCCTACGACTGGGTGCCGCCCGCCTACTGGTACGCCAAGCGCGAGGGCGGGGCCACCGGCTTCAACTCCGAGACCAGCGCGGGCCCGAGCATCCCCACCCTCGACACGCTGCGCCGCATGCTGACCCCCGCGGAACGGGACACGCTCTGGAAGAACCCGGACGACCGGCAGTACCACCGCTCGCCGTCCCCGGTCTTCGGCACACTGAAGATCTACGACGCAGCCCTCACCGGCCGCTACGGCGCCCCGAAAAGCCTCTCCGACTACGTCCGCAAGGCCCAGCTGGCCCAGTACGAGAACGTCCGCGCCCAGTTCGAGGCGTACGACCGCAACGCCACGGACACGTCCAAGCCCTCGACCGGGGTGATCCACTGGATGTTCGACAGCGGCTGGACCTCTCTGCACTGGCAGCTGACGGACCGCTACCTCGACCAGGGCGGGGCGTACTTCGGCGCGAAGAAGGCGAACGAGCCGCTGCACATCCAGTACTCGTACGACGACCGCTCGGTCGTGGTCGTCAACCACCGGCACGCCTCCGCCACCGGCCTCACCGCCCGGGCCACGCTGTTCGACCCCGACGGCGTCCAGCGCTACGACAAGGCCGTGACCGGTCTGACGGTGCCCGGCGACGGCGCGCACAGCACCGCTCTCACCCTGCCATCGTCGGTGAGCGGCCTCCCGCGGACGTATCTGGTCCGCCTTGAGCTGACGGACGCGAACGGCAGGGAGGTGAGCCGGAACGTGTACTGGCTCTCCACCCGGCCCGACACGCTCGACTGGAGCGGCACCACCTGGTACTACACGCCGACGACCGGCTACGCCGAGCTGACGGGGCTCGCCACGATGGCGCAGCCTCCGGTGTCGGCGACCGCGGCGACCCGGTCGTCGGCCGGCACGTCGACCACGACGGTCACCCTGCGGAACACCGGCAGCGGGAGGACCCCGGCGCTGCTGACGGACGTCCACCTCGTGGACGCGCGGGGCGAGCCGGTGCTGCCGGTGCGCTGGTCGGACAACGAGGTGAGCCTGTGGCCGGGCGAGTCGGCGACGCTGACCGCCACCTTCCGGACGGCCGATCTGCACGGCTCGGCGCCGAGGGTGCGCGTCTCCGGCTGGAACACTCCGGAGCGCACGGTCCCGGCGGCCTGAGCGGGCGGGAGCGGGCCGGTGCGGCCCGCCCCCGGCCGGTTCAGCCGACGGTGAGCGCGGTGTCGTCCACGACGAACGACGTCTGGTACTGGGAGCCCTCGGTGCCGGTGAACTTCAGGGTGACGGTCTGCCCGGCGTAGCCGCTGAGGTTGAAGCTGCGCTGGGTGTAGCCGGAGGCGGCGTTGAGGTTCGAGTACGTCGCCAGGGTGCCGAGGACCGTGCCCGAGCTGCTGAGCACCTGGACCTTGAGGGTGTCGTAGGCGGTGCTGGTCGAGGTCTCGGCCGTGTCGACGTGCAGCCAGAAGCTGAACGTCGCCGAGGAGCAGCCGGACGGGATGGTCACCGACTGGGACAGGGTGTCGGTGGTGGCGGTGCCGTAGCCGTCGAGCCAGGCGTAGTACGAGCCCGAACGAGCCTTCTCGCCGGTCGCGTTGGTGATGACCCCGCTGCTGGCGCTCCAGGCGCTGCTGCCCGACTCGAAGCCCGGATTGCCGAGCAGCTGGCCGGCGGTGCAGGTGCCGGTGCCACCACCACCGCCGCCGCCGCTGGTGCCGCCCGCGCCGGCGAGCCACGCGGTGGCGTTCAGGGCGAGGGCCGCGTTGGTGGCACCGGAATCGTTCCAGCCGTCGTACAGGGTGTTGCCGGACTGGCCGGTGCCGTCGTCGATCGGGGAGCTGTCGCCCCAGAAGGCGACCCGGCCGCTGCCGAAGGTGCTGGTGAGGAAGAAGGCGCCGGTGTTCCCGGAGTAACCGGAGCGGTAGACCAGGCCCTTGACGTTCGCGTTGTCCGACGGCTTGAGGGTCGCGGTCGTGCCGTCGGCGATCAGGCTCTTGGTGACCGTGCCGAAGGAGCCGTGCAGCACCGGGTCGGTGCTGTCGTTGATCGCCGCGGGGTAGCCGGAGGAGATGTCGAGGGAGTCGATGGAGAAGCCGAACGGGTCGGTGGAGTCGACGCTGTTGTTCGTCATCAGGTCGTTGAGGATCTCGACCGCGTCGTAGCCGTCGTTGTTGCGGTCGGCCCCGGTGTGGTCGGAGATCATGAACAGACCGCCGCCGTTCTTCACGAAGTTCATGATCGCCGTCTTCTCGGCGCTCGTGAACAGCGTGTTCGGTTCGGGCAGGACCAGCGTGTCGAAGTTCGACAGGTCGGTCGTGGACGAGCCTCCGTAGCTGAGACTGGAACCCGACGGCAGCGTCTTCAGGCTGTAGCTGCCGGTCTTCTGCAGGGCCACGCCCCAGGAGGACAGGGCGCCGGTCCAGTCGGTCTCGGTGGACGGGGACGAGTCCTGGCCCAGCGGGTCGGGCTGACTGGTGGAGATGATCCAGTCGGCGTTCCCGGCCGTCTCGGCGTGGGCGTTGTCGAACAGGATGCGGTGCGTCGTCGCCGCGTGGGCGGCGGTGCCGCTGCCGACCTGGACGGCGGTTCCGGTCAGGAGCAGCCCGAAACCGGCCAGGGCGGTGGTGAGTCTGCGGCGGGATCTGCGGGATCCAGGCATCCGGCGAACCTCCGTGAGGGGGTGGGGAGAGGCGGTGGGGGCGCCAAGTCTGCGCGCGTAGAGCCTGCTTGAGGGTTCTACACGCGTCGATTGATTGAAAGGTACATGGCATGAAGGGCCGGTGAACAGAAAGTCCCGGCAATAACCGGAGCGGACTGCCTCCGCTCACAGCGGGAAGACGAGGGAGGGGAGGCAACACCACAAGGGGTGGACATGCATATCTCGGGCATCATCAGCGCCATCGTCATCGGCCTCGTCATCGGCGTGCTGGGCCGCCTGGTCGTTCCCGGCCGGCAGCACATCGGCATCCTGTGGACCATCGTCGTCGGCATCGTGGCCGCGCTGCTGGGCTCGGCGATCGCCGCCGGGTTCGGGGTCGCGGACACCAAGGGGCCCGACTGGATCGAGTGGTTCATCCAGATCGCGCTGGCCGCGGTCGGGATCGCGGCGCTGGACCGCTCACGCGTCAGCCGCTGACGCGCCGTCAGCCACCGTACAGGTACGGCGTCGTGGTGCTCACCGCGTGGAAGCCGAGCCGCTCCAGGATGGGGCGGCTCATCGCTGCGGCGTCGACCTGGAGGTAGCGGTAGCCGAGGGCGGCGGCGACGCGGGCGCGGTGGGCCACCAGGGCGCGGTAGACGCCCCGGCCCCGCCAGTGCGCGACGGTGCCGCCGCCCCACAGGCCGGCGAACCGGGCGCCGGGCGTCAGTTCCATGCGGGCGGCGCTGACGGGTTCGTCCCCGGCGAGCGCGACCACGGCGACGACGGTACCGGGATCGTCGGCCAGGCGGGCGAGCAGCCGGTGCCGCAGCCGGGTGCCGTCGGTGCCGAAGGCCTTCTCGTGGACGTCCACGAGAAGGTCGACGCCGGCCCGGTCGGTGACCTGCACGAGCCGGACGCCGGCGGGTGGTTCGGCGTCCAGGGCGAGCCTGCCCGTCTCGGCGATCATCAGGGTCTCCTCGGGCCCGGCGCGGAATCCGGCGGCGAGGAGCCGGGCGCCGAGGTCGTGCGGCCGGTCGTGGCCGTAGAGCTTCCACTCGAAGTCGCGGCCGAGGCTCGTGAAGTACGCGATCTGGTCCCGGATCGCCCGGTCCGCGCCCGCCGCGTCCAGGGCGGACCAGAGCACGCCGTTCCACCCCTGCGGGTCCGCGACGTGACGCACCACCGCACCGGCCCGCTCGATCCGGGCGCCGGGGCCGTCGGGAGCCGGGTTCTCACGCATGTCCCGGTCGTAGAGGGCGAGTACCGCCGAATGATCCATGCACAGAACTCGATCACGCCGGCACGTCCGGGGCAACGGGATTACGCCCGAGAGCCGCCTGCACGCGCGACTGCCTCTGCGGGCCGTTGGGCTCGCCAGAGCCGGAGCGCCACGGGCACCTTCACACGCGACACCCCTGCGGGTCAGCTGAGCAAGCCGGACGTACATGAAGTCACGCGCCTCGACGGGCCGTTGGGCTCGCCGCAGGCGGGAGCGCCAGCCGTCTGCACGCGCAACGCCCCTCTGCGTCAGCCGAGTTCCAGTGTGGTGACTCCGAAGACGCGGTGCCGGGCGTGTTCGCGGACCGGGCCGGTGTACATACGGGCCGTTTCGAAGGAGGCCCGGAATCCGGCCTCTTCGGCGAGCGCGACAGCCGCCGTGTTCGGTTCGGGCACGTCGACGCAGACCTCGCGTCCGGCGGCCTCGGCCGTGAGGGCGGTGAACAGGGCGCGGGCGTCGTCCGCGGTGTCGGCGAAGAAGGGGCCGATGCGCAGGGTGTCGTGGCCGGGGCGGAGCACGCCGTATCCGGTGAGCCGCGCGCCGTCGTGGCGGACGAACGCCCGGTGTCCGGGGGCGGCGAGCCATGCGGCGAGGAAGCGCGGGCGGTCGGCCGGGCAGCAGGCGCTGTCGTAGGCGGTGATCGCGGCGAGGTCGTCCGCCGCGGCCGGGCGGACGCCCGCCGGTGTCTCGCCCGCCGGGGCCGTGCCGGTGAACCGGATGGTGCGGTGGGCGAGTTCGAAACCGGACTGCCGGTAGTTGTCCTGCTGCGCGACGACCCCGTCCAGGCCGACGGTGCGGTTGCCTGCGTGGGCGAGGGCGGTCTTCCACGTGGTGAGGCCGTGGCCGTGTCCGCGCAGGTCAGGACGGACGAGGTAGCAGCCCAGAAAGGCGTACGCCGGGCCGTAGTTCACCACGGAGACGGCCGACACGGGCTCCCCGTCGATGCGGCCGAGGAAGAACCCGTCGGGATCCTGCGCGAAGAACGCGGGCCCGTCGGACAGTCCGGGATTCCAGCCCTCCGCCGCCGCCCATCCGGCGATCACCGGCCAGTCGTCCAGGGTGGCCTGCGTGACGACGAGGTCGTGGGGGGCTGCAGAGGTCATCGATGCGCTCCATTTCCGTCGGGACCGGACTGGCGTTCCGCATCCTTCCGGATCAACAGGAGCCGCGCCACGGGGAGATCAGCCGTTGCGCCGGGCACGCGCCCGTCACCCAGGCCCCACCGGGCCGGCGTCCGGTGGGGCCCTTGGGAGGGGGTGGGCCGTACGTCAGCCCGTGCGGCCCGGGCGGAAGCGGCGGTAGAGCGCGGTGCCCGCGACGAGAAGGACGGCGCTGCCCGCGACGGCCGGCACGGTGGCGTCCGCACCGGTGTGGGCGAGGGTGGACGTCGTCGGCGGTGCCACGGGAGCCGGCGCCTGCGGAACGTGCCGGGTCGGGGCCGGAGGCTTCGGGGCCGCAGGCGTGGGGGCCGGGCTGTGCTCGTCGCCGGGGCCGTTGACCGACTCGTTGCCGTGGACCGGGTTGCCCACGCCCACGACGTTGACGGTGTTGCCGCTGACGTTCACCGGCAGGTCGACGGGGAGCTGCACGCCGTTGCCGGAGAGCACGCCGGGCGAGTCGTGCGCGCCGCCGCGGGCCGAGGCGCCGCCGGACGCGGACGATCCGTCCTTCCCGGAGGCCTTCGCGGAGCCGTGGTTCGCGCAGGTGTTGCCCGCGGCCGGGTTGAGCAGCCCCACCACGTTCACGGTGTTGCCGCACACGTTCACCGGTACGTCCACCGGCAGCTGGATGCCGTTGCCGGAGATCAGCCCGGGCGAGCCGGCCGCGGAGCCGTCGGCGGTGGCGCCGTCGGCCGCGAAGGCGGCGGACACGGGGAGCGCCACGGCCATCGCGCCGGACGCGGCGGCGACGGCGATCACACCGTTACGGGTAGCCCGTCTCATAGGTTCCCTGCCTTCCAGACTTGTCGCGGGCACTCACCCGCACCCCGTAAAACGCGGGTGAACCATCCGGGTTATGGCTGATCGCTCTTTCACCCCGTCGGGGGACAGTGGCATCGAACCTGTTGTAAAGGCCTCAATGATCATCAAATGGGTCCGATGGGGGCCAGAGCTCGGCGCCTCAGGCCGTCCCGCTCGCCGGGAGGCGGGCCGTGCGGGGCCCGCTTATGGTGATCCGAGGGCGCCGTGCCCGGTCCGCGACAGGCGTCCCGGGAGGATCGATGCTGGCCAAGCTGTCCACACGGCCCGCCGTGCGGCGCTGCGCGGGTACCGGAGTCCTCGCCCTGGCGCTGCTCGGAGCCGGCCTGCCCGCGGCCGCCGCCGACCGGCCGCAGCCCGACCTGGCCCGTTTCTACCGGCAGAAGGTGGCCTGGAGCGCGTGCAAGGGCCTCGAGATGCCGCCGGACATGCAGTGCGGGAAGGTCACCGTCCCGCTCGACTACGCCCGGCCCCGGGCGGGCACGCTGGACGTGGCCCTCGCCCGCTACCGGGCGACCGGGAAGAAGCAGGGCTCGGTGCTGCTCAACTTCGGCGGCCCGGGCGGTGCGGGCGTCGCCGGACTCGCCACCGACGGCGCGCAGTTCATGGACCTGACCAACGGCTACGACGTGGTCACCTTCGACCCGCGCGGCGTCGGCCGCTCCTCCCCGGTCAGCTGCGGCGAGGGCAGTGACGAGGCCGCGTCCGCGACGGCCGGCGACGCCGACCTCGACCATCCGAAGGCGCTGCTCGCGCGGTTGCGCCAGGCCGCCGCGGAGTGCGTCCGCGCCTCCGGCCCGGTGCTGCCCCACATAGGCACCGTGAACGCCGCGCGCGACCTGGACGTCATCCGCCAGGCCCTGGGCGACAAGAAGCTCAACTACCTGGGCTTCTCCTACGGTTCGCGGCTCGGCGCGGTGTACGCGGCGCAGTTCCCGCACAAGGTGGGCCGGTTCGCCCTGGACGGCGTGGACACTCTGACCGAGCCGCTGTCCGAGCAGGGGCTGGCCGGCGCCGAGGGGCAGCAGACCGCGCTGGACGATTTCCTGGACTGGTGTACGACGGATGTCGCCTGTCCGTTCGGCCAGGACCGGCGTGCGGCCGGGGACGAGGTGGTCCGGCTGGTGCGCACGCTCGACGCCGACCCGGTGCCGGCGGACTTCGGCGGCTCGTTCTCCGGGCAGGACCTGGTGGGCGCCCTCGCGCAGGGCCTGTACAGCAAGCAGCTGTGGCCTTCCTTGGAGCGCGCCCTGGCCTCCCTGGTCCAGGACGGCGACACACGGGGGATCCTGAACTTCGCCGCCGGCGGCTCGGGCCTGCCCCGCAGCGGGCGGCACGGCAACGGCGGCCTGGTCGACCCGCAGGACATCCCCGCGGACAACCTCGAGGCCGCGCTGATGGCGATCGACTGCGCCGACGACCCCGACCGGCCCGGAGCGGCGCGGATCGCCGAGGACCTCAGGAACCTGAGGGCCCGCTACGAGCAGGCCTCACCGGTCTTCGGCCGCTACCGGCTGACCCAGCTGCTCATGTGCTACGGCCGTCCCAAGGGGACCGACTTCATCCGTGACCGGGTGAAGGACGTCGACTCGGCGAAGATGCTGCTGGTGGGTACGCGCGGCGACCCGGCGACGCCGTACCGGTGGACACAGGAGACGGCCGCGCGGCTCGGCCCGTCGGCGGTGGTCCTCGACAACAAGGGCGAGGGCCACACCGGCTACTCCTCCTCCACGTGCGTGCACCGCAAGATCGACGACTTCCTGCTCTACGGCTCACTGCCGCCCAGCGGCAGCTCCTGCCCCGCGGACGGCCGCGACTGGAGCGCCACCACGGACACCGCCGGCTGACGCCGCCACGGGGCCGTCCGGCTGACGGCCGCGCACCCGGCGCAACCTGCCGGGCCGCCCGGCCGTCACACCGGGCAGCCAGACTCCGGCCACCGCATCCCGATACGCCCGCCACGACAGGGGGAACCACCATGCGCGTCCGCGCCGCCCTCACCGTACCCGCCGCCTCGGCCGCCGCCGCGGTCCTGCTGCTGACCGCGCCGCAGGGCCGGGCCGCCACCGCCGATCCCGTCCGGCCCGCCCGCTGCTCCGAGGCGGCGCTGACGGTCCGGGCGCGGGCCGTGCCCGGCGTTCCGGCCGTGCTGCGGCTCGGCGTCACCAACCACGGCTCCCGCGCCTGTGCCGTCGACCGCGTGCCCACGGTGACCTTCGGCGACCTGGACGGCGCCGCGCAGCCGACGCCCGAGGGCGGCGCCGGCGACTACCCGCTCGCGGCCGGACGGACCGCTTACGCCGACGTGCGGACCGTCGCCGACCCGGCGGACCCCGAGGCCCGCCGGGTGGACACCGTGACCGTGGCCGCCTCGGCCGCCCACCGGGGCCGCTCCTTCACCGCGGCGCGGCTCGGCGCCGGGACGCAGGTCGTGGTGTGGGAGCCGGTGACGACGTGGTGGCAGCCCACGCGGGCGGCGGCGGACCGGGCCATCGGCCTCAGCCGGTGATCACCTCGGGCCGGTAGAGCTCCAGCCACTGCGCGAGGTCCAGCGCGCGTTCCAGGCCGCGCCGGGCCGCCTGGGTGCTGACCGGCGCCTCGCGTTCGGCGGCCCGGCGGAGCCGGTCGCGGTCGACGAGGTCGAAGACCGGGTGCGCGGGCCGGGCGAGCAGTTCCCTGGCCTGGTCCTGGAGGGCGCGGGCGTACTGCGGGTCCTGGGTGGACGGGTACGGGCTCTTGACCCGCTCGTACACCGAGCGCGGCAGGACGTCCGCGGCGGCCTCCCGCAGCAGGCTCTTCTCCCGGCCGTCGAAGGACTTCAGCGCCCAGGGGGCGTTGTAGACGTACTCGACCAGCCGGTGGTCGCAGAACGGCACCCGGACCTCCAGGCCGACGGCCATGCTCATCCGGTCCTTGCGGTCGAGGAGGGCGCGCACGAACCGGGTCAGGTGCAGATGGCTCATCTGCCGCATCCTGTACTCGAAGTCGCTCTCGCCGTCGAGCCGTTCGATGCCGGCCACGGCGGTGCGGTAGCCGTCGGCGATGTAGCTCTCCAGGTCCAGGGACTTGGACGGGTCCGAGCGCAGGACGCCGGCGTCCTCGCCGAAGTGGCGCCCCATGGTGGCCAGCCACGGGAAGGTGTCCGCGCGGCGCGCCTCCTCGTCGAAGAACTGCAGGTAGCCGCCGAAGACCTCGTCGGCGGACTCGCCGGACAGGGCGACGGTGGACTTCTCCCGAATGGCGCGGAAGAGCAGCAGCAGCGAGGCGTCCATGTCGCCGAGGCCGGCCGGCAGATCGCGGGCGCGGATCACCTGCTCGCGTACGGCCGGGTCGGCGAGGGACTGGGCGTCGAGCACGATGTCCTGGTGGTCGGTGCCCGCGAGTTCGGCGACGTCGTGCACGAAGGGCGTGTCGGGAGTGCCGCGCAGTTCGTCGGCGACGAAGTTGTCGGTCTGGCCGACGAAGTCGACGGCGAAGCTGCGCACCTTCTCGCCCTGCGCGGCGAGTTGCCGGGCGGCCAGCGCGGTCATGGCGGAGGAGTCGAGGCCGCCGGAGAGCAGGGTGCAGCGCGGCACGTCGGCGACCAGCTGGCGGCGCACGATGTCGTCGAGGAGCGAGCGCACGGTCGCGATGGTGGTGTCGCGGTCGTCGGTGTGCGCCCGGGTCTGCAGCTGCCAGTAGACGCGGGTGGACAGGCCGGAGCGGTCGACGGTGACGACCGTGCCCGGCTCCACCTCGCGCATGCCGTCCCAGATCGCGTGTCCGGGCGTTTTGACCATGACGAACAGCTCCCGCAGCCCGTCCAGGGTCACCCGGCGGCGGGCCAGCGGGTTGGCGAGGATCGCCTTGGGCTCGGAGCCGAACAGGACGCCGTCGGGGGTGGGGTGGTAGTAGAACGGCTTGATGCCCATGCGGTCGCGGATCATCACGAGCTTGTCGTGGCGGCCGTCCCACACGGCGAACGCGTACATCCCGTTGAGCCGTTCGGCGACGGCGTCGCCCCATTCGAGGTAGCCGTGCAGGACGACCTCGGTGTCGGAGTCGGTGGTGAACCGGTGGCCGCGCTCCTTGAGTTCGCGGCGCAGCTCGGTGAAGTTGTAGGCCTCACCCGAGTACACCAGGGCGACGGCTCCCTCAGGGGTGTCCACGGACATCGGCTGACGGCCGCCGGGGAGGTCGATGATCGCGAGCCGGCGGTGCCCGAGCGCGGCTGGGCCCTGCGTCCAGGTGCCGCGGTCGTCCGGGCCGCGGCAGGCCATGGTCTCGGTCATCGCATGCAATGTGGTGGCCTCGGCGGTCAGGTCACGGTCGAAGGACACCCATCCGGTGATGCCGCACATGCGCTGTCTCCTGCCTCCGGCTCGCTGCCGGCTCCGGCGCTCACCTGGGCTTCCTCGGGTGAGCCAGGGCCGGCCGGCAAACCAGTTGTAAGTAGCACCTATATCGCCAGCCTCCGCCGGTTGCCCGAGGCAGTCAACTCGGGGGCAACACGGACGACACCTGCACCCCCATGATTTCGGACGGGTTTTGCTTACGCGAAATCCCGCGCCGCCCGTGCCGCCGGGCCGGCCCCGCCATGAACCGGCCACAGGCAAAAACTTCCCCAAGCGCCGAGTGCTTCAGATCTTTTCGGTCACAAACCGGTCCAGTACGGCGGTCAGCTCGGCCGGCCTCTCCAGCGGCAGCTCATGACCCGCGTCGAGGATGCGGACCACCGCGTCCGGATAGGCCTTCGCCATCCGCAGCATCTGCCGCACCGGCAGCTGCACGTCGTGGTAGCCGTGCACCATGAGCGTGGGCGTACGGATCTCGGCGGCCCGGTCCAGGACGTCGAAGGCGCGCATCGCCGCGTACAGCGTCATCACGACCTCGCGCGGGGTCGCGGCGGAGGCGCGGATGTGCGCGCGGATCTCCTCGCGGGGATACCCGGGCCCGAAGGCGCGCTGGATGTTGGCGGCCACGAACAGCCGGTACGGCACCCGGGTGGACACCGCCATGAGCAGGCCCCGGCCACGGCTGTAGGTCATCCGGCCGATGGAGCCGACCAGCGCCATCCGCTCCACGCGCTCGGGGTGCGCCAGCGCGATGGTCTGCGCCACCATCCCGCCCATCGAGTGCCCGACCAGGACGAACCGCTCGACCTGGAGGTGATCGAGCAGCGCCAGGACGTCGTGCGCCAGTTCCGCGATCGTGCGCACCCCGGCGCCGGTGCTCTCCCCGTGCCCGCGCAGGTCCAGCCGGATCACTCGGCGCGTTGCGGAGAAGTGCGCGATCTGGTGGTCCCAGCGGTGCCGGTCCGCGGTCCAGCCGTGCACGAAGACCAGGGGCGCCCCGGGCGCGTCCCGGGGGCCCTCGTCGTCGTACGTCAGGGCCGCTCCGGCGACGTCGAGCTGCGGCATGTCAGGCCTCCTGGGTGCGCCACGAACCGGTCCACGATCCGGTTACTGGCCGGTAGGGTAGCGGTGCGCGGGCCCCCGCGTCACCGGTCCGCGCACCGCGGCCCACAGCCGCATCCGGTCCGGATTACCCCGAATGCCGTACATGTGAATCCGACCTATCGTGCTGTCATGGAGCACGCACTGAGTCCCGCGACCCTCGCCGAACTGCGGCGGCCGCGTCCGTATCCGGCGGTGTCCGTGCTGACCCCGACGCACCGCCGTGAGCCAGAGAGCGGCCAGGACCCCGTCCGGCTGCGCAACGTCGTCACCGAGGCCCGCAGGCGCCTGGAGTCCGATCCCGCCGTCACCCGCGAGCGCCGCAACGAGGTCGTGGCGCAGCTCGACCGGGCGCTGGCGGAGGTGGACCTGACGCACGCCGAGGACGGCCTGGCGATCTTCGCCGCGCCCGGCGAACACCAGGTCTGGTCCCTGGCCCGTGCCGTCCCCGAGCGGGTGGTGCTCTCGGACACCTTCCTCACCCGCAACCTGGTCGCCGCACAGGTCGCCGAGCGTCCCTTCTGGGTGCTGTCGGTCTCCGCGGACCGCGTCACGCTGTGGAGCGGCGGTGAGGACCGGGTGGTGGAGGACCGCTCCGGCGGCTTCCCGCTTCAGCGCCGGCAGGAGAACTTCGACGCCGAGCGGCAGATGCGGATCGGCGACCTGCCCAGCACCTTCCGCGACGAGGGCACCCGGCAGTTCCTCCGGGAGGCCGACACGGCCATGAGCGCTGTCCTGCGCGAGCAGCCCCGGCCGCTGTACGTCACCGGCGAACAGGCCGCGCTGTCCCTGCTCGACGAGGCCGGCAGCGTCGCCAGGTGCGCCGTGCACGTTCCGCGCGGCGGCCTCGCGCACGCCGGCCCGGAGGCGGTCTGGCAGGCGCTGCGGCCGGCGCTGGAGGCGGAGGCCCGCAAGGACACCACGGCCGTGCTGGAGGAGCTGACCTCGGCGCGCGGCCGCCGGACCTACGCGGCCGGTCTCGACGAGCTGTGGCAGAGCGCCCGGGAGGGCCGGGTCCGGCTGCTGGCCGTGGAGGAGAACTTCCGCGCGACCGTCAGCGACCTCGGCAGCCACCTGGTCCCGGCCGTGCCCGGCGATCTGGACTCCCGCGAGGACATCGTGGACGAGATCGTCGAGCAGTGCCTGGAGACGGGCGCCGAGGTGCGTTTCGTGCCCGACGGCGCACTCGGCGACGCGAACGGGATCGCGGGGGTCCTGCGCTACTGAGGACCCCGGCCCCGGCCGCCCGGCCCTCCCCCGGCGGCGCTCCCCGCCCGGCGTACGCTACGGCGTGATCGTCGGCGTAAGGGAGCGCACACATGGGTGACCTGCTGGGAGTGGCGGTACTGGGGGCCGGGCACATGGGGGCCGACCACATACGACGCCTCGACCACGTGGTCAGCGGGGCGAGGGTCGCGGCGGTGGCCGATCCCGACCTCGAGCGGGCCCGGGACGCCGTGGCCGGCCGCGACGCGGTCACCGTCCACGCCGACCCGGTGGCCGCGCTCGACGCGCCCGGTGTCGAGGCCGTGCTGATCGCCTCCCCCGGCCCGGCCCACGAGGAGGCGCTGCTCGCCGCGTTCGCGCGGGGGCTGCCGGTGCTGTGCGAGAAGCCCATGGTGCCGGACTCCGCCGGAGCGCTGCGGGTGGTGGAGGCCGAGGCGCGGCTCGGCCGCCGGCTGGCGCAGATCGGCTTCATGCGCCGATACGACGCCGAGTACCGCCGGCTCAAGGCGCTGCTGGACGGCGGCACGCTGGGCCGGCCCCTGATGCTGCACTGCACCCACCGCAACGTCTCCTCCCCCGCCGGCTTCACCAGCGCCATGCTGATCAACAGCTCGGTCTCGCACGAGATCGACGCGGCCCGCTGGCTGCTCGGCCAGGAGCTGACGGCGGTCACGGTCCTGCGCCCCGCACCGTCCGCGGGTGCTCCCGGGGGCCTGCTCGACCCGCAGTTCGTGCTGTTCGAGACCGCCGGGGGCGCACTCGTCGACGTCGAGGTCTTCGTCAACTGCGGCTTCGGCTACCAGGTGCGCTGCGAGGCCGTGTGCGAGAGGGGCAGCGCACGCATCGGCGAGGAGCACGGCATGGTGGTCTCCACGGCGGGCAGCGCCCGTGAGGAGGTCGCGCAGGACTACCTCGTCCGCTTCGCCGGCGCCTACGACCGCGAGGTGCAGGCCTGGGTGGACGCCACCCGGCGCGGTGAGGTCACCGGCCCGGGCGTCTGGGACGGCTACGCCGCCTCCGTCGTCGCCGAGGCGGGGGTCCGGGCACTGGAGAGCGGCGGCCGGGTGGCGGTCGACCTCGCCCCGCGGCCGGGGCTGTACGACCTCCGCGCCGGGGCCGGCCGCTGACGCCGGCACCCGCCTACACCCCGCCGAACAGCGTGCTCAGCCCCCGTTCCACGACCCCGGCCAGGTCCTCCTGTCCGGCGTCCACGACTCCGTAGGTGCGCAGCAGGAAGCGGCGCAGCGCCGAGGAGGGGAACTGCAGCAGGGCCAGGCCGTGCGGCGAGTGGAACTCCAGGACCGTCCGGGTGCGGCCGTAGGGCCAGATCTGGACGTCGCCGTGGCCGGCCGGGGCCCGCAGCCCCTGGTCGAGCAGGGAACGCGCGAAGATCCAGGTGACCTCCTCGCCGTCCAGGGCCGCCTCGGCGGGAAAGTCGACGAAGACGGCCAAGGGGTCGTCGGTGGTGTACCGCAGCGTGGCCGACACGGGGATCTCCTGGTCCTCGGCCGTGATGAGCCGGGCCTGGGCGAGCTGTGCGACGGTGATGGCATCCATGCCTTAATGGAGTCCGTACGGGCTTCTCGCATGCCGCGAATTCCGGTCAGAGTTCGGCGGGTACAAGACGCATCGCGCGCAGGGGAACACAAGAGCGACGAACACACGCGTGAGTGTCGGGGGAAAGGCGGCCTGCACCAGGCAACTGCCGTAGCGGGACTAAGACTTGACCTGCCGGACGCGTACGGCATTCGTGTGCGGGAATCACTCCGGGAAGACTCTGGCATATGCCAAAAGCACCACCGTATCGTGTGTTGCCGAATCCCTTACGGGGCGTCGCGGGCTGTGCCAGAGTCGGTAACGGTCCCCCGTCGTCCCCCGGCCGTCTCGTTCCCCAACGGAGTGCGTCATGCCGTCACCGGTCTCCACGGACCGCTCAGCCGCCCAGCCGCCCGGACGCGGCTCGGTCGAGGCGTTGATCTCGCAGACGCGGCGGCTCAAGGGCGACGTGGACGCCGTACGGCGGGACACCCCGAGCGACGGTTCGGACCCGGAGGAACGCTGGCAGCGCGCCCTGTACGACCTCGCGCTGCACCAACTCGACGACCTGGACGCCCACTTGGCCCAGCTGAGGGACGGGCCGGCCGCCGAGAGCACCGAGGCGCCCGCCGCCCGGCCGGTACCCGCCGGCGCCCCGCACGGCTCGCTGCTCAGCCGCGTCGGCAGCGCGGAGTGGAACCTGCTGACGGACGAGGCGACCTGGTCCGGGGAGCTGTACCAGATCCTCGGCCTGGACCCCGACTCCCCCGCCCTCACCCTGGACGAGCTGCCCTCGCTGGTGCTGGAGGACGACCGGCCTCAGCTGACCGCGCTGGTGACGGACTGCCTGGTCGACGGCAAACCCATCGACGGCGAGTTCCGTGTCGTACGGCCCGACGGCTCGGTGCGGGCGGTGCACATGATGGGCGAACCGGTGCTCGGCGCCGACGGCGGCGCGGCCTCGATGTGGGCCGTGATGCGCGACGTCAGCGCACTGCGCCGCTGCCGGACGACCGTGCACGAGACCCGTGACTCGCTGCAGCGTCACCGCCGGCAGGAGCAGACCGAGCACCGGATCGCGGTCGAGCTTCAGGAAGCCGTGCTGCCGCCATGGCGCGGCTCCCTGCGGCTCCCGCACCAGGGCCCGCGCACCCTCGACCTCGCCGCCCGCCGCCTCGCCGCGGCCCACCGCACACCGCTCGGCGGCGACTGGTACGACGCGCTCGAACTGTCCGACGGCGAGACGCTGCTCAGCGTCGGCGACCTCACCGGGCACGGGGTGGCCGTCGCCACCGGCATGGCGATGCTGCTCGGCGGCGTGCGCGGCATGGCGCTGGCCGGCAGCCGGCCCGGTGAACTGCTCGGCATGCTCAACCAGTTGCTGGACGCCACCGTGCAGCCCGCCCTCGGCAGCGCCGTCTGCTGCCGCTACCGGCCCGACACCCGCACCCTGGTCTGGGCGCGCGCGGGACACCCCGCCCCGCTGCTGTACCGCGACGGAACGGGGCGTCTGCTCGACGCGCCGGACGGCGTCCTGCTCGGCGCCACCTCGGGCGCCGTCTACGGACAGGCCGAAGAGGCCCTCCGGCCGGGCGACGTCCTGCTGCTGCACACCGACGGACTGGTGCCAGGGCACGGCCCGGGCGCGGCCGTGGACCGCCTGCTCGGCCTGGCCCCGCGGTTCGGCGCGGCGCGCACCGCGCAGGACTGCGTACGGACGGTGGTCGAGGCGTTCGGCGGAGCGGCACGCGAGGACGACGCCTGTGTGCTCGTCGCCAGGGTCACCGCGTGAACGCGTGCACCGTGTGAAGTGAAGGCGCAAAGGCCGCTCCCGCGGTCCCGCGCGCGGGACCGGTGCCCGTGCGCTCACGCCTGTGCGCTGTCGCCGCCCTTCGACCTCGGCTTGGGCAGGGCGAGCCGGATCTCCTCCCGCAGTTCGTGGATCTTCGGATAGCCGGCGTACTCCGCGGTCAGCCGGTACATCTGACGGAGCCGGTCCCAGGTGCGCCGGGAGGAGTTCGAGCCCATCGACATCAGGGCCAGCCGTGCGTAGCGGTCGGCCTGTTCGGGATCGTCGGCGATGAAGCAGGCCGAGGCCATGGACAGATGGTCGAAGATCTTCGACCGCTCCCGTCCGTCGATCCGCAGCGAGAGCGCCTTCTCCGCGTAGTACTGGGCGTGCGTGGCCGCGCTCGGGTCGAACTCCGCGAGCGTGCGGTAGGCCAGCGCCTGCATGCCGTACAGATCCTCGTCCTTGAAGGTCTGCATCCAGTCCGGCGGTGCCTCGTCGCCCCGGTCGGCGACGAACAGGTCCTCCGCCTGCCCGAGCGTGCGCCGCATCGCCTGCCCCTTGCCCATCGACGCCTGCGCCCAGGCCTCGATGGTGTGGAACATCGCCTTCGTGCGCGGCTGCAGCCGGTCGCCGGCGCCGGACTGGGCGAGTTTCATCAGGTTCAGCGCGTCGTCGGGCCGGCCCAGGTGCACCATCTGCCGGGCCGCCCGCGACAGGGCCTCGCCGGCGCGCGGCCGGTCACCGCCCTCCCGGGCGGCATGGGCGGCGATGATGAAGTACTTCTGCGCCGTGGGCTCCAGGCCGACGTCGTGCGACATCCAGCCCGCCAGGACGGCGAGGTTGGCGGCGACGCCCCACAGGCGCCGCTGGAGATGGGGTGGATGGTGGTAGGCGAGCATGCCGCCCACCTCGTTGAGCTGGCCCACGACCGCCTTGCGCTGCAGCCCGCCGCCACGGGCCGCGTCCCAGGCGCGGAACACCTTGACCGAGTTCTCCAGTTCCTCGATCTCCTGCGACCCGATGGGGGCGGCCTCGTAGCGGTCGTACCCAGCGGGGTCGGCGTGCAGGGGATCGCCCTGGACAGGGGCGTCGGCCTTCAGGGCCGGGTCGGTGTGCAACCAGTCGTACATGGCACTGCTGAGCGTGGATCCCGCGGCGAGCACGGCACCCGCGCCCACCAAGCCGCGTCGGTTGAGCATGAGGTCCATTCCCGTGAATTCGGTGAGGACCGCGGCGGTCCGTTCGGGCGCCCACGGCACGCCGTCGGGATGTTCCTCGATCCCGTCGCCCTGCCGTTTCCCCGTACGCCCGTGCCGTACCAGACCGAGGTCCTCGATGGTCACGACACGGCCGAGACGCTCGGTGAACAGGGCCGCCAGCACCCGCGGTACCGGATCGCGCGGGATCTCTCCCATGTCGATCCAGCGGCGGACCCGGGAGGTGTCGGTCGACAGCTGGGGGTGGCCCATGGCCGCCGCCTGCTTGTTGACCAGCCTCGCGAGTTCACCCTTGGACCAGCCGGCCAGGCCGAACAGGTCCGCCAGACGGGTGTTGGGTTGTCCGCTCACGTAAGCCCCCAGGTTCTCGGCTGAGTTGGACACTAGCCCGGTGAAGGTTGCCGGGCGACTATTCGCCAGGGTTCGCCAGGGTCCGCCAGATGGTGTGCCACTGGGCATCGGGTGTCGAGTAGGAACGCGCCATCCCGACCCGGTCGCCGCTCGCACCTCACGGAGCCCGGCGGGTGCATTCCCCAGGGTGCACCCGGGCGACCGGGCCGGGCAGGCGGATGCTCGCAGTGCATGCGAACGGAGTACGGGCTCTCACGAGCCCCGGCCCCTGGCATGTGCGCCGAGCACGCACCACAGGCAGGCACCGCAGGCACACGAAGGGATCTGTATCTCCCATGTACGCAGCATCGTCCTCCGTGTCCGCCCCGCCCCGGCCGCTTCGCACCCGCCCGGCGGGTGGCGGACCGTACCTGGACCCGGCGGCGCGCCCGGGCGGCCCCGCGCCGGTCGCGGGCCGGCTCCGGCGGGTCCCGGGCCAGCCCGGCCCCCAGCCGCTCAGCGGGAGGCTGGACCTGTCCGGCCCCCAGGGCGCGCAGCTGCGCACCGCGATCGCCGCGGTGCACCGGATCTGCCCGGAGTTCACTCCGGCGCAGGTGCTGCGGCGCAGCGGACGGTCCGTCCTCCTGGTCGGGACGGCGGGGCGCGGCACGGCCGTGGCCAAGTGTCTGCTGGACCACTCGCCCGCGTGGGCCGAGCGGATCCGCCACGAAATAGCCGCATACCGCTCGTTCGTCCGGCACCGGCCCCCGGTCCGCGTGCCCCGGCTGATCGCAGCGGATCCGGACAACGGCACCCTGGTCATCGAGCGGGCACCGGGGCGGGTGGCGGCGCTGCAGCGCCATCCCCTGGAGGCGCCGCCCCGCGCGGACATCCGGGCCGCGCTCGGCGCGATCTGCCGGGTGAACGCCTGGCGGCCGCCGGCGGGCACCTTCGACATGCCGCTGGACTACGGCGCCCGGATCTCCCGGTACCACGATCTGGGCCTGCTCACCGACCGGGACCTGGGCGACCTGCAGAAGCTGCTGCACGGCATCGCCCACGAGGTGGGCCGCCACGGCATGCTCCAGTTCTGCCACGGCGACGCCCTGCTGTCGAACGTCCTGCTGTCGCCGGCCGGTCCCGTGCTGGTGGACTGGGAGCACGCGGGCTGGTATCTGCCGGGGTACGACCTGGCGACGCTGTGGCTGGTCCTCGGGGACGCGCCGGTGGCCCGGCGGCAGATCAGCCAGATCGCCCAGTCGGCGGGCCCCGCCTCCCGGGACGCCTTCCTGGTCAACCTGATGCTGCTGCTGACCCGGGAGATCCGGACCTACGAGACGGCGGTGCAGCGTTCGATGCACGAGGTGACCCCGGCGGCACCGGGCACGGCCCACCCGGGTGCTGCGCCGTCCGGCGAGGAACAGCGGCTGCTGCTCAGGCGGCTGCACGACGACTGCCAGATGGCCCGCAGGGCCGTCCGAGCGGCGGTCGGCACTCGCTGACGGGGACGACGGTTCCGCGGTGCGCCCATTGTGGCGGCGCACCGCGGACCTTCGTGCGTGCGGGGCCGGCCGTGGCCACTGGTGTATGCCAGTGACGCCCCGCAGGCCCGCGCACCGCCGTCGCGAAACTCGCCGAAAACCCTTCGTGACATGGGAAATCGCCTGAGGCCAGGCATCATTGACGGATCGTCGGCAAGCGGGTACCACTGACCCAGCTCGGCGCCTGACGCCCCGCCACGCCCACCGGTCACAGGAGGCCGCATTGCGAGGTTCCGCCACCGATTCCCCGTCCACGCCCGGCCACAGACATCTGCGGCGCGCCGCCGTCCCGCTGGCCTCGGCGGCGCTGCTGCTGCCGCTGCTCGGCGCGGCCCCCGCCCAGAGCGCCGGCGACGACTCCGCCGACCGGCTGCAGCACGCGTTCGCCACGGCGTCGGCCGAGTACCACGTGCCGCAGAGCGTCCTGCTCGCCGTCTCCTACCTGCAGTCGCGCTGGGACTGGCACGCCGGCGCGCCCAGCGTGACCGGCGGCTACGGCCCGATGCACCTCACGGACGCCCGCACCGCGATCGCCACCACCGAGCACTACGCCGAGGGCACCGAGGACGCCCGCGGCGACGGCGAACGCGCCGCGCTGCACCCCGACATCAAGGTGCCGGCCGAGTCCGCGCTCCCGGCCCGCCTGAAGACGCTGCCGAAGGCGGCGGAGCTGACCGGCCTGACGGACCGGCAGCTGCGCACCGACCCGGAGGCGAACGTGGCCGGCGGCGCCGCCCTGCTCGCCGCCGCGCAGAAGCAGCTCGGCGAGCCGCTGAGCTCCGACCCGGCCGACTGGTACGGCGCGGTGGCCCGGTTCTCCGGCGCCGACGACCGGGCGACCGCCGCGGCGTACGCCGACGACGTGTACGACGTCCTGCGCACCGGCGCGGAGCGGGTCACGGACGACGGCCAGCGGGTCGAGCTGGCCGCCCAGCCGGGGTTGACCGCCGACACCGCCCAGCTGCAGAAGGCCGGCCTGGGCACGCTGCCCACGGACGGCGTGGAGTGCCCGAGGTCGGTGTCCTGCGAGGCGGTCTGGGCGCCGTACGCGGAGTTCGGGGACGGCGACTACGGCAACCACGATCTCGGCGACCGGCCGGCGTCGCAGGCGATCAAGTACATCGTCATCCATGACACGGAGGGCGCCTGGGACGGGGTGATGAACCTGATCCAGGACCCGACGTATGTGTCGTGGAACTACACGATCCGCTCCACGGACGGTCTGATCGCCCAGCACGTCAAGGCGAAGGACGTCGCCTGGCACGCGGGCAACTGGGACGTCAACGCCCGGTCCGTCGGCATCGAGCACGAAGGTTTCCTCGCCAACCCGGACGCCTGGTACACGGAGGCGATGTATCGTTCCTCCGCCCGGCTGGTGCGGTACCTGGCCGCCCGGTACGACATCCCGCTGGACCGGCAGCACATCCTCGGCCACGACAACGTGCCCGGCCCGACGGCGTCCACGATCCCCGGCATGCACACGGACCCGGGTCCGTACTGGGACTGGCGGCACTACTTCCAGCTGCTGGGCCACCCCTTCCGGCGCACCGCCGGCCCGTCGGGCGGGCTGGTGACGATCCTGCCGGACTACGCCGCGAACCAGCCGGTGTACACGGGCTGCACCACGGCGGGCGAGCCGTGCACGGCGCACGGCTCCAGCGAGGTGCGGCTGTACGCGGACCACGACGAGAACGCGCCGCTGATCAAGGACGTCGGGCTGAAGAAGGACCCGACCGTGGACGTGAACGACCTGTCCTCGCGGGTCTCCACCGGCCAGCAGTACGCGGTCGCGGACCGCTGGGGCGACTGGACGGCGATCTGGTACCTGGGCCAGAAGGCCTGGTTCCACAACCCGTCCTCGGCTCCGGCGGCGGTGCCCGCCAAGGGGCTCGTGATCACGCCGAGGGACGGCCTGGCGAGCGTCCCGGTGTACGGCAGGGCCTACCCGGAGAAGGAGGCGTACCCGGCGGGCGTGCCCGCGCAGTCGGTCGTCCCGCTGCCGTACACGATCCCGGCCGGGCAGAAGTACGTCGTCGGTGACGAGGTGCCGGGCGAGTACTACTACGCGGTCACCTTCACCACCGACTCGCACCGGGTCGTGGTGGGCAAGGACCTGTACTACGAGATCCAGTACGGCCACCGGGTCGGCTTCGTCCGCGCGGCGGACGTGACCCTGGAGAGCTCGGCCGGCTAGCGCCGGAAAAGCGGCCTCAGCCCTGCTGGAAAAGCTCCGCCGGGAGCGGCTTCAGCAGGGCGTACAGGTCGTCGGTGATGGGACGGTCCCAGGCGGCGATGGTCACGAGGACGCCGTCGCTGCGGTCGAACTGGACGCAGGAGATCCGGGACTCGGACAGCTTCAGCCGCCGCACGATGAGGAGGTTGTCGCCCTGCAGCACCGGGGTGTCCTCGACCCCCACGACGGTGACCTCCTCGTCGTTCTCCAGCGCGAGCAGCAGCTGGCCGACCTCGAAGGGGATCTCGCCCTCGGCGACCTCGCGGGCCGGGGAGCCCTCGGGGAGGTTACCGATGATCATGGCGGGGCCGCGGCCGCCGAAGAGGTCGTAGCGCAGGAAGACACCCTGGCAGGTGCCGTCGGGCGCGGGCAGCAGGCCCGCGCCGAGATTGCCCGGCCAGTCGCCCGGGTCCATGGCCAGCACGTCGAAGTCTGGTCCGGCAGGGGTTGCGCTGCGGCGGCGGAGGAACGACATGCGGCCATGGTACGTGGGCTCCGCGGGGCGCGCCGGGAAGGGGCCGTCGGAGCCGGCGGCGGTCTTCGGTCCGATGGACGCCGACCGCCTCTCGGTGCTCCCCTCGGGGGCCGCCCCGCAGCCCGGCACCGCAGAGGGCAGCTCGTCAGCAGGGCCTCCATCGTCGGGCTCGGGGCACCACACCGGTGCCCGCGCCGGTCGGCACCGGACGGACTGCGGGGCGCCGCACGCTGTGCTCGGGGCTGTCCGACGATGCGGGATGTCACTCCGCAGCGCGGCAGACCGGCATGGTCCCAAAGCCTGGCAGACCGGAAGACCGGCATGGTCAGAGGCCTTGCCCCCGGGGGCGTCGCCGCTCAGGCCTCCCCCGGCAGCGGGGGCACCACCGCGATGGGGCTGGCCGCGTGCAGCAGGACCGCCTGGGTCACCGAGCCCATCATGCGGGCCGGTGCGAGCAGTCGGCGCCGGTGCCGGCCGACGACGACCAGTTCGGCGTCCTTGGACGCGGCGACGAGCCGGCCGGCCGCGTCGCCGGGGAGCGCCTCGGCGTCGGCGCGGACATCGGGGTGCCGCTCGCGGTGGGGGGCGAGGAAGCCCTCGGCGAGGACGCGGGTCTCGGCCTCGACGGCCGCCTGGTCGATCACCGGCGGCACGAGCTGTCCGGGCGCGGACCAGGTCTGCACCGGCCAGGGGTAGACGGCGATCACCTGGAGACGGGCGCCGCGCAGGGCGGCCTCGGTGAAGGCGAAGGCGAGGGTGGCGTCGTCGGGGCTGTCCGCGTGCAGGCCGACGACCACCCGGGGGCCGGGTTCGGCCGGCCCCTCACCGTGCACCTCACGGCCGGGCCGGGGCACGATGACGACCGGGCACTCCGCGTCCCGGGCGGCGGCGAGGCCGTTGGAGCCGAGCAGCAGGCTGGCGAAGCCGCCGCGGCCCCGGGAGCCGAGCACCAACAGCTCGGCGTCCGCGCCGAGTTCGGGCAGCACGGCGCCCGGTACGCCCTCCAGGGCGAGGTACTCGACCGCCGGCCCGGCGCCACGGTCGGCGAGCCGGGCCCGTACGTCGTCCAGGACCGGGTCGCCCTCCGCCTCGGGCGGCGCGGCGACCAGCACATCGGCCTGGCCCCAGGCTGCGTACTGCCGTACGTGCACCACGCGCAGGGGTGCGGCACGGCGGCGGGCGGCGTCGAACGCCCACTCCAGCGCGCGCAGGCTGTCCTCCGAGCCGTCGACCGCGGCGATGACCGGCGCAGTGCCCATCGTCCCTCACCTTCCGCCACACGCTTGTCCTTGCCGGGCCAGCCTGACGCAGGCGTCGTCCCCAGCGGGTACCTGCCGGTCGCGTGTCCGGAAATCCGCGTGGAACACCCCCGGTTCGGCTGCCGCTGTCCGCGCGGGGCGGGTTCGGCGCGGGCGGTGCGGTGAGATTGCGGGGCGGTGCGAGTGCCCTGCGACGCGGTGCGAGTGCCGGGCGGTGTCGCCGTCACCCCCGCCGCTCGCGTGCGGCGCCGGTGCCGGCGGTCGCGCCGCTGTGTCGCCGCGTCGCCGTGCCTCCGTGCCGGCTCAGGTGAGGTCGAACTCCCCTTCCCGGGCTCCGGAGACGAAGGCGCCCCATTCCGCGGGCGTGAAGATCAGGGATGGGCTCTCCGGACGGCCGCTGTTGCGCATCGCGATGAACCCCTCGACGAAGGCGATCTGGACATCGCCCAGACCTCGGCTGCTGGACTGCCACTCGGCCTTGCTGAGATCCAGCTCCGGCTTGTCCCAGCCCGCGAGCGGGTGCTGCTGGATGGTGCTCTCGGCCACGTCCGTGCTCCTCCCGGTTCGTCGTCCGCGGGTCAGCCTAGCGACCGCTCACGATGCCCGACAGGGCACGTCGCGAGGACTTTGCGGACTCGGGCGGCTCCGCTCCCGCGACCCGGTCCGCAAGGCCAACTCCCCTACGGTGGTGGCTCCGGTGCCGCACGAGCCGGCCGCCGTGGAAGGGGACAGCGGAGCACGCGGGACTCCGGTGGGCGCGGAAGGCGGCGGTGGCGGCCGGCCGGCGGCGGCACCCGGGCGGATCCGGCCCGCACCACCCCATAGGGCTACTCCCTGCGCACGATCGACGCCGTTCGACTACGTTGGGTGACTGTCGGTCGGACGAGTGGTGCCGGTCCCGACCTTCCGCACCGGCACCGGGCCACGCACGGAAGGACTCCGGGTGTCTCACCGCACGCCTAGTCACCTGCCGGGGAACACGGACGACGAGACGGACACCGGGCCGGCGGCACCACAGCGCGGCGCCCGGCCGGCGGGTGGAAGGGCCGCCGGCGTCCGGCTGCCCGGACGACGGGCGCGCCTGGTGCGGGCGGTGGCCGTGGGGTCGGCCGTCCTCGCCGTCGCCGTGCTGCTCGCCGCGCTACTGCTGCCGGACCGGCCCGACCGTCTCGGGCCCGCCGCATTCGTGCGGCTGCCGGCCGAAGGCATCCTGCTCGCCGCCGTGCTGCTGGTGGTGCCGCCACGGGCGCGGCGGGCCGGGGCGGCGGCCATCGGCGTGCTCATCGGGCTGTTGACGCTCGTCAAGTGCCTGGACATCGGCTTCTACTCGGTGCTGTACCGCCCCTTCGACCCGGTGCTCGACTGGGGCCTGCTGGGCAACGCGGCGGACTATGTGCGGGACACGTCGGGCCGCGCGGGCGAGCTGGCCGCCGTCGCCGGCGCCGTGTGCCTCGCGGTCGCCGTCCTCGTCCTCACGGCGGGCGCCGTGCTCCGGCTGAGCACGCTGCTGGTCCGGCACCGCGCGCGGTCCGTCCGCGTGGTCCTGCTGCTGGGCACCGCCTGGCTCACCTGTGTCGTGTTCGGTCTGCGGACGGACGCCGGTCCCGTCGCCTCGACGCTCGACGCGGGGCTCCTCGGCCAACGCGCCACGCAGGTCCGTGCCTCCCTCGCAGACGCCCGCCTCTTCCGGCGCCAGGCCGCCCACGACGCCTTCGCCCACACGCCGCCCGGCCGGTTGCTGACCGCTCTGCGCGGCAAGGACGTGCTGTTCACGTTCGTCGAGAGCTACGGCCGTTCGGCGATCGAGGACCCGGAGATGGGGCCGCGGATCCGGAAGGTCCTCGAGCAGAGCGGCGACACCCTCAAGGCCGCCGGGTTCCGGGCGCGCAGCGGCTGGCTGCGCTCGCCGGTCACCGGCGGCGGCAGCTGGCTCGCCCACTCCACCTTCCTGTCCGGCCTGTGGATCAGCAACCAGCAGCGGTTCCGCACCCTGACCTCCAGCGACCGGACCACCCTCACGGGCGCCTTCCGCAGCACCGGCGCCTGGCGTACGGTCGGCGTGGTGCCGGGGGTGCTGGTGGCCTGGCCGGAGGGCCGGTTCTTCGGCCTGGACCACGTCTACGACGGTCATCACCTCGACTACCGCGGCCCGGACTTCGGCTGGTCGCAGGTGCCGGACCAGTTCACCCTGCAGACCTTCCAGCGGCGGGAGTTCGGCAGGCCGGGCCGGGGCCCGCTCATGGCGGAGATCATCCTCACCTCCAGCCACTACCCCTGGGCGCCCGTGCCCCGCATGGTCGACTGGGGGAAGCTGGGCGACGGCTCGGTCTTCCAGCGGATCAGGAGCGAGGGCAGGACCCAGGACGAGGTCTGGCAGAACCCCGAGAGCGTGCGCGCCGCGTACCGCGACTCCGTCGAGTACTCGCTGAACAGCCTCGTCGGATTCCTGCGCCGCTACGGCAACCGGAACACCGTGCTGGTCTTCCTGGGCGACCACCAGCCCGTGCCGACCGTCACCGGGAACAGCCCCCGCAGGGACGTGCCCGTCACCCTCGTCGCCCGCGACCCCAAGGTGCTGGACCGGATCTCCGGCTGGGGCTGGACGGAGGGCCTCAAGCCCGCCCCCAACGCGCCGATCTGGGCGATGGACCGCTTCCGCGACCGGTTCCTGAAGGCGTTCGGGCCGCAGCCGTAGCCTGCGGTCGTTTTCAGCGGTCGAGGAACTCCCGCAGCACGGCGAGGAACTCCTCCGGACGGGTCTCGTGCACCAGGTGCCCCGCATCCACCGTCACCAGCGACGCGCCCGGAATCAGACCGGCGAGCTGCGCCACCTGGTCCTGCGGGATGGGACTGGTGGCACCGCCCCCGATGACCAGCGTCGGCATGGTGATCCGGTCCATGTGGTGCCACCACGCAGGGTCGGGGGCGTTGCGCTGCTCGTCGGTGGCGCGCACCATCGCCCAGTCGAACGGCAGCTCTCCCTCGGGCCGTTCGGCGGGCGGCCGGGGCGGGTCGAGCGGCACCGGTGCGCAGACGTCCTCGAGCACCAGCCGCCGTACGGCGCCGGGATGCCGCTGGGCCAGCAGGTAGGCGACGATGCCGCCCAGCGAATGGCCCACGAGGTCGGCGCTGTCCAGGCCGAGGGCGGCCAGCAGGCCGTGGACGTCGTCGCTCATCGCCTCGGCCCGGTAGTCCCCCGGCCAGTGACTGAGTCCGTGGCCGCGCAGGTCGGGGGCGTGCACCCGGCGCGGGTGCGGGGGCGCCGCGAGCCGCTCGGCGATGTGCGTCCAGTCCGCGCCGTCGGCCCCCCGGCAGTGCAGCAGCACGACCGGCGGGGCCTGCGCCGGGCCCCAGGACCGGCAGGCGAGCGTGATGCCGTTCGCCTCGATGGTGTACGGCGTCGCGGTGTCCATGCCGGGCACGCTAGCGGGGCGGTCGCGTCCCGGCCGTCCGCTCCGCCGAGGGCGGAACCGCGCCCGCCGGCTGCCGGCTGCCGGGGAAGCCCACCGGTTACCCGAGGGAGCCCGCCGGTCGCCCGAGGAAGGCGAGGGTGCGCGCGCGGAACCACTCGGGGTCGTCCAGCCAGGGGTAGTGGCCGGCGCCCGGCTGGACGGCGACCTCGGCGTTCGGGAAGGCCTCGGCCGCTCGGCGGACGAGGTCAGGGCGGGGGCCGCCGTCGAGTTCCCCGGCGTGGAGGAGGACCGGCGCGGTCAGCCGGGCGAGCGCGGCCCGCGTCGCGTCCGGGGTGAAGGCGCCGTCGGCGAAGTAGCGCTCCCCCGCCTCCTCGTTGGTCTGCCCGGCATCGGCGTCCGCGTGCGCCCGGGCGGTGTCGTCCCAGCGGCCGTAGAAGAACGGCAGGAAGACGTCGTCGAAGTCGGCCTCGCCCGCCAGCCAGGCCCGGAAGGCGGGGAACGCCTCCGCGAACCACGGCTCGTCCGCGCGCAGCCGGGCCGCGGCCAGCCGGTCCTCGGGGGTGGCCCGCAGGCCCAGCGCGGACGGGTTGGGCGTGATCAGGAGCAGCCGCCGGATCCGCTGCGGGTGGCGGGCCGCGTAGAGCACGGCCAGGGCCGCGCCCGCCGAGTGGGCGAGCAGGTCCATGTGGTCCAGGCCCATGTGCGTACGCCATAGCTCCACGTCGGCGACCATGTGGTCGCAGCGATACGTCGCCGGGTCCGCCGGCGGCCCGGAGTCGCCGGTGCCCCGCAGGTCCAGCAGGGCCAGGCGACGGTGAGCGGCCAGCCCGCCGAGGTCCGAGAGGTAGGCGGAGGCGCGCATGGGGCCGCCGGGCAGGACGGCGAGGGGTTCGCCGTCGCCGCGCAGGTGGTAGGCGAGCCGGGTGCCGTCGGGCGTGGTGAAGGTCGGCATGGCGTGATCATGTCGGTCCGCCCGGGAAGGGCGCAACGCCCGCCCCGTCGTGGCTCCTCACGCCCCGTTCTCGGACTTCTCCTGCGCCACCCGGTGCGGAAAATATCTTCGTCGGCCTCTTGTCTGCGGCGCCATGACCTGCGTTACTGACCCCGGACCGAATCGACCGAATGATCGGTCGAGCGGAAGGGAAGTGCGGCGAGGGGACGATCCGATGGCGGATGCGACGGAGCTGCTGGACGCGGGCGAACGGCTCGGGCGCGAGGAGCTGCGCGAGCTTCAACTGGAGCGGCTGCGCGCCTCACTGCGGCACGCCTACGACAACGTGCCGTTCTACCGGGAGTCGTTCGACAAGGCCGGCGTCCGCCCCGAGGACTGCCGTTCCCTCGCGGATCTGGCCCGCTTCCCCTTCACGACCAAGGCCGACCTCAGGGAGAACTACCCGTACGGCATGTTCGCCGTGCCGCGCGAGCGGATCCGCCGGCTGCACGCCTCCAGCGGCACCACGGGACGCCCCACGGTCGTGGGCTACACGGACAACGACCTCTCCATGTGGGCCGACATGGTGGCGCGGTCGATCCGCGCGGCCGGCGGGCGGCCCGGTGACATCGTGCATGTGGCGTACGGCTACGGGCTGTTCACCGGCGGCCTGGGCGCCCACTACGGCGCCGAGCGCCTGGGCTGTACGGTCGTCCCGGCCTCCGGCGGGATGACGGCCCGGCAGGTGCAGCTGATCCAGGACCTCCGGCCGGCCGTCATCATGGTGACCCCCTCCTACATGCTCACCCTGCTCGACGAGTTCGAGCGGCAGGGCGTGGACCCGCGCGGCACCTCGCTGCGCGTGGGCGTCTTCGGGGCCGAGCCCTGGACCGAGCAGATGCGGCGCGAGATCGAGGAGCGGTTCGCGATCGACGCCGTCGACATCTACGGCCTCTCGGAGGTGATCGGCCCGGGGGTGGCGCAGGAGTGCGTGGAGACCAAGGACGGGCTGACGATCTGGGAGGACCACTTCTACCCGGAGGTGGTCGACCCGGTCACCGGCGAGGTACTCCCGGAGGGCGAGCGCGGTGAGCTGGTCTTCACCTCCCTGACCAAGGAGGCCATGCCGGTCGTCCGGTACCGCACCCGGGACCTGACGCGGCTGCTGCCCGGCACGGCACGGGTGTTCCGGCGCATGGAGAAGGTCACCGGGCGCAGCGACGACATGGTGATCCTGCGCGGGGTCAACCTGTTCCCGACCCAGATCGAGGAGATCGTGCTGCGTACGCCCGGTGTGGCGCCCCACTTCCAGCTGCGGCTGACCCGGGAGGGCCGCCTCGACCGCCTGACGGTCCGGGCCGAGGCCCGCCGGGACGCGGGCCCGGAGGCGCGGGAGCTTGCGGCCCGGTCCATCGCCGCGGGCGTGAAGGACGGGATCGGGGTCTCCGTCGACGTGGAGATCGTGGAGCCGGAGTCGCTGGAGCGGTCGGTCGGCAAGATCCGCCGCATCGTCGACCTGCGGCCACGGGCCGGCGGGTAGGCGGGGCACGGTGAGCCGGCTGCGGGCGAGGGGACGGGTCGTATCGACGTACCGCGAAACGTCGTAGCCGACCTATACTCCTGGTCCATGACGGACACCGCCCCCACCCCGGACCCGCACCTGGTCAACGCGCTGCGGGCGCTGTCCAATCCGATGCGGCTGCAGATGCTGCGCTGGCTGCGCGAGCCCGAGCGGCACTTCCCGATGGAGACGGCCATCGCCGATCCGGCCGAGGTGGGTGTGTGCGTGAGCCACATCCAGGCCAAGGCGGGCCTGGCCCAGTCCACCGTGTCGGCGTACATGGCCGAACTCCAGCGCGCGGGCCTGGTCCGGGCCACCCGCGTCGGCAAGTGGACCCACTACAAGCGGGACGAGCGGCGCATCGCCGACCTGGTCAGGGAGCTGGGGCGGACGCTCTAGACCGGCGAGCCCTTCCCCTCGCGCCCTCCCGCGGTCTCCACGCCCCCTCCCCGCTCCCCCGCCGCACCGACTCTCCGACCCCCGCCACTCTCCGGTCCCGCGGCACACCGACCTCCCCGCTTGCGCTTCATATCGAGATTCTGCGATATTTCGAATCGAGCAACGGGAATCGTTCGATCCATCTCGCGAGGGAGGACCCCCATGGACCTCGGAACGTTCGGGATCTACACCTTCGACTTCGAGCACCAGCCCGCCGCGCGGATCCGGGACGCGGTCCAGGAGCTGGAGGACCTGGGCTGGCGGGCCGTGTGGATCCCGGAGGCGCTCGGGCGGGACGCGTTCACGCACGCCGGGTATCTGCTCGCGTCCACGCGGCGGCTCGTCGTCGTCAACGGCATCGCGCGGATCTGGTCCCGGGAGGCGACCTGGACGCACGGCGCCTCGGTGCTGCTGGCGGACGCCTATCCGGGGCGGCATGTGCTCGGCCTGGGCTTCGGCGGGCAGCCGCGCCCCGGCGTCAGACCGCTGGCCGCGATGGCCGGCTACCTCGACGAACTGGACGCCATGCAGACCCCGAACCCCCGCCCGGCCCAGCCCGTGCGGCGGCTGCTGGCCGCGTACGGCCCCAGGATGCTGGAGCTGGCCCGCGACCGCGCCGAGGGCGCCCACACCTACCACGTGAACACGGCCCACACCGCGCAGGCCCGTCAGATCCTCGGCCCGGACGCCTTTCTCGCCGTCGAGCAGGCGGTGCTGTTCGAGACCGACCCGGTCCGGGCCCGCGCCCTCGCCCGCGAGCACCTCGGCGGCTACCTCGAAACCCCGTACAACGTCGCGAAGTTCCGCCGGCTCGGATACACCGACGACGACCTCTCCGGCGGCGGCAGCGACCGGTTCGTGGACGACCTGGTGTTCTGGGGGGACCCGGAGACGGTCGCGGGCAAGCTGCACGGGCATGCGGAGGCGGGCGCCGATCATGTCGCGGTGCAGGTGATCGGAGTCGAGCCGGGCGGATCGGCGCTGCCGCACTGGCGATTGCTGGCCGACGCCCTGCTGCCCGGCAAGGAGCCGGCCGGGGCCTCGGCTAACCGCCGAAGCGCTCGCGCAGAGAGCGCTTGAGGATCTTCCCGCTGGCGTTGCGCGGCAACTCGTCGACGAACAGCACCCGTTTGGGCGCCTTGAAGGGGGCGACCTTCTCCTTCACGTGCACGATCAGCTGCTCCTCGGTCACCTCGCCGCGCGGGACGACGACCGCCGTGACGGCCTCGATCCACCGCTCGTCGGGCAGGCCGATCACGGCGGCCTCGGCGACCGCCTCGTGCGTGTAGAGGGCGTCCTCGACCTGGCGCGAAGCCACCAGGACACCACCGGAGTTGATGACGTCCTTCACCCGGTCCACGATCGTGAAGTAGCCGTCGGCGTCGCGCACCGCGAGGTCCCCGGAGTGGAACCAGCCGCCCCGGAACGCCTCGGCGGTCTCCTCCGGCTTGTCCCAGTAGCCCTCGCACAACTGCGGTGAGCGGTAGACGATCTCACCGGGAGTGCCGTCGGGCACCTCCTCGCCCTTGTCGTCCACCACGCGGGCGTCCACGAACAGCACGGTACGGCCACAGGAGTCGAGCCGGCCCTCGTGCTCGTCGGGGCCCAGCACCGTCGCCAGCGGGCCGATCTCGCTCTGCCCGAAGCAGTTGTAGAACGCCAGCCGGGGCAGCCGCTCGCGCAGCCGCTCCAGCACCGGCACGGGCATGATCGAGGCGCCGTAGTACGCCTTGCGCAGCCCGTCGAGGTCGCGGGTGGCGAAGTCGGGCCGGCCCGCCAGGCCGATCCACACCGTGGGCGGCGCGAACAGGCTGTCCACCCGCCCGGTCTCGATCAGCTCGAACAGCCGGTCCCCGTCGGGCGCGTCCAGGATGATGTTGGTCGCGCCCACCGCGAGGTAAGGCAGCAGGAACACGTGCGTCTGGGCCGAGTGGTACAGCGGCAGCGCGTGCACCGGCCGGTCGCCGGCGCTCAGGTCGAGCGCGGTGATCGCGCTCAGGTACTCGTGCACCAGGGCGCGGTGAGTCATCATGGCGCCCTTGGGCAGGGCGGTCGTGCCGGAGGTGTACAGCAGCTGCACCAGGTCCTCGGTGCGGGGTTCGGGGCCGTCGTACGGCGGCGCGTCCGCCAGCCGGGCGAGGAGTGAGCCGTCGGCGTCCCGCAGCGGCAGCATCCGTACGCCGTCCGGGAGCCGGCCGGCGAGGTCCGGGTCGGCGAGGACCAGGGTGCTGCCGGACTGGCCGATCAGGTACGCCAGGTCGTCACCGGTGAGGTTCTGGTTCACCGGCACGTGGACCAGGCCCGCGCGGGCACAGGCCAGGAAGCCGATCAGATAGGCGTCGGAGTTGTGGCCGTAGGCGCCGACCCGGTCGCCGGGCGTGAGGCCGTGTGCGAGCAGTACCGAGGCCGCCCGGGAGACGGCGGCGTCGAGTTCCCCGTAGGTCCAGCGGCGCTCGCCGTACTCCACCGCGAGGCGGGCCGGGGTGCGCCGGGCGCTGCGCCGCAGCACCCCGTCGACCGTGCTGCCGTGTCCCTGGGTCATGGCTCATGATCCTGGAGCCGGCGCGAAGACAGGTCAAGCACGCGCCGAATTCAACTTTTTGCTTCCGCGTGCTCCCGTGCGCCCCTGTGCAGAAAGGTTTCCGAAAAGCGCGCACCGATGAACCTGGGCAGGACAGGTGGCAGCTCAACTCCGAAACACGTCCACATGTTTCGCGTGTCCCGTCGGTCAGGAGGAACCCATGAGCCGTACTGAGCCCGAACAAAAACGAACGTGGACGACAGGTACTGCTCCCGGCATATTCCCGCTCCTCGGTCACGGTATCGCCTTCTACCGCCGGCCGCTGGCGTTTCTGAATTCTTTGCCCGCGCACGGAGATCTGGTCGAGATACGGCTGGGTCCGCAGCGCGCCTGGATGGTGTGCCACCCCGAGCTGGCGCACGAGGTGCTGATGGACCCGCACACCTTCGACAAGGGCGGCCCGCTCTACGACAGGCTCGGCAAGCTGATGGGCGACGGCCTGGTCACCTGCCGCCAGCCGGCGCACCGCGACAAGCGCAGGCTGCTGCAACCCGCCTTCCGGCCCTCCCATGTCACCGTCTACACCGGCCTCGTCACCGAGGAGGCCGAGGCGGTGTGCCGCGCCTGGCAGCCGGGCCGTGCGGTGCCCGTCACCGAGGCGATGACGGCCCTGACGACCCGCGTGATCAGCCGGGTCCTGCTCTCGGACTCGCTGGACGACGCGACGGCCGCGCAGGTGCGGCACTGCCTCACCGACGTCGTCCGCGGCCTGTTCGTCCGCACGGTCGTGCCGATCGACGCCCTCTTCCGCATCCCCACGCCCGCCAACCGCCGCTACCGGCGCGCGCTCTCCCGCCTGCACGCGATCATCGACGCGGCGATCGCGCAACGGCACGGCGGCGCCGAGCGCGACGACGTGCTGGGCGCCCTGCTCGCGGCCGCGCACGGCGCCGGGGCGGCCAGGCCGATCAGCGACCAGGAGGTCCACGACCACCTGATCACGCTGCTGCTCACCGGCGCCGAGACCCAGGCGCTAGCCCTGGCCGCCGCCTTCAGCCTGCTCGCCCGCCACCCGGAGGCGGAACGCCGCCTGCACGCCGAGGTCGACTCCGTCCTCGCCGACGGCCGGCCCCCCGGCCCCGACGACCTGCCGCGCCTCGCCTACACCCGGTGCGTCGTCTCCGAGACCCTGCGCCACTCGTCCCCCGGCTGGCTGTTCACCCGCGTCACCACCAGGGAGACGGAACTGGCCGGGCGCCGGCTGCCCCAGGGGGCCACCGTCCTGTACAGCCCCTATCTCCTGCACCACGATCCCGCCTCCTTCCCCGACCCCGAGCGCTTCGACCCGGACCGCTGGCTGCCGGGGCGGCCCACCGCGGAACAGCGCCGCGCGATGATGCCGTTCTCCGCGGGCAGCCGTAAGTGCCTCGGCGACGAGTTCGCCATGGTGGAGGCCACGGCGGCTCTCGCGACCATCGCGGGCCGCCGACGGCTGCGGCATCTGCCGGGCCATGTGGAACGGCCTCCTCGTCCCGGCATCACGATGGGGCCGCGGTCGCTGGTGATGGTGTCCGAGGACCGTGCGCAGTCGGCAGCCGCCCTGCGTGCGGCGGATTCCCGAAGGGCAGGTGACCACGTTGTCGGCAACGCATGAGGACATCCCGGTCGGCACACCGCCTCGCACCGCGCTCCTCAGTCTCCGGGATCTGATCGACGCCCGTCTCCACATGCCTTTCCCGTTCCGGCGCAATCCCCATGAGGCCGAAGCCGCCGCCGGAGTCGACGCCTGGCTGAGCGAGCGGGGGCTGAGCGACGACCCGGGTGTGGCGGCGATGATCAGCCGCACCCGCCCCGCCGAACTGGCGTCCTGCACCAGCCCCGCCGTGGACGCCGGGCTCCTGGGGATCGTCGCCCGGCAGATCGCCTATCAGTTCGTCTTCGACGACCTCGCGGAGGACCTCGGCCGGCGCTCTCCGGCCGAGCTGCTGCCCATGCTGTGCGAAAGCGTCGAGATCCTGCGGGACGGCCGGCCGCCCAGCACCCCCCTCGGCGCCGCTCTGGCAGATCTCCACCGGCAGGTCCGTGAGCGGTGCACTCCCGCGCAGGCCGCGCGATGGTCCTGGCAGAGCCGCGAATACGTGCACGGCCTGCTGTACGAAGCGGTGGCACAGGACCAGCCCTCCCTGCTGAGCACCCGTGACTGCGCCTCGATACGGTCCCTGACCGCGGGAGTCGAGCCGTTCTACCCTCTGTACGAAGCCGGCCAGCCCGGCGAGTTGACCACGGCGGAACTGGCCACCGCCGGCCTGCGCCCGCTGCCGCTGCGCTACGCCCAGGCGGACACCCTGTCCGCTCACGAGCGGCGAGCCGCCGAACTGACCGCCCAGGGGCTGCCGGTGCCGGTGGTCGCCAAGGACCTGGGCCAGACCGAGCAGGGCGTGCGGCAGTTGCTGTCCGGCGTGTACCGCAAAATAGGCACCGACTCCTCGGGCCTCGCCGGGTTCCTGGAGGGCTGTCCTCAGCCTCGCTCGTGAATCACGGGGTTTCCTCCAGCACCGCCATCGCCGCGTTGTGTCCCGGCACGCCGCTCACGCCTCCCCCGCGTACGGCGCCCGCACCGCACAGCAGGACGTTGGCGTGCCGGGTCTCCACTCCCCAACGGCCCGTGCCCTCCTGGGTGTAGGGCCAGGACAGGGCGCGGTGGAAGATGTTGCCGCCGGGCAGCCTCAGGTCCCGTTCGAGGTCGAGCGGGGTCCTGGCCTCGATGCAGGGGCGGCCGTCGGCGTCGGTGGCCAGGCAGTCCGCGAGGGGTTCGGCGAGGTGGGCGTCGAGCTGGGCCAGGGTGGACTTCAGCAGCTCCTCGCGTACGGCGTCGTTGTCCCGGTCGAACAGCCGGGCCGGGGCGTGCAGGCCGAACAGGGTGAGCGTCTGGTAGCCGCGCCCGGCGAGGTCGGGGCCGAGGATGGTGGGGTCGGTCAGGGAGTGGCAGTAGATCTCCGAGGGCGGCACGGCGGGGAGTTCGCCGGCGGCGGCCTGGGCGTGGGCGGTGGCGAGCTGCCGGTAGCCCTCGGCGATGTGGAAGGTTCCGGCGAACGCCTCGCGCGGGTCGACGGCCGTGTCGCGCAGCCTCGGCAGCCGGGTGAGCAGCATGTTGACCTTGAGCTGGGCGCCCTCGGCGGGCTCGGGCGCCGGGTCGCCGGTGAGGGCGGCCAGCTCGTGCGGGGAGGCGTTCACCAGGACGTGCCGGGCGGCGGCCACGCCTTCGCCGTCGGCCGTGCGGTAGGTGATCTCGGCGCGGTTGCCGTCGGTGGCGATCCGGACGGCCTCGTGTCCGGTCGCGATGACCGCGCCCGCCGTACGGGCCGCCGCCGCCAGGGCGTCGGTGAGGGCGCCCATGCCGCCGACGGGCACGTCCCAGGCGCCGGTGCCGCCGCCGATGACGTGGTAGAGGAAGCAGCGGTTCTGGGTGAGGGAGGGGTCGTGCGCGTCGGCGAAGGTGCCGATCAGGGCGTCGGTGAGGACCACGCCGCGCACCAGGTCGTCCTCGAAGTTCTCCTCGACGGCGACGCCGATCGGTTCCTCGAACAGGGTCCGCCAGGCGGTCTCGTCGTCGATGCGGCGGCGCAGTTCGTCGCGGGTGGGCAGCGGCTCGGTGAGGGTGGGGAAGACGCGCTCGGCGACGCGCGCGGTCATGCCGTAGAAGCGCTGCCAGGCCTGGTACTCGCGCTCGCCGCCGGTCAGCCGGGCGAAGGCCTCCCGGGTGCGCTGCTCGCCGCCGCCGACGAGGAGTCCGGTGGGCCGCCCGTCGCGCTCCGCCGGGGTGTAGGAGGAGATGGTGCGGGCGCGCACCCGGAAGTCCAGTCCGAGGTCCCGGACGATCTTCTGCGGCAGCAGGCTGACCAGGTACGAGTAGCGGGACAGCCGGGCGTCGACGCCGGCGAAGGGGCGGGTGGAGACCGCGGCGCCGCCGGTGTGGTCCAGCCGTTCCAGCACCAGCACCGATCGGCCGGCGCGGGCCAGGTAGGCGGCGGCCACCAGGCCGTTGTGTCCACCGCCGACGATGACGGCGTCGTAGGTGCGGGTGTGCTCGTTGGCAGGCATGGTTCTTCGTAACACGTGATGATCCACGACGGCCAGAGGTGTGCCCTGCCCCCGCGGGCCGGGCGGGTCGAGGCGGGCTCGGGGGCGCTCGACCACACGTCCGCGGGCCGGAGCGCCATGGCTGTCCCGGGGTCAGGACCGCCCCGCCGGTCCCGGTCGGCGGGCGCGGGGTCAGGTTCCGTCCGGTGCCGGCCGCCGGCGGAGCGCCGCGGCCCTGCGGTACAGGTCGGCCGCCTCGGCGGTGCGGCCGAGCCGCTCCAGGCAGTGTGCCTCGTCGTCGCGGGCGGCGAGGGTGCCGGGGTGGTCCGGGCCGAGGGTCTGCTCGCGGGTGGCGGCGAGGCGCCGGTACTCGGTGAGGGCCTCCGTCCAGCGTCCCAGCCAGCCGAGGGCGACCGCGACCTCGCGGCGGCTCACGAGCGTGTCGGGGTGGGCGGGGCCCAGGGTCTGCTCGCGCAGCAGGCACACGTCCCGGGCCTCGGCGAGGGCGTCCTCCCAGCGCCCGAGCCGGCCGAGGTGGACGCCGACGCCGTGCCGGGCGCGCAGGGTCTCGGGGTGGGTGGGGCCCTGGACGCGGGTGCGGTCCCTGATCAGCTCGCGGTACACGCGCAGGGCGTCCGCGCTGCGGCCGAGCCGGCCGAGGCTGAGGGCGGTCTCGTAGCGGGCGGCGAGGGTGTCGGGATGGTCGGCGCCCAGCGTCCGGGCCCGGGCCTCGGCGACCGCGCGGTACAGGGCGAGCGCCTCCTCCCAGCGGCCCGACTGGCCCTGGACGTAGGCGAGTTCGCAGCGCGAGACCAGGGTGTCGGGGTGGTCGGGGCCGAGCACCCGGGCGCGGGCGGCGGCCGCCTCCCGAGCCGTGCGGCAGGCGTCGTCCAGGCGGCCGAGCCGGCCGAGGGCGCAGGCCAGGTTGTGCCGGCAGCGCAGGGTGTCGGGGTGGTCGGGGCCCTGGACGCGCACCCGGGCGGCCAGCACCTCCGCGTACACCTGGTGGGCCTCGGCGTGGCGGCCCAGCCGGCCCAGCGCGTAGGCGGTCTCCTGGCGGGCGGCGAGGGTGTCGGGGTGGTCGGCGCCGAGCAGCCGGGCTGCGGCCTCGGCGAGGTCGGTGTAGGCGGCCAGCGCCTCGGTGGCACGGCCGGCGCGGAGCAGGGCGCCGGCGGACTCGTACCGGCCGGCCAGCGTACCGGGGCCGCCGGGGGCGGTGGGCTCCGCGCGCGGGACCGGCATGGCCCGCCGTACGGCCCCGGGTGCCTGGCCGCCGCGGCGGTCGCCTGCCGGGCACGGCAGCGCGTCCCGCCGGGGTGCGTTCCAGCGGCCGGACAGTGCCGCCCCGGCGTCCGGGGGCAGGGCGCCGGGTCCCGTGCCGAGCGCCTTGTGGCCGGTGGTCATGCCGCAGGTCCAGGACGGCAGGCGGGCCGCGCTGCGCCTCTGCGGGATCCCGTCCGCGGTGACGGAGGCGCCCGCTGTACGGACGTCCCGGAGCCGGCGGACCAACTCCCCGGCGTCGTACGGCCGTTCCTCGGGCCGTTTGGCGAGCAGGCCGAGGATGACGTCCTCCAGGTGTCCGGGCAGGTCGGGACGGAGTGCACGCGGGGGCGTGGGCGGAGTGTCGCGGTGCCCGAGGAGGATCGCCCAGGCGTCCTCCAGGTCGAACGGCGGGGCGCCGGTGGCGATCTCGTACAGCACGCAGCCCAGTGAGTACAGGTCGCTGCGCTGGTCCACCCCGTCGCCGCCGATCTGTTCGGGGGACATGTAGTGCGGGGTGCCGAGGGCGACGCCGGTGCCGGTCAAGCGGGCCGTGATGCCGATGTCGTGGCCGAGGCGGGCGATGCCGAAGTCGCAGATCTTCACGGTGCCGTCGGTCAGCCGCACGATATTGGCCGGCTTCAGGTCGCGGTGGACGACGCCCTGCTTGTGGGTGTGGGCGAGGGCGGCGGCGACCTGACCGGCGATGTCGAGCACGTCGTCCACCGGCAGCGGATGCCCCTTGCCGTCCGCCAGCAGCCGGCTCAGGTCACGGCCCTCCAGCAGCTCCATGACCAGGTACGGGATCCCGTCGTACTCGCCGAAGTCGTGGACGACCGTCACCCCAGGGTGCGACAGGGCGGCGGCGACCCGGGCCTCGCGGCGGAACCGCTCCCGCAGGACGGGGGCGAGGGACGGATCGTGGTACGGCCCCGGCGGCCTGAGGCACTTCACCGCGACCCGCCGGCCCAAGGACTCGTCCCGGGCCCGCCACACCTCGCCCATACCGCCGCGCCCGATCAGGTCGAGCAGCCGGTACCGGCCCTGGACCAGCCTGTTCTCCCCCATAGCGATCCGCCGCCCCCGTCGCCGTCCGCCCCCGCCGCCGGGAGGCCGCACGGCACCGCGCCCGGCCACCACCGCGCCGGCCGGTCCGCGCCGCCCCCCTGCTCGTCCAGTATGGCGGCCTATGGCCGGACTTTGTACGGTGCCGGACGCGCCTGCGGTCCCAGCCTCGCCATGGCCCGCAGGATGTGTTTGGGCGGCAGCTGCCAGCGCAGACGTGCTGGAACGCACCGCAGCAGGGCGCCCGTGGCCCGCAGCCGGCGGGTGACGGCCGCGGGTGCGGGGGCCGGTCTGCCGTACAGCGCGTGGGCGTACGGCGGCAGAGCGGCGTATGCCAACTGCGCCACGCGCCGCCACAGCACCTCGCGCGCCGGGACGAGGAGGGGGTGCGCCGGTGGGCGGAGCAGGAAGTCGTCCACCGCGCGTGCCTCGGGTCCCGCCGCCAGGCGCGGGCGCACCGCGGTGAAGTACGCGGCGAGTTCGGCCCGGCTCGCGGGGACGGTCCGCGGGTCGAGTCCGACGAGGCGGGCGCTGACCCGGTGCTCGGCGATGTACCGGTCGGCCTGGGCCTCGGTGAGGGGGAAGCCGGAGCGGCGCAGGACGTGCAGGTAGGAGTCGATCTCCGCGCAGTGCACCCACAGCAGCAGGTCGGGTTCGTCGACGCCGTAGCGCTCGCCGGTGTCCGGGTCGGTCGCCTTCAGCATGCTGTGGATCCTGCGCACCCGGGCGCCGGCCCGCTCGGCGGCCTCGGTCGTGCCGTACGTCGTCGTGCCGACGAAGTCCGCGGTGCGCATCAGCCGGCCCCAGGCGTCGCTGCGGAAGTCGGAGTTCTGCATGACTCCGCGCACCGCTCGCGGGTGCAGGGCCTGGAGGTAGAGCGCGCGGACGCCGGCGACCCACATCATGGGGTCACCGTGCATCTGCCAGGTCACGGAGTCCGGTGTGAACAGCCCGGGGTCGCCCATGCCCGCAGGCTAGCGCCGCGTCCCGGAGCCGATCCAGGGCTGGGCCGGGAGGTCAGCCGAGGCTGTGCAGGAACTCGGAGCACGCCTCGGCGCAGGCGCGGCAGGACGCCGCGGCGGACTCGGCGCCGGACTGCGAGTCGAAGGCGCGGGCGCACTCCAGGCAGACAGAGCGGCACCACTCCAGCCTGACCCGGATCTCCCCCTCGTCCTTCAGACTCTCCTCGCCGAGGAGATGGCACGTGGCGTCGCACACCTCGGCGCACATGATGCCGAGCCTGCGCACCCGCTCGTTGGACTCGGCGCCGTCGGGGTCGACCAGGCTCGCGCGCACGGCGCAGGCCCGGGCGCACTCCGTGCACGCCTGGGCGCAGGCGAAGCGGTCCTCCAGGAACCGGTAGAGCTGCTGCGAAGTCGGCGATGTCACACCCTGCGGGTAGCCGGGGCGCGGGGGCGCAAACCACCCTGCGGGACAGCCACACACATGTCCGGTTCGTCCCGCTCTGGGAGGGGTATCCCTCTCCTATGACTACCGCATCGATGCAGTTGGCCGCGGCGAGCGGCCTGATGGGTCTCGTCATGTTCCTGGTGGCCGGTGTGGGCACGGCGGCGCTGGTCGCTGCGGGAGCGTGGATGAACTCCCGGGTCAAGTACCGTGAGTCGCCCCGGCCGCGGCCCGAGGAGCAGCCGAAGCTGCCGCCGGAGGGCCCGGTGGGCGAGCTCCGGCAGAACAGGGAGTCCCAGGAGGTCCCCCGGACATCCGAGGGCGGCCGCCCGCTCACCCCGTACGAGCTGAGCAACATGGACTCCAGGCCGAGCGCGTCGAAGGACCGTCCGCGCTGGAGCCGGGGTTCCAGCGGCTCGTTCGGCGGCGGCGGACTCGGCGCCCACTGAGTCGCCACGCCCGAGTCCGTACACCGCACCGCGCGTCGGGCGCCGTACGCCGCTAGGAACGCCGGGAATCCGTCCTGGTGGCGTCCAGGCGGCCGACGTGGGCCACGTTCTGCCGGTCCTCCGGGTCGTCGCTGGGTTCGGCGGCGAACCAGGCGTCCAGGATCTCCTTCAGCAGCGGCTCGGAGGTCAGGCGCAGACTCAGCGCGAGGACGTTGGCGTCGTTCCAGCGGCGGGCGCCGTCCGCGGTGGCGGCGTCCGTGCACAGCGCGGCGCGCACGCCGGGCACCTTGTTGGCCGCGATGGACGCGCCGGTGCCGGTCCAGCAGCACACCACCGCCTGGTCGGCGGCGCCGTCCGCGACCTCCCGGGCGGCCGCCTCCGAGCAGGCCGCCCACTGGGCGTCGGCCCCGGGCCGCAGCGCCCCGTGCGGGCGCACGTCGTGGCCGCGCCGTCTCAGTTCGTCGAGGAGAAGGCGGGCCACGGGTTCGTCCATGTCGGAGGAGACGGAGATACGCATACGGCGAGCGTAATCGGCCGCTACGGCCCGCGGCCGAAGCGGGCGCCGCCGGGTGAGCGCATCTGTCGGTGCGCTCACCCGGCGGCGCCCAGGACGGGCTGTGGGCTCACTCAGGGTGGTCGGGGCGCTGCGCCGGAGGCGTGCCGCCGCCTTCGCCGCCGCCCTTGCGGCCCTTGTCCGTGCCGTGCGGACGGGCGCCCGCGCCCTGGCCGGCCGTCTGGCGGGCCTTGAGCTCTCCGCTGTCCTGCGGGGTGGCGCCACCCTTGTCACTGCGCCGCTGTTCGGGCTGCTGCGGATTCGACATGCGCCGGACTCCCTCCGGGTGGTGCGTGCTGCGTGCGGGGTCCGGGTTCCCCGGCCGGCCCGGGTCACCCATGCCGTGCTCGGCGGGCGGCGCGGTGGCGGTCAGCACCCGGTGGAGGTGCTCGAGGGCGTCGAGGAGCACGGAGCGGTGGTACCAGCTCAGCCAGGCCGCCGCGTCCGCGGCCAGCAGACCGAGGGCCTCCGCCTGGGCCGGGGCCGGCCGGTGCCCGGCGTCGGGCCAGTGCAGGGTGATCACGCCGGTGCAGGAGCCGGCCGAGGACAGCACCGGGATGCTCTGCAGGGCGGCGGTGCCCGTGCTGAGCAGGACGCGCCGCGGCTCCTCGGAGAGCAGCGCGTCGGCGGCCACGTCGGGCACGCTCACCCGGCGTCCGCGCAGCCGGGCGAGCGCGTCGGCCGTGCCCTCCTCCCAGCCCCGCACGAGGTGGTCGAGAAACGCGTCCGGGCAGCCGTAATGGGTCTCCGGGACCAGCGCGTTCACGGCCGGGTCGACGAACCGCACATATCCGGCCGGGGCCCGCGCGATGGCCAGGGCCTCGTGCAGCACGGCGTCGATCATCTGCCGCCGGTAGCGGGGGTCGCGGCCGTCCCGGGCGAGGATCCGCAGCTGCGGCACCGGCAGGGAGCGGCGGCCCGGGAACCACACCTCGCCGTGCGGGGGCCGGGCCACGACGACGGCGGAGACGAGGACGCGCAACGGCACGTTGAACCGCTGCGAGGCGTCGCGCAGCGCCCGGAAGGCGCCGGCGGAGTCCGGCAGGCCGTAGCGGACCATGAGCACGCCCTGCGCCATGCCGATGACCGGGGCGGTGCGCACCCGGGCCCGCAGCGCGCGGACCTCCGTGCGCAGGTCCTCGTAACTGGGCCGCAGCGGATCCGCCATCTGCGTCCGCCAGGCGGGCAGGTCCTCCACCGGTGAGGCGGCGCGGGCCAGCTCGCGCAGCGCCTCGTCGAGGGTGGCGTAGAGCCGTACGCCGTCCAGACGAGCCAGGTGCACCGCCTCGCGCACTCCGGGGCGGGCCCGGACGATGATCAGGTCCGGCCGTCCCGTGCGGGCCCGGGTCGTCTCGCTGAGCGTGTGCAGTACGGCGGCACCGCCGAGCTGCACGTGGGCCATGTCGAGCACGGGCCTGAGTCCCGCGCGGTCGGCCTGCTCGAGGTGGCCGCGCAGCTCCGCCGACCAGGCCTGGGCGCCCGCGGCGTCGAGGCTGCCGGACATGCGCAGCAGCAGCGCTCCCTCGGCGGGCAGCCCCTCGACGACGGAGGACTCGATGACGAGCCGTGCCGGAGCGGCGGGCGGGTCGGAAGAGGGCTTCATGGCATCACCCGGGCGGGACGTCGCGACGGACTGGGGCGGCCTCTTCCCGACCACCGGCCACGGTAGGGGCCCGGCGGCCGGCCGCGCCATCCACCGCGCCGGTCGGGGCCGGGCCCGCGCTCGCCTGCCGTGCGCTCACCAATCGGTGCCGCCGGGTGCGGGGCCCGTGCGTCTTCGGGCTTCCAGCGAGCTCAGGGCCGACGCCATGGTGGCGTGCACCCGGACGCCGGGCAGCCCGGCGGCGCGCAGCGCCTCGCGCACGTGCGGCCGGGGCTGTACGACGGGCAGGGCGCGGCCGGAGAAGGCGAGGACCCCGGTGGCCCGGTCCACGGACCGCACGGCGGCGGCGCAGGCGAGGTACACCTCGGTCATGTCGAGGACGGCGTGCTCGTCGGCCCGGTCGGCCTGGGCGATGTGCTCGGCGAGCGCCTCGGAGAACTCCACGGCGTTGGAGGCGTCGACCGTGCCCCGCGCCTTCAGGACGCTGACCGCGCCGGTCTCCGGCCGGTGCTCGTGCACGGTCTGCAGGAGCAGCGGGGCGGGGCCGCCGGGGCGGGCCCGGGGGCGGGACAGCTGACCTTTTTCCATGGGCGTCGGACTTCCTGGCTGGGAAGGTACGGGAAGGATCAGCCGGCCGCGTCTTGACCGGGAGTTCACTGTGCCTCCGGCCCCACAGGTGATGCAACGATTCGGCTCGGGCGTGTCGCGCCGCGGCCGGCTCAGCCGACGTACCGCCGGGCGGGTGAGGTGCGGCGGGCCCGTTCCAGCGCGGCGAGCCGGCGTTCCAGGTCCGGCGGCACCGGGTCGCGCTGGCGCAGCACCCAGGGCAGACCGGCGGTGGCGTGGGCGAACGCGCGCACCGAGGCGGCGTCCCGTGGCACGGTCCGCAGTAGGTGCCCGGTGCGGCGCAGCGCTGGCAGCAGGGGGCGGCGCAGCCAGGTGAACCACAGGGTGTTGCGGATGCCGAGGATGCGGCGGCCCGTGCTGTCCCGCAGCCGGGAGGCGTGGTGGTGGACGGTGAGTTCCTCGGCGTAGGCCAGCCACCAGCCCTGCCGCAGCAGGTCGCAGGCGAGCAGTTCCTCCTCGCCGCCGAGCCACAGGCCGGGGTGGAAGCCGCCTCCGGCCCGGAAGGCCTCGGTGCGCAGCACGGTGGCGCCGGCGAGGAAGGAGCCGAGGGCCGGTCCGGGGAGCCAGTCGGGGCCGGTGAGCGGGGACTCGCGCAGTTCGCGGACGACGGGGTCCTCGGTGCCGTCCGGTTCCACGACGATCCGCGCGGTGACGGCGGCGAGCCGGGGCCGGGCGTCGAGCAGGTCGGCGGCGCGGGCCAGGCTGCCCGGCTCCCACCAGGTGTCGTCGTCGCAGAAGGCCACGTAGGGGGTGGTGACGTGGCGGACGGCGAGGTTGCGGCCGACGGCGCCGAGGTTGCGGCCCGGGCGCAGCAGCGTCACCTCGGGGAAGTCGCGGGCGACGGCCTCGGCGGTGCCGTCGCGTGAGGCGTTGTCGGTGACGATCACGCGGGGGCGTTCGGGCAGCCGGCGCAGCAGGTGCAGGGTGCGCAGCAGTTCGGCGCGGCGGTTGTGGGTGATCATGACGACGGTCGTACGGCCGTCGGGTCCGCCCCGGGTCATCGCTCGCCGCCCTCCCCCGGGCCGGGGCGGCCGGCCGGCTGCCGGTCGAGCAGGCGGGCGGCGCGTTCGACGTGCGGGGGCAGGGCGCGGCGCCGGGCCAGGGCCGCCGGGAACCGGGCGACGGCCTCCTTCAGGGCGCGGCGCGCCCCGGGGCGGTCCGCCGCTGCGGCGAGCGTGAGGTCGGCGCCGGCCCGCAGGACGACGGGCCAGGGGCGCCGCAGGCAGGTGGTGAGGACGTGGTTGCGCCGGACCAGGAAGGGGCGGCCGGTGCGGCCTTCGGTGCCGGGGTGGTGACGGGCGCGCAGGGAGGGTTCGTAGGCGACGCCCCAGCCGCCGGCGGCCAGGTCGTAGGCGAGCAGGGTCTCCTCGCCGCCGAAGAAGAGCAGCGGGTGGAAGCCGCCCACGGCGAGGAAGGCCTCCCGGCGCACCACGCTGGCGCAGCCGAGGAAGCCCAGCACCGGGCGGCCGGGCAGGTCGGGCTCGGGAGGCAGGGGCGAGTCGGCGAGGACGGCGTTGAGGGGGTCCTCGTCGGCCTCCTCACCCACCAGGGTGCGCGCGGCGAGCAGACCGAGCCGGGGGTGGCGGTCGAGGAGATCGGCGGCGCGGGCGAGGCTGCCCGGCTCCCACCAGGAATCGTCGTCGCTGAAGGCGACGTAGGGCGTGCGGGCGTGCCGGACGGCCAGGTTGCGGCCGAGGGCTCCGGTGTTGGCGGCGGGCCGCAGCAGCCGGTCCAGGGCCGGGTGGCCGCGCACGGCCCTGCGGGTGCCGTCGTCGCGGGAGTTGTCGACGACGATGACCGGCGGCCGCTCGGGCAGCCCGGCCAGCGCGTCGAGCGTACGCAGCAGGCTGGCCGGCCGGTCGCGGGTGATGACGGCGACACTGACCCGCGGATCCCCCGCGGCGACGGCCCCGCGGGCGGTGCCGGGCACGGACTCA
>NZ_JBIDAL010000002.1:137780-461133 GCF_043202415.1 Streptomyces sp. NPDC048192
ACTCAGTGGACATGCGCCACCTCCCCTCGGACACCCGACCCGCCCAGCAGGCCGGCCGACCCGGCGCGAGCGATGACGCCGCCACCGACCCGCGAACCCCACGCGGCAACGGCCCCGCGGGCGGTGCCGGGCACGGACTCAGTGGACATGCGCCACCTCCCCTCGGACACCCGACCCGCCCAGCAGGCCGGCCGACCCGGCGCGAGCGATGACGCCGCCACCGACCCGCGAACCTCACGCGGCAACGGCCCCACGGACGGTGCCGGGCACGGACTCAGTGGACATGCGCCACCTCCGGTCGGGCGTCGGGGGCGCCGTCGCGGACCGGCCGCAGCAGGGTCAGGCAGGCCGCGGCGACCTCGCCGGAGCGGATGCGCAGCAGGCGGGCGTCGGGGGTGCGGCCGTGCGGGTCGCCGGGCGGGCCGGGCTTCCACAGGGCCAGGTGGCGGGGGCTCGGGGGCGGGCCCCACAGGCGCGGGGAGACGGGGCCGAACAGGGTGACCGAGGGGGTGCCGTGGGCGACCGCGAGATGCGCCGGGCCGGTGTCGCCGCTGAGCACGAGGGACGACCCGGCGACCAGCGCGGACAGCTCCCCGTACGGCAGGCCGCCGGCGAGCACGTCGCCGGCGGGCTGTCCGCTGCGCTCGGCGACCGAACGCACCAGGGCCTCCTCGCCGGGGCCGCCGGTGAGCACCACGCGGTGGCCGGCGGCGCGCAGGCACCGTACGACGGCGGCGTACCGCTCCCCCGGCCAGCGGCGGGAGCCGGAGGCCGCGCCGGGATGCACGACCACGGCGCCGGGCGCCGGTGACGGCGTGTCCGGCTCGGGGAGGCGCAGGTCCAGGGGGTCGGCCGGGATGCCGTAGGCCCGCAGGAAGGCGCACCAGCGGTCCCGTTCGTGGGCCTGTGCCTGCCAGGGCGGGCCGTCCGGGCAGGCGTGCGCGAGCAGCCGGCGCGGGTGCAGCGCGGCGAGGGCGTCGCGGCTCTCGGGGCCGTTGCCGTGCAGGTCGACCGCCAGGTCGGGCGGCGGTCCGGCCCAGTGCGTGAGGGACGGCACCGCCCGTTCCGGCGCCTCGGCCGGGAACACGGCGTCGACCGCGCCGGTGGCGAGGGCCGCCTCGGTCAGCCCCGGCGGCAGGGCGAGCACGATCCGGTGCCCGGGACAGGCCCGGCGCACACCGCGCAACGCGGGCACACCGGTGAGCAGATCACCGAGGCCCAGGGCGCGCAGGACCAGAACGGTCGGGGGGCGGTGCGGGGTGCGGGTCACCGGATGGGTCCTCCGAAGGGTGCGGGAGCCGGGACTCAACGAACGGGCGGGTACCACGCGACGAGCGGCCGACGCCTTGCCGGTGGTCTACGGCCGCGTGGGCGGGGACGGCATGCGGCGGGCCGGGGCCGGGACTCAGTGCGGCGCCGGCGGTCACCTTGTGCGGCCTGTGGCCGGGCTCGGGCTCTGGGCGGCGCGGCGGGCCAGGCCGGTGGTGGAGCGGCCGTCGAGGTACGGCAGCAGCAGCACCTGGCCGCCCCAGCTCTCCACGAGGGGCTGTTCCGGAAGCTCGGTACGGGCGTAGTCGCCGCCCTTCGCCCAGATGTGCGGGCGGAGTTCGCCGAGGATGCGTTCCGGCGTGTCCTCGTCGAACACGGCGACGGCGTCCACGCACTCCAGTGCGCGCAGCACCCTGACCCGGTCGGCGACGGGCACCAGGGGGCGGCCGGCGCCCTTGCGGCGGCCCACCGAGTCGTCGGAGTTCACGCAGACGATCAGGCAGTCGCCGGCCCGGCGCGCGGCCTGAAGGAGGGCCACGTGCCCGGCGTGCAGCAGGTCGAAGCAGCCGCCGGCGGCGACGACGGTGCCGCCCGCGCTCCGCACCCGGGCCGCCGTGCGCACGGCGTCGCCGGTGGTGTCGCCGTCCCCGGGCGGGGCCTCGGGCGGGTCCGGCTGCCCGGCGGTGGCGACCGCGCGGGCGCCGCCCTCGGCGACATACCGGGTCGCGGCATGTACGGCGGCCTGGACGGCGGCCTCGGTGAGCGCGCCGTCGGCGAGCAGGCCGGCGGCGGTCGCCACGAACCGGTCGCCGGCGCCGCACGGGTCGCCCGCCACGGCGGCCGGGGTAGGCACCAGCAGCGGGGTCGCACCGTGGGAGAGCAGCGCGCCGCGCTCGCCGAGGGTCACGGCGACGGCCCGCGCCCGCCAGGCCCGGACGAGGGTGCGGGCGTCCCGCGCGGCGGCGCCCAGCCCCTCCTCGTCGCCGGACTCACCGGAGCCGAGAACCCCGTGGGACCCGTCCGGGCCCTCCAACCCACCCATGCCCTCAGCCCCCTCGATCCCGCCGGACCCGCCCCCCGCCGCCCCGGGGCCTCCCGGCTCGCCGGGGTCGGTGATCCCTCCCTGCCCGCCTGTCCTCCCGGTGCCGCTCGCCTCGGAGGACCCGGCGTCGTCGGTCAAGTGCCGGGCGAAGGTGCGGGCCTCCTGCGCCGAGGGTGTGACCAGGCGGACGCCGGGGACCGGGGGGAGGCCGCGTACGTGGGGGTCCCAGACCACGGGGGCCGGCGTCCGGGCAAGGGCGTCCCGCAGGACGTCGGCCGTGCCCCGGCCGTAGTCGGCGACCAGGATGCCGCGGGCGCCGGTGATCGCGTCCTCGGCGGCCCCCGTCGCCGCGCGGGCGCGTCCCTCGCCGTCGTCCAGGCGGAGCAGCGGCCGGTCCCCGGCCAGGACACGGGTCTTGCTGCTCAGCGTGCCGTCCAGGGGCACCTCCACCAGTTCGACCCGGCCGGCGAGCAGCTCGCGCAGGGTCTGGCTGGCGCTGTCGTCGCCGAGCGCGGTGACGAGCGTGACCGGGCGGCCGTCCGCGGCGGCGAGGCAGGCGGCGAGGGCCGCGCCGCCGGGGCGGGAGCTGCGCCGGGCGCCGTGCACCACCGGGACGGGGGCGTCCGGGGCCAGACGCTCGGCCCGGCCGCACAGGTCGTGGTCGAGCAGTGCGTCGCCGACGACGACCAGAGGGGTGCGGGTGCTCGTCATGTCTGTCCCTTCCGGTGCGCGGCGGGCGCGACGGTGCGGGCCCGGCCGACGAGCCGGCCGACGACGCCCGGCCTGCCGTCCACCCCGTCGCCGCCGGCCCTACCGGCCGCTCCGCGCTCGACGGCCTGGTCGAACGCCTCGCACAGCATGTGCACGGCGACCAGGTGGAGTTCCTGCACGGTGGCGGCCACCGGCGCGTCCACGCACAGGGCTTCGTCGGCGCCGAGCTGGAGCGGGTTGGGGGCGCGGCCGGTCAGCGCCCACACCGTCATGCCCAGGCGGTGGGCGCAGTCGGCGGCGGCCAGCAGGTTGGCGCTCGCGCCGCTGGTGGACAGCAGCATGAGCACGTCCCCGCGGCGGCCGTGCGCTGCGGTCTGCCGGGCGAACACCTCCTGGACGCCGTAGTCGTTGGCGATCGCGGTGGTGGAGGAGGTGTCGGCGTGCAGGGCGACCGCGGAGAACGGCGGCCGGTCGTCGCGGTAGCGGCCGACGAGTTCGGCGGTCAGGTGCTGGGCCTGGGCGGCGCTGCCGCCGTTGCCGGCGACGAGCAGCCGGGCTCCGGCGCCCAGCCTGCGGGCGAGTTCGCCGCCCCAGCGTTCGATGAGGGGGCCGTGGCCGCGGAAGGCGTCCAGGGCCTTCGCGAGGTCGTCGCAGTGAGTGGCGCCCACCTCGGTGTCCACGGCGGTCTTGGTGTCGCTGTCGGTCTTCATCGCACCACTCCCGAGAGCGAGGGGATCGAGGAGACGGCGCCGTACACCGCGGCCACGCCGTCGGCCACCCGGTCCCATGTGTAGTGGGTCAGCACGCGCCGCCGGCCGGCGGCCCCGTACCGGGCGAGCCGTTCGGGGTCGGCGAGGAGGGCGCGCACGGCCGGCCCGAGGTCGTAGTCCTCGTCGGCCGGCACCAGGACGCCGGTGGTGCCGTCCACGACCGTGTCGAGCTGGCCGCCGACGGCGGTGGCGACGACCGGGGTGGCGCAGGCCATGGCTTCCAGCGGGACGATGCCGAACGGCTCGTAGCGCGGCAGTGACAGCACGAGGTCGGCGTCGGCCATCAGGGCGGGCATCCGGTCCCGGCCCACCGCGCCGAGCAGGGTGACGCGGTCGGCGACGCCGTACTCGGCGGCGATCGCGGACAGGCGGCGGGCCTCGGGGTCGGTGCCGAGCAGGCCGGCCTCGGGGCCGCCGGCGACGACCAGTTCGGCGTCGGGAATGGCGGCGAGGGCGCGGATGGCGCGGTCGAAGCCCTTGCGGGGCACCAGCCGGCCGACGGACAGCAGCCGTTTGCGGGCGCCGGCGGGCCGCAGCCGCGCGGCGGGCCGGAACTGGTCGGGGTCGACGCCGCAGGGCACGATGCTGATCCGGTCCTCGTCCAGGCCCATGGCCTTCAGCTCGGCGACCTCGTCGCTGCAGGTGGCGATGATGCGCGCGCAGTCGTGGCCGACGGCCTCCTCTATGGCGAGGCGCTGCGGCGGGCTGGTGTCCGAGGCACCCTGATAGCGCTTCTTCACGGTGCCGAGCGCGTGGTAGGTCTGCACGACCGGTACGCCCGTCTCACGGGCCCCGGCGAGGGCGGCCAGGCCGGACATCCAGAAGTGGGCGTGCACCACGTCCGGTGGGCTCAGCGACCACTCCTGGGCCAGGAAGGCGCCGAACTCGCTCATGTGCGGCAGGAGTTCGTCCTTGGGGACGGGGGTGGGCGGCCCGGCGGGCACGTGCACCACCTGCACCCCGTCGTCGAGGGTCACCCGGTCCGGCAGGTCCGCCGAGTCCCGCCGGGTGTACACCGTGACCCGGTGTCCCTTTCTGGCGAGTTGCCGGGCGACCTGGGCGACGTACACGTTCTGGCCGCCGGCGTCGGGTCCGCCGAGCGCGGCCAGCGGGCTGGCGTGCTCGGACACCATGGCGACGCGCCCGGCCGGGTGGCGGGTACGGCTCATCGGGTGACCTCCTTGATCAGGCGCTCCCAGTCGTCGAGGAAGCGCCGCTCTCCGTAGCGGGCCTGTGCCGCCGCCCGGGCGGCCGCGCCGGTGCGGCGGGCGAGCGCGGGGTCGGCGAGAAAGGCGCGTACGGCGTCCTCCAGTACGTCGAGGCGGTTCGACACCACCCCGGCGCCGTCGGGGACCGCCTCGCGCACCTCGGTGGTGTCGAGGGCGACCACCGGCATGCCCAGGAACATCGCCTCCAGCAGCGACAGCCCGAGCGAGGTCCAGCGCACGGGGTGCAGATAGAGGCGGCAGCGGGCCATCTCCCGGTGCAGCTCGTGCTGGGGCAGGTCACGGGTGCGGCAGCGTCCGGGCGGCAGGCCGAGGTGGTCGGCGAGCCCTTCGGTGCGCATGCCGAAGACGTCCAGGGGTGCGCAGCGGGCGAACCGGGGCAGCAGGTCGGTGCCGGTGGTGCGGCCCCTGCGCACAGGTTCGTTGACCACGACGGCGGCGCGCCGCTCGGTGCCGGTGTACAGCGGGCCGGGGTCGATGATGCCGTGCTCGACGACCTCGGTCGGGGCCCGGCCGCTGTCCCACATGAGCCGGTTGAAGTGGGTGACGTGCACGACCGGGATCGCGGACTGCGCGGCCAGCGGGTGGGGCTGGCGTTCGGGTGTCTCGTCGGGGCTGTTGTGCTCGACGTACACGGCGGGCACGTCCACGCCGGGCCGGCGGCCGGTCCAGCGCAGGGCCAGGTCGAGTTCGTGCGGCCGCTGCAGCACCATCAGGTCGATGTCGGCGTCCCGGAGCTGCTCCGGGGTGCGTTCCTCGACGGTCCGCGGCCAGTCCCAGGTCACGGCGCGGCCGAGCCCGTCGGGTCCGCGGTCCTCGGTGACCGGGACCAGGTAGGTGTGCGGGCCCTGCACGAAGGCGGTGAGCCACGATCCGTGCACGTGCCAGACGAGGATGTTCATGAGTGCCGCTCCTGGATGAGCTTGTGCACCGCGCGCACCACGTCCTGCCCGGTGACCTCGTCCAGGCAGGGGTGTCCGGGCACGGGACAGGTCAGGGCCCGGGAGTTCGCGCACGGCGCCGACTGGTCGCCGAGCAGGATGGTGGGCACGCCGTACGGCGCCCAGCGCTCGGCGGGCACCACCGGCGCGAACAGGGACACCACGGGGGTGCCGACGGCGGCGGCGAGGTGGGCGGGTCCGGTGTTGGCGCTGATCACGACGTCGGCCATGCGCAGCACGCCGGCCAGGGTGCGCGGGGAGGTGCGGCCTCCGAGGTCGACGGCCAGGTCGCCGCTGACGCAGCGGGTGAGCACCCGCTCGTGCGGGCCGCCGGTGACGACCACGCGGTGCCCGGCGTCGGTGAGCAGGCCGACCGCCTCCGCGCAGCGCCGCGGGCTCCAGGCGCGGGCGGGGGCGCTGGCCCCGGGGTGCAGGACGACGTACGGGCCGTAGCCGGTCAGGGAGCCGGTGTCGGGGGGCGGCAGGACGCGCAGCCTGCCGCAGTCCCCGGCGGGCAGCCGGAAGCCCATGGCGGCCGCGGTGTCCAGGGCCGCCTCCGCCTCGTGCCGGCCGGGCAGCCTGCGGTGCCGTACGTCGAGCAGCCGTCCGGGGTGGTCGACGCTGTCGGCGCCGATCCGGCGCACGCCCGCGAGGCGCAGCAGCAGGGCGGTGGGCAGGGGGCTCTGGTGGAAGGAGGTGAGGACGAGCGCGGAGTCGAAGGCGCCGGCGCGGAGCCGGGCGGCCAGCGCGTCGATGTCCTCCGGGTCCACGTCCGGCGGGTCGAAGCCCTCCCAGGGCGCCTCCCAGACCACCACGTCGTCGACGCCGGGCAGCAGTTCCGCGGCGTCGGCGCCGCGCGGCCCGCACAGCAGGGTGACGTGGGTGCTGTGGGCGGCGACGGCGCGCACGGCCGGGCCGGCGAGCAGCACGTCGCCGAAGCTGTCGAGCCGGACGACGAGGGACCTCATGGCGACGGCCTCCCCTCCGGGACCGCCGCCCGCGGCGGGAGCGGGCGCGCCTGCTCCGGGGCGGCCGCGAGCGCGTCGCGTACGGCGGTGAGCAGGTCGGGGGCGCTGTCCGCGGCGAAACGTGCCACCTCCGCGGGCGCCGTGGCCGGGTTGGGTACGAGCACCCCCCGGGCGCCCGCCGCGCGGGCCGCCAGCACGTCGGCGGCGATGTCGCCGATCACCAGGCACCGGGCGGGCGGGACGCCGAGGTGCGCGGCGGCCGTGTGCACCAGTCCGGGGCGCGGTTTGCGGCAGTCGCAGCCGGCGTCCGGGGCGTGCGGGCAGAACACCCAGGTGTCCAGGCCGCCCAGCAGGGTGTCGGCGCGCTCGTTGACCCGGTGGACCTGGTCGGCGGTGAGCAGTCCGCGTCCGATGCCGGACTGGTTGCTGATCACCCCGGTGGCCAGGCCGTGGGACCGGGCGAGGGCGACGGCCTCGGCGGCGCCGGGCAGCAGCCGGACGCGGTCGGGGTCGCCGTTGTAGGGCACGTCCGCCACGAGGGTGCCGTCGCGGTCGAACAGGACGGCGCTCACGGTCATCCGGCGCCTCCCAGGGGTCGGGCGTGCCGGTGGCGGACCACTCCGCGCAGCCAGTGCCGGACGGCGAGGGGCGGTATGAGCACGCTGGTGCCGGCCATCGAGGCGATCTCGCGGGCGGTGCGGGGGCCGGGCAGGATGCGGGCGAGGGCGAACTCGGCGGTGCCGAGCGTCCACAGGGCGGCGCAGAGGGCCGCGGCGCGGCGGCGGCCGGCGAGGGCGCAGCCGGCGGCGGCCAGCGCGGCGCCGGTGACGGCCAGGTGGCGGGGCAGCCTGCCGCGGGGCGCCTCGGCGCGGCTCCACCAGTCGCGGCCGTGCAGCCGGTTCATCAGCGCGTCGTCGGCGTTGCCGCGCTGGGCGGGCAGCGAGGCCCACCAGTGGGCGGGGCGCACCGGGTGGCGGGTGACGCGCCGGCCGCGGTGCAGCGTCCAGCCGGCCCGCTGCACCCGCAGGGCGAGGTCGGCGTCCTCGCGGAAGGCGCGCGGGAAGCGCTCGTCGAAGCCGCCGGCCCGGGTGAGCGCGTCGGTGCGGTAGGCCATGTCGGCGGTGGCCCAGGCGGCGTTCTCCAGGCCCTTGGTGCCTCGTTCCCAGTCGGTGGGCCGGCGGTCCAGGGGCAGGGGGACATGCAGCTGCCCCTGGATGCCGCCGACGTCCTCCCCGGCCTCCCGCAGGTCCTCGGCGAGCAGCCGGGACCAGTCCGGGAGCACCTGGACGTCGTCGTCGAGGAAGACCGTCCAGGGGGTGGTGACGGTGCGCCAGCCGGCGTTGCGGGCGGCGGCCGGGCCCTTGCCGCCGGTGCGCAGGGTGCGTATCCGTTCGCGCAGCGGCCCGGCCGCGTCCAGCGGCAGTGCGCCGTCGGGTGCGGGCCGGTCGTCGACGACGATCACCTCGTGCGGCGGGGGGCCCTCGGCCTCGGCGAGCGCGCGCAGGCACTCGGCGAGGCAGGGGCGGCCGATCGTCGGGACGACGACGGTGTAGGCGGGCGCGCCGGTCATGCGAACGCCTTCCCGCGGCGGACCGCGAACGGGCCGAGCACCAGCAGGTCCACGGGTGCGGAGCCGAAGCACTCCAGGGCGTCGCGCGGGTCGTCGACCATGGGCCTTCCGGCGGTGTTCAGGCTGGTGTTGACGACCACGGGCAGCCCGGTGCGCCGCTCGAACCCGTCGATCACGCGGGCCACCAGGGGTTCCTGGGCGCGGTCGACGGTCTGGATGCGCGCGGTGCCGTCGACGTGGACGACGGCCGGGATGCGGGCCTTCCATTCGGCGGCCACGTCGTGCACGAAGAGCATGTGCGGGCTGGGCAGCGGGCCGTCGAAGATCTCGGCGGCGCGCTCGGCGAGCACCATGGGCGCGACGGGCCGGAACTCCTCGCGTCCCTTGACGGCGTTGAGGCGTTCCAGGTTCTCCGCCTTGCCGGGGTGGGCGAGCAGGGAGCGGTGGCCGAGGGCGCGCGGCCCGTACTCGCTGCGGCCCTGGAACCAGGCCACGATCCCGTCGGCGGCGAGCGCCTCGGCGGCGGTCTCGGCGATGTCTGCGGGCTCCTCGTACGGTACGGCGGCCCGCTCCAGCCACTGCCGCAGTTCGCCGTCGCTCCAGCCCCGGCCGAGCGCGGCCGTCGGCATCGGCTCCAGGGTGTCCTTCTGGCCCGCCACATGGGCGGCCGCGCCGAGGGCCGTACCGGCGTCTCCGGCGGCCGGCTGCACCCACACGTGCTCGAAGCCGCTCTCCCGCCACAGCCGGGTGTTGGCGACGCAGTTCAGCGCGACCCCGCCGGCCAGGGTGAGGGCGTCCTCGCCGGTGTGCTCGCGCAGCCACCGGGCGAGGGCGAGCATGGCCTCCTCCAGGCAGAGCTGGGCGCTGGCGGCGAGGTCGGCGTGGTCCTGGCTCCAGGAGCCGCCGGCCGGGCGCGGCGGGACGAACTCGGCCCAGGGCACAGGCCGGGCCCGGAACCCGCCGTCGTCGCCGGGGCGGACGTACTCCCGCAGCCGCTCGGCGAAGCGCGGGGTGCCGTAGGAGGCGAGCGCCATCACCTTGAACTCGTCGCTGCTGCGCAGGAATCCGAGGTGCTGGGTGAGGTCCTCGTAGAACAGGCCGAGGGAGTCGGGCAGTTCCTGGGTGCGCAGGACGGTCAGCTCGCGGTCGGTGTAGCGGCCGGCCAGGTGGGAGCCGCATTCGCCGCGGCCGTCCAGGACGAGCACGGCGCAGTCCGGGTACGGCGAGACGGGTCCGGCGGAGGCGGCGTGCGCCACGTGGTGGGGGACGAACCTCACCTTGGCCGGGTCGAGGCCGGGAAGGGCCTCGGCGAGGAAGCCGGGGGCCTGGCGGGCGTACTCCTGGCGGAGGTGGTCCCAGGGGTCGGTCAGGCCCATCGCCTCGGCGGGCCGGGCGAGCGCGGGGTCGTAGGAGTAGGCGACGGCGTCCAGGTCGGACGGGGTGAGGCCGGCCTGCTGCAGGCACCAGCGGGCCGACTGCTCCGGCAGCTCCCACGCGGAGAAGGGCACGGGCCGTTTGCCGTGCTTGCGGCGCGAGAACCGCTCCTCCTCCGCCGCCGCCACGACCGTGCCGTCGGTGATCAGAGCGGCCGCGGGGTCGTGGAAGAGTGCGTTGATACCGAGGACGTGCATGCGGTGTCTCTCTCCTGGGCGGCGGGCGGTCGGGGGTCAGGGCTGCGACGCGGGCGCGCCTCCCGGGGGCCGCGCGGCCGGCTCCCGCACCGGCGCGCCTTCGGGGGGCGTGGTGGCCGGCTCGTCCTGCGGCTGCTGCGCGGCGAAGTAGGCGATGGTCTGCTTCAGGCCCTCCTCCCAGGGGATCTGCGGCGACCAGCCGAGCAGTTCCCGGGCGAGGGCGGTGTCGGGGCGGCGCCGGCCGGGGTCGTCCACGGGCCGGTCGACGAACGCGATGGGTGAGCGGGAGCCGGTGAGGGCGACCACCCGGCGGGCCAGGTCGGCGACGGTGATCTCGTCGCTGCCGCCTATGTTCACCGGCCGCACGGACCTGCTCGCGGCCACCCGCAGGATGCCGTCGACGGTGTCGTCCACGTAGCACAGCGAACGGGTCTGGCTGCCGTCGCCGGTCACCGTGAGCGGTTCACCGGCGAGCGCCTGGCAGATGAAGGTGGGCACCGCGCGGCCGTCGTGGGCCCGCATCCTCGGGCCGTAGGTGTTGAACAGCCGGACGATCCCGGCGTCGGTGCCCCTGGTTCCGGCGTGGGCGGTGACCAGCGCCTCGGCGAACCGCTTGGACTCGTCGTACACGCTGCGCGGCCCGACCGGGTTCACGTTGCCCCAGTAGCCCTCGTGCTGCGGGTGGACCAGCGGGTCGCCGTAGACCTCGGAGGTGGAGGCGAGCAGGAAGCGCGCGCCGTCGCGGTCGGCGATCGTGAGCGCGTTGCGGGTGCCGAGACTGCCGGCGTCGAGGGTCTCCAGGGGCAGCCGCAGGTAGTCGGCGGGCGAGGCCGGGCAGGCGAAGTGCAGCACCAGGTCGTACGGCCCCGGCAGGCGCCGCACGCAGTCGGACGCGGAGACGTCCACCTCGACGAACCGGAAACCGGGCCGGTCCCCGAGGTGGGTGACGTTCTCGCGCCGCCCGCAGACCAGGTTGTCGGCGCAGTCGACTTCGACCCCCGAATCCAGCAGCCGTTCGCACAGATGGGAGCCGAGGAAGCCGGCGCCGCCGGTCACGAGAGCGCGCCGCCAGGGAAACGGTGTGTCACCAGTCATGGGGGCTGTTCCTTCGTCCACGTCGTCGCGCCCCGGGAACGCTCCTGCCTGGGCGTTCGGCGCGTACCGCGTCGCCGGGCCGGGCTCGTCGGCCCGCGCTCGGGGATCGGGGACAGGGCTCGGGTCCCGCTGGTCCGGAGGACCGCCCTGTACGGCCGCCGCTGGCTGGACGGCACTGGCAGCAGAGTGCCCCTGCCAGTTGGTTTCACACGTTGGATTCTTATTCTCCGGAACCACGGGTACTCGCGCGACTCCGGCGTCACACGGAAGACGTCCGGCACCGCACGCCACGCCAGGCGCAGGCCGCGGGAGAGGCCCGGACAGGGCGGGAGAGGGCATGCACGACGAGATCACCGCCGCGCTGCTGGGCGCCCTGCGGCGTCCCGGCCGGCCTCCGCGGCGCGTCCTGCTGACCGGCTGGTTCAGTTTCCGGGACGGCGAGGCGACCGCCGGGGACGTGCTCGCCGAGCGGCAGGTGTCGGCCGCGCTGACCCGGGCGGGCATCCGGCACGACACGGCGTGGAGCCCCGGGTTCCGGCCGGGCGCGCTGTCGCTGGAGACGGCGCGGCCGGAGGCGTACGACACCCTGCTCTTCGTGTGCGGGCCGGTGCACGGGCCTCAGGTGGCCGCGCTGCATGCCAGGTTCGGGACCTGTCGGCGACTGGCAGCCGGGGTTTCGGTCGTCGATCCGGCGGATCCCGCGGCCACGGGTTTCCATGAGATCGTCGCCCGGGACGGCGCCGCGGCCCCGGCCCGGTACGATCTCGCCGCCACGGCCCCGGCGGGCCCGCTGCCGCCGGTCGCCGCGGTGGTGCTCTCGCACGGGCAGGGCGAGTACGGTGCCCGCCGCCGCCACGAGGAGGTCAACGCCGGGATCACCGGCTGGCTGGCCGGGAAGGACTGCGCGCGGATGCCGGCCGACACCCGGCTGGCCTCGGACGACTGGCGGCTGTGCGGCACGGCCGAGCAGTTCCTGGCGCTGGTCTCCCGCTGCGACCTCGTCGTCACCACCCGGCTGCACGGCCTGGTGCTGGCCCTGCGCACCGGCACACCGGTGATCGCCGTGGACCCGGTGGCGGGCGGCGCCAAGGTCACCGCCCAGGCGCGGGCGGTGGGCTGGCCGGCGCTGGTGGACGCGGCGGAGCTGCGCGAGGAGGCGCTGGACCACTGGTGGCGGTGGGTGCTGTCGGAGCCGGGCCGGACGGCCGCGGCCCGCCACTCGATGGGCTGACGCGGCGCGGGCGGGCCGTGTAGCGCGCCGCACGGGGGGCACTCGACGCGGCGACGGCAGGCCGTCATGGGCCGCCGCGATGTCTCGCAGGAGGTAAGGACATGGGTCACGGCGGAAACGTCATCCAGGAGCTGACGACCGATCACCGCGAGGTCGAGGAGATCTTCGGCCGCATCGAGGCGCTGCCGCCCGGTTCCAAGGAGCGCAAGGACCTGGCCGACCAGGCCACGATCGAGCTGGTACGGCACTCGGTCGCGGAGGAGGCCTATCTGTACCCGGCGGTGCGCGAGCACATCACCGGCGGGGACGCCCTGGCCGACAAGGAGCTCGAGGACCATGCCAAGGCCGAGCAGATCATGAAGGACCTGGAGGGCTGCCAGGCGGACGATCCGCGCTTCGACTCGCTCATGACGCAGCTGATGAGCGAGATCCGGTCCCACATCACGGACGAGGAGCAGAACCTCTTCCCCCGGCTGGAGGCCGCCTGTCCCCCCGACGCGCTGATGGACCTCGGTGACAAGGTGCGCCGCGCGAAGAAGACGGCCCCCACCCGCCCGCACCCCTCCGCCCCGGACACTCCCCCGGCCAACAAGCTCCTGGCCCCCGGAGCCGGCCTGGTCGACCGCATGCGCGACGCCCTGACGGGCCGCGGCAAACACGAGAGCTGACAGCCACGGGGGCTGGCTGTACGGGGACGGGGTGGCGCGCCCGGGCGAGGGCGGCGCTACCTCGCGGGGCGGTCCGCGCCGGGCCTGCCGGCCCGGGCTCGCCGGCGTGGGCTGAGGGGCCTGGGCGGTACGTGCCGTCCCGGCAGGCGATGAGGCGCGGAGAGCGGTGCGGCCGGGTGCCGGTGCTGAACGCTGCGGAGGGGAGCCGATCGGCCCGGCTGGTACCGGGGCGGTCCGGGTGTGGGGACTCCGGTGCGGCCCCGGCGTGGGGCCCGCCCCGCCCTAGCGGTGTGGGTCGGCCTCCACGACCGCTCCTCGCCTCGATCCCCGTTACCCACAGGCCCTTCCACCCCCGTTCCCCGCAGGCCCTGCCAAACCCCGGATGCCGCGACGCGAGTGGTGCCTCCCGTTCAGAACCACGGTCGCGTGGACTCTCCTTGGTGGGTGCGGTGTCGTACTGTCCGGCACAGGAGGCGGAAGGCCTGGACGAGGGTGAGCGGCCAGAGGATCGCGAAGCAGCACAGCAGTGCGGGGTCCGAGGTCCGGACGCCCATGACGGCCGCGAACGCCGACGCGGCCCCAAGCAGCAGCACCGCGACGGGCAGCCACACCTCCCGCCGGCCGCCACTCATGCGGCGCGCGAACCGGCGGTCCCGCCGCAGGTCCGTCTCGATCCGCACGAGCGCGAGCCGTTCGCGCAGCGACAGCCGTACGTCGTCGTGCATCTCCCAGTCGTCCACGGCAACGGCACCTCCTCCGCCGGTCAGCGGCTCCGCCCCGCAGACCCGAGTTCCCCGGAACCGCCCGCCCGATACGGAATCCGTTCCGCGCCCCGGCCCTCAGTCGAGACAGAACTCGTTGCCCTCGACGTCCTGCATCACGATGCACGAATCGTTGTCGTCGGCCAGCAGTTGCACGCGTACCGCGCCGAGCGCGACCAGCCGTGCGCATTCGGCCTCGAGCCTGGCCAGGCGCTCCGCCCCCACCAGCCCGGTGCCCACCCGCACGTCGAGATGGACCCGGTTCTTGACGGCCTTCCCCTCGGGAACCCGCTGGAAGAACAGTCGCGGGCCGACGCCCGAGGGATCGGCGCAGGCGAACCACGAACCCCGGTCCTCGGGCGGCCGCGAGCGGTCGAAGTCGTCCCACGTGGCGAACCCCTTCGGCGGCGACACGACATACCCCAGCACCTCGCACCAGAAACGAGCGACGCGCTCGGGTTCCGCGCAGTCGAAGGTGACCTGGAACTGCTTGACCGTTGACATGCGCGCACCCTAACAACGCGACCGCGGCCTGCTAGCGGCGCAGGCTCAGCAGCGCGAACACGCCGCCGACCACCGGGCGGCTCTGGAAGCCGCTCTGGGTGTTCGCCGCGGTGTCGTACCAGTCGGTGAACGGCACGCGGGACGGCGAGGTGTGCGCGAACCGGTAGAGCGCGGAGATCAGCACGTCGCTGACGGGGTGGTCGCGCAGCCACGCGGCCGTCCACATCTCCCAGTCGCCCTTGGTGTAGCTGTGCCGCGGGTCGAGCGGGACGCCGAACTGGTTGGCCTGCGCCAGGTACCAGTCGCCCTCCTTGTGGGCCACGTCGCGCGGTACGAGGTTCAGCCCGAGGAGCGAGTCCGGGTACCCGTTGTACTTCAGGCTCCAGGTGCCGGGCTGGTCGTAGGCGAGCCTGAGATGGTCGTTGCCGGTGTCCTGGGCCTTGTCCACCCACTGGCCGATGTAGTCGCGGGCGGTGCCGCCGTAGCGGGAGCTGTCGGAGGAGTTGCCGGCCGCGGTCGCGATCCGGCCCATGGCGCCGATGGCCAGGATGCCCTTCAGGGCGAGGTTGGCGCTGTGGGCGATGAAGCCGGTGAAGTCGTCGGTCTGGTTCTGGTAGCCCGGGTCGAGGGCGTTGTCCACGAGGTAGTCGGCCCACTGCTTGAGGATCGTGTAGTGCGCGGAGGCGAACGCGGCGGCCGTGGCGGAGCTGGTGCGCGCCAGGTAGGCGGCGGTCATCAGCAGCATGTTGGCGGACTCCTCGACCGGCATGTCCTCTTCGTTGCCGTCGTTGTGCCCGCTTGCGTTCGGGTAGCTGGAGCCGAGGTCGTGTTCGGCGAACTTCTTGGGCCAGCCGCCGTTCTCCGCGTAGTCGAAGAGCGGTTCGAGGAGCAGGCCGAGGTACTGCGGGTCCAGGTAGAGGAACACCGGCATGGCCGGGTAGGTCACGTCGATGGTCGAGACGTTGCCGTCGGAGGAGATCTCCTTCAGGAACGCCCAGGGTCTGCCCTTCCTGCTGACCAGTTCGGTGCCCGCGTACGCCTGCCGCAGGGCGAGCGCGCACAGCGCGGCGTACTGCGCGCCGCCCGCGGCCGTCGCCTCCGTGCGGACCTTGCGGTCGAGGGCCGCGGTGCGCTTCTGCGCCCCGGCCGCGTCGGAGTGGAAGAAGGCCGTCATGTCCTGCCAGTTCGACCAGTACGACCTCCACAGCGGGGGCAGTTGCTCGCCGAGGTAGCTGACCGCGGGCTCGCGGACGTGCCCGACCGACAGCAGGGCGCGGGTCGAGTCGCGGACGCTGCCGAGGTCGAAGCGGAAGGCGAAGACCGGCCAGTTGTCGTTGATGGAGCGCGGCTGCCGGGTGTCGGCGGAGTCGGCCAGCGCGTGTCCGGACAGCGCGGTGGCGCGGACGCTGGTGTCCGAGCCGATCTGCCAGCTCAGCCCCGGGCGGTCGGTGGCGCTCCACACCACGGTTCCCCAGGAGGCCATGTCGCCGTTCTCCTTGAGGACTCCGGGGCTGTCCGGGGCGAAAGACAGGGAGGTCGCCGTGGTGCCGCCGGAGCCGGACAGCCGCTGCTGGGACCAGCGGATCTTCGTCCCGGAATCGCCCGAGGCCCACTCGCCGGAGATGTCGAGGTACAGCGAGACGTCGTGCGCCTGGCCGTCGGAGCTGCGCACGTCCGCGATGACGTACGACAGCGGCATCGACTGGCGGCGCAGGTCGCCCGGTTCGACCGGGGAGAGGAACGTCAGGGTCAGTTCCGCGCCGCCCGCCTCGAAGACGAACTCCGAGCGGGTCGCGGTGAGGGTCAGCGAGCGCTGCACCGCGCCGCGGGAGAGCGGGTGGTCGGGGACGTTGGGCGCACCCAGGAACAGGTAGTTGGTGCCGTCGACCCGGATGACGCCGGTCATGGCGGTGGTGCGGCCCGTCCAGAACGACGGCCAGTGGCCGGTCGGCAGATCGGCGTTCAGCCATGTGCTCAGGTACGGCGAGCGCACGGCCAGCGGTACGGCGGGGGGCCGGATCGGCTCGAAGGACGGAGCCGCCGGGCCGGGGAAGCGGCTGCCGGAGGAGGCGGGGACGGCCGTGGACGCCTGCTGCGGCCGGGCTTCGGCGGCCTGCGCGCTGGGGGCGAAGCCCGGCAGCAGACCGGCGCCGGCCGCACCGAGGCCGGCGCCGGTCCACCGGATGAGACCGCGGCGGCTGAGTCTTCCGTCCGCGGCGCCGGGACCGGCCGGGGAGTCGGGGGTGTTCGAGTCGTTCGCAGGCAGCTCGGTGTTGTCGTTCCTTGGTGTCATTCGGTTCTCCTGGAGGAGCCGCTCGGGGAAGACGGTGAAGAACTGGCGGGGGCGGGCAGGGCGGTGGTGCGCCTCGGTCCGCCGGAGGGAGCCGTGAGGGGACGACGCGACGGCCCCGGCATCGGGCACGGGGCAGAGCGTGAAGGCCGCGGAAGGGTCGCCACTACAACGATAGAAAAGCGAGCAGCACGATGACAGCACAGCCTCGTTGCCGTGTCCACCCTTCTGCGCGGACCGGATCACCGGCCGCGGGTCCCACGCAGCGGCCGTACACAACTATCCCTGTCAGCTGGGAATTTGAGGATTGCAAGGGCTTCTGATGACCGCCTGAAGACGGTCCCGGGAGCCGGTCTTTACCCGCGACAGCGGCGTTCACGTGGTCCACGCCCAAGGCGATTGTTGTGAACGTGAACTGACGTATTGACAGGTGCGACGGCCGTCCTCCACTGTGCCTCTACATCGTTGTATGGATGTGTCAGGCCAGGTCGCCCCACAAGCCCGCCCGGCCCGTTCTCCCGCTCTGGCTTCCTCAGAACTTCCCGCACGCTCCGACCGTTTCGACGAGGATGTGATCGGCGCATGTACTCCTTCCTCCGGGCCAAGGCCGTGTCCGCCGCGGTACTGACCGCCGGCCTGTGCCTGGCCGCGACCGCCTGCACCAACTCCGGTGACGACTCTCCCTCTTCCGGCGCCGGCGCGAGCAGCGGCGACAACACCGCGGCCGCCCAGCAGCTCGCCTCCCCCAGCGCTTCCGCCGGTGGCCCTGCGTGCACGTACCAGAGATACGCAGGCGGTGTACCGAAGCTCGACATCACCGACGGCAAGACCGTGGTCGGCTTCTCGCAGTCGGAGTCCACCAGCAACCCCTTCAGGGCCACCGAGACAAAGAGCATCGAGGCGCAGGCCAGGAAGCTCGGCGTCAAACTGATCGAGCGGAACGCCAACGCCGACGTCAACACCCAGAACTCGCAGATCGAGGACATGATCGCGCAGGGCGCCAAGGCCCTGATCGTGGCCCCGGAGAACTCCGACGGCCTCGGCCCCGCGCTGGCCAAGGCCAAGGCGAAGAAGATCCCGGTGCTCACCATCGACCGCACGGTCACCGGCACCGCCTGCACGGACTTCATCGCCTTCATCGGCTCGGACTTCTACGGCCAGGCCCAGACGGCCGCCGACGACCTGGCGGGCGCCACCGGCGGCAGCGCGCAGGTGGCGATCCTCACCGGCAGCCCCGGTAACAACGTCACCACCGACCGGACCAAGGGCTTCGAGGACCGGGTCAAGGCCAAGTACCCGAAGATGAGGATCGTGGCCTCGCAGACCGGCAACTTCGCCCAGACCGACGGACAGAAGGTGATGGAACAGCTGCTCCAGGCGCACCCCGGCATCGACGCGGTCTACGCGGAGAACGACGAGATGGCCCTCGGCGCCATCCAGGCGATCAAGTCCGCCGGGAAGACCCCCGGCAAGGACGTCAGGATCGTCACCATCGACGGCATCTCGCAGATGGTGCAGAACGTCGCCGCCGGCCAGGCCGTCGCCGACATCGAGACCAACCCGCGGTTCGGCCCGCTCGCCTTCCAGTCGCTGCAGGACTTCTACGGCACCAACGGCGTACAGCCCAAGGTGATCATCAAGGACGGTCACTTCACGTCCGCCAACGCCAAGCAGGCCCTCTCCCAGGGCCTGGTGTACTGACCGAGCCACCAGGTCCGGTGGCCGTGAACGGCACACGTCCACGGCCACCGGACCGCCGCACCGGCTGCCGAACAGCGCCCTCGCGTCCGGCGGTTCCGCATGAGGAGGCAGACGTGGTCCAGCAGGACCCCGATCCCCGGGGCGACTTCGTCCTGGAAGTCGCCGGGGTGAACAAGAGCTTCGCCGGCGTGCACGCGCTGCGCGGCGTGGACTTCGCGTTGCGGCCCGCCGAGGTGCACGCGCTCATCGGCGAGAACGGCGCGGGCAAGTCCACTCTGATCAAGGTGATGACCGGCGTCCACCGGCCGGACTCGGGCACCGTGCGGCTGGCGGGCCGCCCCCGCGCCTTCCGCAACCCGCTGGAGGCCCAGGCGGCCGGGATCTCCACCATCTACCAGGAGGTCAACCTCGTCCCCCTGATGTCGGTCGCGCGCAACCTGTACCTCGGCCGCGAGCCACGCCGCTTCGGGCTCGTGGACGTCGCCCGGATGAACCGCGAGGCGACGGGGCTGCTCGGCCGCTACGGCGTGCACGTCGACGTCACCCGCCCGCTGCGCACCCTGGGCCTGGGCGCCCAGCAGATGGTGGCCCTGGCCCGCGCGGTGCAGATCGACGCCCGCGTGGTGATCATGGACGAGCCGACCTCCTCCCTGGAGCCGCGCGAGGTCGACATGCTCTTCTCGGTCATCCGCGGCCTGAAGGAGCAGGGCATCGCGGTGGTCTACGTCAGCCACCGGCTCGACGAGCTGTACGCGATCTGCGACCGCGTCACCGTGATGCGGGACGGCGCGGTCGTGCACACCGGTGCGATGGCCGGACTCGAACGGCTCCGGCTGGTCTCCCTGATGCTCGGCAGGGAGATGTCCGCCGTCCGGGACAAGGGCAGCACCGCCTTCGACACCGAGCGCCACGACCGTCGGGAGGGACAACCCGCCCTGCGGGCAAGGGATCTGTCGGTGCGTCACCGGCTGCACGGCGTCTCGGTGGACATCCGTCCCGGTGAGGTCGTCGGCCTGGGCGGGCTGCTCGGGGCCGGCCGCAGTGAGACCGCCAAGGCGATCGTCGGCGCGCTCGCCACCGAGGGCGGCACCGTGGAGGTCGAGGGGCGGCCGCTGCACCGGCGCAGCCCCGCCGCCGCGATCCGCCACGGCGTGGTGATGCTCCCCGAGGACCGCAAGCTCGAGGGCATCATCCCCAACCTGTCGGTGCGCGAGAACATCTCGCTCGCCGCGCTGCCGCGCCTGTCGCGCGCGGGCCTGGTCTCGCAGGCCAAGCAGGACGAGATCGTCTCGTTCTTCATGAAGCGGCTGCGGATCAAGGCCTCCGGTCCCGAGCAGAAGGTCGGCGACCTGTCCGGCGGCAACCAGCAGAAGGTGCTGCTCGCCCGCTGGCTGTGCCTGAACCCGAAGGTGCTGCTGCTCGACGAGCCGACCCGGGGCATCGACGTCGGCGCCAAGACCGAGGTGCAGGCGCTGATCGACGAACTCGCCGGCGACGGCCTCGGCGTGCTGCTGATCTCCTCCGACCTGGAGGAGCTGATCGAGGGCTCCGACCGCGTGGTGGTCCTCAAGGACGGCCGCGTCGTCGGGCACCTGGCCGAGGGGGAGGTCACCGAGGAGGGCCTGCTCGGCACGCTCGCCTCCGCGTCGCAGGAAGCCGCCCGGGCACGCGCCGGCGGGAAGGAAACCGGCGGGCCCCTGGCGGCCGAGCCGGCACCGGTCGAGGAGAACCAGCGATGACGTCGCTCGTGTGGAGCGGCCCGGTGGCCGACCGGGCCCGGCTGTTGCGCCTGTTGCAGGAGTACGGCGTCTACGCCGCCCTGATCGTGCTGTTCGTCGTGGCCGTCGGCCTGGACACGTCGTTCGTCGAGATGAGCAACCTTCGCGTCCAGCTCTTCCAGCTCGCGCCCACTCTGCTCGTCGCGCTCGGCATGGCCCTGGTCATCGGCACCGAGGGCATCGACCTGTCGGTCGGCGCCGTCATCGCGCTGGCCGCCTCCGTTGTGCCGCTGTACGCCGGGTACGGACTCGGCGGGGTCCTCCTCGTCGCCCTCCTGATCGGCGCGACCTCGGGCGCGGTCGGCGGCGCGATGGTCGCCTTCGCCCGTATCCAGCCCATCGTGGCCACCCTGTCGCTGATGATCGGCGTGCGGGGCCTGGCCGAGATCATCAACGGCAACTCCGCCAAGCCCGTGACCCAGTCCGGCGTCCTCGGCCTCGGCTCGCGCGTCATCGGCGGGCTGCCCGAGATGGCGTGGCTCGCCGCGGTGTGCGCGCTGCTCACCGGTCTGCTGGTGCGCCGCACGACCTTCGGCAGACAGCTGGTGGCCGTCGGCGACAACCGGCAGGCCGCGTGGCTGTCCGGGCTGCCCGTACGGCGCGTGCTGATCACCGTGTACGTGGTCTCGGGAGTGCTGGCGGCGCTGGCCGGTGTGCTCGTCGTCGGCCACGGCGCCGAGGCCGATCCGGCCAACCAGGGCCTGAACATGGAGCTCAACGCCATCACCGCGGTGGTCGTCGGCGGCACCCCGCTGTCGGGAGGCCGGGTGCGGGTGCTCGGGACCGTCGCGGGAGCGCTGTTCATGCAGCTGATCACCGCGGTGCTCACCCAGCACAACGTGCACACGTCGTACACCCAGATCGTCGAGGCGGCCATCATCTGCTGCGCCGTGTACGCCTCCCAGGAGCGTGGTACCCGATGACCTCCACCGTCCCGGTCACCGCGGGCGCCGAAGCGGACGCACCGCGCCTCACCCTCGGCGAGCGGATCGCCCCGCAGATCCAGCGGCGCGGCGCCCTGGCCGTGCTGGTGCTGGTGGGCGTCATCGCATCCGCGACCTCCTCCACCTTCCCGACCTGGTCCAACGTCAGCAGCATCCTGGGCAACAACGCGTTCGTGTGGCTGCTGGCCCTCGGCATGACCTTCGTCATCATCACGGGCGGCATCGACCTGTCCGTCGGCTCCATGTACGCGCTCGGCGGAGTGCTCGGGGCCTACGGCTCCACCCACGGCACATGGCTCGCGATCCTGCTGCCCCTGGCCGTCGGCGCCGCCTGGGGTGCCGTGCAGGGACTGCTCGTCGCCCGGGCCCGCATGGCGCCGTTCATCGTCAGCCTGGTCGGGCTGCTCGGGCTGCGCGGCCTGATGCAGGCCGTCACCGACGAGGGCGCGACCACCTATCTGGTGCCGCAGCACTCCGCCTTCCGCTCCCTCGGCGCGGGCACCTGGACCCCGGTGCTGATCGTGGCCGTGTTCTTCGCCCTGGGCGCGCTGCTGCTGACCCGGACCGGCTTCGGCGCCGCCCTCACCGCGATCGGCGGCAACGAGAACGCGGCACTGCTGCTGGGGCTGCCGGTGGCCCGCGCCAAGGTGCTGGTCTACGTGCTCTCGGGCACCCTGGCCGCGACGGCCGGCGCACTCGGCGGCGCGCGCCTGGGCTCCGGCGTGACCACGATCGGCGTCGGCTACGAACTGACCGCCATCGCCTCGGTCGTCATCGGGGGCACCCTGCTCACCGGAGGCAGCGGCTCGGTCGGCGGCACCGTCAGCGGCGTGCTGCTGCTCGCGGTCATCCACAACCTCATCGACCACTACTTCTCCCAGTACGGCTCCGCCTTCACCGACACGGTCAACGGCGCCTTCCTGGCTGTGGTAGTCCTGATGCAGGCCCTGCTCAGCCGCACCCAGCAGCTGGAATGAGCACGCGCCGCCGCTTCCGGCCCGGGCACGGCCGCCGGGCGTACGGCCGCAACCACCCCTCCGCTCTTCGAGAAAGGATCGCCGTGGGCGTCAGCCTGAAGGATGTCGCGCTGCGCGCCGGCGTGTCGGTGAAGACCGTCTCGAACGTCGTCAACGACTACCCGCACGTGACCCCCCGCACCCGTGAGCGGGTCCAGCGCGCCATCGACGAGCTGGGCTACCGGCCGAACCTGACGGCACGTCATCTCCGCAAGGGCCGCACCGGCCTGATCACCCTGGCCATTCCGGAACTGGGCAACCCCTACTTCGCGGAAGTGGCCGGGGCGGTCATCGACGCCGCCGCCCGGCACGACCTCACGGTGCTGCTCGACCACACCGCCGGGCTGCGGGAGCGGGAGCTGCTGGTCTCGCAGGGGTTCCGCTCGCACGTCATCGACGGCCTGATCCTCAGCCCGATCCAGCTCGAGCACACGGACCTGCTGGACCGGCCCGAGGGTCCGCCCATGGTGCTGCTGGGCGAGCGCGAGTACGAGGGCCCGCACGACCACATCATGATCGACAATGTGGGCGCGGCGCGGATCGCGGTGCGTCATCTGCTCGACCTCGGCCGGCGCCGGGTGGCCTTCCTCGGCGCCCGCCGCGAGAGCGCCCGCCAGCCCGCGCACCTGCGCCTGCGCGGCTGGCGGGAGGCCATCACCGCGGCCGGTCTGGTCCCCGACGAGTCCCTGGTGGTGGCCACCGAGGGCTACGACCGGGCGGACGGCGCAGCCGCGATGGCCTTCCTGCTCGACCGGGACGAGCGTCCCGACGCCGTCTTCGCCTACAACGACCTGATCGCGCTCGGCGCCATGCGCACCCTGGTCGAACGCGGCCTGCGGGTGCCCGACGACATCGCGGTCGTCGGCTTCGACGACATCGAGGAGGGCCGCTACGGCGCGGTGTCGCTGAGCACCGTCGCGCCCGACAAGGCCGGACTCGCCCGCCTCGCCGTCGACTGTCTGGTGGAGCGCATCGCCGCCCGGGGAACGGAGACGCCGCCGGCGCCCCGCCTGATCCAGCCCGGCTACCGGCTGATCGTGCGCGAGTCCACCGCGGTCCGCAGGGCCTGACCGGACACCGCCCGCGCGCCGCCGTACACCTCCGACGACCGAGGACGAGGATGCCGACACCCCGCTGCACCCTGACCGGCTCACCGTACGGCACCGCGCCCGACGGCACGGCGGTGCACCGCTGGCGGCTTCACTCCCCCAGCGGCGTCAGCGCCGACGTGCTCACCTACGGAGGCACCCTGGCCCGCCTGCGGGTGCCGGCGCCGTCCGGAGACGTCGGCGACGTCGTGCTCGGCCTGCCCGGCATGGCCGCCTACGGCGCCGCCCATCCGTACCTCGGCGCGCTCGTCGGCCGGTACGCCAACCGCATCGCCGGCGGTGCGTTCACCCTCGACGGACGGCCCCATCGGGTGCCCGTCACCGACCGCGGCCACGCGCTGCACGGCGGCCCCGACGGCTTCCACCGGCGGGTCTGGCAGGGCGGCCCGGCCGGCGACGGCGCCGGGCCGGCCACCCTGAGCCTGCGACTGCGCAGCCCCGACGGCGACATGGGCTTTCCCGGCGCCCTGGACGTCGAGGTCACCTACAGCCTGGACCGCCGCGGCACCCTCGCCGTCGCGTACCGGGCCCGCACCGACCGCGCGACCGTGGTGAACCTCACCAACCACTCCTACTTCAACCTCGCCGGCGCCGGCCGCGGCGACGTGCTCGGCCACACCCTCCGGCTGGACTCGGACGCGTACCTGCCGGTGACCGCCGAGGCGATCCCGCTCGGCCCGCCCGCGCCCACCGCGGGCACCGCCTTCGACTTCCGTACCGCCCGCCCGATCGGGGACCGGATCACCGAAAAGGACCCGCAGCTGAGCGACGCCGGAGGGTACGACCACTGCTGGGTGCTCGCCCCCGCCGCACGCCCGGGCGCGTTGCGCCGCGCCGCCTGTCTGGCCGACCCCGGCAGCGGCCGGCGGATGGAGGTGTGGACCACCGAGCCGGGCATCCAGGTCTACACCGGCAACACCCTGGACGGATCGCTTCCGGGATCCGGCGCCGCACCGTACGAGCGCCATGGCGCCGTGTGTCTGGAGACCCAGCACTTCCCCGACTCGCCGAACCGGCCGGAGTACCCGAGCACGGTCCTGCGCCCGGGCCAGGAGTACCGCAGCCGCACCGAGTTCCGCTTTCCGCACCTGACGGCCTGAGCCCGTCGGCTGCTGGGCGGTTCAGCAGCAGCCCGTCAACCGACCGAGGAAGGAACGGAGTTGACATGACAGTCGTACCGAGGAGACGACGGCGCAGAACGCCGCGGCGTCAGGTGGGCGCGGCCGCGGCGCTGGCCGTGGCCGCCGCCATGACGCTGGCGGGCACCGGTCCCGCCGCGGCCGGCGAGGCCCGGCAGGGCCACCGCATCCCGACCGTGACCTCCGGCGGCGCCCGCTTCGAGGTTCTCTCGCCGACGCTGATCCGCACCGAATACGCGGGCGACCACCGCTTCACCGACGATCCCACGTTCAACGCGATCGGCCGCGACGGCTTCGCCCCGGCCTCCTACAACGCCGAGACCTCCGACGGCTGGCTGACCATCACCACGAGCGCGCTGACCCTGCGCTACCGGGTCGGCTCCGGCCCGTTCGACGCCCGGAACCTCTCGGTGCGCCTGAAGGCGGGCGACACCCCGGTGACCGCCGCCCCCTGGCAGCGGCTGACCTGCGGGCCGGGCGATCTGTGCGAGGCGGAGAACCTCCGGCTCGACGGCGTGTCCGTGGCCTCCGACCACACCGGCCACACCGGCACCGGCTTCGCCGCGGGATTCACGGCGACGGGCAGTTCGGCGTCCGCCGACATCGATGTCAAGGACGCGGGGACCTACGACTTCGCCCTGCGGTACGCCAATTCCCTCGGGGGCGACGGCAAGGACGAGACCCGGACACTGACCCTGTCGGTCGACGGCGGCGCGCGGCAGACGGTGACGCTGCCCACCACCGGGAACTGGGACACCTGGAAGCTCGCCACCGCGAGTCTCGCGCTCGGCGCGGGCCACCACACGATCGCGCTGACCCGCACCGCCGCGGACAGCGGGAACGTCAACGTCGACAGCGTCGCCCTGATACGCCCCGGCGAGCCGTACCCGCCGGTGTCCCGCACGGCGATCACCGACTGCCTGCTCGGCGTGAGCTGCGAGGCGGAGGCCGGCCGGATCGCCGGCACCGCCACCAGTGCCACCGACCACCAGGGCTACGCGGGCGTCGGCTTCGTGGCCGAGCTGAACCAGGGAGCGGGCCTGACCACCCATCTGGTCGGGGTGCCCGCCGACGGCACCTACACCCTGCGGGTGCGCTACGCCAACGGCACCGGCGGCGACGGCCTGCACCAGACCCGCACCGCCTCGGTGGCCGCGGGCACCGCCACCGGCACACTGACGCTGCCCGCGACGAAGGACTGGGACGACTGGCAGACCGCCTCCGTGCCGGTCGCCCTGAAGGCGGGCGAGGACGACATCACCCTGGGCTGCCCAGACCCGGCGAGCTGCCACGTCAACCTGGACACCGTCTCCGTGACGCCCGCCGGCGCCGCGGCCCCGCAGCCGCACCTCGCGCTCGGCGGCTACCGCCGCGGCCTGGACGGGGTGTCCGGCAACGGTGCCGCCCCCGCGACCACCCCCGGCCTGCTCCACAGGGACGGCTGGTACCTGCTGGACGACACCCCGTCGGCGCTGTACGACACCGCGACGCAGAAGGTGGCACCACGTCCCTCGCACGGCGGCGAGCCGTACCAGGACGGCTACCTCTTCGGTTTCGGCCACGACTACAAGCAGGGCCTCACCGACCTCGCCACCCTGACCGGTCCGCCCGCGCTGCTGCCCTCCTGGGCGTACGGCGTGTGGTACTCGGAGTACATCGACCGCACCGCGGCCGACTACGAGAACACCATCCTGCCCGCCTTCCGGTCCGAAGGCGTCCCGCTGGACGTGCTGGTGACCGACACGGACTTCAAGGCCGTGAACAACTGGAGCGGCTGGGAGATGGACCCGGCCAGGTTCCCCGATCCGAAGGGGTTCTTCGACTGGTCGGCCGCGCAGGGCCTGCACAACACGCTCAACGTGCACCCCAGCATCCTCGCCTCCGACCCCCAGTTCGCCCAGGCGCAGGCCACGGCCAAGGGCAAGCTGACGAAGGGGGGTTGCGCCGGGGGCGCCTCGGTGGAGAACAACTGCTACACCTTCGACTTCGGCGACCCCGACCAGCTCAAGGCCTATCTGGACCTGCACCGCACCATGGACGAGCAGGGCAACGACTTCTGGTGGCTCGACTGGTGCTGCGACTCCTCGCAGTCCTCCCTGCCGGGCGTGACGCCGGACGCCTGGATCAACCAGCAGTACGCCGCGCTCACCGGCAGGACCCTCGGCCGCGGCTTCGTCCTCTCGCGCGCCTACGGCTCCCTGCAGGCCGGCGGCTACAGCGGCCAGCAGGCGCTGCCGACCGGCCCCTGGGCGGACAAGCGCACCACCGTGCACTTCACCGGAGACACCTCCTCCACCTGGGGAGCCCTGAAACTGGAGGTCGGCTACACCCCGGGCGAGTCGGCCGCGACCGGCATGGCCGCCATCACCCATGACATCGGCGGCCACAACGACACGACAGGACTGACCGGTTCGGAGACCTACACCGACGGCGGGCAGACCCGCACCACGCACAAGCTGCCCGACGACATGTACGCCCGCTGGGTGCAGTTCGGCGCCTTCCAGCCGATCGACCGCCTGCACAGCAACCACAGCGACCGGCTGCCCTGGCAGTACGGCGCCGAGGCGCGCAGGTCCGCCGACCGGTTCCTCAACCTCCGCGAGAACCTGGTGCCGTACACCTACTCGCTGGCCGAGGAGGCGAACCGCACCGGCGTGCCGATCGTCCGCCCCACCTACCTGGAGTACCCGGAGCAGGCCCAGGCGTACGCCAGCGCGGGCAGCGAGTACTTCTACGGCCCGGACGTCCTGGTCGCGCCGGTCACGACGCCGGGGACGACCGCGACCACCTCGGTGTGGTTCCCGCCCGGCCGGTGGACCGACTACTTCACCGGCAGGACCTACGACGGCGGCACCACCCAGGACGTCACCACCGGCCTGGACACCATGCCCGTGTTCGTGAAGGCCGGCGGCATCGTGCCGACCCGCACCCACGACGTCCCCAGCGACGACAAGGCGAAGCCGACCGACATCACCCTGACCGTCGCCACCGGCGCGCCGGGGTCGTACCGCCTGTACGAGGACGACGGGACCACCGCGCGGAAGGGGCACAGCGCCACGACGACCGTCCGGTACGGCCGCAGCGGCGCGCGGCACACCGTGTCGATCGGCCCGGCGCGGGGCTCCTTCCCCGGCCAGGTGAGCAGCCGCCGGTGGACCCTCACCCTGCTGGGGATGTCCCACGCCCCCGCCGAGGTCACCGCCTCCGGCGTCCGGCTGGCCGCGTCCGACTACCGCTGGAACAGCGCCACCGGGACGCTCACGGTCACCCTGCCCCCGCACAGCGTCCGCACGCCGGTCACCGTGACCTGGCAGGAGGAGTAAGCGGCGCACACCCACGGTCGGGCCTCGAGCCCGGATGGCCGCCCCGATGAGCGTGCCCGGGCATGTCGATCTAGCCTCCGAAATGAGCGCTGGTGGATCTTCCCGTGGTGCGCTCACCGGCTGAAGGAGAATACATGCGCAAGCTTGGCAAGGCGGCCGTCGCGGCCGCCGTCATCGGTGGTGTCAGTCTTATGGGCGTCGGACCTGCCTCCGCCGCGGCCCCCAGCGGGGGGCACGGCGGCGGATGCCGGTCGCATGACTTCAACATCGACATCCTCGGTGAGGTGGGCATCGCCAACGGTCTGGGCGGAAACCTGCTGAACGGCGAGGGCAGTCCGGGTGCTCAGATCACCGACATCGGCTCCGATTGCGGTCGATAGCCGTCTGGTGTGGGAGTGCCGAAGGCCCCGGACCGGGATCGGTCCGGGGCCCTTCGCCCGTTCCGGGCCGGGGAGTTTCGCCGGCTGCGGGCGACAACGGCACACCGTCACAGGTGACCTTCGCTGCCACAAGGTCGATACTGCCCATAGACGGGACGGGCGGCCTGCCCCTCGCCCCATCGTCGACCTGCGAAGACGCAAGTCGTGGGCCAAGTGCCGACTCGCGAGGAGAACCCCATGAGGATGCTGATCAACGTGCCGGAGACCGTCGTGGCCGACGCGCTGCGCGGGATGGCGGCGGCGTATCCGGATCTGACCGTGGACGTGGAGCACCGGGTGATCGTCCGCCGGGACGCTCCGGTGGCGGGGCAGGTCGCGCTGGTCTCCGGTGGCGGGTCGGGGCACGAGCCGCTGCACGGCGGGTTCGTCGGCCCCGGCATGCTGTCGGCCGCCTGCCCCGGAGAGGTCTTCACCTCACCGGTGCCGGACCAGATGGTGCGCGCCGCGGCGGCCGTGGACAGCGGCGCGGGCGTGCTGTTCGTCGTGAAGAACTACACCGGCGACGTGCTCAACTTCGACATGGCGGCCGAACTGGCCGAGGACGAGGGCATCCAGGTGGCCAAGGTGCTCGTCGACGACGACGTGGCGGTCACCGACAGCCTGTACACGGCCGGCCGGCGCGGTACCGGCGCCACCCTGTTCGTGGAGAAGATCGCCGGTGCCGCCGCGGCCGAGGGGCAGCCCCTGGAGCGCGTGGAGTCGATCGGGCGTCAGGTGAACGCCAACTCCCGGAGCTTCGGTGTCGCGCTCAGTGCCTGTACGACGCCGGCGAAGGGCTCCACCACCTTCGATCTCCCGGACGGCGAACTGGAGTTGGGCATCGGCATCCACGGCGAGCCGGGCCGGGAGCGGCGGCCGATGATGACCTCCGGGGAGATCGCCGACTTCGCGGTGAACGCGATCCTGGAGGACATGCCGCCGCGCAGCCCCGTCCTCGTGCTGGTCAACGGCATGGGCGCCACCCCGCTGCTGGAGCTGTACGGCTTCAACGCCGAGGTGCAGCGGGTGCTGCGCGAGCGCGGGGTCGCGGTGGCCCGCACGCTCGTCGGCAACTACGTCACCTCCCTGGACATGGCGGGCGCCTCGGTGACGCTCTGCCAGGCCGACGAGGAACTGCTGCGCCTGTGGGACGCGCCGGTGCGCACGCCCGCGCTGCGGTGGGGGATGTGATACGGCCGACGAGGCGACCACATCCCGCAGCACGGCGCTCAACTTCCCTACCCCGCAAGGAGATCCAGTGCTCGACGCCGACTTCTTCCGCCGTTGGATGGCGGCGACCGCCGCGTCCGTGAACCGCGAGGCGGACCGGCTCACCGACCTCGACTCGGCCATCGGCGACGCCGACCACGGCAGCAATCTGCAGCGCGGCTTCACGGCCGTGCAGACCGCCCTGGAGAAGGAGGCGCCGGACACCCCCGGCGCGGTCCTGGTCCTGGCCGGGCGGCAGCTCATCTCCACGGTGGGCGGCGCGTCCGGTCCGCTGTACGGCACCCTGCTGCGCCGGACCGGCAAGGCGCTGGGCGATGCCGCCGAGGTCGGCGAGGAGCAGCTGGCCGAGGCGCTGCGCGCCGGCGTGGACGGGGTGATGGCGCTCGGCGGCGCCGCCCCCGGCGACAAGACCATGATCGACGCCCTGCTGCCGGCCGTGGACGCGCTCGGCGACGGCTTCGCGGCCGCACGGGCCGCCGCCGAGGAGGGTGCGGTGGCCACCACTCCGCTGCAGGCACGCAAGGGCCGGGCCAGTTACCTCGGCGAGCGCAGCATCGGGCACCAGGATCCGGGCGCGACCTCCTCGGCGCTGCTCGTCGCCGCGCTCGAAGAGGCGGCGGAGGGCGGCCGGTGAGCGACGAGAAGGTGGTGGGGATCGTGCTGGTGTCGCACAGCGCGGAGGTGGCCGCCTCGGTCGCCGAACTGGCCAAGGGCCTGGCGGGCGGGGCGCCCGCCGTGCCGGTGGCCCCGGCGGGCGGCACCGAGGGCGGCGGGCTCGGCACCAGTGCCGAGCTGGTCTCCGCCGCGGCGGCCTCGGTCGACCGGGGGGCCGGGGTGGCGGTGCTCACCGACCTCGGCAGCGCCGTGCTCACCGTGAAGGCGCTGATCGCCGAGGGCGACGAACTGCCGGACGGGACCCGGCTGGTGGACGCCCCGTTCGTCGAGGGCGCCGTGGCGGCGGTGGTCACGGCCGCCGCGGGCGCCGATCTCGACGCGGTGGAGGCCGCGGCGAAGGAGGCCTACGGCTACCGCAAGGTGTGAGGCCGCCGCGAGTGTGCGGCCGCCGCGAGGTGTGCGGCGGCCGTGGGGCCGGCCGGTCATCTGTTCGCGACGAACAGCCTGGCCAGCCGCGTTCCCGCGGCCACCGCGGCCGCGTGGTCCTGGATGCGCGCCACCCGGGAGTTCTTGAAGACGACGTAGGTGACGCCGGAGGGTGTCCCGCCGGCGCGCGGGTCGGCCCCGATGCCGAGGCCCCGGGCGGTGGCGTAGGACGCCTCGCCGATGATGTCGCGCGGGCCGGTGTCGCCGACCACGGCGTACTGCACCCGGTCCTGGTAGATCACGGCGGCGACGGAACCGCCCCGCACACCGTGCGCGCCGGGGTTCCAGATGCGGCTCGGGGCCGGGACGACGATGTAGGGCAGGGCGGCGGCGTTCAGCTGGCGGCCGTCGGACTGCTGATAGGCGGTCGTGGCGGCGAACTGCGGGTCGGTGCGCCGGTTGCAGCGGGCGGTGGGCCGTCCGTCGCAGTCGACGTCCAGGTCGGCCTGCCAGAAGACGGCGCCCCTGGTGTCGCAGACGGGCACGGTCGCCGGGCCAGCCGCGTCGGTGCGGTACCGGCCGTGCGAGATCCGGTGGCACTCGCCCAGCCGGGCCAGCAGGTCGCCGGCTGCCACGGCGCCCTCGCTGTGGGCCGCGGGATGCGTCCGCGACAGAACGGCCACGGCCGGGTCGGGCAGCGTGGCCGGGGCGAGCAGCGAGGCGCCGATCATGGCCGGCGTCAGCAACGGGACAAGCACGATGAGGGACCCTCTCGTCGGGGACGGGGCGGACGTCCGGCCGCTTCGCGCCCGGACGTCGAGCACACTTTGGTGCGGGTTCGCACCCGTGAACGCCCCGGCCGCACCTCGAGGGGGCCGGATGGAGCACCTTCTGACCACCCGTGAGGGACATCGCCCGCAGACGGCGGTGACGGCGACGGCAGGGGCCGGGGATCCGGGCCGGGACCGGTCCGGATCCCCCGGCCGCCCGCGTCGGCGCGGGATCGGCGACGACAGCGTGTCCGCGCCACAGGCATGAACTTCCCTGCCCTCGCGGGGAGTTCAGCCCCAGGGAGCCTCAGCATACGTAACCCTCCGGCCCGGTCACCAACGCGGGCCCCGCAGCGGTCACTCACCTGGACCGCCGTCGGTCACCTGCCTGGAGCCCAGGCGTCACCCACAGGAACCAGCGGGGCTGCGCACGGCCGCCCTCTTGCCCTCGCCGCACCGGCCCCGCCATATTGGTCCGGACCTTTGCGTGAGGTGCCGATGCCGCCGTCCCCCAGGAGGCAGAGCCGTGCGACGCGTTCCCTGGCCGCTCGTGCCGGCCCTCGGGGTCCTGCTGCTGGTCGCGGCCTGCGGCTGGGGCCAGGCCGGCGAAGGCGACGAAGGGCGGGCGCCCGGCGCGCCGGCCGGGGTCACCGCGCAGGCGGGCAGCGCCACCAGCGTGCACGTGATGTGGAACGCGGTGCCGGACAGCACGCGTATCCGCGCCTACGAGGTCTATCGCGGCACCACGAAGGCTCAGGACGTGCCGGGTTCGCAGCACATGGTGGACGTCACCAGGCTCAGGCCGTCCACCCTGTACTCCTTCACCGTGCGGGCCCGGGACACCGAAGGGCGGCTCGGCCCGCCGAGCCGGGTGGTGCGCGCACGGACACCGGCCCTCACGGCGGCGGACCGCTCGGCGCCGGCCCGGCCCGCCGCTCCCGCCGGGCGGGTGCTCGGCGCCCGGGAGGTCCAGCTGTCGTGGGGTGCGTCCCGGGACGACCGGGGCGTGGTGTCGTACGAGATCTGGCAGGGCGGGGCGAAGATCCACAGCGTGGGCGGGGACCAGACCGCGGCCGTGGTCACCGGGCTGCGTCCCGGCACCGCGTACGTCTTCACGGTGCGGGCCCGGGACGCCGCCGACAACCTCTCCCCCGCGAGCGCACCGGTCCGCCTCACCACGCCGGGCACCGACGACGGCCGGGACACCGCGCCCACCGGCTTCACCGCGCGCACCCACCGCTCCGGCGGGGCGTACTACATCGACCTGGCCTGGGACCCGCCGCGCACGGACGGCGTCATCACCGAGTACCAGATCCAGCTGGACGGCACCACGACGACCTCGCTGGTCTGGGGCGGCACTCCCCCTCACGGCCGCGCGGCCTACAGCTTCTACGCCGGCCGGGCCGCGGGAGAGCGCCACCCGTACGGCTGCGGGCCAGGCTTCCCGACGGCACCTGGGGCGGCTGGACCCCGCAACGCACCACGACGACAGGCAGCTGACGCGCCCGCGCTTCCCCACGCCGAGCGCCCCCCGCAGGGGCGGCCAGGCGCGAACGCCCCTGCGCCGGGCGGAGGACACGGCCACCCGGCCGGCCCTCTCCCGCGTGCGCGCGCGCCGGGGCCCGCGTTTGCTGCTGACCAGGCAGCACGGACGTCTCCCGGCCCCCGGCGGCGCGGCGGACGTCCCGCCGACCGCGCCCCCCGAAAGGCCAGCCCATGCACACCTCGCGCCTCCTCCTCCGCTCCGGCCCCGCCCTGGCGGCCGCCGCCGTGCTCCCGGTCGCCCTCGCCGGACCGTCCGCCGCGGCCCCGGGCATCTCCGCCAGCGCCACCGGATCCACCGTCTCGGTGGTCACCAGCGCATGCTCCGAGATCAACGGCAGCTGGGGCACGGCGGCCCTCCTCACCGCCAGGCAGAGCACCATGGCCCAGGGCCGGCAGGCGCCGCTGGCGGGCACGGCCGTCCGTCAGACCGCGGCGTGGAAGGGGGTGCGCCCGGGGACGTACACCGTGGTCGTGGTCTGCTCCGACGGCAGCGCGGCGGGCAGCCAGGCGGTGGTCGTCTCCTCCGGCGCGAAGCCGAAGAACGCGGCGACTGCCTCGCCGGCGCCCGCCCGGGGCGTGCTGAGCAGTCTGGGTGGAGCCGCCCGGCACTACGGCCCGCTGACGCTGGGCGTCGGCGCCGCCGCCGTGGGCACCGCGATCGTCGCCGCGGGCTGGTACCTGCGCCGGCGCGCCAAGCCGTACCGGCTCTGAGTCACCGGCCGCGCACCCCGGCTCAGCCGTCTCCGGGCAGTTCGGCGAACTCCGCCAGCGCCTGGCCGAGCCACCGGGTCCAGAAGGTCTCCACCTCGATCCCGGCCCGCAGCACGAGGTGGCGCAGCCGGTCCTCGGGGGCGTCCCGGCCGGGCGGGAAGTCCCGCTTCTCGATCTCCTCGTACTCGGCCAACTGCCGCCGGTGCAGCTCCAGATGGCGGTGCAGGTCCGCCTCCAGGCCGGCCGTGCCGACGACCGCCGCGGCGCGCAGCCGGAGCAGGAGGGCGTCCCGCATCGGCTTGGGGTCCTGCGCGGCGGCGGTCCAGCGGGCGAGTTCGGCGCGGCCCGCGGGCAGGACCTCGTAGCTCTTGCGCTGCCCGCGGGCCGGCGCCTCGGCCGGCAGGGTGCGGATGAGGCCCTCGGCCTCCAGCCTGCCCAGCTCCCGGTAGATCTGCTGGTGCGTCGCGGACCAGAAGTAGCCGATCGACTTGTCGAACCGGCGCGTCAGTTCCAGTCCCGACGACGGCTTCTCCAGCAGGGCCGTCAGGATCGCGTGCGGGAGTGACATGGCCTCATCCTAGGGATCGCCGCGCGGCGCCCTACAGCGCCGCCGCCAGCTCCGTGCCCTGCTTGACGGCCCGCTTGGCGTCCAGTTCGGCCGCGACGTCCGCGCCGCCGATCAGATGGACGCTGCGCCCGGCGGCGGCCAGCTCGTCGTACAGGTCGCGGCGCGGCTCCTGGCCGGTGCACAGCACCACGGTGTCGACCTCGAGGACCGTGCTCTCCCCGCCGACGGTGATGTGCAGGCCGGCATCGTCGATCCGGTCGTAGCGCACGCCCGGGACCATGGTGACGCCGCGGTGCTTGAGCTCGGTGCGGTGGATCCAGCCGGTGGTCTTGCCGAGGCCGGCGCCGACCTTGCTGGTCTTGCGCTGGAGCAGGTGCACCTGGCGGGGCGGGGCGGGCCGCTGCGGCGCGGCGAGGCCGCCCGGCGCCCGGTAGTCCATGTCGACGCCCCAGGCGCGGAAGTACGCCGCGGGGTCCTCGCTCGCCTTGTCGCCGCCGTCGGTGAGGTATTCGGCGACGTCGAAGCCGATGCCGCCGGCGCCGAGGATGGCGACCCGCTCGCCGACGGGGGCGTGGTCGCGCAGCACGTCGAGATAGCCGACGACGCGGGGGTGGTCTACGCCGGGGATGTCCGGGACGCGCGGGGTGACGCCGGTGGCGACGACCACCTCGTCGTAGCCCTCCACGGTCTCCGCGGTGACGCGGGTGCCGAGGCGTACGTCGACGCCGTGCGCGTCGAGCTGGTGGCGGAAGTAGCGCAGCGTCTCGTCGAACTCCTGCTTGCCGGGGACCTTGCGGGCGACGTTGAGCTGCCCGCCGATCTCGCTTGCGGCGTCGAAGAGGGTGACGTCGTGGCCGCGTTCGGCGGCGCCGACCGCGCAGGCGAGGCCGGCCGGGCCGGCGCCGACGACGGCGACGCGCTTCTTCAGCCGGGTCGGGGCGAGCACCAGCTCGGTCTCGTGGCAGGCGCGCGGGTTGACCAGGCAGGAGGTGATCTGGCCGCTGAAGGTGTGGTCGAGGCAGGCCTGGTTGCAGCCGATGCAGGTGTTGATGGCCTCGGGCGTCCCCGCGACGGCCTTGGCGACGAAGTCGGGGTCGGCGAGCATCGGACGGGCCATCGACACCATGTCCGCGTAGCCGCCGGCCAGCAACTCCTCCGCCAGTTCGGGGGTGTTGATGCGGTTGGTGGTCACCAGCGGCACGGACACCTCGCCCATGAGCTTCTTGGTGACCCAGGTGTAGGCGCCGCGCGGCACGGAGGTGGCGATGGTCGGGATGCGGGCCTCGTGCCAGCCGATGCCGGTGTTGATGATCGTGGCGCCGGCGGCCTGGACGGCCTTGGCGAGGGTGATCACCTCGTCCAGCGAGGAGCCGCCCGGGACCAGGTCCAGCATGGAGAGCCGGTAGATGACGATGAAGTCCTCGCCGACGGCCTCGCGGACCCGCTTGACGATCTCGACGGGGAAGCGCATCCGGTTCTCGTACGAGCCGCCCCAGCGGTCGGTGCGGTGGTTGGTCTGCGCGGTGATGAACTCGTTGATCAGGTACCCCTCGGAGCCCATGATCTCCACGCCGTCGTAGCCGGCCCGCCGGGCGAGGCGGGCGGCGCGTGCGTAGTCGCCGATGGTCCGCTCGACGTCCGCGTCGCTCATCTCGCGCGGCACGAAGGGGCTGATCGGCGCCTGCAGCGGGCTGGGCGCGACCAGGTCCTGGTGGTAGGCGTACCGGCCGAAGTGCAGGATCTGCATCGCGATCCGGCCGCCCTCGCGGTGCACGGCCTCGGTGACGGTCCTGTGCTGCTCGGCCTCCGCCTCGGTGGTGAGCCTCGCGCCGCCCTCGTACGGCCGCCCCTCGTCGTTGGGCGCGATACCGCCGGTGACGATGAGGCCCACCCCGCCGCGGGCGCGGGCCGCGTAGAACGCCGCCATCCGCTCGAAGCCGCGCTCGGCCTCCTCCAGGCCGACGTGCATGGAGCCCATCAGCACACGGTTGGGCAGTGTGGTGAAGCCCAGGTCGAGCGGGGTCAGCAGATGCGGGTAACGGCTCATCGGGCCCTCCGTGCGCGGTGTCGTCGCCTCTTGTTGTAGAGGACGGGCGCAGCATTGTGCAACTAGTTGCACAATCGCCGGAGGGTGACACCGACCACTCCGTACCTACTAGTATGTACGATCAGTGGGCCCGGTACAGCCCGCTCCCGAAAGGACGCCAGGACCGCTTCCAGGTGCTGACCGGCCACGACGGCGTCACCAGCGGTCTGCGCCACGGCGACCGTCTGGGCCTGCGCAAGGACGACTCGGCGGTGTTCGTGGCGATCACCATGCGCGCCGGGCGCGGCCCGGAGCTGAAGCGCGCTCTCTACCGGCGGATCGCCGAGCTGGTGCACGAGCGCACCGGCACGGCGCAGCGCAACGTGGTCGTCACCGTCACCGAGAACACGTCCGTCGACTGGTCCTTCGGCGACGGCGAGGCGCAGTACGCCCCGGCCGGCGGGGAGCCGGCCGGGGCGCTGTCGCGGTGAACGGGAGGGTCAGCGGCTGCGCAGCCGCAGGTGGAGGTCCCGTTCCTGGTCGCCGGAGGCCGTGCAGGTCTCCTCGACGGTGAAGATGGAGTCCAGGGTGTGCCGGAACCGGTCCACGGCCCAGTAGCCGCCCTGGACGTCCGCCTGGACGGGTGCGTCGAGGTGCACCGGCGGACAGTCCGGCCCCCGGGTGTCGGCGACGTCGTAGGTGCCGAGCCACACCATCGGCCGGACCTCGTGGAGCTGCTGCGGGATCTCGTCCTCGCCCCGGTCGGACGCGAAGCAGTGGCTGAGCGCGTCGAAGACGAGGCGGGCGTCCTCCTTGGAGCCGCTGATCTCCACCGTGACGGTCTCCGGGTGCGACCCCTCCGTGTGTGCCATTGATCGCTCCTTTCGTGCCGCGCCGCGGTGGAACGGGGTACCCCGCCCAGCCGCTTCCATCCTCAGCAAAGCACCACCGGCCCGCCGGCACACCCCGGGCGGGCTCAGCCGCGGGTGAACCGGTACGTCTTGCTGTCGGTCAGGACGCAGAAGCCGGGCGACATCACGATCACGCGCAGGGTCCCCGTACGGCGGTCGTAGTCGATGCCCTCCGCCTCGAAGTCGCCGGAGCAGGCACTGCGCAGGGGCAGCTGACGCAGGGCGGTGACATGGCCGGTGACGTCCGAGGAGCCGTTCGGCGGGGCCGACAGGTCGATCTGGAGCAGCGGCTTGGTCATGCCGAAGAGGCTGCCGTCCGGATCGTCCGAGGAGCACAGCAGCGTGGTGGGGCCGGAGAAGTCGCAGCCCTGGACGTCGCGGACGGCGTGGTCGAGGTTGACCGTGGCGGCCTGCGGGAGGTCCGCCGAGGGCGAGGTGGAGGGGTTGACTCCGGGGGTCGGGAAGACCAGCAGCCGGTTCATCGTGCCCCATTCGCCCGACAGCATCCACTGCCCGTCGGGCGAGATCGCGTCCCAGGAGTTGTTCAGGGCCTCGCCGGGGCCGAGCGTGTGAACATACTCCGACCAGGTGCCGTCGGGCGCCTGCACGCGGTACATCTTCGAGTTGCCGGAGTCCCGCTGGTAGGGCTCGATGTAGTAGCCGTTGTACGAGGCGTCGGGGTCCCCGACGTGATTCCAGCCGCGACCGGAGACGCTGATGGGAATGGTGCCGATACCGGTGTACCGGTTCGGGCTGCCCGCCGGGACCTCGACGGAGGTCAGGCCCTGGCTCTCGTCCAGCGCGCGGGCGTGGTCGGAGCCGGTCTCCGTCCAGGTGTCGGCCGCGGCGGCGGGCCCGGACGCGGACAGGGACACGACGGCGGCGGTGGCGAGGGTGACGAGTCCGGCGAGAGCTCTGTGACAACGTTGCCGGGCGGACGCGGGCATGGCCGACTCCTCGGACGGGGTGGGGGGCACTCGGTCGGCGGACAGTCTGGCGTGGCGCGATGGTCATGTACAGACCAATGCAGCAACATGCACGTGAACTCTCCCCGTCCGGCCGCAGGACGTGCAGGATGTGCGGGACAGGAGCGCTCCCCCGGCGTGACGGCTTCGGCGGACGTGCGCCGCTGTGGTGAGAGATGGTGGAGGTAACCGGCGAAGGCGCCGGAGAGTCGGGTGTGAGCACGGTGGAGCAAGGGGAGTCGGCACGGGGGACGACGTGCCGTGCGGACGGGCGAAGGCGGTGCATGGCATGAGTGCAGCCGAGGCTCCGGTGACGGAGGGCGGCGAGCCCGTGCGCGGACCGGTGCGGCCGGGCGGCCTGCTCGACGTGCTGCGCGTGGCCTCGGTGGTGCTGGACGCCACCGGCCGTATCGTGCTGTGGAGCCCGCAGGCCGAGGAGCTGTTCGGCTACGGCGCCGACGAGGCCCTGGGCCAGTACGCGGCCCGGCTGATGGTCCACGAACGCCACTTCGAGCTCGTCGGCAGGCTCTTCGCCGATGTGATGCGCACCGGGCAGAGCTGGGCCGGCGGCTTCCCGATCCGGCACAAGGACGGCAGCACCCGCGTGGTGGAGTTCCGCAACATGCGGCTGCTGGACGACCACGGCGACGTGTACGCCCTCGGGCTCGCGGCCGACCAGTCGACCGTGCGCCGGCTGGAGCAGGACGTGGCGCTGTCCGAGCGGATGGTGAAGCAATCGCCGATCGGCTACGCCGTCCTGGACACCCGGCTGCGGTTCGTCTCGGTCAACCCGGCCCTGGAGAAGATCAACGGGGTGTCCGCCGCCGAGCACCTCGGGCGGACGCTGCGCGAGGTGCTGCCGATGCTGGATTCCAGCGGGGTGGAGGCCGGCGCCCGCCGGGTCCTGGAGACCGGCGTGCCCGTGATCGACGACACGACGGTCGGCCGTACCCCCGCCAACCCGGACGAGGACCGCATCTGGGCCCACTCGCTGTACCGGCTCGAGGACGCCATGGGCAACGTGCTCGGCGTGGCGGTCACGGTGGTCGACATCACCGAGCAGCACCGGGCCTCGGTGGAGGCCGAGACCGCCCGGCGCCGGCTCGCCATCGTCGCCGACGCCTCCGCCCGCATCGGTACGACCCTCGACCTGGACCGCACGGCCTGTGAGCTGGCCGAGGTGGCCGTGCCGGAACTCGCCGACGTGGCCGCGGTGGATCTGCTGGACTCGGTGGTGGAGGGCCGGCGCAGCACGCTCGGCCCGTCGGAGGGTGCCGTGATCCGGGCCCTCGCGGTGCGCCCGCAGGACGGCTCGGACGCCGTACGGGCGGCCGACCTGCCCGGCCGGATCGCCCGGTACGCGCCCGACCGCCTGGTCACCGAGTGCGTGCGCTCCGGTGAGGTGGTGCTGGTGACGCAGGTGAAGGACGCGGACCTGCCGCGCATCGCCCGCTCCCCCGAGGCGGCCGAGCTGCTGGGCCGGGCCGGGCTCCACTCGTACCTGGCGGTGCCGCTGATCGCGCGCGGCGAGGTGCTGGGCGCCCTGGACCTCAAACGCACCCGCAATCCGGCGCCGTTCGACGACGACGACGTGCTGCTCGCCCGGGAGCTGGCGGCCCGCGCGGCGGTGCAGATCGACAACGCGCGCTGGTACCAGAACGCCCGCAACACCGCCCTCACCCTGCAGCGCAGCCTGCTGCCGAGCCGTCCGCCGGTGACGACCGGCCTGGAGGTGGCCTCCCGCTACCAGCCCGCCGGTGCCACCACCGAGGTCGGCGGCGACTGGTTCGACGTCATCCCGCTGGAGGGCGGCAAGACCGCGCTGGTGGTCGGCGACGTGATGGGCAGCGGGCTCAGCGCGGCCGCGACCATGGGCCGGCTGCGCACGGCGACCACCACGCTGGCCGCGCTGGACCTGGACCCGGCGCTGCTGCTGGAGCACCTGGACAAGACGACGTCGGCCCTGGACCACTCGATCGCCACGTGCGTGTACGCCGTGCACGATCCGCATCTGCGGCAGTGCCGGATCGCCAACGCCGGCCATCTGCCGCCGGCCCGGGTGCGCGCGGGCCGGCCGCCGGAACTGCTCGACCTGCCCACCGGGGTGCCGCTGGGGGTGGGCGGGGTCGCGTTCTCCACGGTCACCGTCGACCTCGCCCCCGGCGACGAGCTGGTGTTCTACACCGACGGACTGGTGGAGACGCGCCGCCACTCCCTCGACGAACGCCTCGACTTCATGCTGTCCCTGCTCGACGACCCGGCCCGCCCCCTGGAGGAGACCTGCGACCTCCTCCTGCGCACCCTGCACCACCCCGACAACCACGACGACGTCGCCCTGCTGATCGCGCGGGCGCAGGAACTGCCGTAGCCGGCCGCACCGGGCTCAGCGGGACGTTCGGGAGGCGCGGGCCGGGCCTTGCCCGGCGCCCGGCGGATCCTGGGGCCGTACGCCGATCACCACGTGCGCGGACAGTTCCTCCGACACCGCCAGACGGGCCGTCAGGCCGGCGTCCGTGAAAGCCCGGACGGCGGCGGGCGCCTGGCGTTCGCTGGTCTCGGACAGCAGGCAGCCGCCCGGCGCGAGCCACTCCGGGGCGCCGGCCGCCACCCGGCGCAGCAGGTCCAGGCCGTCCGGGCCGCCGTCCAGGGCGGCGCGCGGCTCGTGGTCGCGGGCCTCGGCCGGCAGCAGGGGCAGTTCGCCGGTCGGTACGTACGGCACGTTCGCGGTGAGGATGCCGACGCGGCCGCGCAGCGCGGGGGGCAGGGCATCGTAGAGGTCGCCCTGGTGGGCCCGGCCGGTGAAGGCGGCGAGGTTGCGGCGGGCGCACCGCACGGCCGCCGGGTCGATGTCGGCGGCGTGCACCTCCGCCCCGTGCAGGGCGGCGGCGAGGGCCGCGCCGAGCGCGCCGGAGCCGCAGCACAGGTCCACGACCACCCGTGCGTCCGGAGTCTGGGCCAACGCCTGGTCGACGAGGAACTCGGTGCGGCGGCGGGGCACGAACACCCCCGGTTCCAGCACGACCCGCAGGCCATGGAACCGGGCCCAGCCCAGGACCTGTTCCAGCGGCAGCCCGGCGGCACGCCGGTCCACCATCGAGGACACCTCGTCCTCGGAACGGGCGGTGCCAAGGATCAACTCCGCCTCGTCCTCGGCGAAGACGCACCCCGCGGCACGCAACGCGGAGACGACGGCGGCAGCGGAGGAAGCAGAAGGGGAAGGGGGACCGGAAGGAGGCATGGAGGCCGAAAGCCTTTCGTGGCGCGGGAGTCGAGGGGCGCTCCCGCGGTCACCGGTGCCGGCGCACCGCGCCGTCACGAAGGGGGAGCATCCCCGAGGGCACAGCGGTGATGGTTCCCACCTCCTCGGCGCTCGGGGCCGCGTACCTCCGCGACCGGACGGTCACCATACCCCAAGGGACGGCGCCCGATGCGAGCGGGAAAACCGAACCGGTCGGCGCGCTGCCGGAGGTGGCCGCGGTCCGCCGGTTCAGACGCCGACCGTCTCCTCGGTCTCCTCCTCGGCCTCTTCCGCGGCCGTGCGCGCGTCCGCCTCCCCGGCGGTCGGGTGCGGCGCCGGGTGCGCGCCGGGTGCCGCGGTCGCCGTCGTGCCGGCCGCGTGGCGGGCGTGCCGGGGCCGCTCGTACAGGGCCGCCACGCCGGTCACCGCCAGGCCCAGGAGCAGCCAGACCAGGAGCGTCCAGACGTTGCGCGAGAGACCGTCACCGCCGAAGTACAGCAGGCTGCGGACGCCCTCGACGAAGCCGGCGCCGTTCCAGAAGGCGTGCAGGGTGCCGAAGAAGCCGTTCTGCAGCTCGGGGCGGAACAACCCGCCGGAGCTGGTGAAGTTGAGCATCACGAACAGCACCATCATGGCGAGCGTGGTCCACCGCTTCAGGAAGGTGTGCAGGCCGGTGCCGACGAGCAGGATGCCGGCCGAGTACAGCCAGGCCATGCCCCACACGCCCGCGAGGTCGTGGTGGGCCAGCCGGAACACCGGCCCGGCGAGCAGCGCTCCGATGGCGCTGACGACGGCGGAGACGCCGAGCGCGAACAGGGCCCGCACCCGCATCGGGAGGGCGGAGCCCGCCGCGCCGATCGCCGCGACGGACGCGTAGGAGCCGATGCTGAGGGCGATGAGCAGGAAGAACAGGCCCTGGCCCGTGGGGTCGTCGGCGACCGGCTCGGCCACGTCGGTGACCTTCAGCGGGACACCCTGCCGGGCGGCGACGGGGGTGAAGACCTTCTCCACGGCCGTGGCGCCCATGTCGGAGGCCGCGCTCGCCACCAGCAGCTCGGGGGACTTGGCGCTCGGCACGTAGGCGCCGGTGACCTCGCGGGACTTCAGGAGGCCGACGGCGTCGGCGCGGTCGGCCACCGTGCGTACGTCGAGCTTGTCACCCGCGGTGTCCTTGACCGTCTGGGCGAAGACCTTCGCCTGCGGGGTGGTGCCGACGACGGCGACCGGCATGTGGTGCGGCTCCGGGGTCACGAAGGCCCCCATGTACGCGAGCCCCATGCCTATGCACATCAGCAGCGGGGTGATCAGGTGCGTGAGCACATGGCGCAGCGCCGGTGACCTCATCGCGGGCGACCTCCATTGGTTGGCATTTACAACTTCCAGTCAAGTTGTACTATACAACTACAACGCCGGAGGAGGTATTCCGTGAGCGCAGCCGAGTCGGCCGTGGAGACGATCCAGCGGGAGATGACGGTCTTCGCGCGCCGGGCGCGTGCCTCGGCGGGCCGGATGCACCCCGAGCTGTCGCTGGTGTCGTACACCCTGCTCAGCCACCTGGAGGAGCACGACGGCCGCCGGGCGACGGACCTGGCCGCACACTACGCGCTGGACAAGTCCACGGTCAGCCGCCAGGTGGCCGCGCTGGAGCGGGCCGGGCTGATCGAGCGCCGGCTGGACCCGGACGACCACCGGGTCCAGGTGCTGCATCTGACGGAGGCAGGCCGGCAGATCCTCGCCCAGGTCACCCGCAGCCGCCGGGCCGCCTTCCGCGAACGGCTCGCGAACTGGCCGGAGGAGGACCTGGTGCGCTTCGCGGCGTACCTGGAGCGTTACAACGCGGGACCGGACGAGACCGGCTCCGGCTGACAGACCGCCCGCGCCGGGCTCTCACGCCACCGGAACCGCCGGCGCCTCGTCAGACAGCCGCTGCGGTGCGCGGGCCGCGAGGAACGCGGTGCGGCGGCGCAGCCGGAAGCCCAGGGACTCGTACAGCCGGATGGCGCCTGTGTTCTGGGCACTCGTGTGCAGGAAGGGCGTCTCGCCGCGCTCCCGTATACCGTGCGCGACCGCGAGGATCAGCCGGGTGGCGAGGCCCTCGCCGCGGAAGGCGGGGTCGGTGCAGACCGCGCTGATCTCGGTCCAGCCGGGCGGGTGCAGCCGCTCCCCCGCCATGGCGACCAGCGCGCCGCCGCGGCGGATGCCGAGGTAGGTGCCGAGTTCGACGGTGCGGGGCAGGAAGGGGCCCGGCCGGGTGCGGGCCACCAGGTCGAGCATCTCGGGCACGTCCGCCGGGCCGAGCCGGACCGCCTCCGCGTCGGGCGCGGCGGCCAGGTGGTCGTCCACGAACTGCACGCCCTCGATCCGGAAGGTGGTCTCCCAGCCGTCCGGCACCTCGCCGCGGAAGCCCGGCAGCGGTATCTCCGCGCCGGGACCGGCGAGGGCGGCCAGGTCCGCCCAGTCCCGTGCGTCCGGTTCGTCGGGCAGCGCCAGCCACGGGGAGACGTCGACGGGATAGCGCAGCACCCGGCCGCGCCGCTCGGCGAAGTGCGCGTGCGGGCCGGTCAGCGAGGCGAGAGCGGGGTTGTCGAGGACGTGCGGAGCGTCGGCGGCGATGGCGTCACCGACGCCGGGACCGGGTATGCGGCTCACTCGGCCACCTCGATGACGACCTTGCCGAGGGCGTGTCCTTCCTCCACGGTGCGCAGTGCCTGGCCGGCCTGCTCCAGCGGGAAGACGCGGGTGACGTGCGGCTTCAGGGCGCCGCGCGCGGCGAGGTCGGCCACCGCCTCCAGGACGGCGGCGGTACGGGCCCGCCGGACGGGGGCGCCGCCCAGCGCGGCGACGGCCTCCTGCGGCGATCCCGCGGTGACCAGCTTGCTGCGGTCCTTCAGCAGCTCGGCGGCCTCGGCGAGGACCGGCCCGCCCACCAGGTCGTACACCCCGTCGATCCCGTCCGGTACGACGGCCCGCACCCGCTCGGCCAGATCCGGTCCGGAAGTCAGGTGCACGGCGCCGAGCGACTCCACGAAGTCCCGCTTGCCCTCGCTCGCCACGCCCACGACGCGCAGCCCGAAGGCGCGGGCGATCTGCACGGCCGCGCTGCCGACACCGCCGCCCGCGCCGGTCACCAGCAGGGTCGCGCCGCCGGGCAGGTCCAGCTGGCGGACGCCGTCGTAGGCGGTGGCGGCGGCGACCGGCAGCGTGGCGGCGTCACGGAAGGACACCGCGGCGGGCTTGTGGGCGGTCACGCCGGCGGTCAGCAGGGCGTACTCGGCGTAGCCGCCGTCGGCGGTGCTGCCGAACACCTCGTCGCCGGCCGCGAAGCCGGTGACACCGGGGCCGGCCTCCTGCACCACACCCGCCGCCTCGCTGCCGAAGACCCGCGGGAAGACGGGCTCGCTCTCGCCGGGCCGGCGGAAGCCCTCGCGCAGCTTCCAGTCGACGGGATTGACGCCCGCGGCGCGGACCGCGATCAGGATCTGGCCGGGACCCGGACGTGGGCGGTCCAGGTCGATCAGCGCCTCGGTCTCCGGTCCCCCGTGCCGGGTGTGGACGTACGCCTTGGGCATGCTCTTCCCTCGCTTCTCTCGCACTGCCACCGGTCTACCGGTGCCGGCACCGAGGGCAAAGGAGAAGCGCCGCAGGGCTATTCCCCGGGCCCGAAAGAGTTCATACGGCTGCAATCATCCGGGGGATGACCAGGGGCGGAGCACCCGGAGCGACCGCGTACGGTTGAAGGATGAACGTAACGCGAGGCTTCACGGGCCGCCCGCGCGTGCACAACCCCGGGCTGCCGCCCGGGCAGTACGACGCGGGCGAGGACTGGCCCGTTCTGTCCGCCGAGGTCACCCCCGACCTCGCACCGGCCGACTGGACCTTCCGCATCGACGGCCTCGTGGAGCGGCCGCACACCTGGGACTGGGAGGCGGCGCACGCGCTGCCGGCGTCGGCGTACGACGGCGACATCCACTGCGTGACGGGCTGGTCGAAGTTCGGGGTGCGTTTCGGCGGCGTCTGCCTGGACGCGTTCTTCGACGTGGTGCGCCCCCGTGAGTCCGCCACGCATGTGCTCGCCCGCTCCCACACCGGCTACACCGCGGGCCTGCCGCTCGCCGACGTCACCGGCGGACGGGCGTGGATCGTCTGGGAGTACGACGGCGCACCCCTGCCCCCCGAGCACGGCGGTCCGGCACGGCTGGTCGTGCCCCACCTGTACTTCTGGAAGAGCGCCAAGTGGATCGCGGGCCTGACCCTCCTGGACCACGACGAGCCGGGCTTCTGGGAGCGCAACGGCTACCACGAGCGCGGCAACCCCTGGGAGGAGCAGCGGTACTCCGGTGACTGACACGGCGACGACACACTCGGACACCCCCGGGACGCGCCCGGCTTCCGCTCGGGCCACGGTCACGGCCACCGACCCGGCCCCGGCCCCGGACACGGCCGCCGCGCCGGCAGCGGTCCCGGCCACCTCTGTCACCGTCCCCGCCCGCCCCGCCCCGCGTTTCGCCGTGCCCGCGCGGATCGCGGTGAGTGAGCAGGTGGCGGCGGTGTGGCAGACCGCCACGGTGGCGGAGATCCGGCGGGAGACGCCGCGCGCCGCGACCTTCCGGCTGGCGGTGCCGGGCTGGGCGGGGCATCTGCCCGGCCAGCATCTGATGCTGCGGCTGACCGCGCCGGACGGCTACACGGCGCAGCGGCACTACTCGATCGCCTCCGCGCCGGACGACTCCGGGCACATCGAGCTGACCCTCGGCCATGTGCCGGACGGAGAGGTGTCGGGCTGGTTCCACACGGTCGCCCGCCCCGGTGACACGGTCGAGGTGCGCGGCCCGCTGAGCGGCTTCTTCGCCTGGCCGGGCGACCGGCCCGCGCTGCTGCTCGGCGCCGGGTCCGGGATCGTGCCACTGATGTCGATGGTGCGGCACCACCGCGGGCTCGGGCTCACGGTGCCGCTGCGCATGCTGGTGTCCGCGCGCAGCCCCGAGGAGCTGATCTACGCGGCGGAGCTGGGCGCGGAGACGACGGCCGTCTTCACCCGCAGCGCGCCCCAGGGTGTGCCGGTCGGTCGTATGGCGGCAGCACATGTGGCGCCGCTCCTGGCGGAGCCGCCGGCCGGTGGGTGGGAGGCATATGTGTGCGGATCCAACGGGTTCGCCGAGCACGCCTCCCGGCTGCTGGTCGCGGCGGGCCAGCCGGTGGACCGGATCCGTATCGAGCGCTTCGGCTGAGCCGCCGCGCCGGTCCCCGGGGTGCGCGCGATGTCCGGTGGCGCGACCGTGGGCGCGTGGCGCCTTCCGTGCTTCAGGTGGGCTTGAACTCGCGGCCGGGCGGCATGAGCGAGGTGCTCCGTACGGGGTACGAGACGAGTGTGGACGCTCGTGTGCGCGAGCGGCGGGGGTGGCGGACCGGGAGGCCCGGTTCGCCCGCTCTCCGGCTCCGGCGGTGCGAGGAGGTGGACATGCGTACCGGGGTGCGTGGCTGGCGCTGGCGGCGCAATCCGCTGCGGCGCCGCTCGGACGTCGTGGAGGCGTGGACGGTGCTGATCACCGCCGTCCTGCTGTTCGTCGTCACGCCCCTGGTCGGCGTGGCCGCCGGCCTGCGGGCGCACGACACGGCCCAGCACCTCGCGGCCGCCCAGCGGGCCGAGCGGAACCAGGTACGCGCGCGGGTGATCGGCGACCCGCCCCAGCGGGTGTCCGGCGGGCAGACCGACCGCGGCTACCCGTACCGCGCGCGGGTCAGCTGGACCGAGCCCGGCAAGGGCGTCCGTACGGCGTGGGCGCGGGTGCCCGCGGGCACCCTGACCGGGGACACCGTCTCCGTGTGGTTCGACGCCCGCGGCCGCAGCGTGTCCCCGCCGCCGAACGCGGCCGCGGTCTGGCAGCACACGGTGACCGTCGGGCTGGTCGCTGCGGGCGGCACGGCGTCCGTCGTGCTCCTCGGACACGCCGTCGAGCGCCGGATCGCGCTGCGCCGCCGGCTGGCGGAGTGGGAGCGGGAGTGGGCCCGGACGGGACCGAAGTGGACCCAGCCGCGGGCCTGACCTGCCCGGCAGTCCGGCCGCCGAGAGGGAGCAAACGCTTACTGGTCAGCCTTCCGCGCTCCCACGTACGGTGACGCTGACACATTCCCCCTTCGCCAAGGCGGTTGTTGATGGCCCTGTTCGACCTTCCCCTCGACGAACTCCGCGAGCACCGCAGCGAGTCCACCGAGCCCGAGGACTTCGACGCCTTCTGGGACAAGACCCTCGAGGAGGCGCGCGAGCACGATCTGGACGCCCGCTTCGAGCCGGTGGACACCGGGCTGTCGACGGTCCGGGTGTACGACGTGACGTTCGCCGGGTACGGCGGCCAGCCGGTCCGGGGCTGGCTGCGGCTGCCGGCCGGCGCGAGCGAGCCGCTGCCGCTGGTCGTGGAGTTCATCGGCTACGGCGGCGGGCGCGGGCTGCCGCACGAGGACCTGCTGTGGGCCTCCACGGGCCGGGCGCACTTCGTGATGGACACCCGCGGCCAGGGCAGCGCCTGGGGCGCCGGGGGCGGCACGGCGGACCCGGTGGGCGCGGGGCCGGCGTACCCGGGGTTCATGACGCGGGGCATCGACGCGCCGGAGAACTACTACTACCGCCGGGTGTTCACGGACGCGGTGCGCGCCGTCGAGGCGGCCCGCTCGCATCCGCTGGCCGACGCCGAGCGGACCGCGGTGATCGGCGCCAGTCAGGGCGGCGGCATCACGCTGGCCGTCGGCGGCCTGGTCCCCGACCTGGTCGCGGTGGCGCCGGACGTGCCGTTCCTGTGCGACTTCCCGCGCGCGACCACGCTGACGGACCGGCACCCGTACCGCGAGATCGGCCTGTTCCTCAAGACCCACCGCGGCCGCACCGCGGACGTGCTGCGCACGCTGTCGTACTTCGACGGGGTGCACTTCGCGGCCCGGGGCCGGGCGCCCGCGCTGTTCTCGGCGGCGCTGGAGGACCAGACCTGCCCGCCGTCGACGGTGTTCGCCGCGTTCAACGCCTGGGCGCACGAGGACAAGGCGATAGAGGTCTACGACTTCAACGACCACGAGGGCGGCGGCCCCTTCCACGAGGCGGCGAAGCTGCGCTGGCTGAGGTCGTACGCCTGAGACGCGGGGCGGGCGTGCGGGGGCTTCCCTCCAGTCCGACCAGTCGGTACGTTCGGGGAGCCCGGGTCGCGGCGTCGCGGCCCGGTTCCCCTGCGACGACGGAGGCGCCATGCCCGCGCACGAGACACAGGTCCACGGCCACTGCGACGCGCGTTTCTCGGCGGTCCGGGAGGCCTTCGAGGAGAACTTCCTAAAGCGCGACGAACTGGGCGCCGCCGTCGCCGTGACCGTCGACGGGGTCATGGTCGTGGACCTGTGGGGCGGCTGGGCGGACGCGGCCGGCACCCGGCCGTGGCAGCGGGACACGGTGGTGAACGTGTGGTCGACCACGAAGGGCCCGGTGGCGCTGTGCGCGCACCTGCTCGCCGACCGGGGGCTGCTCGACCTCGACGCGCCCGTGGCCGCGTACTGGCCCGAGTTCGCCGCCGCGGGCAAGGAGAAGGTGCTCGTACGGCATCTGCTGTCGCACCGGGCCGGGCTGTCGGGGCTCCGGGAGCCGCACTCCCTGGCCGACCTGTACGACTGGGAGCTGACCACCGCCCGGCTGGCGGCGACCGAGCCCTGGTGGGAGCCGGGCACCCGTTCCGGGTATCACGCGCTGACGTACGGCTTCCTGGTCGGCGAGGTGGTCCGGCGGATCTCGGGGCTGCGGCCGGGGGCCTTCCTGGCGCGGGAGGTGACCGGGCCGCTCGGGATCGACTTCACCGTCGCGCTGCCGGCCGGGGAGGCGGACCGGGCGGCCGAGCTGGTGCGCCCGCCCGCCATGTCCGGCGGTCAACAGGCGTCGGTCTTCGGGCAGTTGCCGCCCGCCGCGCTGGCGGCGCTGGCGAATCCGCTGGTCGGTGCGGCGGAGGCGAACACGCCCGAGTGGCGGGCCGCGGAGATCCCCGCGGCGAACGGGCACGGCACGGCCCGCGCGGTGGCGGCGCTCTACGGCGTCTTCGCCGGGCGCGGCTCCTACGGCGGGCAGCGCGTCCTGTCGCCGGAGGCGGCCGAGCGGGTGCGCGAGGGACAGGGCAGCTGCCGCGATCTGGTGCTGGGCGCGGGCTTCGAGGGCGAGACCGAGGTGGGGCTCGGGCTGTGGCTGAGCGGTCCGCACGGGTCGTACGGCCCGAACCCGCGCGCTTTCGGCCATGACGGGTTCGGCGGCTCCTGCGGGCTGGCCGATCCGGAGGCGGGCGTGTCACTGGGGTACGTCATGAACCGGATGGGGCCGCGCATCGCCGACGACCCGCGCAAGGCGGCGCTGATCGACGCGCTGTACAGCGCCTTGTGACCGGGATCGCGCGGGTGGGTTTCGGTCGAACCGGCAGGCCGCTCTTCCCTCGTGGTTTAGACCAATGCTAAGTCTGGTCGCGCAACGAGCCCGCACGACTACGTCTTGTCACACCAGGAGGGCGCGGCATGGCCCGCACCACCCCGCACGAACCCGACCCGAGCGACGGCCGGCCCCTGTACGGTCGGATCGCGGCACTGCTGCTCGACGAACTGCGCGCCGGCACCGTCCCGCCGGGCGAACGGCTCCCGGGCGAACGACATCTGGCCGCGCACTTCCAGGTCAGCCGGGAGACGATCCGGCAGGCGCTGGAGATGCTGCGGCGCGGCGGACTGATCGCCACCGACCGGCGGGGCAGCCACGCCACGCTGCCCGCCCGGCCGGTCGGGGCGCCGGCGACGCCGGCCTTTCCGCTGGGCGCCCGCCCGGCGGACCCGGCCGCGGTCGACCGGGCCACGGTGACCTGGGAGGCGCCGCCGGAGGAGCACGCGCGGGCGCTGGGCCTCGCCCCGCACCGCCCGACGCTGGTGCACCGCTACCGGTCGGCCACGCCGGACGGCCGGTCGCTGCGGACGGCGGTGACGTCGTTCTCGGCGGTGGCGCTGGCCGAGGTGGCGGAGCTGGCCCGCTACCGGGACCGGGCCGACGGCAGCACGCCCGCGCAGCTGCGCCGGGCCTACGACTGGATGCGCAAGGCCGGTCTGTCGCTGCACCACCACGATGCCATCACCCAGGCCGACGGCGCGCGTTCGGTACGGGTGACCCGGCGGGTGCACGACCAGTACGCCCGGCCGCTGGAGATCACCGATCTGGTGGTGAACGCCGAACAGGAGACCCTGGTCTACGAGTTCACGCTGCCCGCGGCCGGCTGAGCACGCCGGGCCACCACGAGCCTCGCCCGCGGGCTGCCGTCCTCGCGCCGCCCGAACGCGGGCAGGGCGTGCAGGTCGACCGCGAACCCGGCGCGCTCCAGTTCCCCGAGCACCCGGCCGAGCCGGAAGGCCCGGTAGTACATCACGAAGGGCGGCCGCCACAGCGCGTTGCGCACCCGCATCACCCCGTCGAAGCCGAGCAGCATCCAGAAGCCGGCCTGTGTCGGCTTCGGCGGGGCGAGCACCGGGAAGGCGAACCGGCCCTCCGGCCGCAGGACGGAGTGGACACCGGCGAACAGCCCCGGCAGTTCTCGCGGCAGGAAGTGTCCGAACGCCCCGAAGGACACGACGAGATCGAAGGCGGCCGTGAACGGCAGGACCCGGGCGTCGCCGCGCACCCAGGCGACCCGCGGCCCGCCGGCGGGCCGTACCCGGCACCGGGCGACGTCGAGCATCCCGGCGCTGAAGTCGACACCGGTGACGCTGCGGCGGCACAGCCCGGCGAGCACCTCGGCGCCCGCGCCCGTGCCGCAGCACAGGTCGAGCCCGTCCTGGAACGGGCCGAGCGGCGCGAGGGCCTTCGCCACGGACTCCAGGACGACGTCGGGCGTGCGGAACGGCGTGTGGTCGAACTTCGGGGCGAGCAGGTCGTAACCGCGCTCCACGGACGACAGCGCCTGCACGGCCAGTTCGCGCACGGAGGGGCCTTCGGGACCGAACATCTCCTCAGCCTACGGGCACTCGCACCGTGAGCACCCGCGCGCACTAGTCTCATCGGCACCTGTTCGCTCACTTGACCATGAGGTGGTCCGATGCACGCTTTCCGTGCGGCCGTCGAGGCCGGGGACTTGGACGCCGTGGAGGCGCTGCTGGCGGAGGACGTCGTCTTCACCAGCCCGGTCGTCTTCAAGCCGTATCCCGGCAAGGCGATCACGGCGGCGATCCTGCGCGCGGTCTGGCAGGTCTTCGAGGACTTCCGGTACGTCCGGGAGATCGGCGATCCGGCCGCCCCCGACCACGCGCTGGTCTTCACGGCCCGGGTGGGCGACCGCGAGCTGACCGGCTGCGACTTCCTGCACGTCAACGAGGAGGGGCTGATCGACGAGTTCATGGTCATGGTCCGCCCGCTGTCCGGCGCGCAGGCGTTGGCCGAGGCCATGGGCGCGCGGTTCGACGAGATCGCCGAGGCGGCGAGGGCGGGGCGGGCCTGAACACTCCGCGCTGCCCGGGGGCCACGGCCGCCGGGTCCGGAGGTCACCCCTCCAACTGCATGAGGCTCACCCTGCAGAAGCTCTCCTCCAGCGGCGCGTTCCGCGGAGAGGTCCTGGTGGGCGAGGAGTCGTCCTCGGGCCAGGAAGACGCCGGCCGCCCAGGCGGCGGAGGCCGCGACCGCGCCGACCACGGCCCCCAGCACCGCCTCGCCGGCCCCGCCGCCACCGGCCGTCGGCGCCCCCGTGCCGAACTGCGGGGCCTGCGCACAGGGATGGCTCAGCTGCGGCTGCCCGAACTGCCCGGCCGCCCTGTTGGGGCAGGCCGAGCAACGTTGGCTGCGCCTAGAAGGCGCCCGGCGGCGGGGACTGCGGGGTGAGCCGGTGGTTTTTTGAGCTGACGGCTGGTCAGGGGCTAGCAGCGCAGCGAACGGCGGAAGGATCTCCTCGGGGGCCGGGGCGGGAATGAATGCGGACGGCATCATGTTGACCGAAGCAGACGCACGGGTATAGTGCGATCAGCGCGTGTGCGTGTCCCGTCGTAAGGACGCCGGCGCCGCTTTTCTCCGAGAGCCCCATGGCCGAGGTCTTCGACCGGCTCGGGCTCCTTCTGTGGACCACCTCGTGACAGGGCGTTTCCGCCGTACCCGAGGTGCCGTTCCCGCCGCCCGGAGGCAGTTGCCACCGCCTCCCGCTCGCGGCCTCTCTCCCCTCCCCCTCGCTTCTTCCGTCCGCCGAAAGGACCTCCCACCATGACCACCACACTCGAACACCCTCCCGCGGTCCAGCGGGCGCCCGCCGCCCGGCTCGTCACCGGTGTCCTCGACATCGACGCGCAGGGGAAGGCGCAGCTGCGGGCCGCGTCCCTGCTGCCCACCCCCGCCGACCCCCAGGTGCCGCCGGGCCTGATCCGGCGCCACGGGCTGCGCAAGGGCGACCTCGTCGAAGGCGTCCAGGGCGACCGGCGCGCCCTGACCGAGGTCACCCGCGTCGACGGACGCGACCCCGCCTCCCTGCGCTCCCGGCATCACTTCCGCGACCTCACCCCGCTCCACCCGCACCGGCGCATCCGCCTGGAACACCCCGGCTCCGGGCCGGCCGGGCGCGTCGCCGATCTGTTCGCACCGGTCGGCATGGGCCAGCGCGGGCTGATCGTGGCCCCGCCGAAGAGCGGCAAGACCGTCCTGCTGCAGCAGTTCGCCGCCGCCGTCGCCGGCAACCACCCCGAGTGCCGGCTGATGGTGCTGCTGCTGGACGAGCGCCCCGAGGAGGTCACCGAGATGCGCCGTTCCGTGCGCGGCGAGGTGTACGCCTCCACCTTCGACCGGGCGCCCCGGGAGCACATCGCCCTGGCCGAGCTGGTGATCGAACGGGCCAAACGGCGGGTGGAGGCCGGCGAGGACGTCGTGATCCTGCTGGACTCGCTGACCCGGCTGTGCCGGGCGCACAACAACGCCTCCGCCGCCGGCGGGCGCACCCTGAGCGGCGGTGTCGACGCGGGCGCGCTGCTCGGCCCCAAGCGGTTCTTCGGCGCCGCCCGCCAGGCGGAGGAGGGCGGCTCGCTGACCATCCTCGCCACCGTGCTGGTGGACACCGGCTCCCGTGCCGACGGCTACTACTTCGAGGAGCTGAAGAGCACCGGCAACATGGAGCTGCGCCTGGACCGGGAAGCCGCCGCCCGGCGCCTGTTCCCGGCCGTCGACCTCGACGCCAGCGGCACCCGCCGCGAGGAACTGCTGCTCACCCCGGCCGAACTGACGGCCGTACAGGGCCTGCGCCGGGTCCTGCGCCCCCGCGACGGCGGCCCGTCCGGTCTGGAGACCCTCCTGGAGCGGCTGCGCTCCACCCCCGACAACGCCGCCTTCCTGCGGCGGATCCGGCCCACCCTGCCCTCCGGCTGAGCCCCTCGCCGGGGCCGGGATCCGGCATCCGGGTTGCCCGCGTGGGCCGAACGGCCGCTACGGCGAGAGAGACGGCCCACCCCTTCGTACGTTGACCATATGATCACCGGACTTTCTCATCGGGTGGCCGCGACGGCCTGTTCCCTGTGTGTGGCGGGCGTGCTGGCCCTCACGCCCGCCACCGCCTTTGCCGGCCCCCGTGCCGGAGTGCCCGCACCGCCCGGCCCGGGGGCGGCGATGCCCGCGCCGTCCCTGCTCTACCGCTCCGGCGTCCAGGTCCGCCCGCACCGGGACGCGCCCGAGGTCCCTCAGGTGTCGGCGCTGTCCTGGGTGGTGGCCGACGCCGGCAGCGGCAGCGTGCTGGCCGCGAGTTCCGCGCACCGCAAGCTCCCACCCGCGAGCACGCTGAAGACCCTGTTCGCGGTCACGGTGATGCCGTCGCTCCCCTCCTCGATGCGGCACACCGTGAGCACCAGGGAACTGGCGGGCATCGGCGAGGGCAGCAGCCTGGTCGGTGTCAAGGAAGGGCTCTCCTACCAGGTGGCCGACCTGTGGCGCGGGGTGTTCCTCAGCTCCGGCAACGACGCCGTGCACGTGCTCGCCGCGCTGAACGGCGGCTGGAACACCACGGCCAGGCGGATGCAGGACAAGGCGCGGACGCTCGGCGCCCTGGACACCCATGTGGTCTCCCCCGACGGCTACGACGCCGACGGCCAGGTGTCCTCCGCCTTCGACCTGGCCGTCTTCGGCCGGGAGGGCCTGCGCAACCCCGACTTCGCCCGCTACTGCTCCACCGCCCAGGCGTACTTCCCCGGTGACGGCGAGTCGTACGGCATCCGGAACACCAACCGGCTGCTGACCGGGGCCGACGGGGTGGCGAAGTATCCGGGGCTGATCGGCATCAAGAACGGCTACACCACCAAGGCGGGCAACACCCTGGTGGCCGCGGCCCGCCGGGGCGGGCGCACGCTGGTGGTGACCGTGATGAACCCTCAGGCCGGCGGCGGGTTCACCGTGTACCAGGAGGCGCGCAAGCTGCTCGACTGGGGCTTCGCGTCGGCGGGCCGGGTGGACCCGGTCGGCTCGCTGGACGCGCTGCGCGTCGTGAAGTCCCGCCCGGCGTCGGTGACCGCACCGGTGGCCGCGGCCGCGTCCCCGGCGGCGGACGGCTCGGGCTGGTCGGTTCCCGCCGTCGCCGCGGGGCTCTCGGGGCTCGGGGTGGGCGCCGTGGCGCTGACGCTGACCCTGCGGGCCAGGGGCAGCCGGGCGCCGCGCGGCTGACCGACCGGCAGGCCCAGGAGCAGGCCCAGCGTGATCCAGGTGTAGGTGTTGCTGCCCAGGAAGCCGCCGATACCGGACGCGTCGTCGAACCACAGCCAGACCACGCTCGTGCAGAGCACGCCGAACAGGGCGCCCGCGATCCGCGGGCGCCCGGCGCGCAGCAGCACGGCGAAGGACGGCAGCAGCCACACCAGGTGGTGCACCCAGGTGATGGGGCTGACCAGGCAGGCCGCCGCCCCGGTGAGCGCGAGGGCCGCCGTCGGGTCGCCGGCCCGCACCGCCCTGCGCGCCCGCCACGCCCAGACGCACAGGGTCAGCAGCACCGCCGTCGCCCACAGCGGGCGGCCCGGCTCGCCGAGGCGGGCCAGCACGCCCTGGAGCGACTGGTTCGACACGTAGTCCAGCCGGCCCACCCGCCCGGTGTCCCACAGCGCCTCGGTCCAGTAGAACCGGGAGGCCGCCGGGTCCGCCCAGGCGGCCAGCGCGGTCGCCGCGAGGGCGACGGCCGTCGCCACGCCCGCCGCCCGGCGGCGTCCGGCGAGCAGCAGCAGGCCGATGAACAGGGCGGGCGTGAGCTTCACGGCGGCGGCGAGCCCGGTCCCGGCACCGGCCCAGCGCTCCCGGCCGGTCGCCGGCAGCAGCCAGTCGCCGAGGACGAGGGCGAGCAGCACCAGGTTGACCTGGCCGAAGCTGAAGGTGTCCCGCAGCGGCTCGAACAGGGCGAGCAGGCACAGGCACAGCGACCAGCGGTACCAGCCGTGCCGCCGCCAGCCGGGCCCGGCCAGGATCCGCAGGACCACCGCCAGCGCGACCAGGTTGACCAGCAGGGACGCCACGATCGCGGAGGTCCGGCCGAGTGGGGCCAGCGGCAGCATGGCGAGGGCCGCGAACGGCGGGTAGGTGAAGCCGTACGAGGTGCCCGGCACCCGGTAGTCGTAGATCCGGCCGCCGTGGTGCACCCAGGTGTGCACGGTGCCGTAGTAGACGCGCAGGTCGAAGAAGCCGCGCAGCAGCGGCACGGTGGCGGTGAACACCGTCACGGCGGCGGCGAGGGCGAGGACCAGCAGCAGCCGGCCCCCGGTCGTGCGCGGCCCGCTCACGCCATGCGTCCCGGCGCCGGGGCCTGGGCCGCCTGGTGGGCCTGCCACAGGACGACCACGCCGAGCACCCCGCCGGAGACGGCGAGCACCAGCTGGCCGGGGTCGGCCGGGCCGCCGCTCGGCAGGACGGCGAGGGCGAGGACGCCGGCCAGGGCCGCGACCCGGTGCCGTACCGAGGTGCTGGGCGCGGCGGCGGCGATGAGGAACAGGCCCCACAGCACGTACCAGGGGCGGATCGCGGGGCCGAGCACGGCGACCGTGAGCAGGCTGAGGCCGAGCGCGTACACGGGTCTGACGCGCGTCCGCAGCCATATCAGCGCCACGGCCACGGCGGTCGCGGCGAGGCCGAGCACCTGCCAGGCGGGCACGGCCAGGGGGGCCAGGCTGCTGCCTAGGTGTGCCAGGAGGGCGCCGGTGGCGCGGCCGAGCAGGCTGGTCAGGGCCCAGTTGTGCGGGGAGACCGGGGTGTTCAGGGCACCGATCCAGCCGTATCCGGTGCCGGCGACGGCCGTGGCGGCGACCGTCGTCACGGCGGACGCTGCCGCCGTGCTCAGGGCGGCCGGCAGGGGGCGGCGGCCGGAGCGGACCTGTAGGGCCACGACCGCGAGCAGACCGAGCGCGGCCGGCGCCTTGACCAGGGCGGCCAGGGTGACGAGGACGGCTCCGAGGACACCGCCGGCGGGCCGGTCCCCGCGCGCGGCGACCAGGCCGAGCCCCAGCGGGCCGAGCATCAGGGCGTCGTTGTGTGCGCCCGCGACCAGGTGGAGCAGCACCAGCGGGTTGAGGGCGCCGAGCCAGAGGGCGGCGGCCGGGTCGGCGCCGCTGTGCCGGGCGAGGCGGGGCAGCGCCACCGCCATCAGGGCCACCCCGAGCAGCGCGACCAGGCGCATGCCGAGCAGGCCGGCGGGCAGCCGGCCGTCGGTCAGACCGGACAGCGCGGAGGCCAGGGCGAGGAAGGCGGGACCGTAGGGTGCGCCGGTGTGCCGCCACATCGGGGCCACCTCGTCGGCGAGCGGGCCGCCGAGCTGGGCGGGGCCGTGGGCGTAGACGTCCATGTGGGCGTCGACCATGGCGCCCTGCGCGAGATAGCTGTAGACGTCCCGGCTGAACAGCGGTGGTGCGAGCAGCAGGGGCGCCGCCCACACGGCGAGCACCAGCAGCAGGGCGCGCGGGGTGGGCGGCTGCGGGCCGCGCACCAGGCGGCCGAGCAGCAGCCAGGCCGCCGTCAGCAGGACGACACCGAAGTACACCCCGACGACACCGAGCGCCGCCTGCGCCGAGGCCGGGGCCAGCAGGTCGCGTACGGGCAGGGCGCCGGCCGTCTCGCCGCCCAGCGCGAGACATGCGGTGCCGGCCAGCCCGAGTACCTGGCAGCGGCGGAGATCGACGGGAAATGCCATGGCCAACACTCGGGCAGCGTGTCAACGCCGGGTGGCCGGAAGACGACGCTCCGCTCACCGGCGGGCGGCCCGCACGTGACCGGCGTGTGAGCGGCGATGACTTCCGGGCGTCCGCAGGGTCACCACCGGGACGGCAACCGACGGAACGGACGTGATCACCGTGGCGCACAGCTCCGCCCACACGAAGACCGGCGACCTGCGGATGTACTACGAACTCCACGGCGAGCCGTCCGCGCACCGGCCGCTGGTGCTGCTGCACGGGGGCGTGTGCACGGTGGACCTGTCCTTCGGCGCCGTGCTGCCCGCGCTGGCCGCGACCCGCCGGGTGGTCGCCCCCGAACTGCAGGGGCACGGGCACACCGCCGACACCGGCCGCGCGCTCACGGTGCCCGCTCTCGCCTCCGACGTGGTCGTGCTGCTGGACGAACTCGGTATCGAGCAGGCCGACTTCCTCGGCTTCAGCCTCGGCGCACTGACCGCCCTGGAGGTGGCGGTACGGCATCCGGACCGGGTGGGACGGCTGGTCCTCGCCTCCGCCCCGTACACGCGGGACGGCTACCACCCGGAGATCCAGGACCCGGCCTCCGGTTCGTCACGGCTGCCGGGCCCGGCGGACTTCCGGGAGATGGCGGACGCGTACGCCGCGGTCGCGCCGCACCCCGAGCGCTTCCAGGACCTGCTCGCCAGGTGCTCGGCGGCCGCCCGGGCACCGCTGCCCTGGACCGCCGGCGACCTTCGGGCTCTGCGGGCGCCGACGCTGCTGGTCATCGGCGACACGGACTTCGTGCGCATCGAGCACGCGGCGGAGATGCGGAGCCTGATCCCGCACGCCCGTCTCGCGGTGCTCCCGGGCACCACCCACATGGCGCTCATGCGCCGTACGGCCCTGCTGCTCCCGCTGCTGCACGAGTTCCTGGACTGAAGGGCCCGCGGCGGCCGGAGCGGTCAGAACACCGACAGCCCGGTCAGCGTGGTGAACCGGTCGAGCGCGGCCACTCCGGCCACCGAGTTGCCGCGCTCGTCCAGGCCCGGGCTCCACACGCACAGCGTGCACCGGCCCGGCACGACCGCGATGATCCCGCCGCCGACCCCGCTCTTGCCGGGCAGTCCCACGCGGTAGGCGAAGTCCCCGGCCGCGTCGTACGTACCGCAGGTCAGCATCACCGCGTTGACCTGCTTGGCCTGGCTGCGGGTGAGCAGCCGGCCGCCGTCGGCGCGGATGCCGTGCCGGGCCAGGAAGCCGGTGGCGAGGGCCAGGTCGGCGCAGGACGCCCGGACCGAACACTGCCGGAAGTACTGGTCGAGCAGGACGGGCACGTCGTTGTCGATGTTGCCGTAGGACGCCATGAAATGGGCCAGGGCGGCGTTGCGGTCGCCGTGCGCGCTCTCGGAGGCGGCGACCTCCTGGTCGAAGTCAAGGGAGGCGTTGCCGCTCTCGGCGCGCAGAAACGCCAGCAGCTCGCCGGCCGCGTCCCCGGTACGGGTCTGGAGGCGGTCGGTGACGACGAGGGCGCCCGCGTTGATGAAGGGGTTGCGCGGGATGCCGTTCTCGTACTCCAGCTGGACCAGGGAGTTGAAGGGGTTGCCGGAGGGCTCGCGGCCCACGTGCTCCCACAGTTCGTCGCCCTCGCGGGCCAGGTCCAGGGCGAGGGTGAAGACCTTCGTGATGGACTGCGTGGAGAACGGCTCGCGCCACTCCCCCACCCCGTACACCGTGCCGTCCAGCTCGGCGACGGCCATGCCGAAGCGGCGCGGGTCGCAGGCGGCGAGGGCCGGGATGTAGTCGGCGGCCCGGCCGCGGCCGGGGGTGCGCTCCATCTCCTCGGCGATGCGTTCCAGGACCGGCAGGAAGGTGAGGGACGACGTCGTTGTCATGATCACCATTGTGCCTCCGGACCGGCCCCGGAGCCCACTCGCCCCGGGGCCGATATCCGCCTGTTACCGCAGGTCAGGTGGCCGGCGCCCCGCTGCCGGCGACGACCTCGGGGCGCAGCAGGCCGGCCAGCCGCTCGGCGGGCAGCAGGCCCTTGTCCAGGACGAGTTCGGCCACGCCCCGGCCGGTGGCGAGGGCCTCCTTGGCGATCTCGGTGGCGGCGGTGTACCCGATGTGCGGGTTGAGGGCGGTGACCAGGCCGATGGAGTTCTCCACGCTCGCCCGCAGCCGCTCGGTGTTGGCGGTGATGCCGGACACGCAGCGCTCGGCCAGGGTCAGGCAGGCCCTTTGCAGATGGGCTATGGACTTCGACAGGGAGTGCAGGATGACCGGCTCGAAGGCGTTGAGCTGGAGCTGTCCGGCCTCGGCGGCCATGGTGATGGCGACGTCGTTGCCGATCACCTCGAAGGCGACCTGGTTGACCACCTCCGGGATCACCGGGTTGACCTTGCCCGGCATGATGGACGAACCGGCCTGCACCGGCGGCAGGTTGATCTCGCCCAGTCCGGCGCGCGGGCCGGAGGACAGCAGCCGCAGGTCGTTGCAGCTCTTGGAGAGCTTGACCGCGATCCGCTTGAGCACACCCGACATCTGGACGAAGGCGCCGCAGTCCTGGGTGGCCTCCACCAGGTTGGCGGCGGTGACCAGCGGCAGCCCGGTGATCCGGGCCAGGTGCCGGCGGGCCGACTCGGCGTATCCGGCGGGGGCGTTGAGGCCGGTGCCGATGGCGGTGGCGCCGAGGTTGATCTCATGGATCAGTTCGACGGCCTCGGCGAGACGGCTGCGGTCCTCCTCGATCATGACGGCGAACGCGGAGAACTCCTGACCGAGCGTCATCGGCACGGCGTCCTGCAACTGTGTACGGCCCATCTTGAGCACGTCACGGAACTCGACGGCCTTGCGGGCGAACGCGTCCTGCAGGACGGCCATCGCCTTGAGCAGTCCGCGCACCGCGAAGACCGTGGCTATCTTGACGGCGGTCGGATACACGTCATTGGTGGACTGGCTCAGGTTGACGTCCTCATTGGGGTGCAGATACGCGTACTCCCCCTTGGCGTGGCCGAGCAGTTCCAGCGCACGGTTCGCCACGACCTCGTTGGCGTTCATGTTGGTGGAGGTGCCGGCGCCGCCCTGGATGACGTCGACGACGAACTGGTCGTGCAGCTTGCCCGCGCGGATCTCCTGGCAGGCGGCGACGATCGCGCGCGCCTTCCGGGGCGCCAGCAGGCCGAGTTCCTCGTTGGCGAGCGCGGCGGCCTCCTTGACTGCGGCCAGGGCCTCGATCAGGTGCGGGTAGGCGGAGATGGGGGTGCCGGTGATGGCGAAGTTCTCCGTCGCGCGCAGGGTGTGCACACCCCAGTACGCGTCGGCGGGTACGTCGCGGTCGCCGAGAAGGTCGTGTTCGGTGCGGGTGGCGGCGGCGGTCATGAGGGGTGAGGGCTTCCTCGCGAAGGGGTGGGGTGAGCGCGCCCCCGAGGGGGCGCGGGGCGGCGGACTACACACAAGCGGGCTGGGACACCGGGTCCAGGGCGCGCACGGCCCGCACACACCCCACCGGCTCGCCGCCGCCCAGCAGCGGCTCCCCCGCGAACCCGGTCAGCAGCGCGGGGTCGACGCCCGCGCGCGCGAGCGCAGCCGCCGCCACGGGAATCCGCGCCCGGTTCGCACCGTCGGCGATCTTCACGGCGACGGCCCGGCCGTCGGGCAGCGCGGCGACCTGCACGCCCTCGAAACCGTCCTTGGCGAGCAGCCCCGGCACGGCCCGCATCAGTGCGGCGACGTCACGGCGGGCGCCGGAGGCCATCTCGGGGTGGGCGCGCATCGCGTCGGCGACCCGCGCCTCCGGCGTGCCGGGGGCGGCCGAGACGATCCGGGACAGGGCGCGGGCCAGGCCGTGCAGGGAGAGGGAGAACAGCGGCGCGCCGCAGCCGTCCACGGTGACCCGGGCGACCCGCTGCCCGGTGAGGTCCTCGACGGTCTCCCTGATCGCCTGCTGGAGCGGGTGCTGCGGGTCGAGGTAGTCCGGCAGGGACCAGCCGCCCAGCCGGGCGGTCCACAGCATGGCCGCGTGCTTGCCGGAGCAGTTCTGGGCGAGCCGGGAGGGGTCCCGGCCCTCGCGGATCCAGGCGTCCCGAACGACCGGGTCGTACGGCAGGTCGGGGACGTTGCGCAGGTCGTCCTCGGTGAGCCCGGCGAGGTCGAGGATGCGCCGGGTCCCGGCGAGGTGGCGGTCCTCGCCGGAGTGGCTGGCGGCGGCCAGCGACAGCAGCGGGCCGTCGAGCGGCAGCCCGGCGCGCAGCATGGCCACGGCCTGGAGGGGCTTGACGGCCGAGCGCGGGTAGAAGGCGGCCTCGATGTCGCCGAGCTGGAAGTCCACCCGGCCGCCGGCGCCGAGGACGACGACGGAGCCGTAGTGGATGCCTTCGACGACTCCGCCGCGGACGAGGTGGGCGACGGGGGCGTGGAGGGGTTCGCGTATGGCGGGTGCGTCGGCGAGGGAGCTGCTGTACATCACTGCCTGTATCGATGGGTCGGGTCCGGCCGGTACGCGGGTCACGCGCCGGCGCGGGCGGAGGTGCGGGAGGTCCGGCCGCGGAGGGCGTACCGCCCGGCGGCGGGGGTTACGGCGATCAGCGGCGGACGGGGCACGGTGGTGGGTCCGGAACCGGCCGTTCCGGGTGCTGCGCGCTCATGCCTCGGGGCCGCCTTCGGCGGGCAGGCCGTCCGCGTGCTGAGGACGCACGATGTCGGTGAGGGTGGTCTCGACGCGGTCCAGGTGGTGGCTCATGGCCTGGACGGCGTCGTGTTCGGATCCGTCGATCAGCGCTTCGACGATGGCCCGGTGCTCGCGGTTGGACTGCTCGCGGCGGCCGCCCAGCTGGTTGAGGAAGGCCGACTGGCGTGCCAGTGCGTCGCGGATCTCCTCGATGACCCGGCGGAAGACCGGGTTCTGGGCGGCCTCGGCGACGGCGAGGTGGAAGAGGGTGTCCATGGCGACCCAGGCCGTGGTGTCCGTCTCCCGCTCCATGCGGTCGAGCAGGTGGGCCAGGTGGTCCAGGTTCTCCGGGGTGCGCCGGGCTGCCGCGTACCCGGCGACGGGGATCTCGATGTGGCGGCGCACTTCGAGCAGGTCGCTGGCCGCGTAGTCGCCGAACGTGGGGTCCTCCACGGCGCTCGCGACGACGAAGGTGCCCTTGCCGGTCCGGGAGACCGTCAGGCCCATGGTCTGCAGCGCGCGCAGCGCCTCGCGCAGCACGGGGCGGGAGACCTCGAGGGTGCGGCACAGCTCGGCCTCGGAGGGGAGCTTGTCGCCGATGGCGTACACGCCGCGTTCGATGGCGCCGCGGAGGTGGGCCAGGACCGCTTCCATCGCGCTGACGCGGCGCGGACCCGCACCACCTGTCTGGCTGTCTGACAGGTTCACGGATGCGATCCTGCGGCTTCGGTGCCCGGACTGTCAAGCCGCGCCCCGTATGAAGACATGAACGGGGTGCGGACGCCTGCACAACAGGCATCGGCACCCCGCGGGTGACCAAGGAGAGTTTCGGTCAGGCGTTGAGCGTGCCCGTGGCCAGCAGGCCGAGCAGGCCGGCCCCGATGACGATGCGGTAGATCACGAACGCGTTGAAGGAGTGCTTGGCGACGAACTTCAGCAGCCAGGCGATGGAGGCGTAGGCGACGACGAAGGACACGATCGTGCCGACGGCCAGCGGGGCGGCGCCCACCCCCGCGCCGAGGGCGTCCTTGAGCTCGTACAGCCCCGCGCCGGTCAGGGCGGGGATGCCGAGGAAGAACGACAGGCGGGTGGCCGCGACGCGGTCGAGGTCCAGGATGAGGGCGGTGGACATGGTGGCGCCGGAGCGGGAGAAGCCGGGGAAGAGCAGGGCGAGGATCTGCGAGCAGCCGACCCACATGGCGTCCTTGAACGAGGTGTCGTCCTCGCCGCGCTTGTGCCGGCCCATCTGGTCCGCGCACCACATCACGGCCGAACCGGCGATCAGCGAACCGGCCACCACCCACAGCGAGGCCAGCGGGCCGTCGATCAGCGGCTTGGCGGCCAGGCCCACCAGGACGATCGGAATCGTGGCGCAGATGACCCACCAGGCGAACTTGTAGTCGTGGTGGTAGCGCTCCTCGCGGTTGGTCAGACCGCGGAACCAGGCGGAGACGATCCGCTTGATGTCCTTGAAGAAGTACACGAGCACGGCGGCGATGGCGCCGACCTGGATGACGGCGGAGAAACCGACGACGGACTTGTCGTCGACGGGGATGTTCATGAGCCCCTCGGTGATCTTCAGGTGCCCCGTGGAGGACACCGGGAGGAACTCGGTCACCCCCTCGACGACTCCGAGGACGACGGCCTGACCGACGGAGATGGCGCTCATGGGATCCAGTTCTGAGGAGAGTTGGTCGACATTGCTGTAGACAGTACTTGGTGCGCCCGGCGCCCTGGCAAGCGCCTAGGCCCACAGGGCTCCGGCGATCGAGACACCGGCGAAGGCGGCGGCGAGCCCCGCCGCGACGCTTCCCAGCACGTTGGCGGCGGCGTACGCGCCGGAGCCGGCCTCGGCCAGCCGCAGGGTCTCGTAGGAGAACGTGGAGTACGTCGTCAGCGCCCCGCAGAACCCGGTGCCGACCAGCAGCTGCACATGCGGCCCGACCGCCCCGGCGGAGAGCGCGCCCGTGAGCAGGCCGAGGATCAGCGAGCCGGTGACGTTCACCACGAAGGTGCCCCAGGGGAAGACGGAGTCGTGGCGGGCCTGCACGGCGCGGTCGGTGAGATAGCGCAGTGGTGCGCCGACCATGGCGCCCGCGATGACGAGCAGCCAGTTCACGACGACTTCTCACCCTTCCCGCGCGCGCCCCCGGTGTCGCCGGAGCGCCCCACGTACCGGACGACCTCGCACTCCTCCAGGGTGACGAGCCCCTCCCCGACGAGTTCGTCGAGCTGCGGCAGGAAGGCGCGTACCCGCTCCTCGGTGTCCACGACGACGATCGCCACGGGCAGGTCCTCGCTCAGGGACAGCAGGCGGGAGGTGTGGATGCGGGAGGAGGCGCCGAAGCCCTCGATGCCCCGGAAGACGCTCGCCCCGGCGAGTCCTGCCGCGTGGGCGCGGTGCACGATCTCCGAGTACAGGGGCCTGTGGTGCCAGGTGTCGTCCTCGCCGATGTAGACGGTGAGCCTGAGGGCCCGGCCGGTCAGTGATGTCATCGCTGTCTCCCGGTCAGCAGCCGGCGGGCGGCCACGGAGGCCAGCCACACCGAGGCGAGGGCCGCGCACAGCGTCGCGGCGAGATAGGCGAGCCCGAGGCCCGGGCGGTGCGCGTCGACCAGCTTGCGGATGTCGACGGCGTAGGTGGAGAAGGTCGTGTAGCCGCCCAGCACACCGGTGCCGAAGAAGGGGCGCATCAGGCGGTGGGCGGCCCAGACCTCGGTGATGAGCACCATGAAGACGCCGATCACCGCGCAGCCGGTGACGTTGGCCCAGAACGTGGCCCAGGGGAAGCCGCCGGGCGCTGCGGGAACGGCGAGGACCAGGCCGTAGCGGGCGCAGGCGCCGACGGCGCCGCCCAGGGCGACCACCGCGACGACGGGTGCCTGGCTGCGCCACTCGGACCGCCGCCGCGGGCCGGTGCGGACACGGAGGCTCTCGGCTTCCGGGGCTGTCATGCTGGTACGTCTCCTCTTGGGCCTGCCCCGAACGGGTGATCATGGCCGGGCACCAGCCTACCGCCGGGTCAGCGGGCGGCGGGCCGCGCGCAGACGGCGACGCCGGGCTCCCAGAGACTACCGAGTACCAGGTGGTCCCCGGTCGCGCAGACGCTGGTGACCATGCGGAAGCCGGAGCGGCGGCGGGTGAGGTGCGCCACGGTCCGTCCGGCGTCGTCGAGGGCCATCACGCCGATCGTCCCGCTCGGGCGGTACGGCGCGTGGACGGCGGCCCGGGCGGCCGCGCCGCGCACGGCGGGCGAGGCGCGGTGCAGCAGCTCCAGCGGAGGGACCCGGGGACTGGGGAGCGCGACCCACAGCGGGCCGCCGGGGCCCTCGCGCCAGAGGTTGTCCGGCATGCCGGGGAGGGTGGCGAACAGGTCGGCGTGACCGGCGCGCGGGCCGGTGAGGTGGTAGCGGGTGAGCCGGCAGGCGCCGGTCTCGGCGATCACCAGGAAGGAACCGTCGGCGCCGGCCGCCAGGCCGTTGGCGAACTGCAGCCCGTCCAGCAGGACTTCGGGCTCGCCGCCCTCGGGCGGGACACGCAGCAGCCGCCCGGTTCCGGTGTGCTCGACGATGTCGCCGATCCACCGCTCGAGCGGGTGACGGCGACTGGAGACGGTGACGTACACGGTGCCGTCCGGCAGGGCGACGGCGTTGCTGCAGAAGCGGAGCGGCTCCCCCGCGACCGAGTCCGCGAGGACGCGGACCGTGTGGCCGGTGCCGGGGCCGGGATCGACGCGGAGCAGGCCGCGTTCCGCGTCGCACACCAACAGGCCGCCGTCCGCGAGCGGTTCGAGCCCGAGGGGACGGCCGCCGGTCTCGGCCAGCACCTCCACGCGGGCCGTCCGGGGGTCGCCGAGGTGATGGACGCGCAGGATCCGGCCGTCCGCCACTCCGGTCAGCACCCGGCCGTGCGCGTCGACGGTCACGTCCTCGGGGCCGCGCCCGCCCAGGGAGACGTAGTGCAGCGGGACGAGTGCCGTGGGTCGGTCCATGTGCGGTGCCCTTCCGTCGGTCGGCCCATCATCTCCGGCCCGCCGCCCGCTTGCCGGTCCCTCGCGCGGCGGTGGTGCGGGCGGGCCCGTGCGGCGCGCCGGGCCGCGGCCGGTCCACCGCGGCTCCGGGGCGGCGCCGCAGGCGTGCGTCACCAGCCCTTCTCGAAGACCCGGGCCACCTCGGCGATGCGGATCTCGTCGCGCCGGTAGTAGGTACGGCAGTAGCCGCGGCGGGTGCGCAGCACGCCGAGCCGGGCGAGGAAGTCCAGGTGGGCGGCGGCGGTCCGGCGGGGCACGCCCAGCTTGGCGGCGACGGCGCGCGCGGTGACGCCCGTCTCGGCGAGGTCGCGGCCACGGGGCGCCGGGAAGTGGGCCGCCGGGTCCTTGAGCCACTCCAGGATCGTCCGCCGCATCCGGCCCGAGGGGGTTCCCATCATCCGTCCGCCTCCGTCCCCGGCCTCCTCGTACGCAGTGTTCCCACTGTGCCGCCGGCGACTCCGCCGCGGCCGGGACTCGGCGTTCGTTGTCCGGTACCCCACCTCCGTACGGCCGGGGCGGGCCGGTGTGCGCCGGAAGAACGGCGGGGGCCGGCCGCCCCTTGCGGCCGGTCCCCCACCGGTGGTTCAGCGGTGGCCGAACCACGTCATGGAGGAGAGCGCCCTGTCGTCGTAGCCGAACAGGGCCTGGTTCTCCCAGCCGTTGCCGGAGCCGGCGTCGGCCGGGTCCCAGCCGTTGCCGGGGACGGCGGTCCAGGTCGCCTCCCAGTAGAAGACGCCGAGGCCGCGGTGGTTCGGCACGGCCTCGACGATGCTCGCCACGTCGTTCATCCACCTGGTCTGGCCGGCCACGGTCGCCGGATAGCCGGAGACCAGCTCACCGGTGGTGTCGATCTGGTTTTCCAGGGAGTCGTCCTGGGCCAGGGTGAACGGATAGGCCGTCTCGGCGACGAACACCGGCTTGCCGTAGCGGGAGGCGGCGTCGTCCAGGGTGCTCTGGAAGTCGGCGAGCGGGCCGTGCCAGTAGCCGTAGTACGACAGGCCGATCACGTCGAACTTCACGCCGTTCGCGACCGCGTTGTCGAACCACCACTCGGTGCCGGCCTTGTCCCCTCCCTCGGCCAGGTGCAGCGCGACGACCGTGGAGGAGCTGACCGCCTTGGCGGCGTCGTAGCCGGAGTTGAGCAGTCCCGCCAACTGGCTCCAGTTGTCCGTGGATCCCTCGGACCACAGGATGCCGGCATTGATCTCATTGCCGATCTGGACCATGTCGGCGGTGGTGCCTTGAGCCTTCAACGCGTTCAACACGTCGTACGTGTGCTGGTACACGTCCGTCTCGAGTTGACTGTATGTATGGCCCATCCATGCTGCCGGCTTGTTCTGCCGGCCGGGGTCGGCCCAGCTGTCCGAGTAGTGGAAGTCGACCAGCAGCTTCATGCCCTGAGCCTTGATCCGCCGGGCCATGGCGAGGACGTGCGTCTTGTCGTTGAAGCCGTCGGCCGGGTTCACCCACACCTTCAGCCGGGCGTAGTTCATGCCGTACGACTTCAGGACGGCGAGGGCGTCGCCGGTGGTGCCGGAGGCGGTCCTGTAGACGCCGCCCTCGGCCTCGCTCTTGGCGAGGGAGGAGATGTCGGCGCCGTGGATGGATGTACCGGTCGTGCCGGGCGTGAAGGTCAGATCGTCAACGTTGATCCAGTTGCCGGCGTTCGCGTCACTGTTGACGCTGATGGTGCACTGATGACCGGTCACCTTGACCGGGGTGACGATCCTGATCCACCCACTGGACGAGACGGGCAGATCGGTGCGCTGCTCCGCACTCCCGCAATTCTTGAGCGCCATGTACGCGGCCTTCTGTCCACCACTGGAGCGGACCCAGGCGGTCAGCGTGTAGCTGCCGTTGGTCAGCCCCGAAAGGTACTGGTACGTCTCCACCTTGTAGGCGGAAGCGGAGTAGTGGGTGAGGCGGTAACCGCCGCCGTGGCCGCCGGCCTCGCTGTAGGAAGCGCCGGTGTCGCCGTACTCGGACCAGCCGGCGGGGGTGGCCGCGCCCGTGCCGTCCGCCTCGAACCCGCCGTTGGTGAGCGTGCTCGCGGCGGAGGCGGTCCGGGCGGGCAGGAAGGTGAGGGCGAGCCCGGCCGCGAGCGGCAGCAGCAGGACTCTGGTGGTGCGTCCGGGATGGAACTTCATCGTCCGTCGTCCCTTCGACGTGAACGGGGTGGGGTCCTCCGGTGGGGGCTGGAGGAGAACCCCTCCGCCCGCGGCTCTCGTGGCACACGCGGACGGAGGGGAGCCGGCTCAGCCGTCGAGCCGTACGACCCGGACGGCCTCCGCCGGGACCGGAAGGCGGCCCGCGGCGCGTTCGCCCGTCAGCAGCTCGGTGCCGGGCGCGTCCAGCGGCACCTTGGTGTCGTCGGCGGTGTGGTTGATCACGAACAGGTAGGTCCCGGACTCGCCGGTGCGGCGGACCACTTCGACGTCGCGGGGCAGGTCGTCGCGCGGGGCGATCCGGGCGTCGCCGGCGGCCCGGCCGAGGACGGTGTCCAGGCTCCGGGCGTCGAGGCGGGTGGAGACGTACCACGCGGTGCCCCGGCCGCGCCCGTGCCGGGTGACGGCCGGGCGGCCCGCGGCGAGCCCGTCGGCGTACCGCCACACGGTCTCGGCGCCGCGCGGCACGACGAACTCCGTCCACACGTCGCCGGTCAGCTCACAGCCGTCGGGGCCCTCGAGCCGTACCCGCTCGTCCGCCAGCAGCGGCGAGAACTCCTCCACCGTCAGGCCCAGGACGTCGCGCAGCGCGCCCGGGTAGGCGCCGTCGTGCACGGCGTCGTGCTCGTCGACGATGCCGGAGAAGTACGACACCACGAGCGTGCCACCGTTGTCGACGTACTCGGTGAGGTTGTTCCCGGCCGTCTCCGTCATCAGGTACAGGGCCGGTACGACGACAAGGGGATAGGCCGACAAGTCGGCTTCCGGGTGGGCGAAGTCGACGGTGAGGTGGCGGTCGTAGAGGGCCTCGTAGAAGGTGTCGGCGCGTTCGCGCGGGTCGTGGTCCTGGCTGGGGCGCCAGGACAGGGCCTGCGCCCACCAGGACTGCCAGTCCCAGAGCATGGCGACGTCCGCCTGCGTGCGGGTGCCGCGGATGGTGCTCAACGACTGTACGGACGCGCCGAGTTCGACCACTTCGCGCCACACGCGCGTGTCGGTGCCGCCGTGCGGCAGCATCGCCGAGTGGAACTTCTCCGCGCCGCGCCGGGACTGGCGCCACTGGAAGAACATGGCGCCCTCGGAGCCGCGGGCCACATGGGCCAGGGAGTTGCGGGCCATCTGGCCGGGGGCCTTGGCGGGGTTGCGGGGCTGCCAGTTGACACCCGAGGTGGAGTGCTCCAGAAGCAGCCAGGGGGCGCCGCCGGCGACCGAGCGGGTGAGGTCGGCCGCCATGGCGAGGTTGACGTGGGTGCGGCGGCCGTCGGTGATCAGGTAGTGGTCGTTGGTGACCAGGTCGACCTCGCGGCCCCAGGCCCAGTAGTCCATGGAGTCGCACTGGCTGAGGGCGGTCATGAAGTTGGTGGTCACCGGGACACCCGGTGAGAGGCGGTGCAGGATGTCGCGTTCGGCGCGGAAGTTCTCCCGGATGGTGGCGTCGGTGAACCGCTTGTAGTCGAGGGCCTGGCCCGGGTTGCCGACGGTGGGGGTGGCCCGGGGCGGGTTGATCTGGTCGAAGCTCGTGTAGTGCTGGCCCCAGAACGCCGTACCCCAGGCCTCGTTGACCGCGTCCACGGTGCCGTAGGTCTCCGCGAGCCAGCGGCGGAAGTGCGCGGCGCAGGAGTCGCAGTAGCAGGCCGAGACCGGGACGCCGTACTCGTTGTGGACGTGCCAGAGCGCCAGCGCGGAATGGTCGCCGTAGCGTTCGGCGAGCCTGGTGGTGATGGCCGCGGCGGCGGCGCGGTAGTCGGCGTTGCTGTGGCAGATCGCGCCGCGCGAGCCGAACTCGTACCGCATGCCCTCGGCGGTCACCGGCAGCGCCTCGGGGTGGGCCCGGTAGAACCAGGCGGGCGGCGCCACGGTGGGCGTGCCGAGGTCGACGCGGATGCCGTTCTCGTGCAGCAGGGCGATGACGCGGTCGAGCCAGCCGAAGTCGTACGTCCCCGGGGAGGGTTCCAGCAGGCCCCAGGAGAAGATCCCGACGCTCACCATCGTGACGCCGGCCTCCCGCATCAGCCGGACATCCTCCTGCCAGACGTGCTCCGGCCACTGCTCGGGGTTGTAGTCCCCGCCGAAGGCGAGCCTCGCGAGGCCCCTGGGTCTGCTGTCCGGCATGGATCTCTCCCGAGAATCGATCATTTGGGAACGTGCACACACAGCATCGGCGGTGCGAGGCAAACATAACCGCACAGCAACAACCATTGACAAGTGTCCGGGACGTTTCTCTACTGTGAACGCTCACAGCAGCATGGCAGGGGCTTTCCCAGCACGGGTAGCCGGGTCATGTGAACGTGCACAACCGCATGGGAGGTCTCCGCAGCGGGCGGGGACCCTGGTCAGGGGAGAAACCATGCCGCACACGAAGCGTCGCCGCCTCGTGACAACCGCCCTCGCCGTCGCGCTCGGCGCGACCACCCTCGCCGCCTGCGGCTCCGGGGACGACAGCAAGGCCGAGTCCGGCCCGGTCTCGCTGACGTACTGGACCTGGGCACCCGGCATGGACAAGGTCGTGGACCTGTGGAACAAGGGCCCGGGGAAGAAGGAGCAGATCACCGTCACGGTGAAGAAGCAGGCGTCCGGCGACTCGCTGATCACCAAGATCCTCACCGCGCACCAGGCGAAGAAGGCCCCGGACCTGGTGCAGGCCGAGTACCAGGTGCTGCCGACGCTGGTCAGCAATGACGCGCTGGCCGACATCTCCAAGGAAGTCGCGGGCGTCAAGGGCAAGTTCGCCGACGGCGTCTGGCAGCAGACCACCCTCGGCACGGACGCCGTCTACGCGGTCCCCCAGGACATCGGCCCGATGATGTTCTACTACCGCGCGGACCTGTTCAAGAAGTACGGCCTGAAAGTCCCCGCCACCTGGCAGCAGTTCGCCGAGGCCGCCCGCGCCCTGCGGAAGAAGGCCCCGGACAAGTACCTGACCACCTTCTCGGCGGGCGACGCCGGGCTCTTCGCGGGGCTCTCCCAGCAGGCCGGCGCCAAGTGGTGGACCACCTCCGGCCAGAAGTGGAAGGTCGCCATCAACGACGCGGCCACCCGGAAGGTCGCCCGGTTCTGGGGCGGGCTGGTCAAGGAAGGCGTCATCGACAACCAGCCGATGTACCAGCCGGCCTGGAACAAGGCGATGGACACCGGTCAGGAGATCGCCTGGGTCAGCGCGGTGTGGGCGCCGGGCACGCTGACCACGGCCGCACCGGACACCAAGGGCAAGTGGGCCATGGCCCCGCTCCCCCAGTGGTCCGCGGGCCAGGACGTGACCGGCAACTGGGGCGGCTCCTCCACGGCCGTCACCACCGACTCCGCGCACAAGGAGGCGGCGGCCAGGTTCGCGGCCTGGCTGAACACCGACCCCAGCGCCCTGAACGCGCTGGCGAAGGAGGGCGGCATCTACCCGGCCTCCACCTCCGCCCAGCTCAGCGGCGCCTTCACCAACCCGCCGGCCTTCTTCTCCAACCAGCCGGACTTCTACACCAAGGCCGCCGGGATAGCGAAGACCACGGCGCCCTCAGCCTGGGGCCCGAACGTCAACGTCGCCTACGCCGCCTTCAACGACGCCTTCGGCGCCGCCGCCAAGAGCAGGTCGGACTTCACCGCCGCCCTGGACACGATGCAGGACGCCACGGTCGCCGACCTGAAGAAGCAGGGCTTCGGGGTTTCCCGGTGAGCACCGCCACCAGCCGGAGGCCGTACGGGGCCGAGGGGGCCCCGCGCGGCCTCACGTCCCCCGCCACCGGCCGCGCACGGGCGCGAAGCGCCCCCTTCGTCTTCCTCGTCCCCGCCACGCTCCTCTTCGCCCTGTTCTTCGCGCTGCCCATCGGCTACGCGGTCTACCTCAGCTTCCGCAAGGTGCACGTCTCCGGGCTCGGCCTGGGATCCGGGGCGCGGAAGGAGGTGTGGGCCGGCTTCGAGAACTACACCGACGCCTTTCACGACAGCGAACTGCTGCACGGGGCGCTGCGCGTGCTCGGCTACGGCTGCATCGTCGTCCCGGTGATGCTCGGCCTCGCGCTGCTGTTCGCGCTGATGCTGGACTCCGAGAAGGTGCAGCTCGCCCCGTTCACCCGGCTCGCGATCTTCCTGCCGTACGCGATTCCCGGTGTGGTGGCCGCGCTGATGTGGGGCTTCCTCTATCTGCCCTCCGTCAGCCCCTTCTTCTACGTCCTGCACAAGCTGCACCTGCCGCAGCCCGACCTGCTGGACGGCGGCCCGCTCTACCTCGCCCTCGCGAACATCGCGGTGTGGGGCGGCACCGGCTTCAACATGATCGTCATCTACACCTCGCTCAGGTCGATCCCGGCCGAGGTGTACGAGGCGGCGAAACTCGACGGCGCCAGTGCGCTGCAGGTCGCGCTCAGGATCAAGATTCCGATGGTGGCGCCCTCGCTGGTGCTGACCTTCTTCTTCTCGGTCATCGCGACGCTCCAGGTGTTCAACGAGCCGACCACCCTCAAGCCGCTGACCAACTCCGTCAACACCAGCTGGAGTCCGCTGATGAAGGTGTACCAGGACGCCTTCCACCGGGGCGACGTCTACGCGGCCGCCGCCGAGGCCACCCTGATCGCGCTGGCCACCCTGGTGCTGTCCTTCGGGTTCCTGCGGGCCGCGAACCGCCGCAACAAGCAGGAGGCACGATGAGCACGCTCGCCGTCCGCAAGACTGCGCCGGCCGCGGGCACCACCCCGGGGACGGCGCAGGGGCCGCCCCTGCGCCGGCGGATCGCGCTCGTCCCGACGGTCACCCTGCTCATCGGCGCCGTCTACACCCTCCTGCCGGTCGCCTGGGTGGTGATCGCGTCCACCAAGTCCGGCCGCGAGCTGTTCTCCACCTTCACGTTCCTGCCGGGGACCGGATTCACGCGGAACATCACGGACCTGAACGCCTACCGGGGCGGCATCTACTGGCGCTGGATGGGCAATTCGGCGCTGTACGCCGGTCTGGGCGCACTGCTTTCCACGGCCGTCTCGGCGTTCAGCGGCTACGCGCTGGCGACCTACCGCTTCAAGGGCCGCGAGACGATGTTCAACGTCCTGCTCGCGGGCGTCCTGATGCCGCCGGTCATCCTCGCCGTCCCGCAGTACCTGCTGCTGGCCAAGGCGGACCTCACGGACTCCTACCTGTCCGTGCTGCTGCCGCAGATCCTCTCCCCGTACGGCGTGTACCTGTCCCGGATCTACGCCGCCGCCGCCGTCCCCGCCGACGTGGTGGAGGCCGGGCGGATGGACGGGGCGAGCGAGTGGCGGATCTTCACCCGGATCGCGCTGCCGATGATGATCCCCGGCATGGTCACGGTGTTCCTGTTCCAGTTCGTGGCCGTGTGGAACAACTTCCTGCTGCCATACATCATGCTCAGCGACGACGAGAAGTTCCCGCTCACCCTGGGCCTGTACACGCTGCTGGAGCAGGGCTCCAACACGCCGGCGCTGTACACGCTGGTGATCACGGGCGCGTTCCTCGCCGTGCTGCCGCTGATCGCGCTGTTCCTGGTGATCCAGCGGTTCTGGAGCCTGGATCTGCTGTCCGGGGCCGTAAAGTCATGACCATGAGCAATCCGGGGGGCCGGCGCAGGCCGCCGACGATCCACGACGTGGCGCGCGAGGCGGGTGTCTCGCGCGGCACCGTCTCGCGTGTGCTCAACGGCGGCCACTACGTCAGCCCCGCCGCCCAGGAGGCGGTCAACGCCGCCATCCGCAAGACCGGGTACGTGGTGAACCGGCACGCCCGGTCGTTGATCACCGGTCGCTCGGACTCGGTGGGCTTCCTGCTGACCGAGCCGCAGGAGCGGTTCTTCGAGGACCCCAACTTCAATGTGCTGCTGCGCGGTTGCACCCAGGCGCTGGCCGCCCACGACATTCCGCTGCTGCTGATGATCGCGGGTACCGAGGACGAACGGCGGCGCATCATGCGGTACATCACCGCGGGGCACGTCGACGGGGTGCTGCTGGTCTCGAGCCACTCGGGTGATCCGGTCGCGGAGGAGCTGCGGGAGGCGGGGGTGCCGCTGGTCGCCTGCGGCAAGCCCATCGGCCTCGGCTCCAAGGTGAGTTACGTCGCCGCGGACGACCGGGACGGCGCCCGGGACATGGTCCGGCATCTGCTCTCGCTCGGTCGGCACCGGGTCGGCGTGGTCACCGGCCCGCTGGACACCCCGGGCGGTGTGGAGCGGCTCGCCGGGTACAAGGAGGTGCTGGCCGAGGCGGGGATCGGCGTCGACGAGAGCCTGATCGTCTCCGGGGACTACAGCCGGGCCAGCGGTGAGGCGGGTGCCGAGCGGCTGCTGGAGCGGGCCCCGGACATGGACGCGGTGTTCGTCGCCTCCGACCTGATGGCGCAGGGCGTGCTGGCGGCGCTGCGCCGGGCCGGCCGGACGGTGCCGGACGACATCGCCGTGGGCGGCTTCGACGACTCCCCCGCGGCCACGGCCGCGACCCCGGCGCTCACCACGATCCGGCAGCCGTGGGACCGGATCAGCAACGAGATGGTGCGGGTGCTGCTCGCACAGATCGGCGGGGAGGATCCGGCGGCGGTGATCCTTCCGACGGAACTGGTGCGGCGCGAGTCCGCCTGACCGGAGGCGACGGCCGGGTCGTCTCCGGGGACGTGGCCGGCGGGCGCCGGCGGGCGGGCCGGCGAGCGGGCTCGCCGGAGCCGGGCGGCAAGCGGTCAGGATCGAAGAAGCCGGGGCGGTCGGTGCGGGCCTAGCGTGAGGTGCGTCGGAAGCGCACCGGTGGAAGGACCCGCCGGGCCACGCACCTGAGAAGGAGAGCCCCATGACCGCCGGCCTGCAGACGATCATCTACCCCGTCAAGGACAAGGACCGGGCGAAGGCCCTGTTCACCGCGCTGCTCGGAGTCGAGCCGTACGTGGATGAGCCCTACTACGTCGGCTTCAAGGCCGAGGGCCAGGACCTCGGCCTCGACCCGAACGGGCATGCCCAGGGCCTGACCGGGCCGGTGCCGTTCTGGCACGTCACCGATCTGCGGGAGAGGCTCGCGCGGCTGCTGGAGACGGGCGCCGAGGTGGTCCAGGACGTGCGGGACGTCGGCAACGGCCGGCTGATCGCGTCGGTGAAGGACCCCGACGGCAACCTCGTCGGCCTGCTCCAGGACCCGGTCGCCTGAGCACCGGCGGGACCAGGCCGGTACGGCCCGCATCCGCACTAGTTGCACACTCAACGATTGGCTGGATCGGTGCTACCGTGCGGGTATGGCAGTCAAGACGGCCGACGCCCGGCTCGAGGAACGGTGGCGGGACATCCTCGCCGTGCACGCGCGCACCATGTGTGAGATCGACCGGGCCCTGCATCCGCACGGGCTGGGTGCCAGCGACTTCGAGGTGCTGGACATCCTGGCCGCCGAGTCGCCCGCGGAAGGCGACCAGTGCCGGGTGCAGAACCTGGTCGGCCGGGTGCATCTCAGCCAGAGCGCGCTGTCCCGGCTGATCAGCCGGCTGGAGAAGGACGGCCTGGTCGAGCGTTCGGTGTGCGCGGAGGACCGGCGCGGGGTGTGGGTGGCCCTCACGCCCAAGGGCCGCGCCCTGCACGCCGAGGTACGGCCGCTCCAGCGCGCCGTGCTGGAGCGGATGCTGGCCGACCGGGAGCACTAGCGGACCGGCCCGGTCCCGGGACCTCGACGCCGGTCGGCATGCGGCCGCCCTTCGCCGGGCCCCGGGAGTGCGGCCAGGGGCCGCGGCTCACCTGGCCAGCAGCGTGCGCACCCCCTGCGACGTCAGCGTCAGGGCGTGGGTCGAGCTGCCGTCGATGGCCAGGGAGAGGTCGTCGTCGGGCCACTGGGAGGCCAGGGCACCCAGCGGGATCAGCCGGTAGCGGGAGACGAACGGCAGCAGGTCGGTCATCTCGCCCTCGGTGGTGAAGACGGGCACGACCGGGTCGCCTCCGGGCTGTTCCAGCACCGGCAGGGCGACGGTCGTGGCGTCGGCGCCCTCGCCGTCGACCGCGTCGTCCGGCACGGGGACGAGCACGTCACTGTGGGCGAGGACGTCCAGCGCGGTCTCGTCCTCGGCGTTCACCGCCAGCGCGTCCAGCGCCTGCTGGGCGGGCGTCGGCAGGTCGTTGTGTGCGGGTGTCTCCATGGCAGATCCCCTGGTAGCGACGGTGTGACGGCCCACCCGGGAGCGGACGGCGCCCGGGTGTGCTCCGCCACGCGTACCCGGCGGGCCGCACGCCATGCGTTGCGGACCGGAGGAGATGCGGTGACGGCCCGGCTCCCGTGATGACGGGACGGTGAAGACCGCTCACGGCCCCGTTTCCGCCAGCACGGCGTCCACGCCGGTGACCTGGATCAGCGGCCGGTACATCTCCATGATCTGCAGGGCCTTGACGTGGGAGTCGTCGTCCGCGCCGGCGCAGGCGTCGGCGACGACCAGGACCTCGCGTCCCGCGTCGGCGGCGGCCAGGGCGGTGGAGAGCACACAGCACTCGGTGCTGACACCGGCCAGGACCAGTCGGTCGGCGGGGCCGAGGCGGGCGGCGAGTTGCGGGGTCCACTTGCCGAAGGCGGGGGCGTCCACGACGGTGTCGGCCAGGTCGGTGAACTCGTCGGTGAGCCGCCAGAGCGCGGCGTCCGGGGGCTGGAGGGCGAAGGGCCACTGGGCGTAGTAGTCGCGCCAGGCCCCGGCGGGTTTCGCCGGGGCCACGAAGCGGGTGAAGGTCGCCCGGCCGGCGAAGGCGGGCAGCAGGCTGCGGACGCCCGCCGCCGCGTCGGCGTAGCGGGGGGCGGCCCAGGGGCTCGCCGGGTCGGCGAAGACGCGCTGCATGTCGATCACGGCGAGGTGTCCGGTGGTCATGGGTGGAGCGCTCCTTCGCTGGTCGGCGGGGTGGGTGCCGGTGCCTCCTGGGTGCGGACCCGGTGCCGGCCGGTCGGCAGGGCGCCGAGGAAGGCGAGGGCCAGCGCGGCCAGGACGCCGAGGTTGGCGTACGCCCAGGCACCGGACCTGCCGCCCAGGCCGAGGGGGCCGAGGAGGTAGCCCTGCCAGCTGAGCCAGTGCGCCGCGGTGTTGGTGACCAGGCCCCAGCCGACGGCCGTGGCGGCGAGGGTGACGAGCGGGGGCGGCAGCGGGACGTCGCCGTAGCGGCCGTGCGGCCGGTAGAGGTCGCCGTCGTCGTAGTCGCGGCGGCGCAGGGCCAGGTCGGCGAGCATGACGCCGCACCAGGCCGCGATGGGGACGCCGAGCGTGGTGAGGAACCCCGTGAACTGGCCGAGGAAGTCACCGGCGAAGAACACGATGTAGACCGAGCCGGCGATCATCAGGACGCCGTCGAGGAGGGCGGCCAGCGGGCGGGGCACCGGCAGGCCTGCGGAGAGCAGGGCCAGGCCCGAGGAGTAGATGTCCAGGACGGCGCCGCCGACCAGGCCGAGGACGGCGACCACGGCGAACGGCACCAGGAACCAGGTGGGCAGGATGGTGGTGAGCGCGCCGATCGGGTCGGCCGCCACGGCCTTGCTGAGCTGCTGCGAGGAGCCGGCCAGGAGCAGGCCGAAGACGAGCAGGAGCAGCGGGGCCAGGGACGCGCCGAAGGTCGTCCAGCCGATCACGCCGCGGCTGGACGAACCGCGCGGCAGATAGCGGGAGTAGTCGGCCGCGGCGTTGACCCAGCCGAGGCCGAAGCCGGTCATCATGAACACCAGCGCGCCGATGAACTCCTGCGCGGAGCCCGTGGGGACGGCGCTCACCGCGCTCCAGTGGACGCGATCGGCGACCAGGCCGACGTAGACGACGGTGAGGACGCCGGTGACCACGGTGATGGCCGTCTGCAGCCGCATGATCAGGTCGAAGCCCATGACGCCGCCGACGACGGTCAGCGCCGCCACCACGGCCAGGGCGACGATCTCGGTCTCGGTGCCGCCGCCCCAGCCGAGGCGGCGGAAGACGGTGGCGGTGGCCATGACGGCGAGCGCGGTGAGGACGGTCTCCCAGCCGACGGTGAGCATCCACGAGACGACGGACGGCAGCCGGTTGCCGCGTACTCCGTACGCGGCCCGGCTGAGCACCATCGTCGGCGCCGAGCCGCGCTTGCCGGCGACCGCGACGAACCCGCACAGCAGGAACGAGACGACGATGCCGAGCGCGCCGGCCGCGAGGGCCTGCCAGAAGGAGATGCCGAAGCCGAACGCGAACGCGCCGTAACTCAGGCCGAGAACGGAGACGTTGGCGCCGAACCAGGGCCAGAACAGCGTGCGCGGGGTGCCCTTGCGCTCGGCGTCCCCGATCACGTCGAGGCCGTGCGTCTCCACCCGCGTCGGGCGGCCGGCGGATCCGCCGCCGGTGACGCCGAGCGGGCCGCGGGATTCCGTCATGGCCGAGCCACCTGCCCTACCTGTGCGGACGTGTGCGAGCACGCTAGGCGGGGGCCTCGGGGGCGTCAAGGACGCCGGTCCATGACGGAACCGCCCGGCCGGCGTGGGGGGTTCAGCGGTCGAACTCCTCCTGGATGGGGGTCCTCGGCTCCTCCCGCAGATGCTGGGAGACCCCGGGCTTGCCTCCCTCGCGTGCCTGTTCCGCGCGCTGGGCGGCGGTGCGGTCGAGGTCCGAGTCCGGGTCCACCCGCACCGACTTCGCCACGTCCTCGCGGCCCGTGTACTGCTCTGCGGGGATGCCCCGCAGGGCCTTGAGGACCTCGCCGGAGGCACCCGCCTCGCGCGCGGCCTCGACCAGGCGTTCCTTGTCGGCCGGGTACGACACGTCCTTCACTGCCGCCAGCACCTCGGGGACGCTGGTGTGCGCCGTGCTCATCTTGCCTCCCTCAGTCGTCGCCGTCGCCGACGTCCTGTTCGCCGGTGTCCTCGCCCTCGGCCTGGGACGGGGTGGTGCGGGGCACCTCGGTGCCCGCCTCGTCCGCCTCCCGCTCGCCCTCGGCCTGGGACGGGGTGGGCATGTCGTCGCTCATGGGGCCTCCCGGACGCGTCCGGTCTGTTTCCGACGCCCCGGGTACCCGCCCGCCGGACGTCCCATCACCCGCCGGCGTGTGTGAATCCGTCGCCCCGGGATGGGTACCTGGGCAGTCCCGGCGCCGGATGCGGCGCGCGGGAGAGAACACCGAGAAAACACCGACCTTCTCACCGCCTGGAGGAACCATGGCGGGTATCAGCCCCCCTGATCTGCAGAAAGCCCTGTCCGGCGCGGAGTACCCGGCCAACCGGGAGCAGCTCGAGAAAGTCGCGCAGGACAACCATGCGCCCAAGGAGATCACCGAGCGGATCTCGCACCTCGGGAAGAAGGAGTTCCAGAACCCGGCCGAGGTGAGCAAGGCCATCTTCCAGAACGAGTGACCGGACACCGGTGTGCGAAGGCCGGGGCTCCTCGCCCCGGCCTTCACGCGTCCGCAAGCCGTGTCTCCGTCGCCGCCGGTCACCGGCGCCGGGTGGACGGCTGCAGCCGTGAGGCGCCGGGCTCCGTGGTGAAGGCCGGGTGAGCGAGGGCAGGTTCGCGCAGGGTGCGCAGCAGCAGCCAGTTGAGGACCGGCAGCACGACGAGCGGGGCCAGGGCGGTGCGCAGGGAGGTGGCGTCGGCGAGCCGGCCGATGAGCGGGCTCGCCAGACCGCCGGCGCTGACGGCCAGGCCCAGGGTGATGCCGCCGGCCGTACCGACGCGTGAGGGCAGGTAGTCCTGGCCGAGGGTGACCTGGAGGGAGAACGGCACGTACAGGCAGGCGGAGGTCAGCGCCACGCACGCGTACAGGGCGGGTCCGGGGACGTACACCACCCCCGCGACCGCTACGGACGCGACCGGATAGGACCAGCGGCACACCGTCACCCGGTCCCACCGCTCCGCCAGCGCGCCGCCCAGCACCGAGCCCACCGCGCCGCCGAGGTAGAGCACGAACAGTGCGGCGGTGCCGGCGGCCCTGCTCCCGCCCGGGCGCTGTTCCACGTACAGGGAGAGGAAGGTGCTCAGCCCGAGGAACACCACCGAGCGGCACACCACGACCAGTGACAGCTTCACGAACGACGCCGTGTCGTCGGCCGCGCGCGCCGCTGCCGTACCGGCCGGTGCGGACGGCCGCCGCCCGGGGGCGCGCAGCACGGCCAGGCACGCCCCGGCCCCGGCCAGGGCCGGCAGCACCAGCAGCGGGGTACGGCCGAGGCCGCCGGTGCCCACGACGGCGGCGACCAGCAGCGGGGCGAGGGCGAAGCCCGCGTTGCCGCCGAGCGAGAACCAGCCCATGGCGCTGTGCGCGCCGGCGGCCGCCTGCCGGGCGACCCGGGCGGACTCGGGGTGGTAGGCGGCCACCCCGATCCCGGACAGCGCCACGCACGCCAGGGTGAGGAGGTAGGAGCCGCCGAGCCCGCTCAGGGCGATCCCGGCGCCGGCCAGGAGCGTGCTGACCGGGAGCAGCCAGGGGACGGCCCGGCGGTCGGTGAGGGCGCCGAACGCCGGCTGGGCGACGGAGGACAGCAGGGAGGCGGCGAGGACGACGCCCGAGGCGGCGGTGTAGCCGTAGCCGCGCTGCGCGACGAGAAAGGGGATCAGGGAGGGCACGGCGCCCTGGTAGACGTCCACGCAGGCGTGCCCGGCGGAGAGCAGGATGATCGAGGTGTTCCTTCGCACCACGTCATCCTCCGGCCCGGCCGGGCTGTCGGACTTCCGGTAATCTGCCAGGTGATGACGGAAATCCGCCACCAGCCGACGGCTCCCACGCACACCCGGCGGCTGGCGCCGCACGCGTCGATCGAGGCCCACCGGCACGACGACCACCAGATCGTCTACGCGGGCCGGGGAGTCGTGGCCGTCACCACCGACGCGGGCTCCTGGGTCGCCCCCGCCACCCGCGCCATCTGGGTGCCGGCCGGCACGGTGCACGCGCACGAGGCGCACGGCGAGCTGGAGTTGCACCTGATGGGGCTGCCGGCCTCGGAGAACCCGCTGGCCCTGGACACCCCCACCGTGCTCGCCGTCTCGCCGCTGCTGCGCGAGCTGATCGTCGCCCACACCCGGACGCCCGACGACGGCAGCCCCGAGCGGGCCCGGCTGCGCGCAGTGCTGCTCGACCAGCTCAGGGCCTCCCCCCAGCAGCCCCTGCACCTGCCCACGCCCGCAGCGCCGCTGCTGCGCGCCCTGTGCGACATCCTGCGCGCCGACCCGGCCGACGGCCGCACCCTCGCCGAGCTGGGCCGCGCGATCGGGGCGAGCGACCGCACCCTGTCCCGGCTCTTCCGCGCCGAACTCGGCATGACGTTCCCGCAGTGGCGCACCCAGCTGCGGCTGCACCGGGCGCTGGTCCTGCTCGCGGAGGGGACACCGGTGACCACCGTGGCGCACCGGTGCGGCTGGTCGTCGGCCAGCGCCTTCATCGACGTCTTCCGCCGCACCTTCGGCCGCACACCGGGCTCCCGGCCCGCGGGCACCGGACGACCGTCCGGCCGACGGCCGGGCTGACCAGTGCGTGCGGCCCCGCCCGGCCGGGCGGGCCGGTCCCGCGGGCGTGGCGCGTGTCGCGCCCGGAGCGATCCGCGGTGAGGATGGCGAACGGGGGCGGGTCGGCAGCGAGGCGGACATACGACTGTGCGGAGGCGGTCATGGCGGTGAACCGTGTGGGTCTGGTGGTGCACGGCGGGCGCGCCGAGGCCGTGGCGGCCGCGCAGGCGGTGCGCGAGTGGTGCGCGGAGCACGCCGTGGGGTGCGCCGACATCGACGTGTGGCAGGAGGGAGCGCGGCACAGCGCGCGGGAGGAGGTCGACGCGGCGGACGACCCGGACCTCATCGTCACCCTCGGCGGCGACGGCACGTTCCTGCGCGGCGCCCGGCTGGCGGCCGAGAACGACGCCATGGTCCTCGGCGTGGACCTCGGCCGCGTCGGCTTCCTCACCGAGGTCCCGGCCCCGGCGGTGCGTGCGGCCCTGAACGCGGTGCGGGAGGAGCGGATCACCGTCGAGAGCCGGATGCTCCTCACCATGCGGGCGTCCTGCCGGCTGGAGGTGCCCGCGCAGATGGAGGCGCTGCTGCGGTACGGCCGCGGGCCGATGCTGCCGCCGCCTCGGGTGCGGGCGGAGTGCGAGGTGGGCGACAACTGGGGCGTCGCGCTGAACGTCACCGCGCTGAACGACGTCGTCGTGGAGAAGCTCGCCCGGGACCGGCAGGTGTCGGTCGCCGTCTATCTGGCGGGCCGGCTCCTGGCCTCCTACTCCGCCGACGCGCTGCTGGTGGCCACGCCGACCGGCTCCACCGCCTACAGCTTCGCCGCCGGCGGTCCGGTGGTCTCACCGCGCGCCGAGGGCCTGGTCTTCACGCCGGTCGCCCCGCACATGGTGTTCAACCGCTCGGTGGTGGCCGCCCCGGACGAGCCCGTCGCGCTGCGCATCCTTCCGCGCTCCGGCCAGGCGGCGGTGAGCATCGACGGCCAGCTGCGCGGGGTGCTGAGCCCCGGTGACTGGATCGGGGTGTACGCGGCGCCGCGCCGGCTGCGGGCGGTCCGGCTGGGTCCGACGGACTTCTACGGCCGGCTGCGCGAGCGCATGAACCTCACCGACGCACCCGCCGCCCTCGCCGACGGGGAGGCCGCTCCGCTGTGGCCGGTGACCAGTCCCCCGCCGGGCGACCTGGCCCACCTCGCCCTGCCGCCGGCGCCGGAGGAAGCGCACCGGCTGTCGTGAGAGCGGGTCCGGTACGCGGGCGGGCGCCCGGCGGCGGGGACGCGGCCCGGCGCCGCTCAGTCCGTCGTGGCCGACTGCCGGCGCGGCAGCTTCCAGTTCGGCCGGGGGAAGTGGCAGGTGTAGCCGTTGGGGTAGCGCTCCAGGTAGTCCTGGTGCTCCGGTTCCGCCTCCCAGAAGTCGCCGAGCGGCTCGACCTCGGTGACCACCTTCCCCGGCCACAGCCCGCTCGCCTCGACGTCCGCGATCGTGTCCACGGCGATGCGGTTCTGTTCCTCGTCGGCGTAGAAGATGGCGGACCGGTAGCTGCGCCCGATGTCGTTGCCCTGGCGGTCCTTCGTGGTCGGGTCGTGGATCTGGAAGAAGAACTCCAGGATGTCCCGGTAGCTGGTGACCGAGGGGTCGAAGAGGATCTCGATGGCCTCGGCGTGGTCGCCGTGGTTGCGGTAGGTGGCGTTCGGGGTGTCGCCGCCGCTGTAGCCGACACGGGTGGACACCACGCCCGGCTGCTTGCGGATCAGATCCTGCATGCCCCAGAAACAACCGCCCGCCAGGACGGCCCGCTCGGTTCCCACGGTCATCGGTCACTCCCTGAAGCTCGGTCCCGGCCCGGTCGTCGACGTGCCGGCCGGACGGTCACCCAGCCTAATACCGCCCGCGCGCGATCAACGAACGGCCGCCGTGGCTCCCGTCCGGGGCCGCGGACTCGGTCGGCGCCGCGCCGCACCCGGCGGGACAATCGAGACGAGGCTCGGAGAAGGGATCACGGCAGCCATGGTCGGTGACATCAGCGACGAGCTGCGCGCACGGCGCGAGGGCGACAACGGCCACCGCTCGATGCCGCACACGGCGGACACGCGTCTGCAGGCGTGGGGCACCACCCGGGAGCACTGCCTCACCGAGGCCGTACGCGCCATGGTCGAGGCCTTCGCGGACGTGTCGCACGCGCATCCCACGACGCTGGAACGGATCCGTCTCGCTCCCGGCGACGACGCGGACCTGCTGGTGACGCTGCTGGACGAGGTGGTCTACCGGCTGGAGGTGACCGGCCGGATCCCCGTCGACGTGGAGGCGGAGCCCGCCGACGACGGGGGCCTGGAGGTACGGCTGTCGCTCGCCGGCCTCGCGGACGTCACCATTGTCGGTGCGGTGCCCAAGGGCGTCTCCTGGCAGGAGCTGCACATCGGCCCGGACGCGTACGGCTGGTCCTGCTCGGTGATCGTGGACGTGTGACCGCCCGAGGGCGCCCGCGTCACCCCTTCACGACTCCGAGCGGCACCAGCCGTGCGACCTTGCGGCACAGCCCCGCGCCCTCGCTCGCGCCGACCACGGCGTCGACGTCCTTGTACGCCTCGGGGGTCTCCTCCGTCAGGCCGCGCCAGGACTTCGGGCGGGCGGCGATGCCCGCCCGGCGCAGCCGTGCCCGCAGCTCGCCGCCGGTGACGGAGCGGGCGGCCTGGTGGCGGCTCATGGTGCGGCCCGCGCCGTGGCAGGTGGAGTGGAAGGCGTCGCCGCCGGGCACCCCGGCGAGCACGTACGACGCCGTCCCAAGGGTGCCGGGGATCAGCACCGGCTGACCGAACTCCCTGATGTCCTCGGGCAGTTCGGGGTGCCCGGGCGGAAAGGCCCGGGTGGCGCCCTTGCGGTGCACGCACAGCCGCCGCCGGCGGCCGTCCACCGGGTGCGTCTCGATCTTGGCGAGGTTGTGGGAGACGTCGTACACCAGTGACAGCCGGGCGCCGGCGGCGCGCCGGAAAACGCCGCGCGCCGCGTCGGAGAGCAACTGCCGGTTCGCCCGGCCGTAGTTGGCGGCCGCGGCCATGGCCCCGAGGTAGGCCTGCCCCTCGGGCGAGTCGACCGGTGTGCAGGCCAGCTGCCGGTCGGGCACGGTGATGCCGTACCGGGCCATCGCACGGTCCATCAGGCGCACATGGTCGGTGCAGATCTGGTGGCCGAGGCCGCGCGAGCCGCAGTGGATCATCACGCACACCTGGCCCGGCGCGATCCCGAACCGGGCCGCGGCCTGCTCGTCGTACACCTCGGCGACCTGCTGCACCTCCAGGAAGTGGTTGGCCGATCCCAGGCTGCCGACCTGGGCCAGGCCCCGCTCACGGGCCCGCTGTCCGACCTGGGTCACGTCCGCGTCGGCGACCGCACCGCCGTCCTCGCAGCGCAGCAGGTCGCGTTCCTCGCCGTGGCCCTGCTCCACGGCGTAGCGGGAACCGCCGGCCAGCAGCCGCTCCAGCTCGCGGGGATCGCCGAGGTGCCACACGCCGCCGGGCCCGGCCCCGCGGGGTATCGCCCGGTCCAGGCCGTCCATCACCGCGGTCAGCGCGGGCCGGAGGGTGTCGCCGTCGCAGTCGGCGGCCAGCAGCCGCACCCCGCAGGAGATGTCGAAGCCGACGCCGCCCGGCGAGACCACCCCGCCGTCGGCCACGTCGGTGGCGGCGACCCCTCCGATGGGAAAGCCGTACCCCCAGTGGATGTCCGGCATGGCGTACGAGGCGGCGACGATGCCGGGCAGCGTGGCCACGTGCGCGACCTGCTCCAGGGACTGCTCGGCGTCCGCGAGCAGTTCCCGGGAGGCGAACACGACCCCGGGCACGCGCATGTCGGCCCGCGGCTCGATGCGGTAGCGGAAGGAACGTTCCTCGACCAACTCCATCGCGGCCTCCGCTCCGGCCTCGGCGGCGCGCCCCGGGTCACTGTCCGTGCAGCGCGGCGAGCACGTCGTCGTCCGTCAGCTGCTCGAAGTTCTCGTACCACTCTCCCACGGCCAGGAAGACCGCGGGCCGCTGCAGGCACAGCACCTCGTCGGCCTCGCCCCGCAGCAGTTCGGCCGCCTGCGGCGAGCACACGGGCGCCGCCAGCACCACCCGCTCCGGCGCCTGCCGGCGCAGCCAGCGCAGCGCCGCCCGCGCGGTCGCCCCGGTGGCCACCCCGTCGTCCACCAGGATCACGGTACGGTCGCGCAGCTCGGGCGCGGGCCGGCCCTGCCGGTACCGCTCCTCCCGGCGGCGCAGCTCCACCCGCTCCCGCTCCACCACGTCGGACAGGTCCTCCTCGCTCAGGCCGAACTCGTCGAGGGTCCGCTTGTCGAACAGCGGAGGATCGTCGCCCGCGAGCGCCCCGACGCCCAGCTCCTCCTGGAACGGCGCCCCGATCTTGCGCGCGACCAGCACGTCGAGCGGCGCCTCCAGCGCCCGCGCCACCTCACGGGCCACCGTCACCCCGCCGCGCGGCAGGGCCAGCACGACCGGATGGGTCAGCGCCCCGGCCTCCTGCCGGATGCGCAGCCGTTCGGCCAGCTCCCGCCCGGCATGGACACGATCATGAAACCGCATGTCCCGTCCGCTCCTTCCACGTCACCGGCGGGCCGTGCCTCCGGATCGGTGACCTCGCCCAGCGACGCCCTGCCGGCCGGTCCGGCGGGCATGGCACACCTGCCTCCGGCGTCCCGGCCGGGTACCCGGGCAGTGCCGGCACGACACGGGGATCGGGCGGCCGCCCGAAGGCGCGGCGCGGAACGATCGGAGGAGATGGGCGATGGCACGGATGCTCGTCGACGGGGACGACCTGGTCGTACGGCTGTCCTGGTGGGAGCGGGTCGCCGCGCGCCGTGGCGGGGTGCGGGTGGCGCTGGCGGAGGTGTGCCGGGTGACCGCCGAGTCCGAGTGGTGGCGCGCCCTGCGCGGAGTCCCGCGGCGCGGCGTCTGGATTCCCGGCGGCCGGTCCGTCGGGACGCGCGGTCATCCCGGCGGGACGGACTTCGTGGCCCTGCGGGCGGGCAGACCCGTGGTCTGCGTCGAACTGCGGCCCTCCGCCCCCTTCCGCTTCCTCGCCGTGTCCGTGCCGGACATGGACGAGGCCAGGTCCACGGCCCGCGCCCTGGACCGGGCCGCGCCGCGCATCGACACCTCCACGCGGTACCGGCAGCCGGTGCCGGTGGCGGAGGAACTCCCCGGAGGCAGCGCGCGCCCCAGCCTGCCTGCGGGCACCGGAAGCGACCGGGGCACCGGGCAGGACCGGCACACGGGTCCGCATCGGGGCGCCGGGAAAGGCCGGGGCATCGGGAAAGCCCAGGGCATCGAGGGTCGCGGGGACGCCAGGGACACCGGAAACGGCGGGGACACCAGGAGGGGCGGGGACACGACGAAGGACCGTGGCGCCGGGGCGGGCCCGGGCACCGGGAGGACGGGTGACGTTCGCCGTGATCCGGGCTAGCTGCGGACCGTGCGCAGCAGGTGGTCGCGGACGCGGATCACGTCCGGATTGTCGGGGACGCCCGGCCGCTGGACCAGGTATCCGGTGTTGATGGGCGGGTCCTCGGGCTCGTGCAGCGGGACGAGGGCGCCCGAGGCGAGTTCGTCCGCGCACAGATAGCGGGGCAGCACGGAGAAGCCCGCGCCGGCCGCCACCGCGGCCTTCACTCCGCGCAGGTCCGGCACCGTGACGGCGGCGGGGCAGGACAGCCGGCGGCCGAAGACATGGCGCCAGTAGCGGCGGGCGATGGGCAGGTCTTCCGCGTACGTCACCAGGGGCACCCCGTGCAGGGCCGCGGGCCCCTCGGCGGCGAGCGGCTCCCGCAGCCGGTCGGCCCACGAGGGGGCCGCCACCAGCACGAACTCCTCATCCATCAGCGGTACGGCGTACAGCGTCCGTCCCCGGGGGCGGACGGTGGCGATCACCAGGTCGTGCCGGCCGGCCCGCAGTCCGCCCAGCAGGGCGTCGGTCAGCCCGGCCGCCACCCGCAGCCGTACGCCGTCCGCCACGAGCGGCGCCAGCGCCGGCAGCGCGGTGACGCACAGGAACTCGGCGGGACCCGCCAGGTGCACCGGTGCTGCGGTACGGCCCGCCGCCGGGTCGGGGCCGGCGAGCGCGCCGAGCAGGTCGAGCCCGGGGGCGACCCGTACCGCCAGCTCGTCCGCCACGGCCGTCGGCGCGACGCCGCGCGGCAGCCGCTCGAACAACTGACGCCCCGTCTGCCGTTCCAGGGTGCGCATCTGCGTCGTCACCGTGGGCTGCGACAGCCCGAGCAGCTGGGCGGCGCCGGTGAACGAACCCGACCGGTACACGGCGAGGAACGTGCGCAGCAGATTGAGATCGAGAGGGCCTTCGCTCACACGGACCATTGAAGCGGTTGCCGCCATAGGACTTCCAATGCCGGGCATCGGATTCCTCATTGGATTCCGATGGCTCGGCGCTCTACGTTCGATCGCGTCGCACCTCTCCGCGAAGGAAGCACCATGTCGAAGATCCTCTTTGTGATGACCGGCGCCGACCACTGGACGCTGGCCGACGGCACCAAGCACCCCACCGGCTTCTGGGCCGAGGAGGCCGTCACCCCGTACGAGGCGTTCCGGGCCGCCGGTCACGAGATCGTCGTCGCCACGCCGGGCGGTGTCCTCCCCACCGTCGATCAGGCCAGCCTCGCTCCGGAGGCCAACGGCGGTCCGCAGGGCGCCGACCGGATCGCCGCCGCCCTCGCCTCGTTCACCGAGATCCAGCACCCGGTCAGGCTGGAGGACGTCAGCCCGGACGACTACGACGCCGTCTTCTACCCCGGCGGCCACGGCCCCATGGAGGACCTCGCCGTCAGCCCCGCCTCCGGCGGGCTGCTCGTCGCCGCGCTCGACTCCGGCAAGCCGCTCGGCGTGGTCTGCCACGGACCGGCCGCGCTGCTCGCCGCCGAGCGCGGCGACGGTTCGAACGCCTTCGCCGGTTACCGGGTGGCCGCGTTCACCAACGCCGAGGAGACCCAGGCGGGCTTCGCCGACAAGGCCACGTGGCTGCTGCAGACGCGGCTCGAGGAAGCGGGCGTCGACGTACGCGCCGGCGAGCCGTGGCAGCCCCATGTGGTCGTCGACCGCAACCTGGTCACCGGCCAGAACCCGGCCAGCTCCGCCGCGCTGGCGGCCGAACTGCTGAAGAAGCTGGGCTGAGGCAGCGGCCCCCGGGGGCGCGTGGGACGGGGTCAGGGCTACAGCCGGCTCTCGTCCGGGCCGCTCACCACGGTGAGCAGGTCGTCCCGGGCGGCCAGGGCGTCCAGGGAGAGCGTGCGGTAGCCGACGTCGTCGAAGAGTACGGTGATGCGGTCCCCGTCCTCGCTCAGCACGGTGCCGCGGCCCCACTCGCCGTGCCGTACGGCGGCTCCGGGCGGATAGGCGCCGGCCTGCGGATGCCGGCCGGTGCCCGTCGCGTCGCCGCCGCTCTCCTGCTCGTCGCACATGTCGCAGTTGCCGCAGGGGGCTTCGTACTCCTCGCCGAAGTAGCCCAGGAGGAAGCGCCTCCGGCAGCCGGTGGTCTCGGCGTACGCCCGTGCCATGTCCACTCGGGAGCGGTCCATGCGCTTGTGGGCCTCGGCGGTGTCCACGGCCCGGCGCACCGCGCGCGACGGTGCCGTGCCCGGGACCGGGCGGACGGCACCCGAGGCGTCCGTGACCAGGGCGCCGGCTTCCTCCAGCAGGTTCACGGCCGTCGTGACCCTGGCGCGCGACATGCCGGTGTCGTGCCGCAGCCGGTCGAGGTCCGGTGGGGCGTCACGGTGGGCGTGAACCGCCCGTACGACCGCGTCCACGGCCTGGGGACGGGGCGTGCGGCTGCTGAAGTACGCCTGCATTCCCGTGTCCTCGGTGCGGTAGTGCAGTACGGCGAGGGCGGGCCGTCCGTCGCGGCCGCAGCGCCCGATCTCCTGGTAGTAGGCGTCGAGGGAGCCCGGCAGTGAGGCGTGCAGCACGAACCGCACGTTCTCCTTGTCGATGCCCATCCCGAAGGCCGAGGTGGCCACCACGACATCCAGGTCGCCGGAGAGGAACGCCTCGTGGATCCGCCGGCGTTCGGCGGCGCGCAGGCCCGCGTGGTAAGCGGCGGCGGCAAGCCCGAGGGAGGCCAGCTCAGCGGCGTAGGCCTCGCTGTCCTTGCGCGTCGCCGCGTAGACGATGCCGGGCTTGGGAGCGGCGGCGGTGTCCTCCAGGACGCGGGAACGCCGTTCGTCGTCGTCGAGGTGGCGGCGCACGTCCAGCCTGATGTTGGGGCGGTCGAATCCGGTGACGAGCTGCCGCGGCCGGTCCATGCCGAGCCGTTCGACGATGTCCTGCCGTACCGGGGGCGCGGCGGTCGCCGTGAGCGCCAGGACGGGCGGCCGGCCCAGCCGCCGTACCGCCGGGGCCAGACGCAGGTACTCGGGCCGGAAATCGTGGCCCCAGGAGGACACGCACTGGGCCTCGTCCACCACGAAGAGGGCGGGTGCGCCTCGGTCAGCCGCTGGACGACCTCGTCCTTGGCCAGTTGTTCCGGGGACAGGTAGACGTAGCGCACCGAGCCCTGCTGTACCGCTGCCCAGGCGTCCTCGGTCTCGGCCGCGCCGAGGTCGGAGTTGACGGCGACGGCCTCGGGGGCGCGGTCGCCTCCGGGCAGTCCCGCGATCTGGTCCCGCTGCAGGGCCAGCAGCGGTGACACGACGACGACAGGACCGGACAGCAGCAGGGCGGGAACCTGGTACACGGCGGACTTGCCGGATCCGGTCGGCATGACGACGAGACAGTCCCGTCCCTCAAGCACCCACTCCATGGCGGTGAGCTGTTCGGGACGCAGTTCCTCCCAGCCGAACACCTCGGCGGCCGTCTCGCGCAGCCGCCCGGCCCGCCGTCCGCGGGCCTGTGGTCCTTCCCCGGTCATGGTGCGCTCCTCGCAGGCGGGGCTGTCGTGGGTACCCCGGCCCCGGGCGAGTACCCGGGCACGACCGGTCAGGTGGCCAGGTGCCGTTGCAGCCAGTCGGCAGCGGCACGGCGGAAGAGCCGGCGGTTGTCGGCGCGGAGGAACTCGTGTCCTTCGTCGCGCAGGGTGAGCAGTTCGGCGGTCACACCGCGCTCGCGCGCCGCCCGTACGAACTGCTCGGACTCCCCCGGCGGCACATTGGTGTCGTGCTCGCCGTGCACGGCGAGCACGGGTGCCCGCAGCGCGTCGATGCGGCTCATCGGTGACAGCGCCCGCAGCAGTTCGCGGTCGTGTTCGGGGTGGCCGTACTTGTGGGCCGCCGACTGGGCGATCCAGGGTTCGGTGCCCTCGAAGAACGTCGCGAGGTCCGACATGCCGCACACCGCCACTCCGGTGCGGAACAGGTCCGGGTGCCAGACCAGGGAGGCGAACGTGAGATAGCCGCCGTACGAGCGGCCCATCACCGCGAGCCGGGCGGGATCGGCCGGACCGGCCAGCACCGCGTGGGCGGCGCAGTCCGCCACGTCGTCGATCGCGGCGAACCGTCCCCTGCCCAGGTCGGCGTCGACGAAGGACCGGCCGTAGCCGGAGGATCCGCGGACGTCGGGCGCGAAGACGTCCAGTCCGCGCCCGAGGATCTCGTGGTACAGCGGGTTGAGGACGGGGCGCTCCTGGTCCTCGGGGCCGCCGTGCAGGTGGATGACGCAGGGCGCCGGTTCGCCGGGGCCGCGGCCCGGCGCGCGGTAGTACCAGCCGTTCAGCGGCAGCCCGTCCCGGGCGGTGGGGCGCAGGGGCACCGGCCGCACGGGCGGGCGGCCCGGGGGTACGGCGTCCTCGTCGCGGGACGACCACGGGGTGCGCAACGGGGTCGCGCCGCCGGGCAGCCACCAGATGCCGGGGCGGCGGCGGGACCCGGACAGGGCGAGCAGCAGCCGATGGCCGGCGTGCACGATGCGCGTGACCACTTCGTGGGGCAGGGAGACGGTCCGGGAGGGGCCCGCCCCGGTCTGGGGGGTCGCGTCCGTGTCCAGCACCTCCAGCTCGCTCATGCCCCGGACGTTCCAGGCGAGCACGGCGTGGCTGCCGTCGCGGGCGCACCGCAGCAGCTCCAGGTCGGTGCTCTCCCGGGAGGCGCCGACCGACCAGCCACGCGGGTGCCCTTCCGGGTCGAGTGCGGCGGCGAGCAGGACCGCGAACTCCCGATGGGCGTTGCTGCGCAGCCAGAGGGTGTCCGCGCGGGGTGAGAAGCCGCCGATCCACGGGTCCCCGTCGGCCACCGGCATCACACAGGTCGTCACGTGGTCGGCGGTGCGCAGCACGACCGCCTCGCGCCGGCCGCGGGGTCCCCGGCGCAGCAGTGCGAGCGCGCCGTCCCGGCTGAGATCGCACACGCGGAGCGTCGCCGCGTCCTTCTCGACGGCGAGCAGGGCGGGGGCGGCGACGCCGTCGGGATCGACGAGGTAGGCCGACAGCCCGTCGCCGAATCCGGCCGCCGGGGCGGTTGCGCCGCCCGGTGCGCCGAGCGTCGCCGTCTCCACGGCGACCACGGGTGACGGCAGTGCGGGCCCGGCGTCCGTGTGGGGTGGCGGACCGAGGAGCCGGGTGTCGCCGGTCCGGCCGTGCCAGGGGGCCGGCAGCAGGCCGTCGGACGGGCCGGGTCCGGCGGCGCCGGCCTCCGCCATGGCGTCCGGGGCGGATACGGCGGTGGGGACCGCGACGGTGACCGCGACCGCCGATCCGTCGTGGGCCCAGCAGCCCAGGTGGGCGGAGCTGCCCGGCTCGGCTCCGGCCAGGATGTGCCGGTCGCTGCCGTCGGGGCGGACGCACAGCACGCGGGTGTGCTCACCGCCGCCGGGGGCGGTGGTGTAGGCGATCCAGCGGCCGTCGGGCGACCAGGCCACCTCCGTCACGGGGTCGGGTCCGTCGTCGAGCAGGCGCACGGGATCGCCGTCGACGGGACCCGTCCACAGCTGGGGCACACCGCCGCGGTCGCAGATGAAGGCGACCTGTGTGCCGGCCGGGTCGGCCGAGGGGTACCAGCAGCCGTGCGCGATGAGCCGCGTCGTCGCCTCGCGCGGCCCGGAGGCGTTCGGCAGCGGGACGCGGGCGGGCGCGGCGAAGGCGGTCCTCCGGCCGTCGGGGGCCGGCGGAGCCGGGTCGGCGGTGCGCTCCGGGCGGGCGGTGGCAGGCCGCCCGGCACCGGCCGTGCCGGCGCCGGGCTGCCGTACCGCGGGGGGTTCCCCGGTCAGATTCCGTGCGTCTGCAGCCATATCTCCAGCAAAGCCACTTGCCACAGTGCGTTCGCTCCGCGCTTGGTGCGGTGCTCGTCGGGGGCCGCCAGGAGCTCGGCGACGTAGGAGTCCTGGAAGAGCCCGCGCCGCTTGGCCTCCGGGGCGGTCAGTGCCGCACGCACCTTGTCCAGGACGGGTCCCGCCATGTGGGTGATCGCCGGGACCGGGAAGTAGCCCTTGGGGCGGTCGACCACCTCACGGGGCAGCAGTTTGCGGCCGGCCTCCTTCAGGACGCCCTTGCCGCCGTCGGCCAGCTTCAGCTCCGGCGGGCACGCGGCCGCCAGCTCGACCAGTTCGTGGTCCAGGAACGGCACCCGGGCCTCCAGGCCCCAGTCCATCGTCATGTTGTCGACCCGCTTGACCGGGTCGTCCACCAGCATGACATGAGTGTCCAGGCGCAGGGCTGCGTCGAGCGCCGTCTCGGCCCCGGGTGCCGCCATGTGCTCGCGGACGAACCGGCCGGAGACGTCGTCGGACGGCAGCATGTCGGGGTGCAGCATCGCGGCGAGGTCGGCGTGCGGCCGGTCGAAGTAGGTCTCGGCATACCTCTGCGGCTCGTCCTCGCGGGCCGCGGAGGCCAGTTGCGGGTACCAGTGGTAGCCGGCGAAGACCTCGTCGGCGCCCTGCCCGCTCTGGACGACCTTGACGCTCTCGGACACCTGCTCGGACAGCAGGTGGAAGGCGACCACGTCATGGCTCATCATGGGTTCGCTCATCGCCGCGACCGCCGCGTCCAGGGCCGTCGACACGCGCTGCGAGGGAACCACCAGCTGCCGGTGGTCCGTGGCGAACTCCCTGGCCACCAGGTCGGAGTAGCGGAACTCGTCCCCCTCGTCGCCGCCCTCCGCCTCGAAGCCCACGCTGAACGTCGCCAGGTCCCGCTGCCCCTCGTCGGCCAGCAGGGCGACGATCAGGCTGGAGTCCAGTCCCCCGGACAGCAGGACGCCGACCGGGACGTCGGCGACCATCCGCCGGCGTACGGCGGTGCGCAGCGCGTCCAGCACCGCGTCCCGCCACTCGGCGGCGCCCATGCCGGCGTGCTCGGGGCGGCGCGTGTACGTGGGCTGCCAGTAGCAGTGGTCCCGGTGGGTGCCGTCCGGGTCGACGACCCGCACGGTGGCCGGGGGAAGCTTGCGCACGCCCGCCAGCACGGTCCGGGGCGCGGCGACGGTGGCGTGCCAGCTGAGGTACTGGTGCACGGCGGCCGGGTCGAGCGAGGTGTCGACGCCGCCGGCCGCGAGCAGGGCGGGCAGCGAGGAGGCGAAGCGCAGCCGCCCCGGGGTCTGTGCCAGGTACAGGGGTTTGATGCCGAGCCGGTCGCGGCCCAGCACCAGGCGGCCGGTCCGGTGCTCGAAGAGGGCGAAGGCGAACATGCCGTGGAAGTGGTCGACACAGGAGGTGCCCCACTGCCGGTACGCCGTGAGCACGACCTCGGTGTCCGAGGTGGACAGGAACCGGTGGCCGAGGGCCTTCAGTTCCGCGCGCAGCTCCTTGTAGTTGTAGATGCACCCGTTGAAGACACCGGTGATCTCCTGCTCGGTGTCGGTCAGGGGCTGGGTCCCGCGCTCGGAGAGGTCGATGATCTTCAGACGGCGGTGCCCCAGCGCCACGGCGTCCCGGGACCAGACGCCCCGGCCGTCGGGTCCGCGGGCGGCGAGCCGGTCCGTCATGCGCTCGACGGCCGCCAGATCGGGGCGGGTGCCGTCGAAGCGCATCTCACCGCTCAGCCCGCACATCCGCGACCACCTCCCTGCTGCGCGTGCGTACGGCGCGGGACGGGCGGCGGTGAGGTACCCCCTGGGCCGCCCAACGGTATGTGGCCGGGACTGATCGACACGGTCGTGCTTCTCCTTCGTGAGGACGAAGACTGCTCTGCCCGGGAGGCGAGCTGTGCACCTCCGACTTCCCACCAGTCGCACGACTCATGCAGGGGTGCCCAAAAGAGAGGGAGACCTCACAGATGAGCGCCAGGCGCACACGTGCGATTCGCCGAGAGCAGGTTTGTTCGAGCACGGACGGTACAGACGAGGAGCTGACACAGTCCTCGTACGAAGAGACGGAGACGCACATGGGCATCATCGCGTGGATCATCATCGGCCTGCTCGCCGGCGCCATCGCCAAGGCCATCATGCCGGGCAAGGACCCCGGCGGCATCATCATCACCATGCTCATCGGCGTGGCCGGCGGTCTGCTCGGTGGCTGGCTCGGCAAGGTGATCTTCGGCGTCGACTCCATCGACGGGTTCTTCGACCTCTCCACCTGGATAGCGGCGATCGTCGGCTCCCTCATCCTCCTCGCCCTGTACCGCCTCATCACCGGCAACCGGCACTCGCACCGGCACGCATGACCCCTGGCGCCGAACCCGTCGGGGCGACTCTCCGGACGGCTCCCGCCCTGGTCCCCAGGGGGGAGCCGTCGTCGTGTGCGGCCGCGAGCTACTACGTGTCCGTACGGCGGTCAGCGTCTGTCCGGGGCCGCCAACCGGTGCAGGCGCAGGGCGAGCTGGATCTCCAGGGCCCGGCCCGGATCCTGCCAGTCGCCGCCCAGCAGGCGGCCCACCCGCTCCAGCCGCTGGGCGACCGTGTTCACGTGCACATGCAGCGCGTCCTTGGTGCGGGCCGGGCTCATCCCGCAGGCGAAGTACGCGTCCAGGGTGCGCAGCAGTTCCGTGCCGCGCCGCTCGTCGTAGCGCACGACCGGGCCGATGGTGCGGTCGACGAAGCCGGCGACGTCCCGCTCGCCCGCGAGGAGCAGACCGAGGAAGCCGAAGTCCTCGGCCGCCGCGCCGTCCCCGGCCCGGCCCAGCAGGCGCAGCGCGTCCAGGCAGCGGCGGCCCTCGGCATAGGCGGCGACGACGGTCTCGGGGCGGGTGGTGAGATCCGTGACCGGGGCCGATGCGCCGACGGTCACGGGCTGGTGGACCGCCGTGCCCAGCTGGCGGGCGGTGCGCCGGGCCAGGTCCGTGGCGGTGTCCCCGCCGGCGAGCGGCAGCAGCAGGACCGTGCCGCCGTCGCGTGCGGCGGACAGGCCGTGCCGGGTGGCGGCGAGGTGGGAGGCGGCCGACCACAGGCGGCGGCGGGCCGCGGCCTCCTCGTCGGCGTCGGCCGCGGGGCCGTCGAGGCGTGCGGCGAGGACGACGTGGGTGGCGTCGAGGTCGGCGTGCAGCCGGGTGGCGCGCTCGCGCAGCAGGCGCGGGTCCCGGTCGCGTGCGTCGAGCAGGTCGTCCAGCAGTTCGCCGCGGACGCGCTGTTCGGCCTCGGCGGCCGACCGGCGGGCGAGCAGGAGCAGCGAGGTGACCATCGCCGCGCGCTCCAGGGTGCGCTGGTCCACCGGGTCGAGGCCGGGGTGCCCGCGCAGGACCAGCGCGCCGAGGAGTTCGCCGCCGGCGGCGACCGCGGCGATCCAGTCGCTGCCGTGCCGTACGGCGTGGCCCTCGGCGCGGGACGCCTCCAGCGCCTCGGCCGGCGCGGCGTCGGCCTCGCAGAACTCGACGGCGCCGTCGAGGACTTCGGAGACGGCGGCGGCCACGTCGTGCACCCCGCCGCCGCGCAGGACGAGTTCGGCGAGCCGGTCGTGGACGTCGGAGGCGCGCTCGATGACGGCGCTGCGGTCCCGGATGATCTCGTTGGCGCGCTCCAGGCCCGCCAGGGCGGCCCGGGTCTCGGTGAGCAGGTTGGCGGTGTCGATCGCGGCCGCGGCGAGGGCGGCGAAGGAGCCGAGCAGGGCGATCTGGGCGCGCTCGAAGACGCGGGCCCTGCGGTCGGCGGCGAAGAGGACGCCGATGACGTGGTGGCCGAGCATCAGGGGGACGCCGAGGATGGCGACCAGGCCCTCGTCGCGGACGCCGGCGTCGATGGTGTGGGTGTGCTGGAAGCGGGCGTCCTTGAAGTAGTCGTCCGTGACGTACGGCCGGGTCGTCTGGGCGACCAGTCCGCCCAGGCCCTCGCCCATGCCGAGGCGCAGCTGCTGGAAGCGGGCGGAGACGGAGCCCTCGGTGACCCGCATGTAGGTGTCGCCGCGCGCCGGGTCGTTCAGCGTGAGGTAGGCGACGTCGGTGCCGAGCAGGGAGCGGGCGCGCTGCACGATGGCCTGCAGGACGGCGTCCAGGTCGCGCAGCCCCGCGAGGTCGTGGGCGGTCTCGAAGAGCGCGGACAGCTCCGCCTCGCGCCGGCGGCGGCCCTCCAGCTCGGCCCGGACGCGCAGGGCGAGCAGCTTGGCCTGCTCCAGCGCGGCGATCCGCCCGGCCGGTCCGCCCTCGGCGCGGGCGAGCAGCACCGGCTGCTCGTACGCCTCCGCGGAGGCGTCGCGGGCGAGCAGCTCGAGGTACGGGGCCTCGATGCTGCCGCTGGGGGCCGGCTGAAGGTGATCGCGGGACATGGTCACAGGATTCCGTATCGGCCGCCCGGCCGGTCAGGCCTGTGGAAAACTCCGGGGCCGGGCGCCGCCGGGTGCCTCAGTGGGCCGTCCACCCGCCGTCCAGCACCAGGGAGGTGCCGGTGACGAAGGACGCCTGCGGGCTGCACAGGTAGGCCACGGCTTCGGCCACCTCCTCCGGTTCGATGAGCCGCTTGACCGCGCTGTCCTTCAGCAGCACCTCCGCCAGCACGCGGTCCTCGGGGATGCCGTGCGCCTGCGCCTGGTCGGCGATCTGCTTCTCCACCAGGGGGGTGCGCACATATCCGGGGTTCACGCAGTTCGAGGTCACACCGTGCGGGGCGCCTTCCAGAGCGGCCGTCTTGGACAGGCCCTCGAGACCGTGTTTGGCGGCCACATACGCCGACTTGAAGGCGGAGGCACGCAGTCCGTGGACGGAGGACACGTTGACGATGCGGCCCCAGCCCTGTGCGTACATGTGCGGCAGGGCCCCGCGGACGAGGCGGAACGGCGCCTCCAGCATCACGGTCAGCACGGTGTGGAAGACCTCGGGCGGGAACTCCTCGATGGGGCGCACCAGCTGCAGGCCCGCGTTGTTGACCAGCACGTCGGCGCCGGCGGCGGCGCGTTCGGCGGCGTCGAGGTCGGTGAGGTCGAGGGTGAGCGGTTCGACGGCGCCCGGCAGCCCGGCGGTGCGTTCGGCCTGCCGGGCCAGCCCGGCCAGGCCGGCCGTGTCCCGGTCGACGGCCCGCACCTTCGCTCCGGCGGCCGCCAGCCGCAGCGCGCAGGCGCGGCCGATGCCGCTTGCGGCGCCGGTGACGAGGGCGGTCCGGCCGCCGAGGTCGAGGGCGACGGACTGGGGGCGAGGGCCGGGCGGGGGGCTGGGCGTGGTCATGTACCGACCCTAAGCAGGACCCATCCCTCACCACATGTGGTAGCCACCCATACTTCAGTCGGCAAGCGTAGTGTCAAACCATGTGGGTGCCTCCGACATGGCCTGCTTGATCCGGAAGCGGCCGAACTCATGGAGCTCGGGCAGCGCGTCCACGTCGAACCAGCCCACTTCCAGGGACTCGTCGTCGTTGACCCGGGCCTCGCCGCCCACCGCGCGGCAGCGGAAGGTGATGTCCATGTACTGGCACTGGTCGCCGTTGGGATACGTGACCGGATCCAGGGCCTGCACGAGGACGACCCGCTCGGCGACGCAGCGCACCGCCGTCTCCTCGTAGACCTCCCGCACGGCGCAGGCCGCGGGCTGCTCGCCGGGCTCCGGGATCCCCCCGATCACCGACCACTTGCGGGTGTCGGCACGCCGTCCCAGAAGCACTCTGCCGTCGTCGTCGAAGACGATCGCGGTGATCCCGGGGAGCCAGAGCAGCTGCTGACCCGCGGTGGCCCTCAGCGTGCGGATGAAGTCAGGAGTAGCCATGGGCCCGACCCTAACCGGCGGCGCCCGCGCTCCCGGGGAGGTTCCCGGGGCGTACGGACCGGTTCAACGGAGGTACGCGAGGCGTACGGCCGTACGCCACCCGGCGCCGCGATCGGGGCCGCACCGCTACGCGCCCTCGGTGCGCCGGCGGCGCAGGCCCGAGCCGATCGCCCAGCCGACGCCGCCCGCGGCGACGAGCACCAGGGCGATCTCGGGGAGGATGCCCAGTTCGGTCGCGGGCGTCCTGGACGTGCGCAGCGGCACCTTCTGCTCGAGATAGGCGGGCACGAACATGCCGGTCCTCTGGGTGATCCTGCCGTCCGGCATGATGATCGCGCTGACGCCGCTGGTGACCGGCACGGTGACGGTGCGGCTGTGCTCGACCGCGCGGATGCGGGACATGGCGAGCTGCTGGTAGGTCATCTCGCTGCGGTCGAAGGTCGCGTTGTTGCTCGGCACGGAGATCATCTCCGCGCCGTGGGTGACGGTGTCCCGCACGTCCCAGTCGAAGGCGGCCTCGTAGCAGGTGGCGAGGCCCACCTTGGCGCCGTCGATGTCGAACACGCCGGGCGTGCTGCCGCGGCTGAAGTCCTGGCGGACCATGCCGGTCCAGTCCTTGTTGATCGCGCCGACGAGTCCGCGCAGCGGCAGGTACTCGCCGAACGGCTGGATCTGCCGCTTGTCGTAGGTCTGCGTCGGTCCCTTGGCCGGGTCCCACAGGATCTGCTCGTTGAGCAGCCTGCCGTCCCGCTCCACGACGGCGCCGACCGATATGGGCACGCCGACGGCCCTGGCGGCCTCGTTGATGACGGCGGCCGCGTCGGGGTTGGCGAAGGGGTCGATGTCGGAGGAGTTCTCCGGCCACAGCACGTAGTCGGGCCTGGGGGTCCTGCCCGCCTTGATGTCGGCGGCGAGCTTGAGTGTCTCGCGCACGTGGTGGTCGAGCACGGCGCGCCGCTGGGCGCTGAACTCCAGACCGGAGCGCGGCACGTTGCCCTGGATGACCGCGACGGTCCGGGTGCCGTCCTGTGCCTCGTCGCTCACCAGCGGCCGGGCGGCGACGGCGCCCGCCACCGGGACGGCCACGCTCAGCAGCGCGGCGGCCGCGGCCCCGCGCCGCACGACCCGGTTCCGGCGCCGCTCGGCGAGCAGCCGCCCGGCCTCGTACAGGCCGAATCCGCACAGCACGACGGCGAAACCGAGCACGGGCGTGCCGCCCACCGCGGCCAGCGGGAGGAAGACGCCGTCCGCCTGCCCGAACGCGATCTTGCCCCAGGGGAAGCCGCGGAAGGGCACGCGCGCGCGTACCGCCTCGCCCGCGATCCAGAGGGCGGCAGCCCACACCGGCCAGGCCGGCAGCCGGGAGACGGCGGCGGCACCCGCGCCGACCAGGGCGACGAACACCGCCTCGATGGCGACGAGGGCGAGCCAGGGACCGGGACCCACCTCGACGCCCGTCCACACCAGCAGCGGCAGGAGGAAGCCGAGCCCGAACAGATAGCCGAGGCCCAGGCCCGCCTTCCAGCCACGGCCGCGCAGCACCCAGCCGAAGCCGGCGAAGGCGGGCAGCGCCAGCCACCACAGGGTGCGCGGCGGGAAGCTGACGTAGAGCAGCACTCCGCACAGCGCGGAGGCGGCGGCCGGGACCAGGCGGAGCAGGCGGCCGCGGAACCCGCGGGGCGCGGGGGACGGCTGGAGCTGATCCGGCTGGTCCACGGAAGTTGCGGTGACGGTCACCCGGGTGAGTGTACGGCGGCGTCCCGGGCCTCCGACAGCGCGGTTCGCGGGCCGGACCGGCCGCTTCGGCGCTGGTCCGCCGCCGGTCGGGGCGCTGTGCGACCGGCCGGGGAACCGGTGCGGCGTCCGGCGTCCCTGCCACGCCGTTCCGCCGCATCTCGTGCCCAAAGCGGTCATCAGCCGCTACGGTGTGCCCAGCCTCGGCGGTGCGGCCGGATCCGGCGCCGTGCCCGGCCGTGGCCTGAGGACAGGGGTCGGGGACGGGGACGAGGGGCAGTGGTGGGGTCGACGGGGACGAGGCCCGTGTCCGGTGTGGACACGGACGCGGCCGACGTCAGGCGAAACGTTTCTGACGGGGCGGGGATGATCCTGCTCGGCGCCTGCGCCGGCTGGTCGCTGATCACCGCGGCGGCGCACGACGGACGGCCCGAGGGCGTGCTGCTCGCGGTGCTCGCCGTGGCCGCGGGTCATGCCGTCGGCCGGGTGTCCGGGGCGCTGCTGCCGGTGGCCGCGCCCTGCGCCGGCGCGGCAATCGCGGTGACGCTGGCGGTGGCGCTGCCCGGTCCGTCCGTGGGCGCCCGGTACGCCGCCCCGCTCGGCCACGCCGGTGGCACGGCCGCCCTGCTGGCGCTGGCCACGGGCGCCCTGTGCTGTGCCGCCTGGGCCACGCCCGCAGGGGAACTGAGGCGGGTGCTGCGGCTGCCGGCCGTCGCGATGGTGCCGGCCGGGGCCGTGCTCGGGTCGCCGGCGGGCTGCGCTGCCGCCGCGGCCGTACTGCTGTGCTCGCTCGCCGCGGGGTGGGCGTCCCGGCGGGGCGTGTGGCTGCTGGGTCTGGCCGCGGTGGCGGCTCTGGCGGCCGGCACGGCGTGGGCGCTCGCCGCGGGCGTGCTGCCGGGCGGCCCGGCCAGGATGCTGGCGGACCGGCTCGGCGCCGGCCGGGTGGCGCTGTGGCAGGACGCCCTGCGGCTGGCCGGCCGCGACCGGGGCCTCGGCGTCGGTCCGGGACGGTTCGGCGAACTGGCCGGTACGGCGTCGCCCCCGCTGTCCGCCGACGGCGGGCCGCACTCGGCACTGCTGCAACTCGCGGCCGAGCAGGGCGCCGTCGGAGTGCTGCTGTGCGCCGCGGTGTTCTGCTGGGTGCTGCACGCGCTGTGGCGCTCGCCCCGCTCCACACCGGTCGTCCTCAGTGCCGGCGCCGCCCTGACCGCGCTCGCCGTGTTCGCCGCGGTGAGCGACGCGCTCAGCTTCACGACGGTGACCGTGGGCGCCGGGCTGCTGGCCGGATGGGCGACGGCGCGGCCGTGGGCGCACCGGGGCGCGGAGCCCCGGCCCTGAGCGGTGACCGGCGCGGCCTCAGCGGGCCGGACCGGGAGTGATCGTGCGCAGCCGGTCCCGGATGGCCCGCACCGCCGCCTCGGCGTTGTCCACGGTGATCGTGAAGGTGTGGCCGTCCCACAGGCGCAGCACGATGCCCTCGCCGCGCCGGACCACCACGGCGGTGCCCTTCTCCGGGCGCCACCGGTAACCCCACCCGCCCCAGTGCCGGGGGGTGACGAGGGCGGTGAAGTCGGCGCCGGCCACATGGGAGAGCGGGATGCGGCGGCGCGGCAGCCCTATGTGTCCGCAGCGCACCTCCACGCACTCCTTGTCGAGTCTGAGGTCGACGTGCACGAAGGCGAGCGTGCCGAAGAGGACCAGCAGACCGGCGGCGATGCAGCCGACGACGGACATCGCGAGCGGGGCGGTTCCGGACGTCCAAGCGGAGTCCACGGCCAGTTCGATGCCCAGGGCCATGCAGGCCGCGCCGACCAGCGCCAGCAGCCATTGGACCCGGTTGGTGGCGCGCCCGGTCCAGATCTCGGGGGGCCGGCCGTCCTCGGCGTGGGGGTGGTCCCTCATGGTTATGAGGTTACTCAGGTTTCCCTGCGCGGGTAGTGCGTCGCGGAGGGTGACTGCCCCGGGTGGGCCAGGGCCGGCCCGCCCGGGCACAGGTCAGCGGACGGGGCTGACCTGGAGGAAACGGCCTTCCGCGTAGGACAGGGCGGTGTCCGGGAGAGCGGCCTCGCGGCCGCTGAGCAGCACCGTGAGCCCGGTGCCGGGGGCGGCGCCGGGGTCCGCCTCGGCGCCGATCCTGCGCAGGGCCTGCGCGGCCACCGCTCCGGCGGAGCCGTGCAGGGCGAGCGGCGGACGGCCGGGGCGCTGGACGGCGGCCCGGATGCGCTCGCCGACCAGCTCGTAGTTGGTGCAGCCGAGGACCACGGTGGTCACGTCCTCGGGGGTGCGGGCGGCGGCCGCGGCGATCGCGGCGTCGATCGCCGCGTCGTCCGCGTGGTGCACCGCGTCCGCGAGCCCCGGGCAGGGCACCTCGGTGACGTCGGCGCCGGCGGCGAACTGCTCGATCAGGTTCCGCTGGTAGGCGCTGCCGGTGGTGGCGGGGGTGGCCCAGATCGCCACGTGCCCGCCGCCCGCGGCGGCCGGCTTGATCGCGGGAACGGTGCCGATGATCGGCAGCTCGGGCTCGAAGCGGGCCCGCAGCACCGGCAGGGCGTGCACGGAGGCGGTGTTGCAGGCGACGATCAGGACGTCGGGGCCGTGGGCGGCGGCCGCCTCGCACACGGCGAGGGCACGCTGGGTGATGTCCTCGGGGGTGCGCGGCCCCCAGGGCATCCCGTCCGGGTCCCAGGAGAGCACGAGCTCCGCGTCGGGCCGCAGCCGACGTACCGCGGCGGCCGCGGGGAGCAGGCCGATTCCGGAGTCCATGAGCGCGATCTTCACCCGGCCACGATAGACGATCGGGCGTTGCCCGCCGCCCGGGTGGGGCAGACTGCGGGCGTGAGCGCCCTGATGTGGATCACCGTCGTATCGCTGGCCGCCTGGTGCTGGCTGCTGCTGGGCCAGGGCTTCTTCTGGCGCACGGACGTGCGGCTGCCGCCGCGCCGGGAGCCGGACGCGTGGCCGTCCGTCTGCGTGGTCGTACCGGCCCGGGACGAGGCGGCCGTGCTGCCCGCGAGCCTGCCGTCGCTGCTGGCGCAGGACTATCCGGGGCGGGCCGAGGTCTTCCTGGTGGACGACGGCAGCACCGACGGCACCGGGGAGCTGGCCCGCGAGCTGGCCCGGCGGCACGGCGGGCTGCCGCTGACCGTGGAGTCGCCGGGCGAGCCGCCGGCGGGCTGGACGGGCAAGCTGTGGGCCGTGCGGCACGGCATCGGCCTGGCACGCGCGCGTGACCCCGAGTATCTGCTGCTGACCGACGCCGACATCGCGCACGCCCCGGACAGCCTGCGCGCGCTGGTGGCGGCGGCCGGCGCCGGCGGTTTCGACGTCGTGTCGCAGATGGCGCGGCTGCGGGTGGAGAGCGTCTGGGAGCGCCTGGTGGTCCCGGCGTTCGTGTACTTCTTCGCGCAGCTGTATCCCTTCCGGTGGATCGGCCGCAGGGGCTCGCGTACGGCCGCGGCGGCCGGCGGCTGCGTCCTGCTGCGGGCCACGGCGGCCGAGAAGGCCCGCGTCCCCGACTCCATCCGGCACGCCGTGATCGACGACGTCGCCCTGGCGCGCGCGGTCAAGGGCGCCGGAGGACACGTCTGGCTGGGGCTGGCCGACCGGGTGGACAGCGTGCGGCCGTATCCGCGGCTGCACGACCTGTGGCGGATGGTCTCGCGCAGCGCCTACGCGCAGTTGCGGCACAACCCGCTGCTGCTGCTCGGCACGGTCGCCGGGCTGGCGCTGGTGTACCTGGTGCCGCCCGCCGCGCTGGTCGCGGGGGCGGCGGGCGGCTCCGCGGCGACGGCGGCCGTGGGCGGCGCGGCGTGGGCGGTGATGACGGGGACGTACGTGCCGATGCTGCGCTACTACCGGCAGCCGCTGTGGCTCGCCCCGCTGCTGCCGTTCACGGCGCTGCTGTACCTGCTGATGACGGTCGACTCGGCCGTGCAGCACTACCGGGGGCGCGGGGCGGCGTGGAAGGGCCGCACGTACGCGCGCCCCGGTGCCGTGCCCGACGAGGGCTGAGCCCGGTCACTTGCGGCCGGGCGTCCAGTTCATGCCCCAGCCGTAGGCGCGGTCGACGGTCCGCTGCGGACTGACTCCGCGCTGCGGCACCAGGTACCGCGCCTCGCGCTGCACGAGGAGGTCGCCGCCGGTGTTGGTGATCAGCGCGAGCGCGCACACCGTGGAGGGGACGGTGCACTCGTCGAGCGAGAAGTCGATCGCGGCGCCGTGCTCCGGCTGCAGGGTGACGGTGGCGTGCAGGTCGGCGAAGGAGTCGGCGCCCTCGTAGATGGTGACGAAGACGAGGATGCGCCGGAAGTCCTGCTTGTGGTCGAGGTTGACGGTGAGGTTCTCGCCGCTCGCGAGGGCACCGGTGCGGTCGTCGCCGTCGAGGTGGATGTACGGCGGCCGGTGCAGCGACCCGAAGGCGTTGCCGAGGGCCTGGACGACGCCCTTGCGGCCGTCGGCGAGTTCGTACAGGGCGCACAGGTCGAGGTCGATCTCGCCCCGGCCGCCGCCTCCCCAGCGGCCGCCCCACCCGGAAAGGTGCTTGCGCGTCTGCCAGTTGAGGTTGACCCGCATGGCTCCGGACGTGCCGCCCTGCTTGGCGAGCGAGACGGACGGCGCCGTCTTCGTGAGGGTGACCTTGGACAGGCGGACGGGCCGGGGCGCCGGCGGGGTCACGGGGTCGCTCGGCATGGGCGGCGGGGGCGGTGCGGGGGCGGTCAAGGGAGCCGGGGGCGGGGTCGGCCCGGCCGGTGCCGGGGGCGGCGGGGGTGCCGGGGCCGCCGGGGGCGGGGACGCCGCCACCCGGGGCGGTGCGGCGGGCGGCGCGGCGTGCTGGGGCTGGTCCACGGTGATGCCGAAGTCCGTTGCCAGGCCTTCGAGTCCGCTGCCGTAGCCCTGGCCGACGGCGCGGAACTTCCAGGCGCCCTGCCGGCGGTAGAACTCGCCGAGGACGAACGCCGTCTCCACGGTCGCGCCGGGGCTGTCGAAGCGGGCGACCGGCCGGCCGCTCGCGGCGTCCGTCACCTCGATGTAGAGGCCGGGGACCTGTCCGAAGGTCCCGCCGTCGGCGGAGGCGGCGAGGACGATCCGCTCGACGGCGCCCTCCACGCGCGCGAGGTCGACGACGAGGGTGTCGGTGACGCCCGCGCCGGCCGACTTCTTGCCCTCGTGGCGGACGGCGCCGGAAGGGTGGGCGGGCTGGTTGTAGAAGACGAAGTCGTCGTCGGAGCGCACCTTTCCGGTGGCGAGCAGCAGCGCCGAGGCGTCCGCGTCGGGCACGCCCGGTCCGGAGCGCCACCCCAGTTCCACGCGCAGTGCCGTGGTCGGCACCGGCGTGTTCGCCCCCTTCATCATGGACATGTCCGCCCCCATCCGTGTCGGCTCCGCGGCCGTCGGTCGTCCAGGTCATCCCTACCCGCACAACCTATGCGCGCCCACGGCGAACTCCCATGCCCCGGCGCCGGAAGATCGCCGGTCAACCGGCGGTAACCCTGGAGGAAGTCGCCCTTTACATGATTTAAACGCGGGCCGCCGTCCCTTTTTGCCAAGTTCGCTCGGATTGGGGATCCCACGTCACTGCGGACACGGAAAACAACCCTCTTATCGGTCTCCCCAACGAGCACATCGTGGGCTTAACTTATGTGCCATGACCTCCCCCCGCTCCACTTATGGTGGCGGCTACTACTCCGCCTCCTTCCCGGACACCCCGATCTACGACTCGCTCGTCGCCGAGCGCGGTACCCCGCAGATCGCCCCGATCCGGGTCCCCGCCGCCTACGACACGGGCAGCAGCCTGCCCGCGCTGTCGTCGGCCCTGCCCGCCCTCCCGGCGGCTCCCTCCCCGCAGGCCCCCGCCTACGGCTACCCGCAGGCGCCGCAGCCCGCGCCGCTGCAGCAGGCGCCGACCGCGTACATCCCGCAGCAGGCGAGCGCCCCGCGGGGCTACCCCGGCCCGCAGGCGCCGCAGCAGCAGCGTCCGATGGCCACGGGTTACGAGGCCATGCGCCCGGCCGCGCCGAGGCCCGCGCCGACGCCCTATCAGGACCCGTACCAGAACCAGCAGCAGTACCGCGGCTACTGACCGGCGCATGCCGTCGTCGGCGCCCACTGGCACGATGACCGCATGGGAAACGCCGAAGTGCAGTCGATCCACGTCCATCCGGTCAAGGCATTCCGGGGTGTCGCACCCCGGGAGGCCGTGGTGGAGCCCTGGGGCCTGGCCGGGGACCGGCGCTGGACACTGGTCGACGACGGGGGAAAGGTCGTCACCCAGCGCGAGCAGCCGCGGCTCGCGCTGGCCGCCGCCGAGCCCGGGCCCGGCGGCGGTGTCCGTCTGTCCGCGCCCGGCCGTGCGCCGTTGACGGTGCCGGTGCCCGAGCCGGCCGGGACGGTGCCGGTGAACGTCTTCGGCACGAAGGTCGAGGCGGTGCCGGCCGCCGACGCCGCGCACGCCTGGTGCAGTGCCTATCTGGAGGCGGACGTCCGCCTGGTCCACCTCGACGATCCGGCCACTCGCCGCCCGGTCGACCCCGAGTACGCCCTGCCCGGCGAGACGGTGAGCTTCGCCGACGGCTACCCCCTGCTGGTCACCACGACCGCCTCCCTCGACGCGCTGAACGCGCTGATCGCCGAGGGCCCTTACGCGCACGAGGGCCCGCTGCCGATGAACCGCTTCCGGCCCAACGTCGTCGTCGCCGGCACCGAGGCCTGGGCCGAGGACCACTGGTCGCGGATCTCCGTCGGCGAGGTCCTCTTCCGCGTCGCGAAGCCGAGCGGACGCTGTGTCGTCACCACCACCGACCAGGACACCGCCGCACGCGGCCGGGAGCCGCTGCGCACCCTGGCCCGTCACCGCAACGTCGGCTCCAGGCTCCTCTTCGGACAGAACCTCGTCCCTCTCTCGCGCGGCACGATCAGGATCGGCGACCCGGTCCGGGTGCTCGGCTAGCACGGAAGAACGGCTCGGCGGGCGGGGAACCGGGGGCGGGTCCCGGTCGTTGGGACGGATGAGAGATTCGTGAGAAGCCGCGTGCGTGACCGAGCGCGGTGCAAGTAGTGATGTCGCTCTCTCTTGCTCCGGGCCGCGGACGCGCGTCCGCGCCGGGGGATATGACGGAGCGAAAGGGGGTGGGGACATGCGGGTGATCAGTGGCCTGTGGCGCTGGCGGCGCAATCCGCTGCGCCGCGCGACCGATCTGGCCGAGGCGTGGGTGGCCCTCGTGGCGCTGGTGCTGATGGCCGTGGCCGCACCCGTGGCCGGCTGCCTGGCCGGCGCCGCCGCCCAGGACTCGCTGCAGCGGTCCGTGCGCGAGCAGCGGCACACCCGCCATCTGGTCACGGCCACGGTGGTACGCGATCTGGGCGAGGCCCCGCTGGACACCGACCCCGACACCACGACGGCCCGCGAGACCCGCAGCCGTGTCCTCGCCGCGTGGACGGCGCCGGACGGCAGCCACCGGCACGGCCGGGCCCTGGCGGACCTGAAGTCCCCGCACGCCGGCGACCACTTCAGGATGTGGACGGACCCGCACGGACGAATAACGGCCCGTCCGCTGGACTCCCCCACCGCCACGACCCACGCGGTGCTCGCCGGAATCGGCGCGGCCCTGCTGGCCGCGGGCCTGGTCGAGGGCGGCAGGCGGCTGACGGTCTGGCGGATGGTCCGCAGGCGGTACGCACGCTGGGACCAGGCCTGGGAGCGGGCGGGCCCGGACTGGGGCAAGGCGGGCACCGGCAGCTGACCGCCTTCCGCCTCCGGTCAACCCACCCCGCACGCACGCGCTACGGTGGACCGGCCGAAGCGCTTTCGGCGACAACCCGCGGGTGAGCGAACCGCAGGGCCGCGCCCAGGTTTTCGGGAGCGCGAACGCGCACCAGCCCCACGGCTGAGCACGGTCGCGGTGCCGGTGCCGGTGCCGGCGGGAAGGTCCCCTGAGGGAGCGAGCCATCAGTACGACGAGGTGGGGGCACAGCAACGCCATGGCACAGGGCACGGTCCAGGTGACGCACACCGGTACGTCGCGGTGGCGGCGCCGCACAGGCGAGTACGCATCGCTCGCCGCCGCCCTGGAGGCCGCCGCCGACGGTGACGTCCTCACCATCGCCCCGGGCACCTACCGGGAGAACCTCGTGATCGAGCGGGCCGTGACGCTCCGCGGGCCCGAGGGCTCGCCCGGCTCGGTGCGGATCGCGCCGGAGGCCGGCGTGCCGCTCACCGTGCGCGCCGCGGCCGTGGTGCAGGACGTGCACGTGGAGGGCCAGGACGCGGCGGCGCCCGCGCTGCTGGTCGAGGAGGGCACGCCCGAGCTGATGGACTTGCGGATCGTCACCCGGTCCGCGGCGGGCATCGAGGTCCGCGGCGGCGCCCGGCCGACCGTGCGCCGCTGCACGGTCGACAACCCGGCCGGCATCGGCATCGCCGTGCTCGACGGCGGGGGCGGGGTGTTCGAGGAGTGCGAGGTCGTCGCGGCCGGGCAGGCGGGCGTGGCGGTGCGGGGCGGTGCGCATCCGCGGCTGGAGCGCTGCCGGGTGCACCACGCCTCGGGCACCGGGATGACCGTGACCGGCGAGAACTCCGCGCTGGAGGCGGTGGGTTGCGAGATCTACGAGGTCCGCGGCTCCGGCGCACAGGTCAGCCAGCGGGCGACCGCGCATCTGACCGACTGCGACGTGCACCGCACCACGGCCGACGGCGTCACCCTGGACACGGACGCGGTGCTCACACTCGCCGACTGCCACATCCACGACATCCCCGAGAACGCGGTCGACCTGCGCTCCCGCTCGGTGCTCACGCTCACCCGGACGACGGTGCGTCAGTTCGGGCGCAACGGCCTGTCGGTGTGGGATCCGGGGACCCGGGTGGACGCCAACCAGTGCGAGATCTTCGACAGCACCGGCGACTATCCGGCGGTGTGGGTCAGCGACGGCGCCACCGCCGTCCTCGACTCCTGCCGGGTGCACGACGTGCCCGACGCCCTGTTCGTGCTGGACCGCGGCTCGCGCGCGGACGTCGTGGACAGCGACCTGTCGCAGGTGCGCAACACGGCGGTGTCGGTCAGCGACGGGGCGACCGCCCAGCTCGACGACTGCCGGATCCGGGAGGCGGCGACCGGGGCGTGGTTCCGCGACCACGGCAGCGGAGGCACGCTCAACAACTGCACCCTGGACGGCACCCAGACGGGCGTGATCGTCACGAAGGGCGCCGACCCGGCCATCGAGCGCTGCACGGTCGACTCCCCCGCCGAGGCCGGTTTCTACGTCTCCGCGGGCGGCCGCGGCAGCTTCCTCGACTGCCGGGTCAGCGGCAGCGGAGGCTACGGCTTCCATGTGATCGACGGCTGCCGGGCGACGCTGCGCCGGTGCCGTACGGAGCGCTGCGCGCGCGGTGGTTACGAGTTCGCCGACGCCGGCCCGGACGGCGGGTCCGGGACGGGTCCCGTCGTGGAGGACTGCACCAGCGACGAGAGCGCCGGCATGCGGCCGCCCGCGGTGCGCGAGACCGCCGTACAGACCGTGGTGCACTCCCCCGGTCTGCTCGGCACGATCCCGGGGCAGCGCAGCACGGAGCAGGAACCGCTGGTCACCGCCGCCGAGCCGGCCGAGCCGGTGCGGACGTCGAAGGACGTGCTCGGGGAACTCGACGCGCTGGTGGGCCTGGAGAGCGTCAAGCGCGAGGTGCGGGCGCTGACCGACATGATCGAGGTGGGCCGGCGCCGGCAGCAGGCGGGGCTGAAGGCGGCCTCGGTGAAGAGGCATCTGGTGTTCACCGGTTCCCCCGGCACCGGCAAGACCACGGTCGCCCGGCTCTACGGCGAGATCCTCGCCTCCCTCGGTGTGCTGGAGAAGGGGCACCTGGTGGAGGTGTCCCGGGTGGACCTGGTCGGCGAGCACATCGGTTCCACGGCGATCCGCACCCAGGAGGCGTTCGAGAGGGCGCGCGGCGGTGTGCTGTTCATCGACGAGGCGTACGCACTGTCGCCGGAGGACGCCGGGCGGGACTTCGGCAAGGAGGCCATCGACACGCTGGTGAAGCTGATGGAGGACCACCGGGACGCGGTGGTGGTGATCGTCGCCGGGTACACGGCGGAGATGGAGCGCTTCCTGTCCGTCAACCCCGGTGTCGCCTCCCGGTTCTCGCGCACCATCACCTTCGGCGACTACGGCCCCGAGGAGCTGCTGCGGATCGTGGAGCAGCAGGCCGACGAGCACGAGTACCGGCTGGCGCCGGGCGCGGCCGAGGCGCTGCTGAAGTACTTCACGGCCATCCCGAAGGGCCCGGCGTTCGGCAACGGCCGCACCGCCCGCCAGACGTTCGAGGCGATGGTGGAGCGGCACGCGAGCCGGGTCGCCCAGCTGGCGGACCCCAGCACCGACGACCTGACCCTGCTGTTCGCGGAGGACCTTCCGGAACTGCCCTGAGCGACCGCCGCCTGAGCACGGCCCCGGACGAGGGCGCCCCCGCAGGCGCGCCCGGCTCCCCGGGGCGCCGGGACGGACCGCGTGCGCCGGTGACCGGCCGGTGCGACACCACCGCGGGCCGGTGCGCCTAGCCGGTGTCGGCCCGCCGCTCCGTGGGTTCCGGGCGCGGGCCCTGCAGGTCCGGGCGCAGCCGGTTCAGCAGGCGGCCCCGTACCCGGGCGAACGCCGGGTCCGCCTGGTAGTCGGAGTGGCCGAGGACGGGCGCCGGGAGGGGATGCTCGGGCGTACGGCCGTAGGCGAGGGGGTCGCACAGCGGGCCGTGGTCGACCCCGGGGGTGGCGCCGCCGGGGAGGCGGACGGGCCCGCCGATGGGGTCGGTGGCGCGCCAGAGGTTGGCCCAGCAGGCGACGTCGCGGTGCAGGGCGGCGAGCGCGGGCGGTCCGAAGTGGGCCGGGAACCAGCGGCCGTAGAGGCGTTCCAGCGGGGAGCCGTAGGTCAGCAGCGCGATGCGGCCGCGGACGGCCGCGGGGAGCTGCCAGGCGGCGGCCGCGGCCAGCACACTGCCCTGGGAGTGTCCGGAGAGCACCAGGCGGCCCCCGGTGTGCTGGGTCCGGGTGGCGATGCGCCAGGTGAGGTCCGGCACGGCGCGCTCGGCGTAGCACGGCGGTGCGAAGGGGTGCGCGGCGCGCGGCCGGAAGGTGCCGACGTCCCAGAGGATGCCGATGGTGCGCCGCGCGGAGGCGTCCTTGTAGGCGCGCCTGCCCCAGGTGACGAAGACTATGAAGCCGAGGCCGACCAGCCAGGAGCCCAGTGCCTGCGAGGTCTCGGCGGCGGCCCGTACGGCGTCGTAGGTGCGGCGGGCGGCTCCGTCGGGGGTCTGCCCGGTGGCGAGCACGCCGACGACCAGGGGCGCCCGGTCCGTGAGGGTGGCCATGGCGCGGGCGTGGGCGATGGCTCGGGTGCGCGCCGGGTCCTCGGGCTCGCCGGGCTGCTCCCGGCGGACCCGGCGGCGTTCGGCGCGGGCCGTCCGGGCGGCGCCTGCCGCGAGCCGGGCGGCGAGGAGCAGCAGGACCGCGAGGACCGGCGGGATGGTGGACGCCTGCCAGGTCAGCAGGACGGGCGGGCCGGGGAGCAGGGCGCGGGTGCCGTCCAGCCAGTCGGCGACGCGCTGGGCGACCCCGCCGGACATCACGCCGCCCAGGGCGCAGGCCAGCAGGGCGACGGCCGGTCCGGCGAGGCCGCGCATGCCGGTCCGCGGGTCGGGGCCGCTGCGGTACAGGGCGCGGGCCACCACGGCGAGCGCGACGACCAGCAGGCCCTGGGCCAGCATGAGCGCGCCGAAGGCGGGGTCGCCCGGGAGACGGCCGGCGGAGCGCCAGCCGGGCCGGGCCCAGCCCGCATAGACCGCGGTGAGCAGCAGCAGGGCGAGCGCGCCGAGCGGCAGCATGCGTACGAGGCGCCGGTCGAGGTGCTGGTCCAGGTGGTGCTCGGTGCGGCCCCGGCGGCAGACGACGCCCACGGCCGTCGCCGCCCAGGCCGCCAGGGCCGCGCCGAGCAGCCCGCCGAGGACTTCGAGGGCGGCGGAGCCGCCGGGCCGGAGGTCGGAGCGGACGGCCGGGGTGGCCAGGGCGGCGGCGACGGTCAGCAGGGCCACGGTGGTGTGGGCGGCGCGCAGCCGGGCCACGAGCCGGCGGCCGTACCAGAAGCCGGGCCTGGTCAGCGCGCTGCCGTCGGTGTCCGGTGCGGCGTCGTGGGTCATCGGCCGGTGGGACTCGTACGCGCTCCAGGTCCGCCGGGAGAGGTACCAGAGCAGCAGCGTCAGCGTGGTCGGCGCCAGCGCGGCGAGCGCCAGCCGGCGGCCGGGCAGGCTCCACCAACCGCCGGGGGCCGCTGGTGCGGGGCGAGGAAGGCGAGCCAGGTGTGGCGCCGGGCGCAGCTCCGCGCGCCGGCGCACTGCCAGGCCACCAGGTCCAGGGCCACCTCGCAGGCGGCGGCGACCAGCAGCACGGTCAGGGTGAGGGCGGCGAGCCGGACGAGGAGGCCGTAGAGCCGGACGGCGCACTGCCGTCCGGCGGCCGCGGGGCGCATCCAGTGGGCGAGGTCGACCACCATGAACGGCAGCAGCCGCAGCCACAGGGCACGGCTGCTGTCACCGAGGTGAGGTTGCACCGGACGTACGCCTCCTGGACGGGCCCCTCGCGGCGTCCCTTCCCGGGCCCGGTGTCCTCGGCGCGCCGGAAGACGGCGGCGGTGTCGTCCCCGCTCACCCGGACGGTGCGTGGATCGCCGAGCATCCTGCCGGGAGTGGTCCCGCCGGCCCCGTGCACCAGCAGTTCCAGCTCGGACTGCGCCGCCGGGCCCTGTCCGGTCCGCCGCTCGCCGGATTCCTCCTGTGCGCGGTCCACTGTTCTCGCACCCCCGTGAAGCGCCCGGAAAACCGTGTCGACGCGGGATCCAGGATCTCCGGCCGGAAGGCGGCCCACACCCCTCGTCACGGAATCTCCCCGATCCGGGTGACCCCGGCCGCGGCGGAAGTGGCATGAGCGCGTCGTGACAGGCGGTGGCGCAACCGGTGCCGACCCGTGAAAAGATGGGACGCCCGCACACCCGGGTCCGGCCGGAATGTCCTGGTCGGAGGCGGTGCGCCGGGCGTGTCGGACGGATGGCGGCGAAAGGACCTGAGCGTACGTGAGCGAGAATCAGAACCTCCTCGCCGAGCAGCGCCGCGCACTGATCCTGGACGAGGTCCGGCGCCGGGGCGGTGTGCGGGTCAACGAACTGACCCGCAAGCTCGGTGTGTCGGACATGACCGTGCGCCGCGACCTGGACGCCCTCGCCCGCCAGGGCGTGCTGGAGAAGGTCCACGGCGGCGCGGTGCCGGTGGTCGAGGCCAGCACGCACGAGCCCGGTTTCGAGGCCAAGTCGGGTCTGGAGCTGACCGCCAAGGAGGACATCGCGCGCGCCGCGGCCAAGCTGGTCACCCCGGGCACGGCGATCGCCCTGTCCGGTGGTACGACGACGTACGCACTCGCCCAGCAGTTGCTGGAGGTCCCCGACCTGACCGTGGTGACGAACTCGGTGCGGGTCGCGGACGTCTTCCACTCCGCACAGCGCACCTCGGGGCAGCGGCAGGGCGCGGCGACGGTGGTGCTGACCGGCGGGGTGCGCACGCCGTCGGACTCGCTGGTGGGTCCGGTGGCCGACCAGGCGATCGCCGCCCTGCACTTCGATCTGCTGTTCCTCGGTGTGCACGGCATATCGGTGGAGGCCGGGCTGTCCACGCCGAACCTCGCCGAGGCGGAGACGAACCGGCGCCTGGTGCACTCCGCGCGCCGGGTCGTGGTGGTCGCCGACCACACCAAGTGGGGCACGGTGGGCCTGAGTTCGTTCGCCGCGCTGGAGCAGGTGGACACGCTGGTGACGGATGCGGGGCTGCCCGCGGAGGCCCGCGCGGAGATCTCCGAGCATCTGCGGGTGATCGTGGCGGGCGAGCCCGGGGAAGAAGACGACACGGACATCTGAGCGTCCGTCAGCAGCGGTGCGCCTTTCGGCGGACGCTGCCGGCCGTACGGCGTTCAGGCTGCGAAGGACGAGGTCGCCTGCGCCACCGGCCGCGGCGCCGGGCGGGACGCGGTCCGAGGAGACGGTCCTCGTGGCGGAGGCGCCCGCCCGGCGTCCGGCGAGGCGCTGGTCAGGTGGCGCCGCGGTCGTGGTGCGCCTCGGACACCACCGCCGCCATCAGTTCCGGGTCCAGTACGGAGACGTCGGCCAGGCGCGAGGCCGCGGACAGCGAGTTGAGCAGCGCCTTGGTGACGCGCAGGGCCGCCGGCGGGCGGCGCACGACGGGTCTGGCCCACTCGGCGACCGCCGCGTCGAGTTCGTGGGCGGGGACGACCTTCTGCAGCAGGGACAGGGACTGGGCCTCCGCCGCGGTGACGATCCGGCCCGTGAGGACGATCTCGCGGACCCGGGCCGCGCCGACCTCGCTGATGAGCCGGGGCAGCAGGCCGCCCCAGGCGGTGGGCAGCCCGAGGGCGAGTTCGGGCAGCCGGAAGGTCGCGTCCTCAGAGCCGACCCGCAGGTCGCAGGCGAGGGCGAGGGCGACTCCCGCCCCGACGGCCTTGCCGTGGACGCGGGCGATGGTGACGGCGGGGTTGCCGGTCAGGGCCTCGCACACGCGCCGTGCCTTGGTCCCCGAGACGCGGATGCCGCCCCCCGTGGGGTCGTGGGCGAGGTGCCGGGCGAACTCGCCGCGGTCGCCTCCGAGGCAGAAGTCGTCGCCGCTGCCGGTGAGCACCAGCACCCGGACGGCCGGGTCCTGGTCCTGGAGGACCGCCAGGAGATCGTCCAGCAGGGCGTCGGTGACGGTGTTGCCCTGGTCGGGGGTGTTCAGCTCGACGGTGAGGACGGGGCCCTCCCGGTGGGTCCGCAGGGTCCGCCGTACGGCGCCGGCCGGGAGGGTCTCGAGGGGGAGGGCGGTCATGTCGTCACTTTCAGGGAGGTGATGCGCCGGAACACCATGCGGCTCGCGTAGCTGGGGGCGGCGACCGGCCGCAGGGTGGGGAACCGTTCCAGCAGCTGGGTCAGCAGCAGACGGGCCTCCAAGCGGGCCAGGCCCGAGCCGAGGCAGTAGTGGACGCCGCCGCCGAAGGTGAGGTGGGCGCCCTTGCGGCGGATGTCGAAGACGTGGGGGTCCGGGTTGCGGCGCGGGTCGTGGTTGGCGGCGCCGTACAGGACGTGGACCGTGGTGTCCCTGGGGACGGGGACGCCGGCGAGGACGGTGTCCTCGGCGGCGAAGCGGGTGTTGAGGTGGATGGGCGGGTCGTAGCGCAGCGTCTCGTCGACGGCGTCGTCGATGTGCTCGGGGTGCCGGCGCAGCCAGTCGGCGCGGACCGGGTCCTGGGTGACTAACCACACCGCGTTGGTGAGCAGGGTCGCGGTGGTCTCCAGGGAGGCGATGGTGATGAACATCGTCAGGTCGTACAGCATCCGGTCGGCGGCCGCCCTGTCGCCGGCGTAGTGGGCGTCCCAGTAGCGGATCCAGTCGCTGAGGACGTCGTCGCCGAGGTGGCGGCGCCGGTCGGCGAGGAGGCCGGTGAAGAAGGCCCTCATCTCCACGGTGGCCTGGGCGGAGATCGCCAGCTCGCTGCTGGTGGGGATCAGTTCCTGGGCGTGGACCTGGCGGTGGGTGAAGTCCAGGATGTGCGGGTAGTGCTCGGCCGGGACGGCGAGCCACTGGCCGATGGTGTGGACGGGCAGCTGGTCGCCGACCGTGCCGGCGAAGTCGGCCTCGCCCAGGGTGCGCAGCTGCAGTTCCAGGCGGTCCAGGAGCCGGGTGACGTGGTCCTCGATCCGGGGCCGCATGGCGTCCAGGGTGCCCCGGTCGAAGAGGTTGCCCAACGCGCGGCGCGCCAGGGTGTGTTCGGGCGGGTTGAGGCGGGAGAGCGTACGCGTCATCTCCCGCGTCGCCGGATGACGCCAGCGGGCCGGATCGGGCCGGCGCTCCTGCCAGGCGAAGTCGGGTACGAGCCAGTCCCTGCCGCGCAGGATCTGGTTGCAGAGATCGAATCCGGTGACGAAGTACCCGCCCCAGGGAGCGGGCACCACCTCTCCCAGGGCACGCAGTTCGTCCCAGACGGTGAAGGGATCGGCTTGTCCTTCGGCTGAACGGAGGCGACGGAGAAGGGGGATGACGGCTCGGCGATCGGTGGTGGTACCACGTATGACGCCAACGGCGGTCACGCGAAGCTCCTTTGTGGCTGGGCGCTACCGTTACCGCCGGAACCTACCCTTCCCCTCTCCGTCGTCATGCGCCTGTTGTTGTTGCTCCCGTCACATGCCACCCAACAAACCGTCACATCTCATCCGTCAGACGCGGAAGATGTCCAGGAAGCTGCTCCAGAAGCCCTTCTTCCTGGCCGGTTCCTGACGGACGGCGCCGGCGGGCGCGGCGGTGGGCAGCGGCTGCTCGGCCGCGGCGGGGGCGGTACGGTCCCGCAGCGCGGAGGCGATGTGGGTGGCCGGCGTGGGACTGAACGCCACGGGCAGCGCGACCAGCGCCCGGTGGAACGGGCCGGGCCGCCATTCGAGTTCCCGCGCGGGGACGGCCAGGGTGAGGTCGGGCAGGGCGTTGAGGAGCTTCTCGATCGCGGTGACGGCGATGACCGTCGCCGGGTCCTTGGCCGGGCACGCGTGCGGACCGGCTCCCCAGGCCAGGTGGGCGCCCTTGCTGTGGGTGCGGCGGGCCTCGGCCAGGGCCGGGTCGGTGTTGGCGGCGGCGAAGCTGATGACGACCGGCGTGCCCGCCCCGGCCACCACTCCCCCGAGGTCCACGTCCTGGACCGGGTAGTGGGTGGCGTAGTTGGCGATGGGCGTCTGGTTCCACAGCACGTGGTCGATCGCCTCCTCGATCAGCAGCCCGGAGTCGCGTCCGCTCGCGTCGGGCGACAGCAGCAGGAGCAGGGCGTTGCCGATCAGGTTGCGCTCGGGTTCCACGCCGGCGCCCATCAGCATCACCAGCTGGTCCTTGAGCTCCTCGTCGGTGAGCCCGGCGGGGTGCTGGATCAGCCAGGAGGTGACGTCGTCGCCGGGCCTGCGCCGCTTGAGGGCGATCAACTCCATGAGGCAGGAGGTGAGTTCCTCGTTGGCGCGCAGCGCGTCCTTGCCGTCGAAGATCGCCGACATGGCCCCGGTCAGGGTGTCGCCGATGTCCGCCGGGCAGCCGAACAGCTTGTTGAACAGCAGCAGCGGCAGCAGCTTGGCGTAGTCGTTGAGCAGGTCGGCGCGGCCCCGCTCGCTGAACTGGTCGATCAGGTAGTCGGCGATGGGCTCGACGTCGCGGCGGATCCGGGTGATGTTGAGCTTGGCGAGGCTGTCCGTGACGGCCTTGCGCAGCCTGAGGTGCACGGCGCCGTCGGTGAACAGGCAGTTGGGCCGGTACGCCATCATGGGCAGCACCGGGTGGTCCAGCGGGATGCGCCCCTCGTTCAGCGCCTTCCAGCGGCCGGCGTCCCGGGCGAAGAGCGTGGAGTTCTGCAGCACGCGCAGGGCCGTCTCGTGGCCGACGACCAGGGTGGCCTCGACGCCGGGGGCGAGTTCGACCGGTCCGGCCGGGCCGTGGGCGCGCAGCCGGTCGTAGACCTGCTGGGGGTCGGTGGCGAACGCCGCGTCGTGCATGGGGCATCGGGCCGCCGCGGTGGCGGGGGCTGACTGGGGGTCCATGGGGGTTCCTTCTGCTGGCTCCGGGCCGGTGGTCCGGGGGGAGAGACGATCCGGGCGGATGGGAGGTGTCAGGCGGCTCGGGTGAGCAGGTGGCGCACGAGGGCGATCAGCGCGAGGGCGGACGACTGCCGGTCGCGCGCGTCGCAGTAGACGACGGGGGTGTCCGGGAGCAGGTCCAGGGCCTCCCGCACCTCCGCCTCCTCGTACACCTTGGCGCGCTCGAAGCTGTTGACGGCGATTGCGTACTCGAGGCCGTACCGTTCGACGAGGTCGATGACGGGGAAGGTCTCCTCCAGCCGGGCGGGGTCGACCAGGAGCAGCGCCCCGAGCGCGCCGCGGGCCATGTCCTCCCACAGCTGCATGAAGCGCTGCTGTCCCGGGGTGCCGAACAGGTACAGCACGAGTTCGTCGCTGAGCGTCAGCCGGCCGAAGTCCAGCGCCACGGTGGTGGTGGTCTTGTCCGCGACGCCTCTGAGGTCGTCCACGTGCAGGGACGCCTGCGTCATCTTCTCTTCGGTGCGCAGCGGGGTGATCTCCGACAGCGAGCCGATGAAGGTCGTCTTGCCCACGGCGAAATGGCCGACGACCAGGATCTTGGCAGCGTTGGTCACCGCGCTGGAGACGTAGATGGATCCAGGGGCCGTCTCAGCCGATGAGGGATTGGAGTCCATTCAGAACCTTCTCGAGGGTCGCTCTGTCAACGTTCTGCGCCCGGGGCGGCTCCGCGCGGCGCAGGAGGTGGCCCTGCTCGAATAAGTCGGTCAGCAGCAGCCGGGCCACCCCCACCGGCAGTCCCACGTGGCCGGCCACTTCGGCGACCGACAGATAGCCGCCGGAGCACAGCTTCCAGATCGCCATCACCTCGGGGCCGGCTCCCAGCGGAGGGGTCCGGTCGGGAGCCAGGGTGACCAGGGTGTGCAGCGCCAGGTCGTCCGATGCGGGCAGGTTCCGGCCGCCGGTGATGACGTAGGAGCGGACGAACTCGCTGGTGACGGAGGCTTCCTCGCCGGGCGTCGTCATACGCCCGCACCGTCCGAGCGCGGGGCCACACTCATCGCCTTGCTCAGGCCCGCCACCGTCTTCTGCATGCGGAAGGACATCGCCTCCATGTCGACGTCCAGCGCGGCCGAGACGGCGAGGTAGGAGCCCTGGCCCGCGGCGATCAGGAAGATCCAGCCGCCGTCGTACTCCAGCAGCGTCTGCTTCCAGATCCCGTGGCCCGCTCCCACGAACCCCGCGACGGCGCGGCTCAGCGACTGCATCGAGCTCATCGCCGCGGCGTTCGTCTCGGCGTCGTCGCGCCCGATGTCGTCCGAGCGCTGCAGCAGCAGGCCGTCTCCCGAGACGAGGATCGCGTGCCGGGCTCCGCGCACCTCGAGCACGTCGTTCAGCACCCACGACAGGTCGATGTTCACTGGTTGTCAGGTCCTTCCGTGGTGTTCGTGGTGCGCCCGAGCTGGGTTCCGCGCGCGAACGCCCCGATCCGCGACGCCGTCACCTCGCTGTCCGCCTCCGCGGGCTCCTGCGGGCCGGCGCTGTCGAGGGCCGGGACGACCGTGACGGGACCGCTGCGCCGCCGGCGTTTGGGCAGGCCTCCCGAGGTCGTCCCCACCACGTGCGTGGGGCCGACGACCGGTACCGGCGCCAGTCGCTGCGGGGCCTCCTCGGGGGTGGCGGAGTCCTGGGCGCCGGCCTCGGGGGAAGGAGCGTCGGCCGAGAGCAGACCTTCGGGTACACGGATCACTGCACGCACTCCGCCGTAGGGGGACACGGAACCGACGGAGACGGCGAAGCCGTAGCGGGCGGCGAGCATGCCGCACACGGCGAAGCCGAACCGCGGCGGATCGCCGAGGCCGGTGATGTCGACGGGACCGTCGACGGACAGCAGTGCCGCCGCCCGGTCCTTGGTCTCCTGGTCCATGCCCAGGCCGGCGTCGTCCACGATGAAGCACACACCGGTCGGCACGCTCTGGATGTTGACCTCGACCGGCGTGCCCGGCGCGCTGTAGTTCGTCGCGTTGTCCAGCAGTTCGGCCAGGACGACGGCCACCGGCTCGACCGCCTTGCCGACGAGCGAGACGTTCACCTGGGAGTGGACGCTGACCCGGTTGAAGTCCTTGATCCTGCCCTGGGCGCTGCGGGCGACGTCGTAGACGGTAGCGGCGCCCTCGCGCCTGCCCAGCCAGCCGCCGCACAGCACGGAGATGCCCTTGGCGCGGCGGCCGAACTGGCTGCCGGTGTGGTCGACCGTCATCAGGTCGGCCAGGACGTCGGTGGTGTCGCCGTACTTCCTCAGCAGGCTGTCGAGGAGGACCTGCTGTTCCTCGGCGAGCGACTGGAGCGTGCCCATGGCGGACTTCAGCACCGCCTTGGTCGCCGCCTCGGCGTCGGCCCGTACGTCGGCGAGGTCGCGCTGCTGCTGGGCGGTGAGCGCGGCGATGTGCGCGTGCAGCCGGCTGACCTCGCCGCGGGCCTCGCCCAGGTGTGTCTCCAGTTCCTTTCGCGTTTTTCGGAGCGCCATGTTGGTTCTCCGGGCCCGCAGCACTGCGGCGACCGCAGCGACGAGCACCACCAGCAAGATCCACAACAGTGGATCCGTGGTCAATGACGTCATGAGACTCTCTTCAAGTCGCATCGCGCCGAAAGCGTGCGAGCGCGATGGTGCCTTCGAGACTGTCCCCCCGGGCGCGTCTGTGACACGCCGTCAGCCCATGTGAAAAGTGGGATGATCTTATCAGTCACACAGGCACAACAAGCTTGCCCAGAACCGCAATTGAGACGTCACCAAACCCACACACCCCTGTCACCGGGGCGTCGGGCGCCGGCCTCCCGGACCGCCGGCACCGGTTCAGTCCGGCCACACCCCCGTGGCCAGCAGGGTCTCGATCGCCGCGGTGTACGGCGCGATGTCCAGGCCCTGCCCGGCGAGCCAGGCGTCGGAGTAGTACTTGTCGAGGTAGCGGTCGCCCGGGTCGCACAGCAGGGTCACGACGCTGCCCCGGCGCCCCTCGGCCACCATCTCGGCGACGATCTTCAGCGCGCTCCACAGCCCGGTCCCCGTGGAGCCGCCCGCCTTGCGGCCGATGGCCCGCTCCAGGGCCCGTACGGCGGCGACGCTGGCGGCGTCCGGCACCTTCATCATCCGGTCGATCGCGCCGGGCACGAAGCTCGGCTCCATGCGCGGGCGGCCGATGCCCTCGATCCGGGAACCGCAGTCGCAGGTGACGTCCGGATCGCCGGTGGTCCAGCCCTCGAAGAAGCAGGAGTTCTCCGGGTCGGCGACGCAGATCCGGGTGTCGTACTGCATGTAGTGCACATAGCGGGCGAGGGTCGCGGAGGTGCCGCCGGTGCCGGCGGTGGCGACGATCCAGGCCGGCTCCGGGAACCGCTCCAACCGAAGCTGGCGGAAGATGGATTCGGCGATGTTGTTGTTGCCGCGCCAGTCGGTGGCCCGCTCGGCGTAGGTGAACTGGTCCATGTAGTGCCCACCGGTCTCCACCGCGAGGCGGGCGGACTCCTCGTACATCTTGCGGGAGTCGTCCACGAAGTGGCACCGGCCGCCGTGGAACTCGATCAGACGGCACTTCTCGGCGCTGGTCGTGCGGGGCATGACCGCGATGAAGGGCACGCCGACCAGCTTGGCGAAGTAGGCCTCGGAGACGGCGGTCGAACCGCTGGAGGCCTCGATGACCGGGCGGCCCGGGCGGATCCAGCCATTGCAGAGGCCGTACAGGAACAGCGAGCGGGCGAGGCGGTGCTTGAGGCTGCCGGTGGGATGGGTGGACTCGTCCTTCAGGTAGAGGTCGATGCCCCACCGCTCGGGCAGGGGGAAGCGCAGCAGGTGCGTGTCCGCGGACCGGTTGGCGTCGGCCTGGACTTTGCGTACGGCCTCTTTCAGCCAGTCGCGGTAGCCGGCGTCGCTGCGGTCGGCGTCGAGGGTGGCGCCGGTCCTGGTGGGGTGGGTGGTGCTCACGGCGATGCTCCTTCGGCTGGGCGCCGACGACGCCTCACGCGGCCGGCACCTCGAGCATAGGCATCTTTCACACCGCTTCCCACCTGCATAAACGCATCTTTCAGCCACCCAAAGACACCCCTGGGGAGCAGGGGGGCGCGAACCGTCGGGGCGCATTGGCGGGAGTGCTCCGGGCAGGCGGCGCGGGCGCCTCGCGTGTACTGGTGCTCCCGGCCGCATCGCGGCAGACTGCACGCGTCGGGACGACCGTCCCGGCCGTGGGCGCACACTGGATCGCGGAAGCACACGGGCAAGGGGGCGGCCAAGGATGGCGGAGCCGGAGTTCACAGCCACGGGCGTGCGGATCGGCAAGCGGCTGCGTTCGCTCACCCGGGCCGGTCAGGTCCGGATCAACGACGGCAGGCTGGAGTTGCTCACCAGCTACGGCAGCGAGATCGACAGCGCCCCGGTGCAGGCGGTGCGTGCGTCCCGGCCGTGGTTCGGGCCGGACGACAAGGCGCTCGCCGACCTCAACGGCAAGCGGTACCTGCTGACGCTCGGCGAGCACGACCCCGCTCCGGGCGAGCCGGGGCCGCCCGCGGCACGACGGTTCATCGAGGCGGTGCGCCGGGCCGCCGGGCGCGGCGGCTGAGGAAGGCGCGGCCGCCCGCTCGGCAGGACGCCGGTCGTATGACGCCGAGCAGCGGTCCGTCGCGGCGAGTTGCGGGACCGCATCCGCTGCGTCACGCTGGTCATACGTCACTCTGGGTTTACCGGCGATAACGCTGCGAACCAGCCCGCCGGCCATGACAGCAGGCGGACGTTTGGACGCAAGCCACCCTGCTGGATCCGTTGTTCTCCGTGTTCTTCCGGTCCCTCGGACCTCTACATCGGGGAGTCGCAGCCGTGATCAGTCACCCAAGCAGGCACTGCACGGTGGAGCTCCAAGCCCTGCCGTCGCGGATCGGCCAGGTCCGCAGAATCGTATCTGCGCAGTTGCGCTACTGGCACATGGACGCGTTGATAGACCGGGCGGCGCTCGGTGTGACGGAACTGCTGAGCAACGTCCACCGGCATGCCAGGCCCGACAAGTCGTGCACCGTCGAGCTGGAGCTGGCGCCGGACCGGCTCACGGTCTCGGTGCGCGACAACGATCCCCGGCTTCCGGTGCCGGCCGACGCCCCGGACACGGCGGACGGCGGCCCGCTGGCCACGTGCGGGCGCGGGCTGGCGATGGTGGCGGCGGTCAGCGAGAGCTGGGGGGCGCGGCCGGACGGCGAGCACGGCAAGGTCGTCTGGTTCACGCTGCCCGCACCCGCGGCGGTTCGTCCGTATCCGGCCCACACGCCGCGCCGCGCCGCCGAGGTGCCCGCCGCGCCGGAGCCCGTCCGCGTCGGTACGGCGGCCAGGACTCCGGTCGGCACGCCCGTCGGCGCCGGAGTCGCCCTGACCGCGGAAGCGCCCGCCGCTGCCGCGCCGGTGGCGAGCGCGGCCGGCCCCCGCCCCCAGGCTCCCGCCCGGTCCGCCGTTCCCGGCTGACCGGGCGGTGAGACACCCCGCCCCACGGCAGCCCGCCCCCACCCGCGGGTTGCCGTGGGGCCTCAGCTCGGCGGCCCGCGCCCACGGCGGCGCCGCCGCGCCCGTGCCGCCTGAGGTCCCCAGGCCCTTCGGGCACCGGCGGAGGCACGACTGCCCACAGCTGCTCAGGCAGCCGCCAGGGGCGCTGGGCCGTATCGGCATGCGGCTCCGCCGCGCGGGCGCGACCGGCCACGTCCCACCCGCACCTGCGCGACGACCGCCACCCGCCCGTCCAGGGGGCGCACGCCGCGGAGGCGACGCTGTCACTCCGTTGCGATGGCGCCCAGTACGTCCAGCCGTCCCGCCCGGCGTGCCGGGCGCAGTCCGGCCAGGGCGCCGGCGAGGAGGCCGACCAGGGCGACCACCAGGAGGCGTACGGGCGGCAGGGCGAAGGCGAACGCGGTGTCGCTCGCACCGTCGGAGGCCCTCACCAGCACCCAGCCCAGGAAGGCGCCGAGCCCGAGCCCGCCGGCCGTGCCGAACGCGGCGACCAGCACCGACTCCCAGCGGACCATGGCCCGCAGCTGGGCCCGGGTCTGGCCGACGGCCCGCAGCAGACCGAGTTCCCGGGTGCGCTCGTGCAGCGCGAGGGTCAGCGTGTTGGCGATGCCGAGCAGGGCGATGACCACGGCGAGGGCGAGGAGCGCGTAGACGAGCGTGAGCATCATGTCGATGCCGCCCGCCGACGACTGCGCGTACTCGTCCCGGGTCTGCACGGACGGGTTGCCGTACCGCGCGGCGACCTTCCTCACCGCCGCCTTGCCCGCGTCGGCGCCCACCCCGTGCCGGAAGGTGACGGCGATCAGGGTGTCGGCGTCCTGCGTGCGGTGCGGGGCCCACGCGGCCCGGGTGATGACGTAGTCACCGGCGAGTTCCGACCGGTCGTACAGGGCCCGGACGATGAAGTCCTCCGTGCTGCCGTCGGTGAAGGTCAGCCTGGCCGTGCCGCCGGTGCGCAGGTGCTGCCGGGCCGCCTCGGTGCGGTCGATCGCGATGCCGTCGGCGCCGAGGCCGCGCAGCGAGCCGGTGACGGTGCCGAGGTCGAAGGTGCGGGCGAGGGCGACCGGGTCGGTGACCGTCAACGCCCGCCCCCTGCCGTCGACTTCCGCGACCCCGCGACCGAGCCCCACGGCCGTGTCCACCTGCGGCAGCCGCTGCAGGGCGGGGGCGAGCCGGGGGCTGAGGCCGCTGCCGCCCGCGCCGAAGGACGGGCTGCTGACGGCGACGTCCCCGGCGAAGGACCGGGACACCGTCCGGTCCATCGTGGCCTTCAGCGAGGCGCCGAAGACGGTGAACAGCGACACCACGGCAACGCCGATCATCAGCGCGCTCGCGGTGGCCGCCGTCCGCCTGGGGCTGCGCAGGGCGTTGCGCCGTGCCAGGGAGCCGGTGACGCCGCGCAGTCGGTCCAGGGGGCCGCCGAGGAGCCTTACGGCCGTCGTGGCGGCGACCGGGCCGAGGACGACGAAGGCCGCCAGGGCGAGCAGTGCGCCCAGGCCCGCGAGCCAGACGGAGGGGGACACCAGGACGCCGGTCAGGGTGGCGGCGAGCGCCGACGCGCCGAGGACCGCCCCGGCGATCACGCGGACGCGTGAGGCGCCGGAGGTGTCGACGGCCGTCTCCCGCAGCGCGGCGAGCGGCGCGGTCCGTCCGGCGCGCCGGGCCGGCAGCAGTGCGGAACCCAGGCAGACCACGAGGCCCACGGCGAGCGGCAGCGTCATGGACAGCGTCTTGACGACCAGGTCGCCGTCGGGGAACGGAAATCCGATCGCCGGGAACAGCGCCTGGAGGCCCGCGGCGATGCCGATGCCGCCCGCGAGCCCGGTGAGGGACGCGGTGAGCGCGACGAGGCAGGCCTCGGCGAGGGCGGCGGCGGTCACCTGGCGGCGGGCCGCGCCGAGTGCCCGCAACAGGGCGTTCTCCCGCGTGCGTTGGGCGACGACGATCGCGAAGGTGTTGTGGATGGAGAAGGTGGCGACGAGCAGGGCGACACCGGAGAAGACGAGCAGGAACGTGGTGAACACCGTCAGGAACTGGCTGGAGATCATGTCGGTGTTCTCCTGCGCCGCCTGCTGCCCGGTGATCGCCTCGACTCCCTTCGGCAGCACCGGAGTCAGCCGCCGGACCAGCTCCTTCTGACTCACCCCGGGCCCGGCGCGCACCGCGATGGACGCCGCCTGGCCGGGCCGGGCGGTGAGGTGCCTCTCGGCGTCGGCGCGGGTCATGCCGGTGAACGTCACCTGGGCCATGCCGTCCTGCCCGCCGAAGGTGGCGAGGCCGACGATCGTGACCTTCACCGGGTCCGGGGTGCGCAGGGTGGTGGTGTCGCCGATCCTCAGGCCTCCCTTCTTCGCGGCACCCCGGTTCACCACGACCTCGCCCGGCCGGGCGGGGGCACGGCCTTCGGCGATCCGGTAGGGGTTGAGCCCGGGATCGGTGATCCAGTTCCCGGCGATCGTGGGCGGTCCCTGGCCGCCGACCGGCTTGCCGTCGGCGCCGACGAGCTGGCCGGCTCCCTGGATGTCCGGGGCCGCCGCGGCCACGCCCGGCACCCGTTCGACGGTCCTCACCAGCGAGGTGTCGACGGGCCGCCGTACGCCCTGGGACTGGCCGGGCGTGGTGATGGCGTCGGCGCCGCGTACGACGGCGTCCGTGCCGCTGGTGGCCTCGCCGAACATGCTGCCGAAGCTGGCCCGCAGCGTGTCGCCCATGACGAGGGTGCCGGTCAGGAAGGCGACGCCGAGGAACACGGCGAGGAAGGTGCCGGCGAACCGGCGCCGGTGCGTGCGCAGGGAGGTGAGGCCGAGCCGGAGCGATGCGTTCACGTGCGCACCTCGAAGGCCTTCATGCGGTCCAGGACCCGGTCCGCGGTCGGCGATTCCATCCGGTCGACCAGCCGTCCGTCGGCGAGGAAGAGCACCTCGTCGGCGTGCGCGGCGGCCACCGGGTCGTGGGTGACCATGACGACGGTGCGGTCCGTCTCCCGTACGGCCGAACCGAGCAGGCCGAGCACCTCGGCGCCGGAGCGGGAGTCGAGGTTCCCGGTGGGCTCGTCGGCGAAGACCACCTCGGGCCGTCCGGCGAACGCCCGTGCCACGGCGACGCGTTGCTGCTGCCCGCCGGACAGCTGCGACGGCCGGTGGTGCAGCCGGTCGCGCAGTCCGACGGCGTCGATCAGCGCGTCGATCCACTCCGGGGCGCCGCGCCGGCCGGCCAGGTCCAGGGGCAGGGTGATGTTCTCCGCGACGGTCAGCGTCGGCACCAGGTTGAACGCCTGGAAGACGAAGCCGACCCGGTCGCGGCGCAGCAGGGTCAGGCGCCGGTCGTCCAGCGCGCCGAGTTCGGTGTCCCCGATCCAGGCGGCGCCGGAGGTGAGCGTGTCGAGCCCGGCCGCGCAGTGCATGAGGGTGGACTTGCCGGAGCCGGAGGGGCCCATGATCGCGGTGAAGCGCCCGGCGGGGAAGGAGACGTCGACGCCGTCCAGGGCGCGTACGGCGGTGTCGCCACCGCCGTACACCTTCACCGCGTCGACCACGCGGGCCGCGGCCCGCAGTGCGGTCGCGGTCACGCCGCACCGCCCTTGCCGGCGCGGCCGAACTGCTCCTCCAGGACGGACAGCCGGCGCCAGTACTCGTCCTCGTCGATCTCGCCGGAGGCGAAGCGGCGGCCGAGGACCGCCAGCGGCGAGTCGCCGGCGGGGTGTGCGCCGGCGGCCGGCCGCCACGGGCCGCCGCGGCCGCGCCAGGCTGTGCGGCGCAGCACGGTGACGGCGCCGATCACCACGGCCGCCCAGATCAGCGGGAAGAACAGGATCCATGGGCCGGGTCCACCGTGCCAGTCGGCCAGGGTCTGCATCTCGGGTCACTCCCTTGTCGGTTGCACTGTCGGTTGCGCTGTGCGGGGATGACACGAGGCTCCCTCCGGGGAGGGGTCCGGGTCGTCGTGCGGCCGGCGGCAGTGCGGGTACCTCGCGGGGAGTACGGCGGGCGCGGCGGACTGCTCCCCTGGACCACTGGCGGACTGTAACTACTAGTATGTACAGTAGGTTCATGAGGAGCACCCCGGAACGACTGATCGAGTCCACCCGTGAGCTGCTGTGGGAGCGCGGATACGTGGGCACGAGCCCCAAGGCGATCCTGGAGCGCGCCGGCGCCGGACAGGGCAGCATGTACCACCACTTCAAGGGCAAGCCGGACCTGGCCCTGGCGGCGATCCGGCGGACGGCCGAGGAGCTGCGCGCCACCGCCGAGCGGGTGCTGGACGGGCCGGGCACGCCGTACGAGCGCATCGAGGCGTATCTGCTGCGCGAGCGTGACGTGCTGCGCGGCTGCCCGGTCGGCCGGCTGACCATGGATCCGGACGTGATGGCCGACGACGAGCTGCGCGCGCCGGTGGACGCGACGCTCGCGCGGATCCGGGAGCGGATCGCCGGGATCGTCGAAGAGGGCAAGCGCCAGGGGCAGTTCGCGCCGTCGCTGGACGGCGGGGAGATCGCCGCGGCCGTCCTCGCGACCGTACAGGGCGGCTATGTCCTCGCCCGCGCCTCCGGTTCCCCCGCCGCCTTCGACGCCGGCGTCCGCGGCCTGCTCGCCCTGCTGGCGCCCCCGGCTCCCGGACAGAGCACGCGGGTGGCTGACCACCCCGCCTGAGAGAGGGACGCTCGACATGCACGCCATGCAGTACGAGTTCACGCTGCCCGCCGACTACGACATGGGTGTCATCCGCTCCCGCGTCGCCCGGGTCGGGCATCTGCTGGACGACTGGGAGGGGCTCGGCGTCAAGACGTATCTGCTGCGCGAGCGCGGGGTGCACGGCTCGCCGGTGAACCAGTACGGGCCGTTCTACCTGTGGAACACGACGGAGGGCATGAACGGCTTCCTGTGGGGAGGGGCCTTCCAGGGGCCGGTGAACGACTTCGGGCGGCCGGCGGTCCGGCAGTGGACGGGCCTGGCGTTCGAGGAGGGCGCCGCGAGCGGGTCGGCGCCCCGGTTCGCCGTGCGGCACCGCCGACCGGTCCCGGACGGCGTGGAGCTGGCGGCCTTCATGAGCGACGCGGCGGCCGAGACCGGACGGCTCGCGGCCCAGGACGGCGCGGTCCTCGCCGCGGCGGCCGTGGACACGCGCGCGTGGGAGCTGGTGCACTTCTCGCTCTGGGAGCACGACGCGCCCGGGGCCGACGGGGACCTCTTCCAGGTGCTGCACCTGTCCGCGCCCGGCCGGGAAACGCTCCCGCGGGGGCGGCAGTGGTGAGCCGGGTGCGTACGGTCCTCGGCGACATCCGCCCCGAGCAACTGGGCGTGTGCGACGCGCACGACCACCTCTTCCTCGGCAGCCCGCTGCTGCCCGGCCAGGAGCTGGACGACCTTGCGGCCGCGCGGGCCGAGCTGACCGCGTTCCGGGCGGCGGGCGGCGCGGCCGTCGTGCAGTGGACCCCGTACGGCATGGGGCGGCGGGCCGCGGACCTGCCGGAGCTGTCCCGGGCCACCGGTGTGCGGCTGGTGTGCGCCACCGGCCTGCACCAGGCCGGGCACTACGGCCCCGAGGTGCTGGGCCGGCTGCGCGGTGGCGGCCTCGCCGGGCTGTTCGTGTCCGAGCTGACCGAGGGCATCGGCACGACCGGGGTGCGGGCCGGTCTGATCAAGGTGGCGGGCGGTTTCCACACGCTCGACGCGCACGCCCGCTGGACGATGGCGGCGGCGGCCGAGGCGCACCACGCCACCGGTGCCCCCATCGCCGTGCACCTGGAGCAGGGCACGGGCGCGCCGGACGTACTCGACCTGCTGTGCGGGGAGTTGGGGGTGCCCGGCGACCGGGTGATCCTGGGGCATCTGAACCGCTTCCCCGACCCGGTGACACAGCGGCAGGCCGCCGAGTCCGGGTGCTGGCTGGCCTTCGACGGGCCGTCGCGCGCCCATCACGCCACCGACTGGCGGATGCCTCGGGCGGTGCGGGCGCTGGCCGAGGCCGGCTTCGGCGACCGGCTGCTGCTCGGCGGGGACACCGTGGTGGCCGGGGCCCGCTCGGTGGACGGCGGGCCGGGGATGCCGTACCTGCTGCGCCGGCTGCGCCACCGGCTGGCGGCCGAGCTGGGCGCGGACCTGGTGGGACGCATCCTCTCGGAGCATCCCGGGCGGGCCTTCGCGGCCGAGTGGGCGTGAGGGGGCCGGGCCTGGCGGCGCTGCGAGCGCTGTACGACCACTGACCTGCCCTGGGAGGAGCCGTCAGGTCAGTGCCGTCAGCGGGTCGTCGAGGACCGGCTGCCAGGCCAGTTCCGCCGCTCCGACGAGGCTGTTGTGGTCGAGCGTGCAGGGCAGGATCGGCACTCCGCCGCTCTGCCCCCACAGGCTGCGGTCGGCGACGACGGCGCGCAGCCGTTCCGGGTCGGCGTCCAGCAGGGTGCGGTGCAGGCCGCCGAGGATGATGCGGTCGGGGTTGAGGATGTTGACCAGTCCGGCCAGGCCGAGACCCAGCCGGTCGATCAGCGCCTCGGTGGCCCGGCGGACGGCCGGGTCGTCGTACTGGGTGCGCAGCAGGTCGTTGGCCTGCTGGAGCAGGGAGACCTCGGGGCCCGGCTCGCGGCCGGCCTCCACCAGCAGGGCCAGCGGGTCGGCCTCGACGTCCAGGCAGCCGCGGCTGCCGCAGTGGCAGGGCCGGCCCTCGGGGTTGACGGTGAGGTGGCCGACCTCCAGGGCGAGCCCTGAACTGCCGGTGTGCAGACGGCCGTCCAGCACCAGCGCACCGCCGACCCCCCGGTGCCCGGTGGCCACGCACAGCAGGTCCCGGGCGCCCCGGCCCGCGCCGTGCCGGTGTTCGGCGAGCGCGGCGAGGTTGACGTCGTTGCCGGCGAACGCCGGGCCGGTGATGCCGGCCTCGCGCACCCGCTCGGCGAAGATCCGCCGGACCGGGGCGCCGACGGGCCAGGCCAGGTGCAGCGGGTTGAGGGCGAGGCCGTCGGGCTCGGCCACGGCGGACGGCACGGCGAGGCCGGCGCCGACGCAGCGGCGGCCGGTCGTGCGCAGCAGCTCGGCGCCCGCCTCGACGACCGAGCCGAGCACCTTCGCCGGGTCGGCCTCGACCGTCTCGCAGCCGGGCGCGGTCGCCACGATCCGCCCGCCGAGACCGACCAGCGCGGCCCGGAAGCCGTCGGCGTGGACCTGGGCGGCGAGCGCCACCGGGCCGTCCTCGGCGACCTGGAGCCGGTGCGAGGGGCGGCCCTGGGAGCCGGCCGCGGCACCCGGCCGGGCGTCCACCCGGATCAGGCCGAGCGCCTCCAGCTCGGCGGCCACGGCCCCCGCGGTGGCCCGGGTGACGCCGAGTTCCGCGGTGAGCACGGCGCGGGTCGGCGCCCGCCCGGTGTGCACCAGCTCCAGCGCGGGTCCGAGGGCGCCGCGCCCCCGGTCCAGTCGCGCTCTCGAGGTGGTCCTCTCCCCCGCTGTCCGGGGATCCGCGTTGCCGCTCATGAGGGGGAGTCTCCCATGATCCGCAGGTGCGGCCCGCTACCGGCCGCTGACCCGTAGCGTGATGTTCAGACGCCCGGACAGGCCCAGCCCGTCCGGGGCGGTGCCGGCGTACACCCGCGGGACCCCGTGGTAGGCCAGGCGGGACGGCCCGCCGAACACGAACAGGTCGCCGCTGCGCAGCTCGACGTCCCGGTACGGCCTGGAGCGCGTCGCGGTGTTCCCGAACCGGAAGACACAGGTGTCGCCCAGGCTCAGCGACACCACCGGGGCGTCCGCCTTCTCGTCGCCGTCGCGGTGCATGCCCATGCGGGCGTCGCCGCCGTAGAAGTTGATCAGTGCGATGTCGTACGCGTACGGCGGCTGCGGGCCCAGCGCGGCGACGGCGGCGCGGCGGCCCAGCTCGCCGAGCCAGCCGGGGAAGGGCTTCACGGGTGCGTTGTCGCCGTCGACGGCCGTGCGGGCGTAGGCGTACGGGTACCAGTGCCAGCCCAGGCAGACCTGCCGCGCGCTCATCGTGCCGCCGCCCGGGGTGCGGACCGTGCGCAGTCCGGCCGGCGGCCGCGCCCACCGGCGGCAGGCGGCGAGCAGGTCGCGCTGCGCGCCGGCGTCCAGCCAGTCCGGGACGTGCACGGCGCCCGGCGCGACCTCGGCACGCTCCCGGGCGAACAGCTCGTCCTCCATGCCCCCATCCTGCCCCACCATCCCTGAGCTGCTGCTCCGCTAGCCTGGGGGCACGATGAGCGACCGTATGACGACACCGTGGGGCGAGGTCGAGCTGGCCCGCTTCCCCGAGGACCCGCGCGACCGGCTGCGCGCCTGGGACGCCGCCGACGCGTACCTGCTGCGGCATCTGGCCGAGGAGGAAGTGCCGCTCACCGGCACCGTCGTGGTGGTCGGGGACCGCTGGGGCGCGCTGGCCACGGCGCTCGCGGAGCACCGGCCGGCGCAGATCACCGACTCGTTCCTGACCCAGGAGGCGACCCGGGCGAATCTGGCGCGGGCCGGGGTGGAGCCCGGCGCCGTCCCGCTGCTGACCACGCAGGACCCGCCGCCGGAGCGGGTGGACGTGCTGCTGGTGCGGGTGCCGAAGAGCCTGGCCCTGCTGGAGGACCAGCTGCTGCGGCTGGCGCCGGCCGTGCACGCGGGCACGGTCGTCGTGGGCACCGGGATGGTGAAGGAGATCCACACCTCCACCCTCCGGCTGTTCGAGCGCGTCCTCGGCCCGACGCGGACCTCGCTGGCGCGGCAGAAGGCCCGGCTGATCTTCTGCACTCCCGATCCGGCGCTGGAGCGGCCCGCGAACCCGTGGCCGCACCGCTACACCCTCCCGGAGGGTGTCGGCGTGATCTCGGGCCGCACGGTCGTCAACCACGCGGGCGTCTTCTGCGCCGACCGCCTGGACATCGGCACCCGTTTCTTCCTGCAGCACCTGCCCGCGCCGGGCGCGGGCCGCGTGGTGGACCTGGGCTGCGGCAACGGCGTCGTCGGTACGGCTGTGGCCCTCGCCGACCCGTCCGCCGAGGTGCTGTTCGTGGACGAGTCGTTCCAGGCGGTGGCCTCGGCGGAGGCGACGTACAAGGCCAACGGGGTGCCGGGGCACGCCGAGTTCCGGGTCGGCGACGGACTGGCCGGGGTGGCGCCGGGCAGCGTGGACCTGGTGCTGAACAATCCGCCGTTCCACTCCCACCAGGCCACGACCGACGCGACGGCGTGGCGGATGTTCACCGGGGCGCGGCGCTCGCTGCGGCCGGGGGGTGAGCTGTGGGTGATCGGGAACCGGCACCTCGGCTACCACGTGAAGCTGAGGCGGTTGTTCGGGAACAGTGAAGTGGTGGCCTCCGACCCGAAGTTCGTGGTGCTGAGAGCGGTCAGGAAGGGCTAGGCCGCCCGGGACAGGACGCCGATGATCCGGCGCACCTCGCGGGCCATCGCCTCCCGGCCCACACCGAGGTACGTGCGGGAGTCGACGGCCTCCGGGTGGGCCGCGAGGAAGTCCCGGATCGCGCCGGTCATGGCCGCGTTGAGCGCGGTCCCGACGTTGACCTTGGCGATGCCGCCGGCGACCGCGGCGGTCAGTCCGTCGTCCGGGACACCGGAGGAGCCGTGCAGGACGAGCGGGACGGGCAGCGCGGCGGACAGCCGTTTGATCAGGGCGTGGTCGAGGGCGGCGGTGCGGGTGGTCATCGCGTGCGTGCTGCCGACGGCGACGGCGAGCGCGTCGACGCCGGTGCCGGCCACGAAGTCGCGGGCCTGGTCCGGGTCGGTGCGGGCGCCCGGCGCGTGCGCGTCCAGCGGGGGCCGGCCGTCCTTGCCGCCGATCTGGCCCAACTCGGCCTCGATCCACATCCCTTGGGCATGCGCCCAGTCGACGGCGGCCCGGGTGGCGAAGAGGTTGTCGGCGTACGGCAGCCGGGCCGCGTCGTACATCACCGAGCTGAACCCGGCGTCGGGCGCCTGGCGCAGCAGGTGCTCGCTCTGCACGTGGTCGAGGTGCAGGGCGACGGGTACGGCGGCGCGTTCGGCGGCGGCGACGGCGGCCCGGGCCAGCGGCAGCAGCCGCCCGTAGCGGAACTTGACGGCGTTCTCGCTGACCTGCAGCACGACGGGCGTGCCGGCCGGCTCGGCGCCGGCGACGACGGCCTCGATGTGCTCCAGGGTGATGACGTTGAACGCGGCGACGGCGGATCCGCGGGCGGCGGCCGCGGTGACCAGGTCGCCGGTGGACGCGAGGGGCACGGCGGGTGTCCTTCCGGGTCGGGGCCTGGTGTCAGGGGGCGAGGATCACCGAGCGGGTGAGGTGGCGCGGCCGGTCGGGGTCCAGGCCGCGGGCGGCGGCGACGGCGACCGCGAGCCGCTGCACGCGGACGAGTTCGGCCAGCGGGTCGAGCGTGCCGTCGATCCACAGTGCGCCGGTGGCGCGGACCTGCCGGGCGAGTCCTTCGGGCGCCTCGCCGAGCATCCAGGTGGCGGTGCCCGCGGTGGTGATGCTGATGGGGCCGTGCCGGTACTCCATCGCCGGGTACGCCTCGGTCCAGGACAGCGAGGCCTCCCGCATCTTCAGCCCGGCCTCGTTCGCGAGCCCGACGCTCCAGCCGCGTCCGAGGAAGGTGAACTGGGTGCAGTCGGCCAGCCCTTCGGGAAGAGGTGTGGTGAGGGCCCTACGGGCGTCGGCGACGACGGAGTCCGTGTGCAGGCCGAGGTGGGCGCGCAGGAGGGTGAGGGCGGTGGTGGCGAACCGGGTCTGCACGACGGAGCGTTCGTCGGCGAAGTCCAGCACGACGAGGTCGTCGGCGGCCGAGGCCACCGGGGTGTCCGGGTCGCCGGTGACGGCCGTGGTCCGCGTCCTGCCCCGCAACTCCGCCAGCAGGCCGAGCACTTCGGTCGTGGTGCCGGAGCGGGTGAGGGCCACGACCCGGTCGTACGGCCGCCCGTACGGGAACTCGGAGGCGGCGAACGCGTCGGTCTCGCCCCCGCCCGCGCACTCGCGCAGCGCCGCTGCCGCCTGTGCCATGAAGTACGACGTGCCGCAGCCCACGATCGCGACCCGCTCCCCTGGCTTCGGCAGTGCGTCCCGGTACCGCCCGGTCTGCTCGGCCGCCCGTATCCAGCACTCGGGCTGGCTGTTCAGCTCGTTCTCGACATGGCTCATGGCCACACCCTCCCCTAGCTGATTGTTCCTGCAAGATATAGCGAGCTTTCGAGCACAATCAAGCAATCGCGCGCGGAGTGGGGTGCGCTAGGGTCACCGGGAGCACATCGGAACGGAGGCTGCGGATGTCCCGGGACGCCCGCTGGAAGGCGCTGCTGGAACTGCTCGTCGAGCGCGGCCGGCTGGAGGTCGAGGAGGCGGCGGCCGAGCTGGAGGTGTCGGCGGCGACGATCCGCCGGGACTTCGACCAGCTCGCCGAGCAGCAGATGCTGGTGCGCACCCGGGGCGGAGCGGTGGTGCACGGGGTGTCGTACGAACTCCCGTTGCGCTACAAGACGGCCCGCCGCGCCTCGGAGAAGCAGCGCATCGCCAAGGCCGTCGCCGAACTCGTCACGCCCGGCGAGGCGGTGGGGCTGACCGGCGGCACGACCACCACGGAGGTGGCCCGCGCCCTGGCCGTACGCGGCGATCTGGCCACCGGATCGCCCGCGCTGACCGTCGTCACGAACGCGCTCAACATCGCCAACGAGCTGGCCGTACGGCCCCAGTTCAAGATCGTGGTGACGGGCGGGGTGGCGCGCCCTCAGTCGTACGAGCTCATCGGTCCGCTCGCGGACGGGGTGCTCGGGCAGATCACGCTCGACGTGGCGGTGCTCGGCGTCGTCGCCTTGGACGTGACGCACGGCGCGGCGGCCCATGACGAGGCGGAGGCAGCGATCAACCGGCTGCTGTGCCGGCGCGCCGAGCGGGTGGTGGTCGCGGCGGACTCCAGCAAGCTGGGCCGGCGCGCGTTCGCCCGGATCTGTGACACGGAGCTGGTGGACACGCTGGTGACGGACACGGCGGCGGAGCCGGAGACGGTGCGCCGCTTCGAGGAGGCGGGTGTCCGGGTCGTCACCGTGTGACCCGCTCACGCCCGGCGGCGTGTCGCGGTGCCCGGCTCAGATGCCGCCGAGGTCGGCCTTCACGAACCCGGCGCCGCGCTGGTCGTTGCAGCCCACCGGCGGCCGGCCGGGCGCGTCGGCCGCGCTCTGCTGGGCCTGGAGCGCCACGCTCACCAGGGTCAGCAGCAGATCGACGTCGCTGGACGCGTCGAGCCGCAGGGTCACCCACTGGGAGCCGGGCACGATCCTGATCGCCCCGGCGTCCCGGAGGTCCTTGGCGAACCGGCGGATCGCCCGGTCGGTCAGCCGGAGGTCGACATCCCGGTCCGAGTGGAAGTGGGCGATCTCGCCCCGGGCCGAACTCACCGCCTGTCCCAGGCCGCAGCTCGGGACCGCCTGGCTCAGGTCGGGCCAGGTCGCCAGTTGCGCGAGCGCGCGCGAGGCCAACGTCATGGGGCCATCATGGACCGCTCATCCCCCGGCAACCAGCTCGTGAGCAAGCATTAACCGACCTGTATCCGACGGCGGAACCCGCGCGGACGGCCGCACGGCGCCCCCGACCAGCCCCTCGTGAGGCCGCGTTGACGCCGCCGCCGTCGTGAGCGGGCCCGAGTCCGCGCAGGTCAGGCCGCGCCGGTCGGCCACCGGTCCGCCGCTTGCCCGTCATGGAGCATCCGGGGCAGTCCGAAGAGCGGCAGCAGCGCGTTGTCGCCGAAGCGGGTGATGGCGCGGATCCCGTCGTCTCGCAGAGTGAGAACCACCAGTCCGTAGGCGTGCGCGACCGCCTCGCCCGGCTCGCGCAGATAACTGCCGAACGCGGGCTGCCCGTTGGCACGCGTGGGCACCAGACGCAGCGCCCGGCCACCCCACCAGGGCAGGGCGCCGTAGAACCGGGCGATCGCCGTGCGTCCTTCGTACTCCAGGGACTCGGGCGGCATCGTCAGCCGGGCGTCGTCGGTCAGCAGCGCCACCAGCCCGTCGACGTCGGACCGTTCGAGGGCGTCCACGAACCGCCCGGCGAGCGCGCGTTCCCGTGCCGAGCGCGGCAGGGGGGCACGGTCGCGGTCCGGGCCGGGGATCCGGCCGTCCAGCGCGGCACGCGCGCGTTGCAGCGCGCTGTTGACCGACACGCCGCTGCTGTCGAGCAGTTCGGCCACCTCGGCGGCGCGGAAGCCGAGCACGTCGCGCAGCACCAGCACCGCGCGCTGCCGTGGCGGCAGACGCTGGAGCCCGGCGGTGAACGACAGCGCCAGCGCCTCCCGCGTCTCGTAGCGGGCCTCCGGTCCCGGCGCGCTGTCGGGCAGGTCCGCCAGCAGGGCGTCCGGGTAGGGCTCGTACCGGACCGCCTCGCCGCGGCGGGTGGGCTCGGGCACGCCGGACGGCGGCGGCCCCGGTTCGCGCGGCTGCGGCCGGCGTCCCGCGTCGCGCAGCGCGTTCAGGCAGCGGTTGGTCGCGATCCGGTACAGCCAGGCGCGCACGGAGGCCCGGCCCTGGTACCCGTCCAGCCCGCGCCAGGCGGCCAGCAGGGTCTCCTGGACCAGGTCCTCCGCGTCCTGCACGGACCCCAGGATCCGGTAGCAGTGCACCTGCAGCTCGCGCCGGTACCGCTCGGTGAGCTCCCGGAACGCCTCCGGGTCGCCGGCCCGGGCACGCGCCAGGGTCGTCTGGGTCATCGCGTCTTCCCTCGCCTCTTCCGCCTATCCGTCCGGTTGTCCTTCCGGAGAGCACACCGGTGAGGACACCGTCCGGGCCGGAAAGTCATCGGTGACCTGCCCGGGGCGGCCGTGTCCCGACAAGAGACCGCAATTCCGCCGAGCGCGTCGGCCGTCGCGTGCACGCGCTCCATGGACGAGGGAGATCACACCGTGACGACCATCGAGGGCAGTTCCGTGCTGATCACCGGGGGCAGCCGCGGCATCGGCCGGGAGCTGGTGCACGAGGCCCTGGCGAGGGGCGCGGAGCGGGTGTACGCCGGTACCCGTGGGCCGCTGTCCCACCCGGACGGGCGGGTCACGCCGCTGTACCTGGACGTGACGGACGGGGACGGGCTGCGCCGGGCCGCCGGGGAGGTGGGTGCACTCGACGTCCTGGTCAACAACGCCGGCATCGCCGTACCCGACGAGCTGGACGACCGTACGGCGCTCGAACGGCACCTCGCCGTCAACCTCTTCGGCACCTACGACGTGATCCGCGCCTTCCTGCCGCTGCTGCTCCGCTCGCGGGGCGCCATCGTCAACAACCTGTCGCTGAACGGCCTCGCCGCGCTCCCGGTCCTGCCGGCCTACTCGGTGTCGAAGGCGGCGGCGTTCTCGCTGACGCAGTCGCTGCGCACTCTGCTGGCGGAGCGGGGCGTGCGGGTGCACGCCGTGCTGACCGGGCCCGTGGACACGGACATGATCCGTGCCTTCGACATCCCGAAGGCATCGGCCCGGTCCGTCGCACGGGCCCTCTTCGACGGGGTGGAGAAGGACGAGGAGGACATCTTCCCCGACCCGCTGTCGGCGTCCCTCGCCGAGGGCTGGCGCGGCGGCGCGGTGAAGGCGCTGGAGCGGCAGCTGGCCGGGCTGCGGACAGCAGGGCCCGCCGGATCGTGAGCCGCAGCGGTCGTACGGCCGCGGGGGCGCCCGCCCCGCCGCGAGCCGTGCACCCGTACCACCCCCGACACCCATGCACCACTCTCCGAGGAGGAACTCATGACCGTCCACAGTGCCCTTGTCATCGGAGCCGCCGGCAGTGTCGGCCGTGCCACCGTCGACGCCCTCACCGCCGCCGGAGCCCGGGTCCTGGCCGCCGGGCGCGAGCGGGACGCGACGGACCCCGCACAGGTGGCGGCGCTGCTCGCCGAGGCGGATCCGGATCTCGTCGTGGTCGCCGCGGGGACGCGTCCCCGGATGGCGGCGATCGGGGAACAGAGCTGGGAGTCGTTCTCGGCTCCGTGGCACGTCGACGTCAGGATCGCCTTCGAGGTGGGCCGCGCCGCCCTGGCACGGCCCCTGCGGCCCGGCTCGACCGTGGTGATCCTGTCCAGCGGCGCCGCGCTCGGCGGCTCGCCGCTGTCGGGCGGCTACGCGGGCGCCAAGCGGACGCAGATGTTCCTGGCCGGCTATCTCCAGCGCGCCGCCGACGCGCGCGGTCTCGGCATCCGTTTCGTCGCCCTCGTTCCGGGCCGGCTGCTGAACGGAACCGCGATCGGCCGGGCCGCGGCCGCCGCGTACGGCGCCGAGACCGGCCAGTCGGCGGACGCCTGCCTCGAGGAGCGGTTCCCGGTGCCACTGGACGCGGCCGGCGTCGCGCGGGCGATCCTCGGGATCGTCTCCGACGAGGACCACGGCACGGAGACGGCGCTGGTGGTCACGGGCAAGGGGGTCGAGCCGGTGTGAGGCGGGGGCCGCGTGTGGTCGTCAGGGCGTTCTCGGGCCCGGATCGTCCGCCGGCCTGTCGTGTGCCGGGCCGGCGGACGCGGTCGACGAGAGTGAGGCGAGGAGCCGCAGTTTCTCGTCGCTGTCGCTGTCCTTGTCGGGGTAGTACAGGACCAGGATGACGTCGTCGACGGGGAGTTTGTCCCGGTGCAGACGCAGGTCGCCGACGACGGGGTGGTGGACGGTGGTCGTGCCTCCGTCGAGGCTGCGGACGTCCTGGCGGGCCCACAGGGTGCGGAACCGCTCGCTGGACAGCGCGAGTTCCCCGACGAGCTCGACGAACCGGGGATTGTCGGTGTCGTCGCCGATGGTGGTCCGCAGCGCGGCGACGAAATCGGCGGTGGCTTTCGCCCAGTCCTGGTGGAAGGCTCGTTCCTCGGGATCGAGGAGTAGGGAACGCAACCGGTTCTCGCCCGGCCGCAGGCGGGGGGAGAGTGCGACGGCCAGGGGGTTGGAGGCCAGGACGTCGAACGCGCGCCCTTCGACGAACGCGGGGATCTGAAGGTGGGCGAGCAGCTGGTGCACCCGTGCCGGCACGTGCTCGGGCTGCTTGCGGCGCGGTGCCCTGGAGCGTGCCGCCGCGAGGCCGAGCAGGTACGTCCGTTCGACGTCGTCGAGCTGCAGGACGCGCGCGAGCGATTCGAGGACCTGAGGTGAGGGGTTCTTGTCGCGGCCCCGCTCCAGGCGCAGGTAGTAGTCGGGACTGATGCCGGCGAGCAGGGCGACTTCCTCTCGGCGCAGGCCGGGCACGCGGCGGTTGCCGCCGGGCGGGAGTCCTGCCTGCGCCGGGGTGACCAGCTCACGCCGGGCACGCAGGTAGCTGCCGAGCCGGTTGCCGGATTGCTCATCCCTCATGACGCCACCGTAATGCGGTGCGGGTGTCCCAGCGGGGGCCCTGACAGGACCAGGGAAGACGGGGGCCCTGCCCCACCCGGCGGATTCCGTCAAGACTGCGGAGCACTGCCGTGCAAGAGGCAGGAAACACCGCTGTCTGCGCCGTGAGCCCGTACGCCGGCGGCGCCCTGGACGAAGGGAAGATCCCGTGGATCTGTCCAACCGCACCGTTCTCGTCGTCGGCGGGACCTCGGGCATCGGGCGAGAGCTGGCCCGGCGGTTCGCCGCGGCGGGCAGCACCGTGGCCGTGGGCGGCCGCAGCCCGCAGGCGCTCTCGGAACTCGCCGGGGAGGGTTTCGGCACGTTCCGTGTCGACGTCACGGACGGCGCCTCCGTCGCGTCGGCCCGTGACGCCGTGCTCGCCCGGTACCCCGAACTCGACACCGTGGTGACGATGGCGGGCGTCATGCTCCTGGAGGACCTGCGCGACCCCGCGCACTTCGAGGCGGCACGGACGACGATCGACACCAACCTGACCGGCACCATCCGGGTCGTCGACGCCTTCACCCCGCACCTGGTGCGGCGGGGCGCCGGCACCTTCATCACCGTGACCTCCGGCATCGCCTTCCTGCCGTTCCCGCCGATGCCCAGCTACGCCGCCTCGAAGGCCGCGGTCCACGCCTACTCCGAGGCACTGCGAGCGCAGCTCGACGGCACCGGTGTCGGCGTCGTCGAGCTCGTGCCCCCGGCCGTCGCCACGGCGGGCCAGGAGCAGGTGAACCCGCACGCACTGCCGCTCGACGACTTCGCCACCGAGGTCATGCACCTGCTCTCGGCGCACCCCACTCCGCACGAGATCTTGGTGAAGGGGGTTCTGATGCACCGCTGGGCCGAACGCGACGGCACCTACGACGACCTCGTCGCACAGCGCTCCCGGGCGCTGGCCATGCTCCCCGGCCGCGAGGGCTGACACCCCGGGCGGGGCGCAGACGTGGTGCTGCCACGCGTCCCGCCCCGGTTCCCCGGCGCTCCCCTTGCCGCGCCCCCGCCCCGCCACCTAGCCTGACTTTGTGCCGCTAATAAACAAATCCCGTTCGCACAGCGTCGTGCCGGGTGGCACCGGTGATCTCACCCGGCTCCGCATCGCGCTGACCACGTTCTTCGCTCTCGACGGCTTCGTCTTCGCGGGCTGGGTCGTGCGCATTCCGGCCATCAAGCAGCAGACCCATGCCTCCGCCGGCGCGCTGGGAATGGCCCTCCTCGGTGTCTCCGCGGGCGCCGTCGTCACCATGACCCTCACCGGGCGGCTCTGCCGCCGCTACGGCAGTCATCCGGTCACCGTGGTGTGCGCCGTGCTGCTCTGCCTCAGCGTCAGCCTGCCCCCGCTGACCCACTCCGCGCCCGCGCTCGGCGCCGTACTCCTGCTCTTCGGCGCCGCCTACGGCGGCATCAACGTCGCCTTCAACAGCGCCGCCGTCGACCTCGTGGCCGCGTTGCGGCGGCCGGTCATGCCGTCGTTCCACGCGGCGTTCAGCCTCGGCGGCATGGTCGGCGCCGGTCTCGGCGGTCTCGTCGCGGGGGCGCTCTCCCCCACGCGGCACCTGCTCGGCCTCACCGTGATCGGGCTGCTCGTCACGGCCGTCGCCGGGCGCGTCCTGCTGCGGCAGGCGCCGCCCGCGCCCCGGGACCGTACGCCCGCCGCGCGCGGGGAGACGGAAGGTGTCGCGCCACGGCGGACCGGCGGCCGGGGGCTGGTCGTCGTCTTCGGGCTGGTCGCGCTGTGCACCGCCTACGGCGAGGGCGCGATGGCCGACTGGGGCGCCCTGCACCTGCAGCAGGACCTGGCGGCGTCGTCCGGTGCGGCGGCGGCCGGGTACGCGTGCTTCGCGCTGGCCATGACCCTGGGCCGGGCGACCGGCACGACCCTGCTGGAGCGTCTCGGCCGCGCCCGCACGGTGATCGGCGGCGGCACCGTCGCCGCCCTGGGGATGCTGCTCGGCTCGCTCGCCCCGTCCCTCTGGGCCGCGCTGATCGGCTTCGCGGTCACCGGACTGGGCCTCGCCAACCTGTTCCCGGTGGCGGTGGAACGGGCGGGCGCCCTGACCGGCCCCTCCGGCGTCGCGGTCGCCTCGACACTGGGCTACGGCGGCATGCTCCTCGGGCCGCCCGCGATCGGGTTCATGGCCGACTGGTTCTCCCTGCCGGCCGCGCTGACCAGCGTGGCGGCCCTGTCCGCCGTCGCCGCGGTCATCGGGGTGTGCACCCGCCGTACGGCGGGTGTCTGACCGCCTGCCGAGCAGCGGCTCCGCGGCGCCGAAAACCAGTGCCCTTCGAGCCTGCTCCATCCGGCAGACTCGCGCGCATGGACACTGCCGACTTTCTTCAGACCCTGGACCGGGAGGGCCGGTTGCTGGCCGAGGCGGCCGCGCAGGCCGGCGTCGAGGCCAAGGTGCCGACCTGTCCCGACTGGCAGGTGCGGGACCTGCTGCGGCACACCGGGATGGTGCACCGCTGGGCCGCCGCCTTCGTCGCCGAGGGGCACACCTCGTACCACCCCGACGGCGGGCTGCCCGGCCTGGACGGCGACGCACTGCTCGCCTGGTTCCGCGACGGGCACCGGTATCTCGTCGACACCCTCGCCTCGGCCGCGCCCGACGTGGAGTGCTGGCACTTCCTGCCGGCGCCGTCACCGCTCGCGTTCTGGGCGCGGCGTCAGGCGCACGAGACGACGGTGCACCGGGTCGACGCGGAGTCGGCGCGGGGCGGCGCCCGGTCCGGGATCGGCCCCGCGTTCGCGGTGGACGGCATCGACGAACTGCTGCGCGGCTTCCACGCCCGCCCCAAGAGCAGGGTCCGCAGCGACGAGCCCCGGGTGCTGCGGGTGCGGGCGACGGACACCGACGGCGCGGTGTGGACCGTACGGCTGTCCCAGGAGCCGCCGGCGGCCACGCGGGATGCCTCGGGCGTGACCGACTGCGAAGTGGCCGGGCCCGCCGCCGAGTTGTATCTCGCGCTGTGGAACCGGCAGCCGTTTCCGCAGGTGACCGGGGACCCCGCCGTCGCCGGGCTGTGGCGGGAGCGGTCGGCCGTCACCTGGAGCTGAGCTCGCCCGCCAGCATCCGGCTCAGCACCGCGCGCTGCACCGGCCGTACCTCGCCGTGCAGCGCGCGCCCTTTCGCGGTGAGGGCCACCCGCACGCCGCGCCGGTCCTCGGCGCACATCGCGCGCTCGACCAGGCCGTCCTTCTCCAGGCGGCCGATCAGCCGGGACAGCGCGCTCTGGCTGAGATGGACGCGCTCGGAGATCTCCTGCACCCGGTAGGCGCACCCGCCGTCCGCCGGCGCGGCCTCGGCCAGCAGGTCGAGGACCTCGAAGTCGCTGGCGCACAGGCCGTGTCCGTGCAGCACCCGGTCCAGCTCGCACTGGGTGCGGGCATGCAGTGCGAGGATCTCCCGCCACTGCTCCACGAGCGCCTGCTCGGACCTGTTCGACGCCATGAGCGCACCGTAGCAGAGAGACAAGATTGTTGCATCGGAATTAAATGCATTTGCATCTCATGCATGCGCATGTAGTGTCGTCGGCATGACCTCTCCGCTCACCCCTTCCACGGCCCCGTCCCCGGCGGTCCGCTGGACGCCCCGGCTGTGGGGCACCCTGCTGGTGCTCTGCGCGGCGATGTTCCTGGACGCGCTGGACGTGTCGATGGTCGGCGTCGCGCTGCCGTCCATCGGTTCCGACCTGCACCTGTCCACGTCGACGCTGCAATGGATCGTCAGCGGCTACATCCTGGGCTACGGCGGGCTGCTCCTGCTCGGCGGCCGCACCGCCGACCTGCTCGGCCGGCGTCAGGTGTTCCTCGTCGCGCTCGGCGTGTTCGCGCTCGCCTCGCTGCTCGGCGGGCTGGTCGACTCGGGTCCGCTGCTGATCGCCAGCCGGTTCGTCAAGGGCCTGAGCGCGGCCTTCACGGCGCCGGCGGGCCTGTCGATCATCACCACGACCTTCCCGGAGGGCCCGCTGCGCAACCGGGCCCTGTCCATCTACACCACCTGCGCCGCCACCGGCTTCTCCATGGGCCTGGTGCTGTCGGGCCTGCTCACCGAGGCCAGCTGGCGCTTCACCATGCTGCTGCCCGCGCCGATCGCCCTGGTCGCCCTGTTCGCCGGGCTGCGGCTGCTGCCGCGCAGTGCCCGCGAGGAGAACCACGACGGCTACGACGTCCCGGGCGCCGTCCTCGGCACCGCGTCGATGCTGCTGCTGGTCTTCACCGTGGTGCAGGCGCCGCAGGCCGGGTGGGCCTCGGCCCGCACCCTGCTGTCCTTCCTCGCCGTCGCCGTTCTGCTCGCCGCCTTCGTCGCCGTCGAGCGGCGCTCGCCGAGCCCGCTGATCCGGCTGGGCGTCCTGCGCTCGGGCAGCCAGGTCCGCGCCCAGCTCGGCGCGATCGCCTTCTTCGGCAGCTACGTGGGCTTCCAGTTCCTGACGACGCTGTACATGCAGTCCCTGCTCGGCTGGTCCGCGCTGCACACCGCGCTCGCGTTCCTGCCGGCGGGCGCGCTGGTGGCGGTGTCCTCCACGAAGGTCGGTGCGATCGTCGACCGGTTCGGCACCCCGCGCCTGATCGCGGCCGGGTTCGCCTTCATGGTCCTCGGCTACGCGCTGTTCCTGCGGGTCGACCTGGACCCGGTGTACGCGGCGGTGATCCTGCCGTCCATGCTGCTGATCGGCGCGGCCTGTGCCCTGGTCTTCCCGTCCCTCAACATCCAGGCCACCAACGGTGTCGAGGACCACGAGCAGGGCATGGTCTCCGGTCTGCTCAACACCTCGGTGCAGGTGGGCGGCGCGATCTTCCTGGCGGTGGTCACGGCCGTGGTGACCGCCGGCGCCCCCGCGCACGCCACCCCGCGGGCCGTCCTCGACAGCTACCGGCCCGGCTTCATGGTCGTCACGGGCATCGCCGTGGCGGGCCTGCTGATCACCCTCACCGGCCTGCGCCGGCGCCGTACGCAGCGGTCCGTCGTGGTCGCCAGGTCCATCCTGGAGGAAGCCGAAGCGGAGCGCGTGGCGGTCCGCGACTAGGGGGAGGCCTCCAACAGTGCGCCCGGCGGGGCGGGTTGCCCCGCCGGGCGCACGTCTGTGAAGCTGGCGGAATGTACGCATACGGGGGACGCCGCACCAAGGCCCAGCAGGACGCGGCCACGGTCGAGATCGGGTACGCGCTGGTGAGCGCCCTCTTCGCGGCCGGGGTGCTCTTCGGCGCCGTGGCCGGGCCCGCGCTGCTCTTCGATCTCCCGCGCCTGCTGTCCCTGGTCCTGCTGCGGCTCGGCACGGCCGTCGCGCCGGTCGTCTTCACAGCCCGGGTGATCAGCGTGCTGGTGCGCTTCCGGAAGGCGGGTCAGCCCAGCCACCCAGGCCGCACCAACCCCGACTCGTAGGCCAGGACGACGAGTTGGGCGCGGTCCCGGGCGCCCAGTTTGACCATCGTGCGGCTCACATGGGTCTTGGCGGTGAGGGGGCTGACCACCAGGCGGCGGGCGATCTCCTCGTTGGACAGGCCGATGCCGACCAGCGCCATCACCTCCCGCTCCCGCTCGGTGAGGTGGGCGAGGGCGTCGGCCGCGGCGGGCTCCTTGGAGCGGGCCGCGAACTCGGCGATCAGCCGGCGGGTGACGCCCGGCGACAGCAGGGCGTCACCCTGCACCACCGCCCGTACCGCGCGCAGGAGTTCGTCCGGTTCGGTGTCCTTCACCAGGAAGCCGGAGGCGCCGGAGCGGATCGCCTCGAAGACGTACTCGTCCAGCTCGAAGGTGGTGAGCATGACCACCTTCACGTCCTTCAGCTGCGGGTCGCCGGTGATGCGCCGGGTGGCGGCGAGGCCGTCCAGCAGGGGCATGCGGATGTCCATCAGGACGACGTCCGGCCGCAGTTCCCGCACCAGGCGCAGCGCCTCCTCGCCGTCGGCCGCCTCCCCGGCCACCTCGATGTCCGGCTGCGCGCCGAGCAACGCCCCGAAACCGGCCCGCACCAGCGACTGGTCGTCGGCGAGCAGTACCCGGATCACTGGTCCTCCCTGAGGTGCGACGGCAGTACGGCGAGCACCCGGAAGCCGCCGCCGGGCCGCGGTCCCGCCTCGATGGTGCCACCGAGCGCGGCGGCCCTCTCCCGCATGCCGGCCAGTCCGCTGCCGCTGCCGCCGGCGTCGGCCCCGGTGGCCGGGCCGTCGTCGTCGACGCGCAGCCGCAGCGCCCGGCCGTCGTGGGCGAACCGCACGCGCGCGTGCCGCGACCCCGAGTGCCGTACGACGTTGGTCAGGGCCTCCTGCACGATGCGGAAGGCGGCGAGGTCGGCGCCGGGCGGCAGCCGCGGGAGCTCGCCCTCGACCTCCACGGTGAGTCCGGCGGCGGCCGCCTGCTCCACCAGCTCCGGCAGCCGGTCCAGACCGGGCGCGGGGGCGCGCGGGGCGGCGCCGGGGGCGCGCAGGGTGTCGAGGACCTGGCGGACCTCGCCGAGCGCTTCCTTGCTGGCGGCCTTGATGGTGGTGAGCGCGGCCCGCGCCTGCTCGGGGTCGCTGTCGAGCAGCGCGAGCCCCATGCCGGCCTGGACGTTGATGACGGAGATGCTGTGCGCGAGCACGTCGTGCAGCTCGCGGGCGATCCGCAGCCGTTCCTCGTCCGCGCGGCGCCGTGCCGCCTCCGCCCGGTCGGCGCGCTCGCGCGCCCACTGCTCGCGCCGCACCCGGGCCAGTTCGGCCAGGGCGACGATCGCCAGCAGCCAGGTGCCGATGACGATCTCCTGCGTGAGGCCCGCGCGCCGGTCGCCCGCGGGCGGGAGCCAGCGGTAGAGCCAGAGGGCGACCAGGGCGTGCCCGGCCCAGAGCAGGCCGACGGACGCCCAGGCGGCCCGCCGACGCCCGGCGACGACCGCGCTGAAGCAGGCGACGGCGACCACCACGAACACCGGGCCGTAGGGGTAGCCGGCGGCCAGGTAGCCGAGGGTCGCCGCGGCGGCGCCGAAGGCCACGGCCGCCGGATACCGGTGCCGGCCCAGGAGCAGCAGCGAGGCGGCGAGCAGCAGCACGCGCCCGTAGCCGTCGAGGGGGACGCGGTGCGGCTGGCCGTGCCCGGCGAAGTTGCTGCCGATCAGGACGAACGCGGTGATCAGCGCGGTGGTGCGCCAGGGCAGGCGGGGAGTGCCGTGCGGCTCCGCCCCGTCGGGCGCGTCCCGCCACGGCGGCCCGTGCCGCCACCACCGCTCCGGGGCGCGCTGCTCTTCCATGCGGGCCACGGTAGACGCCGCCGGCCGGCGCGGGCGTCAGCCGGACGAGGTGATCACGCGTACTCCCCGGGGAGTACCCGCGGCTGCGGGCCGAGGCCGCCGACGCGGGCCTGACCCTTCCGGCGCGATCCCTTGTCGGCGCCGCCTTCCGGGGCGTCAGGAGCGGTCGAGGCCCACCTGCCGGGCCAGCCGGGCCGCCGCGTGCCGGAAGAAGGCCGCCCGGTCCTCGACCACGTTGGTGAACTGGCCGAACAGTTCGAAGCTGACCAGGCCGAACAGCTGGGCCCAGGCCGCCACAAGAGCGGCGGCGGTCTCCGGGGGCAGCCCGGGGGCGAAGTCGGCGGCCATGCGCTCGGCCTCGGGCCGCAGCTCGGCGGACAGGGGAAGGTCGGCGAGGCCGGCGTGCTCGTGGGCGTCCCGGACGATGCCGATGAAGACGAGGCCGACGCGGGCGGCCGCCGGGACCGTGGTCTGCGGGGCGGCATAGCCGGGCACGGGCGAGCCGTAGATGAGGGCGTACTCGTGCGGACGGGCGAGCGCCCAGTCGCGCACCGCCTCGCACACCGCCGTCCAGCGGTGCAGGGGATCGGCGCCGGCCGCGGCGTCCCGCGCCCGTTCCGCAGCCTCGCCGAGGGAGTCGTACGCGTCGATGATCAGGGCGGTGAGCAGGTCGTCGCGGCTGGGGAAGTACCGGTACAGCGCGGAGGAGACCATGCCCAGCTCGCGGGCGACGGCCCGCAGCGAGAGCTTGGCGGCGCCGTCCTTCGCCAGCTGTCTGCGCGCCTCTTCCTTGATGGCCGCCGTGACGTCCCTCCTGGCCCGTGCGCGGGCTCCCTCCGTGGTGCTCATACGAGCCAGTCTGCCATGGATCGAGAGCGGTGCACACAAACGAGAGCACTGCTCTTGCTCTGGAGCGCCATGTGCGCCAGAATCGAGTCCAGCGAGAGCACCGCTCTCCCAAACCGTGGGGGTCCCCGTGTCGACACACGTCAAGAAGCCGGGCTGGTTCACCGTCAACGTCTTGAACCGGTCGGTCGCCTGGTTCACCGGGCGCGGCATCAGCGTCTGGGGCTCCCGGGTCCTCGCGGTGCGCGGGCGCAAGAGCGGCGAGTGGCGCACCACGCCGGTGAACCTGCTGACGGTGGACGGACAGCAGTACCTGGTCGCCCCGCGCGGCCATGTGCAGTGGACCCACAACATGCGCGCGGCCAGCGGCGGCGAGCTGCGGCTGGGCCGGAAGGTGGACGTGTTCACCGCCACCGAGGTCGCCGACGACGACAAGGTTCCGCTGCTGCGCGCCTACCTCAAGCGCTGGAAGGCGGAGGTCGGCATCTTCTTCGACGGCGTCGGTCCCGACTCCCCGGACGAGGAGCTGCGCCGCATCGCCCCGGACCACCCGGTCTTCCACATCACGGTCACGAGCTGACCGGACGCCTCGCCGGACCGAGCGCCCCGACCGGCCACGCCGCCGGGCGCCGGTCCCGGTCCCGGGCCGCGCCTTCCCCCCACCGGCCCGGTCCGCGCGCACTCCGCCCGGCACCCGATGGCTTCCCGCCGGTGCCGGGCCTCTCCCCCGCCGGTCCCGGTCAGGCACCGGCCGGAGCCGCCACCGGGCCGCCGGTACCGGTCCCGGTCCCGCCCCCCCACCGGCCCGGTCCGCATGGGCTCCGCCCGGCACCCGATGGCTTCCCGCCGGTGCCGGGCCTCTCCCCCGCCGGTCCCGGTCAGGAACCGGCCGGGTCCTCGGCCGGAGCCGCCACCGGGCGCCGGTCCAGCGCGCTCAGGGCGCGGTGGGCGATCGGGTGGGTACGGACGATGTCGGCCAGCGAGGTCGAGCCCCGCGTGATGTCGCGGAACGCGTTCCACGCCGGGCGGAAGCCGGTGAGGGCCGCGTGGAAGAGGCCCGGGCGCTTCTCGAACACGGCCAGCAGGCGCTTGCCGACGCTCATCTCCACGCCGAGCCCGGCCTTGACCGCGAACGCGTAGTTCAGGGCCTGGCGGCGGGCGTCGACCGCGTCGTGCGCCTCGGCGACGCGCACCGCCCACTCCCCCGCGAGCCGGCCCGAGCGCAGGGCGTAGGAGATGCCCTCGCGGGTCCACGGCTCCAGCAGCCCGGCCGCGTCCCCGCAGACCAGCACCCGGCCCCGGGACAGCGGCGAGTCGTCGGCGCGGCAGCGGGTCAGATGCCCGGAGGAGACGGCCGGCTCGAAGCCGGACAGCCCGAGGCGGGCGATGAAGTCCTCCAAGTACCGCTTGGTCGCGGCGCCTTCACCGCGCGCGGAGATCACGCCGACCGTCAGGGTGTCGCCCTTGGGGAACACCCAGCCGTAACTGCCCGGCAGGGGGCCCCAGTCGATGAGGACCCGTCCCTTCCAGTCGTCGGCGACCGGCTCGGGGACCGGGATCTCCGCCTCCAGGCCGAGGTCCACCTGGTCGAGCTTCACCCCGACATGGGCCCCTATCCGGCTGGCGCTGCCGTCGGCGCCGACGACCGCCCGGGCCAGCACCGTCTCTCCGCCCTGGAGCACGACCGCCACCGTCCGCCGGTCCGGCACCGCCGAGCCGTGCTGCTCGACCCGCTGCACCGTGACGCCCGTGCGCAGCTCGGCGCCCGCCTTCTGGGCGTGCTCGACCATCTGCTGGTCGAACTCGGGCCGGTTGATCAGCCCGAACAGCATCTGCTTGGAGCGCCGGGTGCGGGTGAAGCGGCCGTTGTGGGAGAAGGTGACCGCGTGCACCCGGTCGCGCAGGGGCAGCTCGAAACCGGGCGGCAGCGCGTCGCGCGAGGGACCGATGATGCCGCCGCCGCAGGTCTTGTAGCGGGGCAGCTCGGCCTTCTCCAGCAACAGCACGCGCCGGCCCGCGACCGCCGCCGCGTAGGCGGCCGACGCCCCCGCGGGTCCCGCGCCCACCACGACGACGTCCCACACCCGCTGCACGTCGTCCGCCGAAGAGTTCTCGCCGCTCACGATGGTCTACCGCTCCGATCAAGCCGCTGCCGTAGTGTCCCCCGCATCCTACGGCGGCCGTCCTCGCAGGCCACTGTGGGAGGATCAGGGGTACCCACCTGTACAAGCGGTTCACCGTCGCACCCACGAGGAGCGTTGCCCATGTCGTCGAATCCGGTCGCCGAGACCGTCGCCTCGCTGCTGCCCCGCGCCAAGGCGGAGCTGGCCGAGCTGGTCGCCTTCAAGTCGGTGGCGGACTTCACCCAGTTCCCGAGGAGCGAGAGCGAGGGCGCCGCGAACTGGGTCGCCGACGCGCTGCGCGCCGAGGGCTTCGTCGACGTGGCCCTGCTCGACACCCCCGACGGCACCCAGTCCGTGTACGGCTACCTGCCGGGCCCCGAGGGCGCGAAAACGGTTCTCCTGTACGCGCACTACGACGTCCAGCCCCCGCTGGACGAGGCCGGCTGGACCACCCCGCCGTTCGAGCTGACCGAGCGCGACGGCCGCTGGTACGGCCGCGGGGCCGCCGACTGCAAGGGCGGCGTGATCATGCACCTGCTCGCGCTGCGCGCCCTGAAGGCGAACGGCGGCGTCCCGGTGCACGTCAAGGTGATCGTGGAGGGCTCGGAGGAGCAGGGCACCGGCGGCCTGGAGCGGTACGCCGAGGAGCACCCCGAGCTGCTGAAGGCCGACACCATCGTGATCGGCGACGCCGGCAACTTCCGTGCCGGGCTGCCCACGGTGACCACCACCCTGCGCGGCATGACCCTGGTCCGGGTGCGGATCGACACGCTCGCGGGCAACCTGCACTCCGGCCAGTTCGGCGGCGCCGCCCCGGACGCGCTCGCCGCGCTGATCCGCGTGCTGGACTCGCTGCGCGCCGAGGACGGCTCGACCACGGTCGACGGGCTCGACGCCACGGGGGCGTGGGACGGCCTGGAGTACACCGAGGAGCAGTTCCGCGCGGACGCCAAGGTGCTCGACGGGGTGGGGCTGATCGGCGACGGCTCGGTCGCCGACCGCCTGTGGGCCCGCCCGGCCGTCACCGTCCTCGGCATCGACTGCCCGCCGGTGGTCGGCGCCACCCCGTCCGTGCACGCCAGCGCCCGCGCGCTGGTCAGCCTGCGGGTGCCGCCGGGCGTGGACGCCGCGGAGGCGAGCAAGCTGCTGGAGGCCCACCTCGCGGCGCACACCCCCTGGGGCGCCCGGGTCACCACCGAGCAGATCGGACAGGGCCAGGCCTTCCGCGCCGACGCCTCCAGCCCGGCGTACCAGGCGATGGCCGACGCGATGGCCGCCGCCTACCCCGGCGAGACCATGCAGTACGCCGGTGAGGGCGGCTCCATCCCGCTGTGCAACACCCTCGCGGGCCTGTACCCGGAGGCGGAGATCCTGCTCATCGGCCTGAGCGAGCCGGCGGCGCAGATCCACGCGGTCAACGAGAGCGTGTCCGCCGAGGAGCTGGAGCGGCTGTCGGTCGCGGAGGCGCTCTTCCTGCGCAACTACGCGGCGGGCTGAGCCCTTCTGCCGTGGGCAGAGCGCCCTCGCTCGGGGGTGGGGGCGCCGCCTACGGTCGGCGCATGGACGTCATCGCACTACTGCCCCGGCTGCATCTCCTGCGCTTCCCGGTCGGCCAGGCCTATCTCTGGCGCGACGGCGGCGAGTTGACGCTGATCGACGCCGGCCCGATCGGCGCCGGCCGGGCGATCGCCGACGCGGTCACGGCGCTGGGGCACGCCCCGGGGGACGTACGGCGGATCGTGCTGACCCACTTCCACGAGGACCACGTGGGCGGGGCGGGCGAGTTGGCCGGGATGTGCGGCGCCGAGGTGCTGGCGCACCCCTTGGACGCGCCGTTCGTCCGGGGGCAACTGCCCGGCCCCCCGCCGAAGTTCGAGGACTGGGAGCTGCCGCTCCACGCGGCCGCGGCCGAGCAGCTGCCCGAGGGCACGCCCGTGCCGCCGGCCGCGGTGACCGAGGTGGCGGACGGCGCCGTCCTGGACTTCGGCGGCGGCGCCCGGGTGCTGCACGTCCCGGGGCACACCGACGGCAGCATCGCCGTGTTCCTGCCCGAGCACGGGGTGCTGTTCGCCGGGGACACGGTGGCCGCCTCACCCGTCGACGGCACGGTCGTCCCCGGGGTCTTCAACCTCGACCGGCCCCGGCTCCTCGTCTCGCTCGGCCGGCTGGCGGAGCTCGCGGCCGACGTGGCCTGCTTCGGACACGGGGACCCGGTCGTCGGGAACGCCGCCCCGGCCCTGCGCGCGGCGGCGGGCGCGGACTGACCGCACCGCCGCGGCCGGCTCAGCCGACCGGCACCCCCGCCTCCAGATACAGCGCCGCACCGCGCTCACGGGCGCGCAGGGCCCAGCGCAGCCGTTCGTAGCGCACCGGCGGCAGCATCTCGGCGGCCTCCTGCTCGGTCGCGAAGCGCCAGCCGCGCAGCTCGGGGCCGGGCAGCAGCACCCCCGACGCCTCGCCGGACGCCAGCCGGCCGCCGTCGAACAGCAGCCGCAGCCCGCCGAAACCGGGCGGCGCCGGCCGTTCCCAGTCCACGACGAGCAGCCGGGGCACCTCGGTGAGCCGTATCCCGGTCTCCTCGGCGACCTCGCGCATCCCGGCGCGGGCCGGCGCCTCGCCGCGCTCGACCACCCCGCCGGGGAACTCCCAGCCGGGCTTGTAGGTGGGGTCCACGAGCAGCACCCGGTCGTGCTCGTCGAAGAGCAGCACCCCGGCGGCGAGGGTCTCGGCGGTCGGCTCCGGGGTCTGCACGATGTCACAGGGCGGTACGGCGCCGCTGCCGACGGCCTCGGCGATGCGGACGGCGGTGGCGTACGGGGTGAGGTCGCTGGTGTCCACGAGGTGGGCGTCCGCGGTGAGCCAGGCGGCGAGAGCGGCACGGTAGGGCTCGATGTGGTGGTCGGCCCACTGCCGCTGCGGTATCTCGCCGCCGGGCCGGCCGGGCGGTATCTCGCCGTCGGACGGGCCACCCGTGGTCTCCCGGTCGGCCATCCGCTGACGCAGGATCGTTTCAGCCGGGGCGAGCAGAAGATGGTGCACGGGGATCCTGCGGGCGGCGAGGCCGCCGAAGATCTCGTCGCGGTACTCCTGGCGGAGCAGGGTCATGGGCACGACGAGGGTGCCGCCCAGCTCGGCCAGCAGCGCGGCCGCGGTGTCGACCACGAGCCGGCGCCAGATCGGCAGGTCCTGGAAGTCGCCGACCTCGGCGAGCCGCTTGGCCGGCAGCAGCTGCGCGAGCCCCGCGCCGATGACCTCGGGGTCGAAGAGCGTGCTGTTCGGGATCAGTTCGATCAGCTCCCGTGCGGTCGTGGTCTTCCCCGCACCGAACGCGCCGTTGATCCAGACGACGGTCACGGACTCCCCCTCATGTGTCGGCCCCCTGAGGCTTGCCCGCTCCACCCTGCCACGGAAACCCCGCCCCGGTGAGGGCGCCGGAACAGGTGTGCCGGTGCCCCCGGCGGCGGGGACACCGGCACATGCGCCCTGCGGGGCCGGGGCTACTCCTGGCCGCCGAGGGCGTTGTCGTCGACGGCGAGGCTGTCCTGCCCGGCCAGGTGGCCGACCGAGTCGAGGGTGTCCGAGACCTGCAGGTCCTTCACGGGACCCCGGTCCGCCGCGTGGGAGGGGGTGACGGCGGCCACGACGAATCCGGTGGCCAGGGAGGCGATGGCGAGCATGCTGCGCTTCTTCATGGCCTGATCAACTGCCGGACCGGACCAGGGGTCACGCGGAAACCGACGGGCGAACGACGCGGGCTGCCGTCGCGGCGGGAGGGCCGGGTCCCTGTGCCCGGGGAAGGCAGCGGAGCACCGGGGCGGCCGTCCGCCGGGCGGACGCGCGGGCCCCGTCGGCCCGGCCGGAAACCGGTGGCCCGCGCCGGAGGGCCGCCGATATCGTCCGAGGTCCCGCCCCGCCCGCTCCCGTGGCAGGCCCCGACCCCCGGAAACGCGACCCGATGACCAGCTCACCGCAGCCGACGACAACCCTCTGGCGTCCCACGGGACCCGCGGAACTGGAGCTGGTCCGCGCCCTCGACTGGCGGGCCTGGCCGCCCCGGCTCCCGGAGCAGCCCGTCTTCTATCCCGTCCTCGACGAGGACTACGCGATCCGCATCGCCCGGGACTGGAACGTCAAGCACGACGGCGCCGGTTACGTGACCAGGTTCGAGGTCGACACGGAGTTCCTCGCCCGGTACCCGGTCCGCCGGGCCGGCGGCGAGACGATCCTCGAACTGTGGGTACCGGCCGAGGAGTTGGACGAGTTCAACGCCCATATCGTCGGCCTCATCGAGGTCGTACGGGAGTTCCGGTGAGCCCGGCCGTCCCCAGCACGGGGGAACGCGTCGACGAGGTCGTGCGCTCGGGCGGCCGGCTCGTGCGGTCCGCGGCGGGCCTGTCCGACACGGGACTGCGCGCCGCGTCGAGACTGCCGGGATGGACCCGAGGCCATGTGCTCGCCCATGTCGCCCACAGCGTCGACGCGTACGTCTGGCTGCTGCGGCTCGCCCGCACCTGCCGCGAACCGGGTCCGCGCGCGGACGCGGCGGCACTGGCGGCCGCGGTCGAACGGGACGCGGCGCTCCCCGCCGGCCGGCTCGCCGACCGGCTGCGCGAGAGCCTGGAGCGGTTCGCGGAGCAGGCGCGCACGCTGCCCGCCCCCGCCTGGGACCGTCTGGTCCCCGCGCTGGCCGGCTGGCGGCATCCCGCCTGGTACCTGCTGCTGCGCTGTCTGCGCGAGCTGGAGACGCACCACCTCGACCTCGACGTCGGCCACGGCACCGAACAGTGGCCGGACGGCTACGTCTCCTGGGCACTGGACGACACCCTCACCACCCTGCGCGCCCGGCGCTTTCCGATCGCCTCCGTGGAGGCCGTCGATCTGGGCCGGCGCTGGTCCGTGGCGACCGAGGGTCCCTCCGTGGCGGGCGCCGGGCACCAACTGCTCGGCTGGCTCGGCGGCCGCGCTTCGGCCGCCGTGCTGACGACCGACGCGCCGCCCGGATCCCTGCCCGCCCCGCCCGCCTGGCCCCAGCCCCCGCTGCCCGGCTGGGGCCGGGTCGACGACCGGTCCTGACGGCCGGAAGGCAACACATCCGAACACCCTTCACCTCGACCGGGTGAAAGGACCGCGGCTGCACGGAGTCTGACGGGCTGCAGGACAGTGTGCGCGCACCTCTTCCAACACAGTCCGACACGTCCTAACGTAAACGCGCACAGCTGACACACACATGACACCCGTGCCCCACCCAGGTGTCCGGACGGTCGTCAGCCACCCGTCGCGAGTCGGAGGAACGTCAACGATGCGTCACCCTCACACGCGCACCACCAGTACCACCCGCAGAAGAGCGCTCGGAGCGCTCGGTGCAGGCCTGCTCCTGGCGGCGGGCCTCGCCGGCCCCGCCCTGGCAGCTCCCGCCGCGGCCCCCGTCGCCCCCAGCCTGGCCGACGGTCTCGCCCTCACCCCGCCCATGGGCTTCAACAACTGGAACTCCACGCACTGCAGCGCCGACTTCAACGAGAGCATGGTCGAGGGCATCGCCGACCTCTTCGTGTCGAAGGGCCTGAAGGACGCCGGCTACCAGTACGTCAACCTGGACGACTGCTGGGCGCTGCCGCAACGCGACGCCGACGGCAAACTGGTGCCCGACCCGGCACGCTTTCCCCACGGCATCAAGGCCGTCGCCGACTACGTCCACTCCAAGGGCCTCAAGCTCGGCATCTACACCAGCGCCGGCACCAAGACCTGCAACAGCGCGGGCTTCCCCGGCGCGCTCGGCCACGAGTACAGCGACGCCCGGCAGTTCGCCGACTGGGGCGTGGACTACCTGAAGTACGACAACTGCAACAACCAGGGCGTCGACGCCAAGCAGCGGTACACCACCATGCGGGACGCGCTCAGGGCCACCGGGCGCCCCATCGTCTACAGCATCTGCGAATGGGGCCAGAACAAGCCCTGGGAGTGGGCGGCCGACGTCGGTCACCTGTGGCGCACCACGGGCGACATCAGCGACAGCTGGGGCTCGATGCTGTCGATCCTGAAGCAGAACCTGCCGCTCGCGCCGTACGCCGGGCCCGGCCACTGGAACGACCCCGACATGCTGGAGGTCGGCAACGGCGGCATGACGGACACCGAGTACCGCTCGCACTTCTCCCTCTGGTCGGTCATGGCCGCGCCGCTGCTCATCGGCACCGACCTGCGCAAGGCCTCACCCGCGACGTTCGACATCCTGGACAACAAGGAGGTCATCGCCGTCGACCAGGACCCGCTGGGCAGGCAGGGCACGGTCGTCTCCTCGGCGGGCGGACGCTGGGTGATCGCCAAGGAGATGAAGGACGGCAGCCGCGCGGTGGCTCTGTTCAACGAGTCGGGCACCGCCCAGCGCATCTCCACCACCGCGTCCGCCGTCGGCCTGCCCGACGCCTCCGCCTACACCCTGCGGGACCTGTGGCGGCACAGCACCTCCAACACGGCCGGCACCATCGCGGCGACCGTGCCCGCCCACGGCACGGTGCTGCTGCGGGTCGCCGCCGACTCCCACTGGGCCGCGTACCCGCCCGCCGCCGAACTGGGCCTGGACAGCACCCCGTTCCTCGAGGCCGGCACCCCGGCCACGCTGACCAGCACGGTGACGGATCTGGGCCGCACTGCCGCGCGCCGGGTGTCGGTGTCCCTGACCGGCCCCGACGGGTGGACCGTACGGGCCGCATCGCCCACGACGGCCGACGCCCTCGCCACCGGCGCCACCCTGCGCACGGGCTGGACCGTCACCGCGCCGGCCGGCACCCCGACCGGCTCCTACGGCCTCACCCTGCGGGCGCGCTATCTCTCGCCGGCCGGGCAGCGCGTCACCGACACCCTCCCGGTGACCGCGTCCGTCGTCGTCCGGCCGCCCGCCGGGACCTCGTACCTGAGCGACCTGCCGTGGCTGTCCGCGACCAGCGGCTGGGGTCCGGTGGAACGCGACACGAGCAACGGCGAGAGCGCCGCGGGCGACGGCCACCCGATCACCATCGGCGGCACGGTGTACGCCAAGGGCCTCGGCGTCCATGCGCCGAGCGACGTCTCCTTCTACACCGGCAGGTCCTGCACCCGGCTCACCGCGGACGTCGGGGTCGACGACGAGAAGGGCACGAAGGGCAGCGTCACCTTCGAGGTCTGGGCGGACGGCACGAAGGTCGCCTCGACGGACGTCCTGACCAACGCCATGCCGGCCCAGCCGCTCGCCGCCGACGTCACCGGCGCCCAGGTGGTCCGCCTGGTCGTCACCGACGCGGGCGACGGCAACGACTCCGACCACGCGGACTGGGCGGACGCGCGCGTGAGTTGCTGAGCACGGCGCAGGCGCGGGGCGCGAGACCGTGCCCGGCCGCGGGTGCGCGGGTGCCGGTCCCGCCCGCGCGCCTGCAGCCGCGTGCCGACACCGCGCCCGCGCGCCTTCGGGGCGGCGCAGGACCCGGGCACAGGATCGCGTCCAGCGGGTGCCCGGGGGCCGTCCAGCGCGTGCGCGGGTACCGATACCGCCCACGCACCGCCAGCCGCGTGCCGACACCACCCCCGCGCACCGTCAGGACGGCGATCCAGGGCAAGAAATCGCATCCGGCGAGTGCGCGGGTACCGATACCGCCCGCGTGCCGACACCGCCCCCGCGCGCCCTCGGGACGGCGCAAGTCCCGGGCGCGAGACCGCGTCCAGCGGGTGCGCGGGTACCGATACAGCCCACGCACCGGCAGCCACGTGCCAACACCGCCCCCGCACACCGTCGGTAGGGCGCAGGCCCCTGGCGCAAGATCGCGTCCAGCGGGTGGTCGGGTACCGACACCACCCGCGCACCGGCAGCCGCGTGCCGTCACCGCCCCCGCGCACCGTGAGGACGGCGCAGGCCCCGGGCACGACATCACGTCCAGCGCGTCCGCGGGTACCGATACCTCCCACGCACCGGCAGCCGCGTGCCGACACCACCCCCGCGCACCGTCAGGACGGCGCAGGCCCCGGGCACGACATCGCATCCGGCGCGTCCGCGGGTGCCGACACCGCCCCTCGCACCGGCAGCCGCGTGCCGACACCGCCCCGCACGCCCCCGGGGCGCTGACGCCCCGGCTCAGACCCCCGCCGTCGCGTCCGGGCGGCGGGCCAGCGCGGCCGCCGCCGCGCCGACCAGGCCCGCGTCCGTGCCCATCTGCGCCGGTACGACCGTGAGCCGCTGGACGAAGGACAGCGTCGCGTACTCGGTGAGCGCCTTGCGCAACGGCGTGAAGAGGATGTCGCCCGCCTTGCCCACCCCACCGCCGATCACGGCGATGTCGATCTCGACCAGGGTCGCGGTGGCCGCGATGCCGGCGGCGAGCGCCTGGGCCGCGCGCTCGAAGGAGGCCACGGCGACCGGGTCGCCCTCGCGGGCGGCGGCGGCCACGGCGGCGGCGGAGGTGTCGCCGTCGGGGCCGGGACGCCAGCCCTGTTCCAGGGCGCGGCGGGCGATGTTGGGGCCGCTGGCGATCCGCTCCACACAGCCGCGCGAGCCGCATGGGCACAGGTCGCCGTCGAGGTCGACGCTGATGTGCCCGATGTGCCCGGCGTTGCCGGTCGGACCGGGGTGCAGCCGGCCGTTCAGCACCAGGCCGCCGCCCACCCCGGTCGACACGACCATGCACAGCGCGTTGTCGTGGCCCCGGGCGGCCCCCTGCCAGTGCTCGGCCGCGGTGATCGCGACGCCGTCCCCGATCAGCTCGACCGGGAGCCCTCCGGTGGCCGCACGCACCCGCTCGACCAGCGGGAAGTTCCGCCAGCCCGGCACGTTCACCGGGCTGACCGTGCCCGCGGAGGCGTCCACCGGCCCGGCGCTGCCGATGCCGACGGCGTCAGCGCGTCCCCACAGCGGCGAGCCGGCGAGTTCGCCGAGCACCTCCTCCACGGCCCGCATGACCGTCTCGCCGTCCTGCCGGGCGGGCGTGCCGCGCTGGGCCCGGGCGAGTATCCGTCCGTCGCCGTCCACCAGAGCGCCGGCGATCTTGGTGCCGCCGATGTCCAGGGCCGCGACGAGGTCGGTGTGCATCAGAGTCAGATCTCCCCGTGGAAGCTCGAGAAACGAACAGGCGCGGGCCGGTCGGGCGGTGGGGCGCGGGCCGACAGACAACGGTGGACAGTCTCTCGCGCATCTGACAACGTTGTCCAGGCTCTATGCTCGACGCCACATCCTCATACAGACCGCGGACCGGCGCACCACCCGGGGTGCACGGCCTCCCACACACCGGCGGCCCGCCCCGGACGCACCGCCTCCGCGGCAGAGGGACGACAGACGGACGACAGGAACAGGACACCGCACCGTGCCCGAGACCACCCGCCGCGCAGACAGCCCTCCCGGCACCCGTTACGGCAACCGCCCGACCATGAAGGACGTGGCGGCGCGGGCCGGGGTGGGCCTGAAGACGGTCTCCCGGGTGGTGAACGGCGAGCCCGGCGTCACCCCGGACACCGAGCGCCGGGTGCAGGAGGCCATCGAGGCGCTCGGCTTCCGCCGCAACGACAGCGCTCGGGTGCTGCGCAAGGGCCGTACGGCGAGCATCGGACTGGTCCTGGAGGACCTCGCCGACCCCTTCTACGGTCCCCTGAGCCGCGCGGTCGAGGAGGTGGCCCGCGCCCACGGCGCCCTGCTGATCAACGGCTCCAGCGCCGAGGACCCGGAGCGCGAGCAGGAGCTGGCGCTGGCCCTGTGCGCGCGGCGGGTGGACGGTCTGGTGGTGATCCCCGCCGGGGACGACCACCGCTATCTCGAACCGGAGATCAGGGCCGGCGTGGCGACCGTGTTCGTGGACCGTCCGGCCGGGCGCATCGACGCCGACGTGGTCCTGTCCGACAACTACGGCGGCGCCCGGGACGGCGTCGCCCATCTGATCGCCCACGGCCACCGCCGGATCGGGTTCATCGGCGACATGCCCCGCATCCACACCGCCGCCGAGCGGCTGCGCGGCTACCGGGCGGCCATGGAGGACGCGGGCATACCCGTCGAGGACGCCTGGATGTCCCTCGGGCAGACGAACCCGGAGCGGGTGCGCCGGGCGGCGCAGGAGATGCTCTCCGGTCCCTCCCCCGTCACCGCGGTCTTCGCCGGCAACAACCGGGTGACGGTCACCGTGATCCGGGTGCTGGCCGAGCAGTCCCGCCGGGTCGCCCTGGTCGGCTTCGACGACATCGAGCTGGCCGATCTGCTCCGGCCCGGCCTCACGGTCGTCGCCCAGGACGCGGCCGCCCTCGGCCGTACCGCCGCCGAGCGCCTCTTCCAGCGGCTGGACGGCGGCCTGGCGGCACCGGAGCGCATCGAGCTGCCCACCCGGCTGATCACCCGCGGCTCCGGCGAACTGCCGCCGGCCGACTGAGCCGCCCGTGACCGGACCCACCCTGGAGGAGCCCGGTTGCCGCACGGCGACCGGATGCCAACTCCGGCCGGAGATGGCCGAGTCGGGGCTCGACTGTCGTCGTCGGTCCCGGCCCACCGCACGTTCGTCCAGCGGCCGTAGGCCTCGCGCGGCCTTCGGCAGCCCCTACTGCGCCGAGGCCGTCAGGTCGCCGCGCCGGGGTGCGGCGAAGCCCTCCAGGTCGGCGCGGGTCAGACCGGTGAGGCGGGCGACCTCGGCGATGTCGAGGGCGCCGCAGTCCAGGCCGCGCAGGAGGTAACCGCTGAGGGCCTTGGCCGTCGCGGGCTCGTCCATGACGTCGCCGCCGGCCCGGTTGGCGTACCGGGCGAGCCGGCCGGCGGCCTGCTCGAAGCCCTCCCGGTAGAAGGCGAAGACGGCGGCGTAGCGGGTCGGGATGTGGCCGGGGTGCATGTCCCAGCCCTGGTAGTAGGCGCGGGCGAGGGCGCGCCGGGTGAGGCCGTAATGCAGCCGCCAGGCGTCGTGGACCTTGGCGGTGGGGCCGACCGGGAGGACGTTGGTGGAACCGTCCGAGACCCGTACGCCGGTGCCCGCCGCCGCGACCTGCATGACGGCCTTGGCGTGGTCGGCGGCCGGGTGGTCGCTGGCCTGGTAGGCGGCGGAGACGCCGAGGCAGGCGCTGTAGTCGAAGGTGCCGTAGTGCAGCCCGGTGGCACGGCCCTCGGCGGCCTGGATCATCCGGGCGACGGTGGCGGTGCCGTCGGTGGCCAGGATGGACTGGCTGGTCTCGATCTGGATCTCGAAGCCGAGCCGGCCCGCGTCCAGGCCGTGCGCCTTCTCGAAGGCCTCCAGGAGCTGTACGAACGCGGTGACCTGCTCCGGGTACGTCACCTTGGGCAGGGTCAGCACCAGGCCGTCGGGCAGGCCGCCGGCCTCGATCAGGCCGGTGAGGAACACGTCGAGGGTGCGGATGCCCCGGTCGCGCACCGCGGCCTCCATGCACTTCATCCGGATGCCCATGTACGGCGCCGCCGTGCCGTTCGCGTACGCCTCGGCGATCAGCCGGGCCGCCCGGGCCGCCGCCTGGTCCTCCTCGGCGTCGGGGCGGGGGCCGTAGCCGTCCTCGAAGTCGACGCGCAGGTCTTCGATCGGCTCGCGCTCGAGCTTGGCGCGGACACGGGAGTAGACCGGCTCGGCGAGTTCGTCGGCGAGGCCCAGGACCGCGGCGAGGGAGGCGGCGTCCGGGGCGTGTTCGTCGAGGGCGGCGAGCGCCTGGTCGCCCCAGGAGCGGATGGTGCCGGCGGCGAAGGCGTCACCGGGGACGTAGACGGTGTGCACGGGCTGCCGGGTGCCGGGGTCCCCGGGGTAGCGGCGCTCCAGCTCCGCGTCGACCGGTGCCAGGGAGGCGCTGATCTCCTCGCTGACGGCGCCCGCGAGGCTCGTCGCCACCTTCTCCTGCTGACCCATCCCACACCCTCCATTTTCCGCTGTACGGAATCAACAATCCGTAGAATGAAGTTATCTGTGCGGTTCTCACTGGTCAACACCCCGTCCAACCGCTGGGCGGCGCCCGGCGGCCGTCACCAGGATGCACCGAGGCCCCGGTGACCGCGTCGGTCACCGGGGCCTCGGACGTGCCGGGTCGGGCTCAGCCCTTGCGGGCCTTGATCTCCTCGGTCAGCTGCGGGACGACGTCGAACAGGTCGCCGACCACGCCGAAGTCGACCAGCTCGAAGATCGGGGCCTCGGCGTCCTTGTTGACGGCCACGATCGTCTTGGAGGTCTGCATGCCGGCGCGGTGCTGGATCGCGCCGGAGATGCCGTTGGCGATGTACAGCTGCGGCGAGACCGACTTGCCGGTCTGGCCGACCTGGTTGGTGTGCGGGTACCAGCCGGCGTCGACGGCGGCGCGCGAGGCGCCGACGGCCGCGCCGAGGGAGTCGGCGAGCGCCTCGATGATCGAGAAGTTCTCCGCGCCGTTGACGCCACGGCCGCCGGAGACCACGATCGCGGCCTCGGTCAGCTCCGGGCGGCCGGTGGACTCGCGCGGCGTACGGCCGGTGACCTTGGTCCCGGTCGCCTGCTCGGAGAAGGTCACCGACAGGGCCTCGACCGCACCGGCGGCCGGGGCGGCCTCGACGGCGGCGCTGTTCGGCTTGACCGTGATGACCGGGGTGCCCTTGATGACGCGGGACTTGGTGGTGAAGGACGCGGCGAACACCGACTGGGTGGCCACCGGGCCCTCGTCGCCGGCCTCCAGGTCGACGGCGTCGGTGATGATGCCGGAACCGATGCGCAGCGCCAGACGGGCGGCGATCTCCTTGCCCTCGGCGGAGGACGGCACCAGCACGGCGGCCGGGGACACGGCCTCGTGGGCGGCCTGCAGGGCGTCCACCTTCGGCACGACCAGGTACTCGGCGTACTCGGAGGCGTCGTGGGTCAGGACGCGGGTCGCGCCGTGCTCGGCGAGGGTCGCGGCGGTGTCGGCGGCACCCTTGCCCAGGGCGACGGCGACGGGCTCGCCGAGGCGGCGGGCCAGGGTCAGCAGCTCCAGGGTGGGCTTGCGGACGGCGCCGTCCACGTGGTCGACGTAGACGAGGACTTCAGCCATGGGATTGCTCTCCTGCGAAAACGAAGTTGAGGGGCGGTCAGCGGGGGCGAGCCCTTAGATGAACTTCTGGCTCGCGAGGAACTCAGCGAGCTGCTTGCCGCCCTCGCCCTCGTCCTTGACGATGGTGCCGGCCGTGCGCGCCGGGCGCTCGTTCGCGGCCTCGACCTTGGTGTACGCACCCTCGAGACCGACCTCCTCGGCCTCGATGTCCAGGTCGGACAGGTCCCAGGACTCCACCGGCTTCTTCTTGGCCGCCATGATGCCCTTGAAGGACGGGTAGCGGGCCTCGCCCGACTGGTCGGTCACCGACACGACCGCGGGAAGCTGCGCCTCGAGCTGCTCGGAGGCGGCGTCGCCGTCGCGGCGGCCCTTGACCGTGCCGTCCTCGACCGAGACCTCGGACAGCAGGGTGACCTGCGGGACGCCGAGGCGCTCGGCCACCAGGGCCGGTACGACGCCCATGGTGCCGTCGGTGGAGGCCATGCCGGAGACGACCAGGTCGAAGCCGGCCTTCTCGATCGCCTTGGCCAGCACCAGCGATGTGCCGATGGCGTCCGTGCCGTGCAGGTCGTCGTCCTCGACGTGGATGGCCTTGTCGGCGCCCATCGACAGCGCCTTGCGCAGCGCGTCCTTGGCGTCCTCGGGGCCGATGGTCAGGACGGTGACCTCGACGTCGTCGTCCGAGTTCTCCGCGATCTGCAGCGCCTGCTCGACCGCGTACTCGTCCAGCTCGGAGAGCAGACCGTCCACGTCGTCGCGGTCGACGGTCAGGTCATCGGCGAAGTGCCGGTCGCCAGTGGCGTCGGGCACGTACTTCACAGTGACAACGATCCTCAAGCTCACGCCGGCTCTCCTACTGCATCGTCATTTCCTGGCTGCCTCTTGCAGGCAGCATAGGCGCCTCAAGCGGCCGATCCCGGTCGGAGCGTCCGCGCGCTCCCGCCGAAATATTACTCGTCAGTACACCCAGTTCCTGCCCGCTAAGCAAGCGCTTTGAACTGTGACCTTCGCAACGCAGCGTAACCGGAACTGGACGGCTCCGCAGGCAGTGGGTGGCGTGATCAATCCCGCAGACCGTTGAAGCGCCCCTGGTGGTAGAGGAGCGGCCGGCCGGCGCCGGAGGGGTCGCCCATGACGACCTCGGCGAGCACGATCCGGTGATCGCCGGCCGGGACCCGGGCCATGACGCGGCACACGAGCCAGGCGAGCACGTCGTCGAGCACCGGCACGCCTTCGGGGCCCTCGTGCCAGGCGGTCGGCGCGCCGAAGCGGTCGGCGCCGCTGCGGGCGAAGGTGGCGGCCAGCTCGCTCTGGTGCTCGCCCAGTATGTGCACGCCGACGTGGTCCGTCGCGGCTATCGCGGGCCAGCTGGAGGCGCTGGTGCCGATGCCGAAGGAGACGAGCGGGGGTTCGGCGGAGACGGAGGTGAGGGAGGTCGCGGTGAAGCCGACCGGGCCGGATGCGCCACGCGCCGTGATCACCGCCACACCGGCGGCGTGCCGGCGGAAGGTGGAGCGCAGCAGGTCGGGAGAGGCGAGCTGAACGGTGCCGAGTTCGGGAGAGGCCGTCATGGAGTTGTCCTTCTGCCGGAGTTCGCGAGCTGGGGGCCGTGGTTTCTCAGCAGCCCGGACAAGTGGCGCTCGCGGTGCGGGCGAGGTCGACGTGGACCCGCCCGTAGAGAAGGAGTTGGATCGGCATAGGGTCAGGCTGACGATGGATGGTGCGCACAGTCAAGCACGGTCCGGGATCCGGAAGGCGCCGCGCGGTCTGCTGAGGCCCCCTCACACGGCTTCCCCGAGTGCCGCGATGACATCGGCCTTGCGGGGCTGTCCCGTGGCCCGCCGCACGATCCGCCCGTCGGCGTCGAGCACCAGCACGGTGGGCGTCTTCAGGATCTCCAGGTCGCGTACGAGGCCCAGGTGCGCCTCGGCGTCGATCTCGACGTGGGTCACTCCCGGGACCATGTCCGCGACCTCGCCGAGGACGCGCCGGGTGGCCCGGCAGGGCGCGCAGAAGGCGCTGGAGAACTGGACCAGGGTGGCCCGCTCGCCGAGTTCGCCGCCGAGTTCGGCCGGTCCCAGCCGCTTGCCGTCGTCCCGCCCGCGCACCCGCACTCTCCCGCTCCGCCGCCTGTGCAGCACTCCTGCGGCGCTCGCCACGAGGAGCACCGCCACGCACACCATCACTCCGGTCATCATCTGCACAAGCATTCACGAGACTGCAAAGATTCCCGCCTCCCGGGGGCGTTGCCGTTGCGGAATGCTTGCTTCATGGACATCGACGCGAGAGGGCCGCGCTTCGCGGCGGCCGTGACGACGGCCGTCCTGGCCGTGGCCCTGAGTCTGGAGAACGTGTGGGTGCTGGGCTGGCAGACGCTGGCGTTCGCGCTGGGCGCGGCGGCGGGCGTGCAGCGCTCGCCCTACGGCTGGGCCTTCCGCACGGCCGTACGGCCCCGGCTCGGGCCGCCCAGGGAGTTCGAGGCGCCGGAGCCTCCGAGGTTCGCGCAGGCCGTGGGGCTGGTGTTCGCGGGGCTCGGCCTGGTCGGGTTCACGGCGGGTCCGGAGTGGCTGGGGCTGGCCGCGACCGGCGCCGCGCTCGCGGCCGCGTTCCTCAACGCCGCGTTCGGCTACTGCCTCGGGTGCGAGATGTTCCTGCTTCTGAAGAGGGCCACGGTACGCGGGGAGTAAAAGGCGTTTAAAGATCCGAGGTGGGGTGTAGGCCGACGTGACGAGGATCTCGCCGCCGCGGGGCACCAGGACTGGCTACCCGTCCGTTCTTCGGGCACGATCTGCGAGACGCCGTAAACCTACGGCCCCGTAACTTCCCCGCCGGGAGCCCCCCTTTCCCGAGCAGAGCAGAAAGGGTCCACCCCGCCCATGGCAGAGCTGGTCTACCGTCCCGTCATCGGTTTCGCCAAGACGATGTTCAAGGTCTGGGATCTGAAGATCGACTGCCAGGGGTCGGAGAACATCCCGCGCTCGGGCGGCGCCGTGCTGGTGAGCAATCACATCAGCTATCTGGACTTCATCTTCAACGGCCTGGCGGCCCTGCCGCAGAAGCGCCTGGTCCGCTTCATGGCGAAGGAGTCCGTCTTCCGCCACCGGATCTCCGGTCCGCTGATGCGCGGCATGCGGCACATCCCGGTCGACCGCAAGCAGGGCGAGGCCGCCTACGAGCACGCGCTGGACTCGCTGCGTTCCGGTGAGGTCGTCGGGGTCTTCCCGGAGGCCACCATCTCGCAGTCGTTCACGCTGAAGAGCTTCAAGTCGGGTGCGGCCCGGCTCGCCCAGGACGCCGGCGTCCCGCTGATCCCGATGGCGGTGTGGGGCACCCAGCGGCTGTGGACCAAGGGGCAGCCGCGCAACTTCAAGCGCAGCCACCTGCCCGTCACCATCCGGGTCGGAGAGGCGGTCGAGGCACCCCGCGACCAGTACGCGGGCGCCATCACGCGCCGGCTCCGCGAGCGCGTCCAGGAACTGCTGGACGCCGCACAGCGCGCCTACCCTGGCCGCCCCAAGGGCCTGGAGGACGCCTGGTGGCTGCCGGCCCACCTCGGGGGCACGGCACCGACTGCGGAGCAGCTGCGGGCGGCCGAAGCGCGGTAGCCTGCGGCACTTGGGCCGGGTGGGGCGGTGACGGCCGGGCCTCGGTGGTGTGTTCCGCTGCGGGCCGGTGGGGCTGGTCGCGCCCAGCGATGAACGTCATGTCAGCAGGACACCGCCCCTGGGGAGTTGCGGAAGCGCCGGCCATGAAGAGCGGGCTCGTCGGCGCGGCCCCGGTCGATGGCGGCGTCGGCGGCTGCGGTCGTGCACGGCTCCGGCCGGCTGGTTCCTCTGGCCGTGATGTGAAGGACACCGCCGACGCCGGGTGCGCTCTCGTCCGGCCCGGTGCGCGAACTCGCGGCCGGCGGCGGCCACTTCGCCAAGAGTCCCCGGCGCACCCCGGCTCGGCGAGGCCTCAGAGGGCGTCGGGCAGGGTCTTCCACAGGTGGGGCCGGTCCGGGGCCGCCTTCATGGCGTCGAGGACGACCGGGTGCGGTGCGGCGTACAGGACCGGGTGGTCCAGCTCGCCGGCCGCGGGGTCGGGGATCCAGGCCAGCCGCTCGCCGTCCAGGGAGAACCGGGCGTCGACGCCGGGCTTGTTGCCGCGCGGGTCCTGCCGGTGCCAGCCGCCGTGGAAGCGGACGGCGACCAGTCCGTGCAGCACATGGCCGGTTCCGGCGTCATGCGTCAGCCGTTGGTAGCACAGGGCCGTCGGGATGTCCTCCGCGCGCAGCAGGGCCGTCAGCGCGTGCGCCTTGGCATGGCAGATGCCCGTGCGCTGTTCGATCACGTCGGAGGCCCGCCAGGTGACGCGGGGGTCGCCGGCGTCGGCGGAGTGCGGGATGGTGTCGCGGACGAATTCATAGGCGGCCCGCGCATAGGCATACGAGTCGTCCGCCTCGGCGGCCAGCCTCGCGGCCGTCTCCCGGACCACGGGGTGGTGATGGTCGATGGCCTCGTCCGCGGCCAAGTACGCGGACAGGTCGGGGGTGTTCTGGATCAGCTCCATGGCCGCAGAGCATAGGAACGCGGCCGCTCGTCAGTCAATGACTTTTCGAACGACCGCATACCTATGCATGACTCGGGTCAGCGCGCCATCTCCTCCTTGAGCGCGGCCACGAAGGTGTCGACATCCTCCTCGGTGGTGTCGAAGGAGCACATCCAGCGCACCACCCCGGCGGCCTCGTCCCAGAAGTAGAACCGGAAGCGCTTCTGCAGGCGCTCGGACACGTCGTGCGGGAGCCGCGCGAAGACGCCGTTGGCCTGCACCGGGTAGAGGATCTCCACGCCGTGCACCGCGCGCACCCCCTCGGCGAGGCGCTGGGCCATCTCGTTGGCGTGCCGGGCGTTGCGCAGCCACAGGTCCTTGGCCAGCAGCGCCTCCAGCTGCACCGAGACGAAGCGCATCTTGGAGGCCAGCTGCATCGACATCTTCCGCAGGTGCTTCATCTGCCGCACGGCGTCCTGGTTGATCACCACGACGGCCTCGCCGAAGACGGCGCCGTTCTTGGTACCGCCCAGGGAGAGGATGTCGACGCCGACGGCGTCGGTGAACGTCCGCATGGGCACGTCCAGGGACGCCGCGGCGTTGGCTATCCGGGAGCCGTCCAGGTGCACCTTCATGCCGTGCGCGTGGGCGTGCTCGCAGATCGCGCGGATCTCGTCCGGCGTGTAGAGGGTGCCCAGCTCGGTGCTCTGGGTGATCGAGACGACCTGCGGCATGGCGCGGTGCTCGTCCTCCCAGCCGTACGCCTGCCGGTCGATCAGCTCGGGCGTGAGCTTGCCGTCCGGCGTGGGCACCGTGAGCAGCTTCAGGCCGCCCATCCGCTCGGGCGCGCCGCCCTCGTCCACGTTGATGTGGGCGCTCTCGGCGCAGATCACCGCGCCCCAGCGGTCGGTGACCGCCTGGAGCGCGACGACGTTCGCGCCGGTGCCGTTGAAGACCGGGAAGGCCTCCGCGGTGGCCCCGAAGTGGCTGCGGATGATCCGCTGGAGGTTCTCGGTGTAGTCGTCCTCGCCGTAGGCCACCTGGTGGCCGCCGTTGGCGAGGGCCAGGGCGGCCAGTACCTCCGGGTGGGCCCCGGCGTAGTTGTCACTGGCGAAACCGCGGACCTGCGGGTCGTGATGGCGACGCGCGTCGGTCTTCGGAGGGTTCACGGCTTCTCGGTCAGCCACAGACGGTTTCCGTTCACTTCCGCGGCGGGCCTGCTCCAGACGTCCTCGATCTCCTTGGCGAGGTCCTTGACGTCCGTGAAGCCCGCGAACTTCGCGTTGGGGCGTTCGGCGCGCATCGCGTCGTGCACCAGCGCCTTCACCACCAGGATGGCAGCCGCCGAGCGCGGACCGGCCTCGCCCCCCGCCTTGCGGAAGCCGTCGGCCATGGCCAGCGTCCACGCCTCGGCGGCGGCCTTGGCCGCGGAGTACGCCGCGTTGCCCGCGGTGGGCTTGGACGCGCCGGCGGCGCTGATCAGCAGATAGCGGCCGCGGTCGCTGCGCTGCAGGCCGTCGAAGAAGGCGAGGGAGGTGTGCTGGACGGTGCGGATCAGCAGCTTCTCCAGCAGGTCCCAGTCGGCGAGGTCGGTCTCGGCGAAGGTCGCGCTGCCGCGCCAGCCGCCGACCAGGTGGACCAGGCCGTCGATCCTCCCGTGGTCCTTCTCGATGCGGTCGGCCCAGGCCCGGGTGTCGGCCAGGTCCAGCAGGTCGACCGTCTCGCCGGTGACCGTGGCCCCGCCGCGGGCGTAGCGGGCCGCGTCCACGGCCTCCGCCAGGCGCTCGGGGTTGTTGTCGGCGCCGACCACGACCGCGCCGGCCTCGGCGAGCCGGACCAGGGTCGCGTGCCCGGCGGGTCCGCCCGCGCCGGCCACCGCGATCACCGCACCGCTGAGAGACCCGTTGTTCGCCACGTTGTTCCCCTCTGAAGCAGTGTTCTCGTCTGAGGCAGTGTTGCCGTCGATGCGGTCGCTCACGCGGCGATCCGCTCGGCGCTGTCCGCCGTGATGCCCTTGGTCGAGGCGATCACATTCTTCAGCTTCTTGGACAGGGCCTCGTAGAACATGCTCAGCGGAAACTCGTCCGGAAGCACGTCGTCCACGAGCTTGCGCGGCGGCTGGGTCAGGTCCAGGGCGTCGGGGCCCTTGGCCCACTTGGAGCCCGGGTGCGGGGCGAGGTAGGTGGCGACCAGCTCGTAGCCGGCGAACCAGTGGACCAGCTTCGGGCGGTCGATGCCGTCCTTGTAGAGCTTCTCGATCTCGGCGCAGAGCTGGTTGGTGACCTGCGGGGCGCGCTCCCAGTCGATGGAGAGCTTGTTGTCGGTCCAGCGGACGACGTCGTGCTTGTGCAGGTAGGCGAAGAGCAGCTGGCCGCCGAGGCCGTCGTAGTTGCGGTTGCGGTCGCCGGTGACCGGGAAGCGGAACATCCGGTCGAAGAGCACCGCGTACTGCACGTCACGGGCCTGCGGGACGCCGTCCGCCTGGAGCTTGACGGCCTCCTTGAAGGCGGTGAGGTCGCAGCGCAGCTCCTCCAGGCCGTACATCCAGAACGGCTGGCGCTGCTTGATCATGAACGGGTCGAAGGGCAGGTCGCCGTGGCTGTGGGTGCGGTCGTGGACCATGTCCCACAGAACGAAGGCCTCCTCGCAGCGCTTCTGGTCGTCGACCATCGCGGCGATGTCCCCGGGCAGGTCGAGGCCCAGGATGTCGACGGCGGCGGCGGTGACCCGGCGGAAGCGGGCGGCCTCGCGGTCACAGAAGATGCCACCCCAGGAGAAGCGTTCCGGCGCCTCGCGCACGGCGATGGTCTCCGGGAACAGCACCGCGGAGTTGGTGTCGTAGCCGGAGGTGAAGTCCTCGAAGGTGATGCCGCAGAACAGCGGGTTGTCGTAGCGGGTGCGCTCCAGCTCGGCCAGCCAGTCCGGCCAGACCATGCGCAGCACGACCGCCTCCAGGTTGCGGTCGAGGTTGCCGTTCTGCGTGTACATCGGGAAGACGACCAGGTGCTGCAGGCCGTCCACGCGGTTCGCGGCGGGCTGGAAGGCCAGCAGGGAGTCCAGGAAGTCCGGGACCTGGAAGCCGCCCTCGGCCCAGCGGTGCAGGTCCCTCACCAGGGCGTGGTGGTAGGCCTCGTCGTGCGGGAGCAGCGGGGACAGCTGCTCGACCGCCTCGACGACACGCCGTACGGCCCCCTCCGCTTCGGCCTTGTCCGGCGCGCCCTCGGCGTCGAAGTCGATCGATCCGTCCTTGGACTGCCACGGCCGGATCCGCTCCACGGCATCCTTGAGCACGGGCCAGGCCGGGTGCTCAACCACCCTGGTCGACGAAGGAATCTGTCCCTCCGCACCCGCCTGCACAAGAATTTCCGTCATGACCCATCCTCCACGGGAGAAGCTCGCGTAAGGACACCGTATGCATACCCCGATTCAGTCAGCAAGAGGCAGATCGGGAAATTATTCTGCCGAGGCCCTTGGTCACCGGCATTTTTCCTGTCGTAAACCGTGACGACGCTCACTTCGATCGAGTCGACGGGTGCGCGGGGCCGTAGGGATCCGGTCGGCCGCGGGCGCGGGGACGCGCCCACCCGAGGGTGACGGCAGGGGCGCATACCGGCCAGTCGACGGCCGCCACGCACCCGTATGCCTCGTGCACGTGCGGGTTCATCGCGGGGCTCGGCCGTTAGGCTGCGACTCTGCCCGCGCGGACGACGGCGTCCGCCCGTTCCGCGCGTGCCCGAGCCGCCGTCGACGGAACGGAGTCGAACCTTGAACTTCCTTACCATCGGTCACCGCGGGGTCATGGGTGTCGAGCCCGAGAACACCCTTCGTTCCTTCGTCGCCGCGCAGGACGCCGGCCTCGACGTCATCGAACTCGATCTGCACCTGAGCAAGGACGGCGCCCTGGTCGTCATGCACGACGACGAGGTGGACCGCACGACCGACGGCACCGGGCCGATCGCCGACAAGACCCTGGCCGAGCTGCGCGCCCTGGACGCGGGCCGCGGCGAGCGCGTCCCGGTGTTCGAGGAGGTGCTGGAGGCGGTCCGCACGCCGCTGCAGGCCGAGATCAAGGACGCGGCGGCGGCCCGTGCGCTCGCGGCGGTGATGCACGACCGCGACCTGGTCGGGCGCGTGGAGGTGTCGTCGTTCCACGACGACGCGATCGCCCAGATCACCCGGCTGGTGCCGGGCGTGCGCACGGCGCTGATCGCGAGCCGCTACGGCACCGACGTGGTGGAGCGCGCGGTCGCCGTCGGTGCGGCGACCGTCTGCCTCAACATCCGACGGCTCACCCTGGAGGTCGTCGAGCACGCGCGCGGGTCCGGGCTGCGGATCATCGGCTGGGTGGTCAACACCCAGGATCATCTGCGGCTGGTGCGCGCGCTGGAGCTGGACGGCGCCACGACCGACTTCCCCGAGATCAAGCGCACGGGCCGCTTCACGGCGTGACGGTCACCCGAGCTTCTTGACCAGCAGCTCGAACTGCAGGTCGTCACGCTGCGGGATGCCGAAGCGCTCGTCGCCGTACGGGAAGGGCGACATCTTTCCCGTACGGCGGTAGCCGCGGCGCTCGTACCAGGCGATCAGGTCGTCCCGGACGGAGATCACCGTCATGTGCATCTCGGTGACGCCCCAGTCCTCGCGGACCTGGCGCTCGGCCTCCGCCATGACCGTCTTGCCCAGGCCCGCGCCCTGCAGGCCGGGACGGACCGCGAACATGCCGAAGTAGGCGTGGTCGCCGCGGTGCTCCAGCTGGCAGCAGGCGACGATCTCGCCGTCCTGCTCCACGGCCAGCAGCCGGCTCTCGGGCGACTTGATCACCTCCAGCACGCCCTCGGGATCCGTCCGCTGCCCCTGGAGGATGTCCGCCTCGGTGGTCCACCCGGCCCGGCTGGAGTCGCCGCGGTAGGCGGACTCGATCAGCGCGACCAGCGCGTCGACGTCGGCGTCGGTGGCGTCGCGGAAGGCGGGGCCGGCGGTGGGGGTCTCCATGGGGGCTTACTCCGATCTCGGGCGTGGCTCGGCCAGGGTCGAGGGTAACCCTGCCACTAGGCTCCACCCGCATGGTGCACGTACTCAGCAGCCGGACGCTGCTCACCCCCACCGACCCCGAGCGCTCCCGGACCTTCTACGGCGATCAGCTGGGCCTGTCGGTCTACCGCGAGTTCGGCACGGGACCGGAGCGCGGGACGGTCTACTTCCTCGGCGGCGGCTTCCTGGAGGTCTCCGGCAGGTCCGACGCCCCGCAGTCCCCCGGGGTCCGGCTCTGGCTCCAGGTCGAGGACGTCACGGCCGCGCACGAGGAGCTGCGGGCCAAGGGCGTCGAGATCGTCCGGCCGCCGGTGAAGGAGCCGTGGGGGCTGGTCGAGATGTGGATCGCCGACCCGGACGGCATCCGCATCGCCCTCGTGGAGGTTCCCGAGGACCATCCGATGCGCTACCGCCCGGGCGTCTAGCGCCGGTCAGGCCCGCAGGGCCTCCATGCGGCCCTCAAGGCGGCTCAGCAACTCCGCGAGCAGACCGGCGAGTTCGCCCTGCCCCTGCGGGGCCAGGACGGACAGGACCGCCGTCTCGTAGGCGAGCTGCTCGGGCAGGATGCCGTCGACCAGGTCGCGGCCGGCGTCGGTGAGACGGACGTGGGCGACCCGGCGGTCGCGGGTGTCGCCGCGCCGCTCGACGAGCCCGCGTTCGGTCAGCTGCTTCAGCCGCTTGGTGACGGCGGCTCCGGAGGAGAAGGTCTCGCGGGCCAGCTCGCCGGGGGTCAGCTCGTGCCCGGTGCGGCGCAGCGCGCCCAGCAGGTCGAACTCGGGACGGCTGAGCCCGGCGCGGCGCAGCGGGGCGTCCTCGGCCTGCTGGAGCAGCGCGGCGCACCGGTTGATCCGGCCGATGACCTCCATGGGCCCGGTGTCCAGCTCGGGATGCACGCCACGCCACTGCCGGACGACGGCGGCGACGGTGTCGGCGTCGCGCCGCGCCCCGGCGCCGGCCGTGGCCCCGTCCCTCCCCGGCAGCGCGCCACCGGTTCGCGGGCCGGAGGGCCGTCCGTGGTCGCGCGCCCGGTCGCCGCCGGGCGTGTCGTCCGCCGGCGCGTGTCCGCCGTTCGTCCCCGTCATGGCCGTACCTCCTCCGTCGCTCTGCCGTCCTGGTCCCGCTGCGGCACGAAGCCCTGGCGTCGCACCGTCGCCGCGAGCGTACGGTGTCCGGACCGCTCGGTGAGCACGACCCGCTCCTCGGGCAGGGCGCGCTGCCACCACTCGCCGGAGGCGGCGTCGGCCGTGGCGCGCAGGTCGGCGAGGGCGGCGGCGAGGGCGCGGCGGGCGGCTTCCAGGGCATGCGGGGCCGGGCGCGGCTCGGCCAGCAGCCGGGCGGCGTTCTCGCGGGCGCGTTCCGCCGTGGCCAGCGCGTGCTCGAGGCGGTCGCCGGCGCGCCGGTTGGTGACGGCGACCGCCGCGACGAAGCCGACCAGAGCGCCGACGAGGGTGTCCATGACCCGCTCCGTGATCAGCTCGGCAGGGTTCTGGGCGCGGGCGAACTCGGTGATGAGCAGGGCCATCGGGGTCACGCAGACGGTGCCGAGCCAGTAGTTGCGGCCGATCAGCGCCTCCGCGCCGAAGTTGAGGGCGAGGACGGACAGCACCAGCGCGGCCGGGTGGAGATGGGCGACGGGGGCGAGGGCGGCGAAGACCAGGACGCCGAGGACGTTGCCGACCACCCGCTGGACGGCGCGGCTCCAGGTGAGGGTGAGGTTGGCCTGGTAGAGGGAGGCCGCGGTGACCAGGGCCCAGTACGGCCGGCCCACCCCGAGGGCGAGGGAGGCGTAACCGGCGAGGGCGCAGCCGATCGCGGTGCGGACGGCGATCGGGGCGCACGGGGCCAGCCGGCGACGCAACGGCGGCCGCGGCACGGCGAGTTCGGAGTCCACGCCGAGGAGTTCGTCCGCGGACTCGCGCGGGGCGCCGACGCGCGGGATCCGGCCGGTGCCGCGCAGCTCACGGGCCCAGGCGCGCAGCCGTGCGGGGTCGGTGTCGGCGGGCGCGGCGAGGGCGACCTCGGCGCGGATCAGGAGGCGTTCGAGGGCGCGCCGGTTGCGGTCCGGGCGGGCGCCCGCGGCGAGCAGCGACTGCCAGGCGGCGTGGATCGCGGCGGCGCTCGCGGCGCGGGCCCGGGGCGGACCGTCGGCGGTGCCGCACGCATCGGCGTACGCGGCGGCGGCGTCGAGTGCCCGGGCGGTGGCGCGGCGCTCCGGGCCGTGCGGGCGGAGCAGTCCCGGCGCCATGCCGACCAGCCAGGCCCAGGCGCCGGCCGCCAGGGCCAGCGCGGCGTGCCCGGGCACCTGGCCGAGGGTCTGCGGCGCGAACAGCGAGGCGGAGCTGATGAAGGTCAGCACCACGTTGCCGGGGGGCCCGAGCCGGGTGGCGTCGCTGACGGCCTTCTGCACGGCCGCCAGCACGGCGCCCACGGTGACGAGGACCACCGCGCTGTGCGTCAGGGACGCGGCCACGAGAGAGACCGTGAGCCCGCCGACCATGCCGAGCACCACCCAGGCCAGCACGCGGGCGCGGGCGGCGTAGGGCCGGCTGTGGCCGTAGAGCGCGCACAGCGACCCGGCCATCGTGTACATCGCGAGGTCGAGGCGGCCGAGCGCCAGCAGAGTGAGATTGGCCGGGGCGACCGCGGCGACCACGCTCAGCGCGGGCTTGAACCAGATGTCGGAGGGCCGCCCCAGGCGGAGCACTCCGGCGAGGGGAAGTCGGTGGGTGCGGGCAGTGCTCATACATTCAATTTAGCAGGTGTTTTACTCGTAAAATTCATGGGCGCAGGCCAGGCGGACCGGCCGCTCACCGTCCGTGCTCCGCCGTATGCTCCCCGTGTACACCATTGCGCTCGCGTGCGCTCCGCCCGAGGCGGGCATCGCATCCCTCGACCGACCGTCGAACGGGGAGGTGCGCGTGCCCGGACCGGTGTCGGCAGCGTGGCTGCTGGTCGCCCTGTGCGCGGCGACGGGGACGTACTGCCTGCTGCGGATGCGCAGCGGCGTCGAGGAGCAGCGCCGGGCCGCGGGCGGCGAGGCCCTCATGGGCTTCGGCATGGCCGTGATGGCCGTGCCGGCGGCGGTGTTCACGCCGCCGCGATGGGCGTGGCCGCTCTACGCGGCCGTGTTCGGTGCGGCGGCGCTGCGCGCGCTGTGGGCCGCGCGCGCCGCGCCGCACCATCTGCACCACCTGGTGGGCACGGGGGCCATGGTCTACGTGTCGGTGGCGATGGCGGCGGCCCCGCCCGGCGCGCACCACACGCACGGCGGCTCCGGCCTGCCGCTGCTGACCGGCGCGCTGCTGCTGTACTTCACCGGGTACGTGCTGCTCACCGGCGCCCGGCTGGTCCCGGCGACCGGTCCTGAACCGGCGGCCGGGGCTCGCGGCCGGCCAGAACCGGGCGGAAGGCCGCTCGGCTGGGGCGACCGGCCGGAGCTGGCGCGTGCCTGCCGGCTGTCGATGGGGATCGGCATGGTGGCCATGCTGCTCACCATGTGACCGGATAAGGATGAGCGGGCCATGTCAGCGGCGCGGATAGGGTCGGGCGCATGACTGCCGTGTTGTTCGACTTCTCCGGGACGCTGTTCCGCGTCGAGTCCACCGAGTCCTGGCTGCGGGCGGTACTGGCCGAGACGGGGCACACCCTGCCCGAGCCCGAGCTGAAGGCCAGGGCGAGGGAGCTGGAGACGGCCGGTGCGCTGCCGGGCGGTGCGTCACCGGTGGAGGTGCCGGCGGACCTGGCCGGGCTCTGGGCGGTGCGGGACAAGAGCGCGGAGCTGCACCGGGCGGCGTACACGGGCCTGTCCCGGCGGGTGCCGCTGCCCGACCCCGGGCTGCACGACGCGCTGTACGAGCGGCACAGGACCCCGGCCGCCTGGGCGCCCTACCCCGACGCCGAGGAGGTGCTGCGCACGCTGCGCGAGCGCGGCATCGCCGTCGGCGTGGTCAGCAACATCGGCTGGGACCTGCGCCCGGTGTTCCGCGAGCACGGGCTCGACCGGTACGTGGACACGTATGTGCTGTCGTACGAGCACGGCGTGCAGAAGCCGGATCCGCGGCTGTTCTCGGTCGCCTGCGCGGCGCTCGGCGCGGATCCGCGCGACACGGTGATGGTGGGCGACAGCAAGGAGGCCGACGGCGGAGCGGCGGCGCTCGGCTGCCGGGTGCACTTCGTCGACCACCTGCCGGTGACGGACCGCCCCGACGCGCTGCTGCCGGTGCTGGATCTGGTGGGCTGAGGCCCGTCCATGCCCCACTGTCCGTCGCGCCCGGTCCGTCAGCCGCCCGCCTGAGACGATCCCCCGCGTCGCCCCAGACGGACGGCAGCCCTGGACAGGGCCCGCGCATGGCGGTGCCCACCGCGTTGAGTATAGTTGGCTGGCAGCCAGTCAACGCAGGAGTTACAGGATGTCCCCGCGCAGCGCCTCGGTCAATGAAGAGTTGCGGCGGCGTTCCCGGGAGCGGCTGCTGCAGGCCGCCGTGGAGCTGGTCGACGAGCACGGATTCGAGGCCACCACCCTGGGCGACATCGCGGACCGTGCCGGTTCGGCGCGCGGACTGGTGTCGTACTACTTCCCCGGCAAGCGCCAGCTGGTGCAGTCCGCCGTGCACCGGCTGATGCACCGCACGCTGGAGGAGGCGCTGGAGCGGGAGCCGCGCACCGACGACGGCCGGGAGCGGCTGGCACGGGCCATCGACGCGATCCTGGGCCTCGCCCGCGACCGGCCGGTGCTGATGCGCCAGCACATGGCGGGGCTGCTGCAGGCGGAGGGCTTCGTGCAGTGCCCGGAGCAGCGCCGGCTGTCGGAGCTGCTGAGCGACACGGTCGCCCGGTGCGGCTCGCAGGACGTCGCCGCCGACTATCCGATGCTGCGGGCCCTGCTGATGGGCGCGGTGTACGCCGCGCTGGTGCCGGGGGTGCCGATGCCCGTTCCCGCGCTGCGAGCCGAGCTGTTCCAGCGGTACGGGCTCGACCGGGAGTCGGGACTGCCGCCGGAGAAGGAGACGGACGAGGGGTCCCGGAAGCGGGATCTGTCCCGGTTCTTCGCCACAGAGGAGCGCCCGAGCAGCCCCTGAGGACGCAGGAGCACACCGGGCGCGTCCGGGCCCGCCGCGGAGACGGCCCGCGTCAGTCGCGGCGTACGTGACGGGGTGTCAGGAAGCCTGCGTCCCGGGCCTGGGCGATCAGCCGGAGGGAGCGCCGACGGCTGCGTCCGGTCGCGTTCATCACGGCGAGCACCGGGTCGGCGCCCGCCTCCTGGGCGGCGCGGTACTCCTGCGCGACCCGCCGGCTGCCCTCGACGCCACGCAACCGGACCGGCCGCGCGTGCTGCGGTCCCGCGCACAGCACGTCGCCCTCTCCGCCCTCCCCCGCCTCGCGGGCCTCGTCACCGGCTTCCGGTCCGTCCCCGTCCTCCGGCCGCCGGCCGCCGCCCTCCCCGCCCTCGCCCGCCGCGTCTCCTGCGCCTGCGCCTGCGCCTGCGTCGGCGTCGGCGTCGTACGGCCGCTCCCCCGCGCCGGGTTCCGGCCGCTCCACCCCGCACGACGCGAACAGCGGGCCCTCGATCCAGTCCGCGAGCACGGCGAGGTCGGCCAGGGACAGGGCCGGCTCGGCCCGCACGTCCTCGATGGACACACGTCCCTCGTGCAGCACGGCCAGGGCGTCGACGCGCGCGCCGTCCGGGAAGGCCAGCCGTACCTGGAACCAGGACGTGACGTCGCCGCGCTCCGGCTCGTCGCCGTGCTGCCGCACCTTCCACGCGGGCCACACGGAGACCGCGCCGTCCGCCGTGTTCCGGTCGGAAAGATGAAGAAAGGACGCTTCTGGCACACACGCAACGTAATGGCGCGATCACGTCCGAACGATGGGACACGCGTCGGCGTCACCCCGCCGGACCCTGCCGTGACGGGCCGGGGGATGCGATGCTGGAGCCGTTCGCACGCTCTCCCTCCTTCCCCCTTCGGCCGAGGAGTCCCGCTGTGCTGCGTATCGCCGTCGTCGGCTCGGGACCGAGCGGGTGTTACACCGCCCAGACGCTGGTCCAGCTGGATCCCGAGGTGCGCGTGGACGTCCTGGACCGGCTGCCGTGCCCGTACGGCCTGGTCCGGTACGGCGTCGCCCCGGACCACGAGAAGATCAAGTCGCTGCAGGGCAGTCTCCGGTCGGTGCTGGAGCACGAGCGGGTGCGGTTCCTCGGCGGGGTCCGGGTGGGCGGCCCCGGCGGGCTGCCGGTGGAGCGGCTCCGGGAGCTGTACCACGCGGTGGTGTACTGCGTGGGCGCCGCCACCGACCGGCACCTCGGGATCCCGGGCGAGGAGCTGCCGGGCAGCTGGTCGGCGACCGACTTCGTGGCCTGGTACAGCGCGCACCCGGACGCGGCCGACGCCGGTTTCCTGCGCGGGGTGCGCGCGGCCGTCGTCATCGGCGTGGGCAACGTGGCGGTCGACGTCACGCGGATGCTGGTGCGGGGCGCGGAGGAGCTGCGGCCGACGGACATTCCGCAGGGGGCGCTGGACGCCCTGGCGGCGAGCGGGGTCACCGAGGTGCAGATGGTGGGCCGGCGCGGCCCCGCCCAGGCCCGCTTCACCACCAAGGAGCTGCGCGAGCTGGGCGGGCTGCCCGGAACCCGGGTCACCGTCGATCCGGGCGACCTGGCGCTGGATCCGGCCGATGCCGCCGCGCTGCCCACCGTGCAGCGGCGCAATCTGGAGGTGCTGCGCGGCTGGGCCGGCCGGCCCTCGTCGGGTGCCGCCCGCCGCATCCGGCTGCGGTTCTTCCTGCGCCCGGTAGAACTGCTCGCCGAGCGGGGCCGGGTGGGCGCGGTGCGTTTCGAGCGGACGGCGCCGGACGGCCGGGGCGGGGTGACGGGCACGGGCCGGTTCGAGGAGGTGCCGGCCCAGTTGGTGCTGCGCTCGGTCGGCTATCGCGGGGTGCCGCTGGACGGGCTGCCCTTCGACGCGCCGAGCGGCACGGTGCCGAACACGGCCGGGCGTGTCGTACGCGACGGCGCTCCCTCTCCCGGTGAGTACGTCGCCGGCTGGATCAAGCGCGGCCCGACCGGTGTCATCGGCACCAACCGGCCCTGCGCCAAGGAGACGGCGGCCTCCCTGCTGGCGGACGCGCCGGCGCTGACGCGCCGGAACGTGCCCGAGGACCCGGTGGCGGCGCTGCGGGCGGCCGGGATCGAACCGGTGCCGTGGTCGGGGTGGCTGGCGATCGAGCGGGCCGAGGCGGCGCTGGGCGCACGGCTGGGGCGGAGCGTGGTGAAGCTGGCCGACTGGGACGCGCTGCTCAGGGCGGCCGGGGCGCGGTAGCCAGGCGGCAGGGTCGGGGTAGTCCGGGTGACCGGGTCCCGGTAGTCCGGTGACCGGGGGTTCCGTCGGTGCCGGGTGGGCATGACACACACCGGCAACGGTCCGGAAATCAACAAACTGTGCAAGACGCCTACGGTCTCGTCCTGTTCGGATGCCACCCCCCGCCCGCGCACGGTTGGAGTGCCCATGGCCACCACAGACGTCCACCCCGTCGACGAGATACCGCCGGTACGGCAGTTGGCGGCCCTCGGACTGCAGCACGTGCTCGCGATGTACGCGGGCGCCGTCGCCGTCCCGCTGATCGTGGGCGCCGCGATGAAGCTCTCGCCGGCCGATCTGGCGTACCTGATCACCGCCGACCTGCTGGTGTGCGGGGTCGCCACGCTGATCCAGTGCGTCGGCTTCTGGCGGTTCGGGGTCCGGCTGCCGATCATGCAGGGCTGTACGTTCGCGGCCGTCTCGCCGATGGTGCTCATCGGGACGACGGGCGGCGGGCTGCCCGCGATCTACGGTTCGGTGATCGTCGCGGGTCTGGCCATCATGCTGCTCGCTCCGGTCTTCGGCAGGCTGCTGCGGTTCTTCCCGCCGCTGGTGACCGGCACGGTGATCCTGGTCATCGGGGTCTCGCTGCTGCCGGTGGCGGGCAACTGGGCGGCGGGCGGCGCCGGTGCGAAGGACTTCGGGGAGCCGAGGAACCTGGCGCTGGCGGCGTTCGTGCTGGCGGTGGTGCTGGCCGTGCAGCGGTTCGCGCCGCCCGCGCTCGGCCGGGTCGCCGTGCTGATCGGGATCGCGGTGGGCCTGGCGGTCGCGGTGCCGTTCGGGTTCACCGACTTCGGCGGGGTCTCCGACGCCCACTGGGTGGGCGTCAGCACGCCGTTCCACTTCGGGGTGCCGGCCTTCAAGGCCTCCGCGATCGTGTCCATGCTGGTGGTGGCTCTGGTGACCATGACGGAGACGGCCGGCGACCTCATGGCGGTGGGTGAGCTGACCGGGCGGAGGGCGACAGCGCGCTCGCTCGCCGACGGGCTGCGCGCGGACGGTCTCTCCACGGTGCTGGGCGGCGTGTTCAACACCTTCCCGTACACGGCGTTCGCGCAGAACGTGGGACTGGTCGGGCTGACCCGGGTGCGCAGCCGCTGGGTGGTCGCGGCGGCGGGCGGGATCCTGGTGCTGCTCGGTCTGCTGCCCAAGCTGGGCGCGGTGGTCGCGGCGATCCCGGCGCCGGTGCTGGGCGGGGCCGGGCTGGTGATGTTCGGCACGGTCGCGGCGAGCGGGCTGCGGACGCTGGCCCGGGTCGACTTCACGGGCACCCAGAATCTGACGGTGGTGGCGGTGTCGGTGGCCGTCGGCATGCTGCCGGTGGGGGTGCCGACGGTCTACGAGAAGTTCCCGGACTGGTTCCAGACGGTGATGAACAGCGGGATCAGCGCGGGCTGCCTGTCCGCGATCGTCCTGAACCTGCTCTTCAACCACCTTCCCCGCAGGGCTGGTTCAGCCGTCGCCGCCGAGGCGGACGGACTGCCGGTCCGCGGCGGCGAGGAGGCTGGCGAGCAGCCCCGGGAAGAGATCATCTAGGTCGTCCCTGCGCAGCACGTTCATCTTGGCCGTGCCCCGGTAGACCTGCCGGATGACCCCGCTTTCCCGCAGCACCCGGAAGTGGTGCGTGGAGGTGGACTTGGTCACCGGCAGGTCGAACTGCGAGCAGGTCAACTCGGCGTCGCGGGCCGCGAGTTCGCGTACGATCCGCAGCCGCATCGGGTCGGAGAGCGCGTGCAGCACGCCCTCGAGGCGGATCTCGTCGGGCTCCGGGTGCGGCAGCGCGCGGCCGGCGGCGGCGGTCTCGGTCACGGCGGCTGCCCCTTCGTCGCGGAACTCCTCGGTCAACGGCATCGTACGAGAGTCATCGTAGTTTGACACCCATCGTAATACGAGGTTTATCGTACGAGTCGACCACGGTCCCGTGACGAACGGAGTCTGACGTGAGCGCCCTCTTCGAAAGCATCACCCTGCGCGAAGTGACCATCCCGAACCGGGTGTGGATGCCCCCGATGTGCCAGTACTCGGCAGCGCCAGAGGGGCCGCTCGCGGGCGCCCCCGGCGACTGGCACTTCGCGCACTACGGCGCACGGGCCACGGGCGGCACCGGCCTGATCGTCGTGGAGGCCACCGCGGTCGCGCCGGAGGGCCGGATCTCCCCGTACGACCTCGGCCTGTGGAACGACACGCAGGTGGAGGCCTTCCGCCGGATCACCGGCTTCCTCAGCGCGCAGGGCACGGTGCCGGGCGTCCAGCTCGCCCACGCCGGCCGCAAGGCGTCCACCGACCGGCCCTGGAAGGGCGGCGCGCCACTCGGCCCCGAGGCGGGCGGCTGGCAGCCGGTCGCACCGAGCGCGCTGCCCTTCGACGAGCGCCACCCCGTGCCCGCCGAGCTGACGGTGGAACAGATCCGGGAGGTCGTCGGTCAGTTCTCCGCCGCGGCCCGCCGAGCGCTCGCCGCCGGCTTCGAGGTCGTCGAGATCCACGGCGCCCACGGCTATCTGATCAACGAGTTCCTCTCCCCGCACTCCAACCACCGCACCGACGCCTACGGCGGCTCGTACGAGAACCGCACGCGGTTCGCCCTGGAGGTCGTGGACGCGGTACGGGAGGTGTGCCCCGGGGAGAAGCCTGTGTTCTTCCGCATCTCGGCCACCGACTGGCTCGAGACCGGCGGCTGGACCGCCGAGGACACGGTCCGCTTCGCCCACGACCTGCACGCGCACGGCGTCGACCTGCTCGACGTCTCCACCGGCGGCAACGCCTCCGGCGTGACCATTCCGACCGGGCCCGGCTACCAGGTGCCGTTCGCCGCCCGGGTGAAGGCCGCGAGCCCGCTGCGCGTCGCCGCGGTGGGCCTGATCACCGAGGCCGGGCAGGCGGAGAAGATCGTGACGAACGGAGAGGCCGACGCCGTCCTGCTGGGCCGCGAGCTGCTGCGCAACCCCTCTTGGGCCCGGCACGCCGCCCGCGAACTGGGCGGCGAGGTCCGCGTGCCGGACCCGTACCACCGCTCGGTCTGAGGCGTGCGGGACGGGGGCGCCACCCGCTGGGCCTGAGGACGGCGCGGCGGGAGGCGCCACCCGCTGAAGTTGAGGCGACGGCCAGAGGGGTGCCACCCCCCTGGGCTCCACCCGGCAGGGCGGGACCGGGGACCACGCGCTGGGTCTGGTCCCGGCAGGGTGGGGGGCGCCCCCGCTGGGTCTGGTCTCGGCCGGGCAGGAGGCGCGCCACCCCTCGCGGCCTGACACCGGTCGGCCAGGACCGGGCACCCGCTCGGTCCGGTCCTGGGAGGGCAGGACGAGCGCCACCCCCCGGTCCGATCCCGCCAGGGCAGGAGGCGCGCCACCCCTCGCGGCCTGACACCGGTCGGCCAGGACCGGGCACCCGCTGGGCCGGATCCCGGCAGGGCAGGACCGGCACCACCCCTTCGGTCTCATCCCGGCTGAACAGGACCAGCACCACCCACCTCGGTCCGAGCCCGGCCGGAAGACCGGCGCCACCCCGCTCGATCCGACCCCGCCCAGCCAGGACCGGCGCGCAGCCGGGGCCGGCTCAGGTCGGCAGCAGTCGGGTGATCGTCTTTTCCAGGCGGGGGAGCGCCCGCTGGCCGGCCAGCGCGAGGGCGATCGCCGCGACGACCCCGGTCCAGGCGACCGGGCCGAGCGGGGTGCAGCCGACGGCCTGGCTGACGACCGGGGTCTGCACGGCCGCGACCAGGGCCGCCGCGGAACCCAGGCAGGTGATCTGCACCAGGTGGCTGTCGCGCCGGTCCAGCCAGGTCTGCACCAGCTGGGTGCCGACCACCCCGCACAGCGCCATCGTGCTGGAGCGGCGCGCGGTGCCGGGGGTGAAGCGGCCGAACAGCCAGGCCGTCACCGCGCCCAGGCAGGTGGTGAGCGCCCGGTGCCGGATCTGCCGCAGCAGGGGCGCGCCGAGCACGGCGGAGGCGTCCTCCGGGGACCCGCTGCGGGCGCCGGCCGTTCCGTGCTCCTCGTCCCCGGCGCGGCCGCCGCGGGCCCGCAGCATGCCGGCCTCCTCCGCCCGCTCGGTGACCGCGACCGCCATCGAAGGGAACAGGTCGGTGAAGAGGTTCACCATGAGCATCTGCCGGGTGGACAGCGGCGCCCGGCCGGACAGCAGCGTGCCGAGCATCCCGAAGCCGACCTCACCCGCGTTTCCGCCGATCAGGATGGCGATGGCATCGGCCACGCTGTGCCACAGCGCCCGGCCCTCGCCGACCGCGTCGATCAGGACCGTGAGGTCGTCGTCGGTGAGGACGATGTCGGCGGCGTTGCGGGCGGCGGCCGAACCGCGCGCGTTGATCCCGACGCCGATGTCGGCGGCACGGATCGCCGCGGCGTCGTTGGCGCCGTCGCCGACCATGCCGACGACCCGGCCGGCGTCCCGCAATGCCTCCACGACCTGCAGCTTCTGCTCCGGTGCCACCCGCGCCACCACACCGGCGTCCCGCAGCATGCGGGCCCTGGCCGCCCGGTCCGCCGCGGCCAGCTCGTCCCCGGTGACCACCACGGTGTCCTCGGGCCAGCCCAGCTCGGCGGCGATGGCCCGCGCGGTCTGCGGATGGTCGCCGGTGAGCATGACCGGCCGTACCCCTTCCTCCAGCAGGCCCTCCACCAGCGCCGTGGAGGTCTCGCGCGGTACGTCGGACAGGGCGAGCAGTCCGGTGAACTCCAGCTCCTGCAGCGGCTGTTCGAGAACATCGGCCGGTTCCTCGTCCGCGCCGAGCCGCCGTTCGGCCACCGCCAGCACCCTCAGGCCCTCGCCCGCCAGCGCCCGTGCCGACTCGGAGGCGTGCTCGGGCAGGCCGGAGCACGCGGGCAGCACGGTCTCAGGTGCGCCCTTGACCACCAGCACCAGGGTGCCGTCCCCGCCGCGGCCCACGGCGGCGGCGTATCCGCGTGCCGCCTCGAACGGCAGGCCCGCGAGCTGCGTCCAGTCCGGGTCGGGGCCGGCCGCGTCCAGCACGGCCTCGTCGGTGGCGTGCACGGGCTGCTCGGTGCCGCCGTTGATGCGCGGGCAGGCGCGGGCGGCGGCCCGGACGGTGCCGGCGGACCCGGGATCGTCCACCGTGTGGACCGTGCCGTCGGCGTCGGAGGTGCGCACCAGGCGCAGCCGGTTCTCGGTGAGCGTGCCGGTCTTGTCGAAGCAGAACGTGTCCATGCGGCCAAGCGCCTCGAGGGTGCGCGGGGTGCGCACGAGGACGCCGTCGCGGCTCAGCCGCCGGGCGGCCGCCAGCTGCGCGACCGTGGCCACGAGCGGCAGGCCCTCCGGTACGGCGGCCACGGCCACCGCCACCCCACCGCTGACCGCCTCCCGGATGGGGGTGCCGCGCAGCAGCGCCAGACCCGTCACCGCGGCGCCGCCCGCGAGCGTCAACGGCATCGCCTTGCGGGTGAGTTCCTGCAGCCGGGCCTGGACACCGCCGGCCGGGGGTGTCCGGGCGGCGAGGTGGACGGCGCGGGCGGCCTCCGTGTGCTCACCGGTCTCGACGACCACGGCGCGGGCCTGGCCCGCCACGACGGTCGTCCCCTCGAAGACCATGCAGCGCCGGTCGGCGACCTGGGCGTGCGGGGTCGGGTCGGTCTGCTTCTCCACCGGCAGCGACTCGCCGGTCAGGGCGGACTCGTCGACCTCCAGGCCCTCCTGCCACAGCAGCCGGGCGTCGGCGGGCACCACGTCGTCCGCCTTCAGCTGGATCACGTCGCCCGGGTGCAGGGTGCCCGCCTCCACGGTCCGGGTGCCGCCGGCCGGCGCCTCGTCCTGCGGCGGGACCAGCCGCGCCTTCTGCTGCTGCTCCGCGAGCAGCCCGGACAGCGCCCGCTCGGCGCGCAGCCGCTGGATGCCGCCGACCAGGGCGTTCAGGTCCAGTGCGCCGACGACGAGCAGGGCGTCCACGACCGAGCCGAGGATCGCCGACGCCGCCGAGCCGACCGCCAGGACCGGGGTGAGCGGGTCGTGGAGTTCACCGCGCACGGCCCGGCCCAGCCGGTAGGTCCAGCGCAGCGGCGCGGCGGCCGGGTGCCGGACGGCACCGGCGGCGGTCTTGCGCACGCGGGCGGTCAGTTCGTCGAACGCGCCGTGTTCCTCGGCCGGTTCGTGCTCAAGCCGCTCCCGCGCCTGCTCGGGCGCCAGCTCGTGCCAGTGCACGCGCGGCCGCGGGTGCGGGGGCCGGGCCGTCGCCACGCCGAACGCGGCACGCGCCCCGGACAGCAGGGCCGACACGGCGGCGGCGTCGACCGGGGCGTGCCGCAGTCCCGGCAGCGCGGCGAACCGTCCCCGTCCGCCGCCGGACTCGCCCACGGCGACGAGGAGTCCGGACAGCGCGGCGCCGGAACGGGCCAGGATCTGGGCGTGCCCGCTGACCGTGCGGGCGGCCGGGATCGCGGTGAGCACCCGCCACACGTCGGGCAGTCCGTGCAGGGCGAGGAGATCCGCGCCCCACACGACGGCGCCCTCCTGGTCGGTGAGGGCGACGGCGATGTCGGCCGCGCGCAGTCCGGCCAGCACGTCGTGGTCGTCCGCCGAGCACACCCGGGCGACGGTGAGCACCCCGCCTCCGTCGCCGCGTGCCTGGTACACCACGTCGTCCAGGGGCCGGCGCGCGTCCACGACCTGGTCGGCGAGGCCGACGAAGTCCTCCAGGGCGGGGTCTTCCACCAGTACCACCCGCAGGCCGGCCCGGCGCGCCGCGTCCAGCACCGGTTCGGCCCACGGGTCCGGCTCGCCCTCGTCGGTGCGCAGCACGTCGGCGTCCAGGACGATCGTGCCGACCATCTCCAGCCGGCGCAGCCGGTCGGGGTCGCGGACGAGGACGCCGGTGCGGGCGAGGGCGGTGCTGAGCAGCGCGTGGAAGGCGGCGGGGCCGTAGCGGGCGGCCTTCGGCGAGCCGGCGAGCACCGCTTCGGCCGCCTCGGCGCCGTTGTGCTTGACGAGCAGGGTGGCCGCCGCGCCCAGCACACTGCCCGCGGAGGCGTGTTCGGCGTACTCCTGCGCCGGCGACTCCCGCAGCGGCGGCCGGGGGGCGCCGTCTGCCGGAAGGCTGATGCGGCCGGGCGCGCACAGCTGGTCGTGCACCGAGTCGAAGGCGGCCGCGCGGGCCACCGTCTCGGCCACCTGGCAGGCCCGCAGCGCGCCGTCGAGCACCAGCGAGGTCGGGGTCTGCCCGGCGCCGTGGACCGCTGCGTTCGCACAGGCCAGGACGAGGTCCATGCCGGTGTCCCCGAGCAGGCCGCGCAGCCAGGAGCGAAAGCGCGGGTTCTCCCGCAGCAGCGTCACCGCCGCGGTCGCGACGCGGGGGGTGGGCGGCAGCCGCAGCGCGTACGCGGTGACCGCCACGCCGATGCCCGCGGCGTCGGCGGCGAGCGCGGCCGCGGCCGCGCGCACCCCGGCCGGGTCGGCGGGATGGGTGGTCTCCTCCACGTCGCCGCCGGACAGCACGAGGCCGTGCCGCTCGGCCAGGTCGGCGGCGTGGCTCAGGACCTCGTCGGCGGCCTCGTCGCCGGTCGCGGTGACCACCAGGCGCGCGAGCCCTTGGTCCCAGTAGGCGACGAGCACGTCGGGCCGCTCGGCGAGCGCCTCGGCCACCCGGCGGGCGAGGTGCGCCGTGCCGCCCGCACGCCGCACCTGTTCCCGCTCCACCGGCCGCAGGGCCAGATGGGCGCGGGCGCCGGCCCGCCAGTGGCCACCGGCGCCGGGCAGCGCGTTGCGCGCGACCCGTGCCACCCGTACGGCGGTGTCCGCGCCGCGCACGCCGGCACGCGCCGTTCCCGCGGCGGCGCCGGCGGCCATCCCGACCGCCGGCGCCAGCAGCCGCGGCGCGGCGGGCAGCAGCCGTGCGGCCGCGGAGGGCACCGTCAGCAGTCCGATCCCCATGGCCCTCCTCAGAGCGTGGTGCGGTCGGGCCGTGCCGTCGGACCGAGCGGCCCGCTGGACGGCTTGCCGGCCGAGGTCTCGGCCGGGCGCGCGGCTCCGGCGGTCGTACTTCCAGAAGCGTCGGCGGTGCCGCCCGAGGACGGCGCGGCCGTACCCGCTGCCCCGCTGCTCGCGGGCCTATGGCCGCCCCCGCGTGCCCTGGCGCCGCCCGCGGTTCCGGACGTGCGGCTTCCACCGGCGGTGCCGGCAGCCGTCTCCGTCCCCGCGCCGCCGTGGCCCGACCTCAGGGCCGCGGTGCCGAGGTCGTGGGCGGCCTCCGGCTGCTGACCGGCCTCGGTCCCGCCGGTCGGCGGCTGTGCGGGCCGGGGCTGGGTGAGCCAGGCCACGGCCGCGCCGGTCAGGGCCACGGGCCACTCCACCACGCCCGCCGCTCCGAGCACTCCGGCCCCCGCGTACACCGCGATGCGGCGGCCGCGCGGCGAGACCGCGCCGATCTTGTCCAGGGTTCCCTCCGCCGCCCTGCCCACCGTTCCGGCGCCGGGCACCCTGCGCAGGACCGAGGCCGCGCCGCGCAGGGGCGCCGTGAGGGCCGACGACGACTTCTGCTCAGCCATGACTCTCCTCGGGTGAGATCTCCTCGCGTGCCCCACCGAGTGCCCGCCATCGCGCAGGTCATCCCCGGTTTCAGCCCGCGGACCTCCCACTCCAAGGGAACCCCCCGCACCGCCTCCGCGCCACCCGCACCGCACGGTCACCGGCCACCACCCGTACGGGTCCGCGCCCACGATCCCTCAGCGATCGCTCAGCTACCGCCCCGGAACAGCCCCTCGGGCACCGCCGCCGCGAGGACCCGGTACCCCTCGGGGTCGAGATGCAGCCAGTCCCCGGCCTGGAGGGCGGCCTGCAGCCGGTCCGGCGCCGAGGGGTCGCGGACCGCGCGGTCGAAGTCGATCACCGCGTCGAAGTGGCCGGGAGTGCGGATCCAGGCGTTGACACGCTGCCGGGAGGCCTCCCGCTCCCCCGCCGGGTCGTCGTACATCGTGTTGCCGCCGAACGGCGTGAGGGTGGCGGCGTAGACCCGGATGCCCTGGGCGTGCGCGCGCACGACGATCTGCCGGTAGGCGGCGATCAGGTCGTCGGTGACGGTGTGCTGGGCCTCGGGCGTGGCCTCGGCGGTGCCGATGTCGTTGACGCCCTCGAACAGGATCAGCCAGGCGACCCCGCTGCGGGAGAGGACGTCGCGGTCGAGGCGGGCCAGGACGTTGGGGCCGAGCCCGTCGTTGAGGACGCGGTTGCCGCCGGCGGCCTGGTTGAGGACGGCGATGTCCGCGCTGTCCGCGCGGCTGCGCAGGCGGTCGAAGAACTGGTCGGGCCAGCGGTCGTTGCCGTTGGTCGTGGAGCCGCGCCCGTCGGTGAGCGAGTCGCCGACGACGGCCACCGCGCGGGTCCGGGAGGGCGCCGCCACCTCGACGTCGCTGAGCAGGTACCAGTGGTCGACGGCGGTCGCACCCGTGAGGTCGGGATCGTCCGTGTGGTCGCCGTGCACGAGGTACGACGTGGTGCGCGAGCCGGGGTGGGAGGTGAGCGCGAGCGACGCCTGGCCGCGCGCGGTGTACGCCGTCACCGTCAGCTCGGCTCCCGGGCGCAGGTCGAAGGCGAGGTCGTCGGAGACGATCTCGGCGCCGACGGGCACGGTCGCGAAGGCACGGCCGGAGAAGGTGACCCTGCGCAGGGTCCCCGGCTCGACCGCGCTCGCCCCGGCCTTCCCGCCCAGGGGCAGCGCGACGGTCACGGCGGTGAGCGGCAGCGGGGTGTCGCCGTAGGCGTTGGAGAAGCGCAGCCGGATGCGGTGGCCTCCGGCGGTGACCCGCACGGTCTGCCGCAGGGTGGTGTCGACGAGCACCGACGTGTCCCCGGTGTACGGCGCGGGCGGCAGGTTGCCCGGCTCGGTGAGCTGGGGCATGCCGGTCCATGAGTCCACCCAGTGGACGCCGGCCCTGTCCCGGCCGGGTTGCGGCGGTGCCGGGCCGGTCGAGGAGTGCGGTGAGCGCCGAGCCCGCGACGACGACGGCGAGGACGAGGACGCAGACGCTGAGGACGGTGACGAGGGAGGCCCTGGTGGGCGGCGGGGGCTGCTTCACGGCCGACATCGTGGCATGGACACGCTCATCATGGAAGCGCTCCCACAGCACTCTTCCGCCGCCGCGCGCATCCCACGGGAGTTCCCGCCGCACCCGTTGACCAGAAAGCGCTTACCGCCTACGGTCCGTTCATCAGCGTGACCAAGACATCCGGCTCTCCGGCTTGGTCTGCACCTCATGCGCGAAAGGCGTTCCACGACACGTACGCCGTTCACATGGGCGAGCCCGAAGAGCAACCCCCCACCACTCGAAGGAAGGCATCCGGGACATGACTTCACGAGCATCCGCACCCGCCGAACGCGCCTTACTGGGCGGACTGGCCGCCCTCGGTCTCACGCTTGGCATGATCATGGCAAGCAGCAGCCCAGCCGGCGCGGCCGCCTGGCCGTCCGCCAACGGCAGCCAGGCGGTGACCAAGACCATCTCGCTGTCCGGCACCAAGGACTACGGGATGAAGCGGCTGTACGGCAGCGGCGACCTGGGCACCGGCGGCCAGAGCGAGGACCAGGACCCGATCCTGGACCTGGCGCCCGGCGCCGTCCTGAAGAACGTCATCATCGGCGCCCCCGCCGCCGACGGTATCCACTGCGAGGGCAGCTGCACGCTGCAGAACGTGTGGTGGGAGGACGTCGGCGAGGACGCGGCGACCTTCAAGGGCTCCTCGTCGTCCAACGTATACACCGTCTCCGGCGGCGGCGCGAAGGAGGCGAGCGACAAGGTGTTCCAGTTCAACGGCGCCGGCACCCTGAACGTGTCGGACTTCGCCGTCCAGAACTTCGGCAAGCTGGTCCGCTCGTGCGGCAACTGCAAGACGCAGTACCGGCGCACGATCAACCTGAACACCATCGAGGCGACCTACAAGGGCACCGCGCTCGTCGGCATCAACACCAACTACGGCGACAGCGCGACGCTGCGGAACATCACCGTCGTCGGCGACTCCAGCCGGAAGATCGTCCCGTGCCAGAAGTACATCGGCAACAACACGGGCAAGGAGCCGACCACCAACGGCTCGGGTCCTGACGGGACTTACTGCAAGTACTCCAGCTCCGACATCACGTACAAGTAGGCCCCGCACGCCCGGGGCCGCCGCCGGCAGCCCCGGGCTCCGCCGCCCTGTCTCCACGGGCGCCGGGGCGGTCGTGCGACGTGCCGATGCGGTCATGCGACGGACGCGGTCAGCTCCCGCTGATAGCCGGTGTAGGCGGTGCGCAGGGCCTCTCCGGGCCAGTCGGCGGGCAGGAGTCCGGGCGGCAGCACGGGGTCGGTGAGCAGGTGGCGTACGGCTGCGGCGTACGCGGTGAGGCGATCCGCGGGGGTGCGGGCGGCCTCGGTGCGGCCGAGGAGGGTCCGCGCGGTGGCCGCCCAGGCGTCCAGCGGCCAGAGCCGGGCGGCCAGGTCGTGCGGGGGCTCGTCGGGGCGCGCGGTGTACGTCCGGGCGACCTTGGTCAGCGTGTCCGGCAGGGCGCGGTCGAGGTTGGCCGGGCGCAGCCAGACGCCCTCGCGGAGTTCGGCCAGCCGGAGGGCCGTCAGCCGGGCGCGCAGTTCGGCGCGTTCGGCGGGGCCGCGCCCGGTCACCGTGATCACCACCATCTCCCAGTCGCCGTCCCACGCGCGCGTGCCGGGGCACAGTGCCTCGTCCTGGCGCCGCTGGCGGGCGAGCAGCCGGTCGCTGAGCCGGTAGCCGGTGTCGGTGCGGTGCAGGTCCCCGGCGGTCACCATCCGGCTCAGCGCGGCCCGCAGCGTCGAGCCGCCGACGCCGAAGGGCTCCACCATCCGGACCAGGTTCTTCACCGGCATCTCGGCCGGGTGCGTGCCGAGCAGCAGGCTCAACACGACCGACCGCGCGGACAGCGGCCGCAGGTCCGGGTGCTCGGGTGCCTGGCGGGATGCCTGCGCCGGCTCGGAAGAGTCGTTCATGCGCATGGACACGTACTGTACGTGCGCCTCCTTGTTGCAGTATTGCTACGGCCGCAGCGAAGATGCAACATGGTGCCATGGTCTCGATTTCCGTGCAGTCACAGTCACAGTCAGCGTCGCCGTCGCCGTCGCCCTCGGGGGCGCAGCCCGAGCAGCCGTACGGCACGCACGACGTCACCAACCAGGCCCCGCCCCTGGCGCCGTACGACGCCTCGGACGACCCGGCCCTGCTGGAGGGGCTGCGCCGGGAGGGCGCCGGATGGGCGGAGGAGGACATCCGGCGGCTGGGGGCGCGCGCCGGCAGCGCAGAGGCGCAGGAGTGGGGCGAGCTGGCGAACCGGCACGAGCCGGTCCTGCGCACCCACGACCGCTACGGCCACCGCGTGGACGAGGTCGAGTTCCACCCCAGCTGGCACCACCTGATGCGCACGGCGGTCGCCGAGGGCCTGGCCGGCGCCCCCTGGGCGGACGAGCGGCCCGGCGCCCATGTGGCCCGCACGGCGGGCGGACTGGTGTGGGGGCACACCGAGGCCGGTCACGGCTGCCCGACGTCGATGACGTACGCCGCCGTACCCGCGCTGCGCGCCCAGCCGGACCTGGCCAAGGTCTACGAACCGCTGCTGACCAGCCGGGAGTACGATCCCGCGCTGCGCGTGCCGGCCGAGAAGCCGGGGCTGCTCGCGGGGATGGGCATGACCGAGAAGCAGGGCGGTTCGGACGTCCGGACGAACACGACGGCCGCCACGCCCACCGGGGAACCCGGTGTGTACACGCTGCGCGGGCACAAGTGGTTCACGTCGGCGCCGATGTGCGACGTCTTCCTGGTGCTCGCGCAGGCCCCGGGCGGACTGTCGTGCTTCCTGGTGCCGCGCGTGCTGCCCGACGGCAGCCGCAACACCTTCCGCATCCAGCGGTTGAAGGACAAGCTCGGCAACCGTTCCAACGCCTCCTCGGAGCCGGAGTTCGACCACACCGTGGCCTGGCTGGTGGGACCGGAGGGGCGGGGGGTGAAGACCATCATCGAGATGGTCAACTGCACCCGGCTGGACTGTGTGATGTCCTCGGCGACCCTGATGCGCAAGACACTCGTGGAGGCAGGGCACCACGCCCGGCACCGCAGCGCGTTCGGCGCCCGGCTGATCGAGCAGCCGCTGATGCGCAACGTCCTGGCCGACCTGGCGCTGGAGTCGGAGGCGGCGACGACGCTCACCCTGCGGCTGGCCGGCGCGGCCGACCGCGCGGTGCGCGGGGACGCCGGGGAGCGGGCCTTCCGGCGGATCGCCACCGCCGTCGGCAAGTACTGGGTCACCAAGCGGGGTCCGGCGTTCACCGCGGAGGCGCTGGAGTGCCTGGGCGGCAACGGCTACGTGGAGGAGTCCGGCATGCCGCGGCACTACCGGGAGGCGCCGCTGCTGTCGATCTGGGAGGGCTCGGGCAACGTCAACGCGCTCGACGTGCTGCGCGCCCTCGGTCGCGAACCGGACACCGCCGAGGCCCTGTTCGCCGAACTCGCCCTCGCGCGCGGAGGGGACGCCCGCCTGGACGCGGCGGTGGCCGCGCTCAAGGACCAGTTGGCCGAAACGGACCAGGTGGGTGCCCGGCGGCTGGTGGAGCGCATGGCGCTCGCCCTCCAGGGCTCCCTGCTGGTCCGGCACGCCCCGCACCCGGTGGCGGACGCCTTCTGCGCGAGCCGGCTGGGCGGCGACTGGGGGCACGCGTTCGGCACGCTGCCCGCCGGCACGGACCTCGGCCCGATCCTGGAGCGCGCCCTGCCCGGCCTGAACTGACCCCCCTCCCGCGGGCGTTCGTCCTCCTGCCGGCCGGCGCGGGCGGGCCGCTGCCGGCCTGGCCGGTGACAGCCGACGGATCGCACACAGTCAGTGTGCGGCTCCGGACCGTTGTCAGTGCCGTGGTGCACACTCGCGATCAGGTGGCACTCGTCTGGGGAGGACAACGTGTTCACGGGGATCGACGAGGTCGACTGGGCCTCGCTGCGGCACCGGTACGGCAGCGCGCAGGACGTGCCCGGATGGTTACGGGCACTGGCCTCCGCGGACACCGTCGAGCGGGCGACCGCGCTCGACGGGATGTACGGCGCGCTGCACCACCAGGGGCGGGTGTACGACTCGACGCTCGCGTGCGTGCCGTTTTTGCTCTCGCTCGTGGCCCGCGCGGAGGTGCCGGACCGGGGCGGCATCGTGGAACTGCTGGTGGGCATCGGCGCGCACAGCGCGGACGGGGACGGGCGGGCGCGGGAGGCGGTGTGTGCGGGCGGCGAGGTGTTCGTCCGGCTGGCCGGGGACCCGGATCCGGTGGTGCGCCGGGCGGCCGCCGGGGCCCTGGTGCACTTCGTGACCGGGCCCGAGCCCGTCCTCGACCTGTTACGGCAGCGGCTGCGGGCCGAGCGGGACGACCGGGTCCTGCTCGCTCTCACCGAGGCGCTGGCCCTGTTCGCCCACCGGTACCCCGCGCACGCCGACGCCGCGGTGGACCTGCTGGCCGAGCACAGCGCGCCGCCGTACGCACCGGGGCTGCGCCTCGCGGCGCTCGGCCAGCTCGCCCTCGTCGCACCCGCCCGGCTGCCCGCCGGTCTGGTGCCGACAACCGTCCGGCTGCTGCGGGAGCGCTCCGCGCACCGCGCCCGCACCTGCGAGCCGGCCACCGACTCCCTGGTCGGGCGCATACGGCGGCTGCGCCCGTCCGACGAGGAGGGCGCCCGGCTGCTGCGCACCCTGCACACCGCACTGGGCGACCGCGTCGCCGACCGCGGCGCGCTCCTCGGCGGCCAGCTGACCAGCCCCGACCCGATGGACCGGTGCCACGGCGTGTGGCTGGCGGCGGCGCTGCTACGCGGCTGGCGCGGCGACCACAGCGGCACGGTCCGGCTGCTCGGCGCCCAACTGGGCGCCGAGGAGGACTGGTTGCGGGACGCCGCGGTCACCGTCCTGTCGGGACTGTTCGCCCTGGCCGCACCCGCCGCCGACGACCTGCACGCCCTGGTGCGGGCCCGGCCCGACCTGTGGACGCACCGTGTCGAGCGCGGCTCCCCCACCCTGGGAGGCCCGCTCAAGGCACTGGTCAGAAGCGGCGACCGGCGCGCGGTCCCCGCCCTGGCCCACCTCTTGGCCGGCCCGGCCGCCCCGGTGGACCTGGGGGGCGAACTGACGCACCTGGGCGCCGAAGCGGCCCCGCTCGCCCCCGTGCTGCGGCAGCGGCTCGCCCGGATCCCGCCGGCCTCCGCGACCGCAGCCCGGCTCGCCGGCCCCCTGCTCACGGCGGTCGCCGCCGTCGGGGACCGGGACGCCGTCCCGGAGGTACTGCGGCTGCTGTCGGACGCGCCCGGCGGACCGGGGCCGCGGGACGCCTTCGCGGGCGAGGCCATCGCGGCGCTGGAGGCGCTGGGCGCCACCGCACAGGCCGTACCGGTCCTGCGGGCCCTTCTGCACACCCGGCACGCCGCCGCGGCGGCCGGCGCCCTGTGGTCGGCGCAGCGGGACGCCACGGCCGTACTCCCCGTGCTGCTGCGGGAACTGAGCCGGGGCGACCCGGACAGCCGGCCGCTGGCCGCCTCGCGGCTCGCCCGCCTGGGTCCGGCCGCGCGACCCGCCCTGCCCGCGCTGCGCCGCGCGGCGGACGGGTCGCGGCCCGCGCGGGAGCGGGTGGCGGCCGCGTGCGCGCTCTGGATCATCGACGCCGATCCCGAGCCGGTGCTGCCCGTCTTCCGGGACGCCTGGCGGGAGGACCCGCGCACCCGCCGCCGCATCGCCCGCTGCCTCATCGGGATGGGCCCGGCCGCCACACCGTTACGGCCCCTGGCGGAGGCCGAACTCGCCGCCCCACGCCGCCATTCGGCGCAGCCGGGCGCGGGCGGCGGCCAGGGCATAGCGGAGGACGAGGACCTGCTGAGCGCGTGCCGGGCGCTACTGGCGGCGGTGTAGGGGGGTCCCGGGTACCCGGTCCCGTGCCGCGCGGCCTGCGCCACGACAGGACCGGTGCCCTCGCCCTCACCGCCGTGGACGTGGGCCGGCACCGACGGGGGTGCCGTCCTCGGCGGCGCGCCCAGGCGTGGTCGGACCAGGCGCGCTCAGGCGTGATCAGACCAGGCGTGCCCAGGGGTGGTCGAACAGGCCTGCCAGGCGTGGTCAGACCATCCGCCCCCACTGCGGACCGAGCCGCGCCCACTCGGTGTCCCAGGCACGCATGCGGCGGCGTTCCAGGCGGCCGCGCAGGGCGAGGCCGCCGGCGAAGGGGACGGCCGCCGCGCTCACGCCCACCAGGCAGCCGATCAGGACGCCACGGAAGGTGGCCTCGGAGGCGGAGGTGGGGCGGCCGACGAGACGGCCGTGCTGGTCGGTCCAGACGGTGACCGGAGTGCCGGGCCTGCTGCCGGGCTCCACCCGGACCTGGCCGGTGTGGGCGGAGCCGTCGGGCACGGTCCAGCGCACCCGGGCCCAGACCCGTTCACCGGAGGAGGCGTGGCTGCGCATGGGGGTGCTTCCCGGGACCCGCTCCACGACGTGCGCCACGACGGGGCGCCAGTCCGTCCGCTCCCGCGCGAGTCCGCTCTCCACCGACTCGTCCGCGGCGAGGCCGGCCGCGAGCCCGGCCAGGACGGTCAGCAGCCAGGCGCCGAGCACCACCCAGGCCTCCACCACGTCGGCCCGGCGTTTGAGCGGATTGCGCCGCCAGCGCCACAGCCACACCTTCGGACCACGGAACGCCTTCAAAGGCATCCTCCTCACGAGCGCACCGACCGGCCGGACCGCCCTCCCATACGCGGGAGACCGCTCCGCTGCTCACGACGAGCCGTCCCCCCGACGGTCGCACGAGCGTGCCCTCTCGCGCAGGCGCATGCCCCAACGCACCGCCGCCGATCTTCCCCGGCCGTCGACAACACCGCTGTGACCTGCGGCAACACACGATCCAGGGGTGACTGTCAGTGGCGGGGTGCAGACTGGCCGACAACCGACGACTACCTGTCTCACGACTACCTGGACGAAGGCGTCCCGGAGGTGATCGGCATGACCGAGGTACTGCTGGCAGTGGGCACCCGCAAGGGCCTGTTCATCGGGCGGCGCAGGGGCGGCGGAGCCTGGGAGTTCGACGACAGCCCCTACTTCAACGCGCAGGCGGTGTACTCGGTCGCGATCGACACCCGCGAGGACCGGCCGCGGCTGCTGGCGGGCGGCGACAGCGCGCACTGGGGACCGTCGGTCTTCCACTCCGACGACCTCGGCCGCACCTGGACCGAACCGCCGCAGCCGGCCGTCAAGTTCCCCAAGGACACCGGCGCCTCCCTGGAGCGCGTCTGGCAGCTGCACCCGGCCGCCGCCGAGCCCGGCGTGGTGTACGCGGGCACCGAACCGGCGGCGCTGTACCGCTCGGAGAGCTTCGAGCTGGTGCGGCCGCTGTGGGAGCATCCGACCCGCTCCCGTTGGGTGCCCGGCGGCGGCGGTGAGGGACTCCACACCGTGCTCACCGACGCGCGCGACCCGAGAGCGGTGACCGTCGCCGTCTCGACGGCCGGGGTGTTCCGCACCACCGACGGCGGCGCGAGCTGGTCCCCGTCCAACTCCGGTGTGTCCGCGGTGTTCCTGCCGGATCCGGACCCGGAGTTCGGCCAGTGCGTCCACAAGGTCGCCCGGGACGCGGCCGACCCCGACCGGCTCTACCTGCAGAACCACTGGGGGGTGTACCGCAGCGACGACGCGGGCGCGCACTGGACGGACATCGGCGCGGATCTGCCGTCCACGTTCGGCTTCGCGGTGGCCGCCCATCCGCGCCGGGGCGGCACGGCGTACGTCTTCCCGATCAACGCCGACGCGGACCGGGTGCCCGCCGAGCACCGCTGCCGGGTCTTCCGCACAGCGGACGCGGGCCGGACCTGGGAGCCGCTGTCCAAGGGCCTGCCGGAGGAGGATCACTACGGCACGGTGCTGCGGGACGCCCTGTGCACCGACGACGCCGATCCGGCGGGCGTGTACTTCGGCAACCGCAACGGCGAGGTGTTCGCCTCGGCCGACGACGGCGACAGCTGGCAGCAGCTGGCCGCGCATCTGCCGGACGTGCTGTGCGTGCGGGCGGCGGTGATCGGCTGAGACAGGCGCGGACAGGCGCGCGGGGCCGGGGCGTCCGGGCCGGGCTTCGGCCATCGGTTGATCACCGGGCCGGGTACGGCAGTAGGGTGACGGCCGTGGCTCCACGACCCTTGCATGAAATCGTCGAAGCGGGCTGGGCGAAGGCCCTCGAACCCGTAGCGGACCGGATCGCCGGCATGGGCGACTTCCTGCGCGCCGAGATCGCCGCGGGACGCACCTACCTCCCGGCCGGACCGAACGTCCTGCGGGCCTTCCAGCAACCCTTCGACGACGTACGGGTCCTGATCGTCGGTCAGGACCCGTATCCGACGCCGGGGCACGCGGTCGGTCTGTCGTTCTCGGTGGCGCCCGACGTCCGCCCGCTGCCGCCCAGCCTCATCAACATCTTCCGGGAGCTGACCGCCGACCTGGGGGTGCCCCAGCCGTCCACCGGCGATCTCACGCCGTGGACCGAGCAGGGGGTGCTGCTGCTCAACAGGGCGCTGACCACGGCTCCGCGCAGCCCCGGCGCCCACCGCGGCAAGGGCTGGGAGGAGGTCACCGAGCAGGCGATCCGGGCCCTGGCGGCACGTGGCAAACCGCTGGTGTCCATCCTGTGGGGCCGGGACGCCCGGAATCTGCGTCCGCTGCTGGGCCGGCTGCCCGCGGTGGAGTCGGCGCACCCGTCGCCGATGTCGGCCGACCGCGGCTTCTTCGGCTCGCGCCCGTTCAGCCGCGCCAACGACCTGCTGATCCAGCAGGGCGGGCAACCGGTGGACTGGCGGCTGCCGTAACCGCCCCCGGGCGGCCCACCCTGCCGGATGAGCCCGCCCGGTGGTCTCCGCGCTCCGGCCCGGCACCGGCACCGGCACCGGGCATGCGAGATCGCCGTAAAAGCGGATTGTTCTCCCATCTCATGGCTTTGTCGGTGCATGTTCCCGGCACATGCCCGCAACACGTGTCACGGTCGCGCACCTCATCAGACAAAACCGGACGGATACCGCTCACCTGCACCCTCCCCGAACGGAGTAGCCCGGTAAGCCAGTAACATGCGGCGCCATGAGCACCCCCACTGGGCCCGCGTCCGGCCTGCCTGTACGAATGCCGCGACCCCGCCAGCCCGGACGGCACCGCCGACCGGAACCGCTGGTGGCTCCCGAGGGTGCGCCCGCGCTCGCCCTCGCGGTGCCCGGTGCGCCCAGCGCCGCCACGCGCGCCCTCGCCGAGGAGGTCGTGAGCATCGCCCGCTCCGAGCTGCCCGGTCTGGACGCCCGGATCGGCTACCTGGACGGGGACGACAGCGAGTACCCCTCGCTCCGGTCCGTGCTCGTGGGCGCGGCCGAGGAGCGCACGGCCCGTTACGAGCAGGCCGTCGCCGCCGGGGTCGAAGGGGTCAAGGAACCCGACGGCCCGGTCGCCGTCGTGGTCCCGCTGCTGGCCGGTCCGGACAGCGCCCTGCTGCGGCAGATCCGCCAGTCCGTGATGGACAGCCGGGTCGCCGCCGAGCTGACCGACGTCCTCGGCCCGCACCCGCTGCTCGCCGAGGCCCTGCACGTGCGGCTGTCCGAGGCGGGCCTCGCCCGGGCCGACCGCGCGCGCCTGTTCACCGTGGCCACCGCGGCGGACGGCATCGTCCTGGCGTCCGTGGGCGGCGAGGAGGCGGTGCAGGCGGCCGGGATCACCGGCATGCTGCTCGCCGCGCGCCTGGCCGTGCCGGTGATGGCGGCGGCCCTGGACCAGGAGGGCTCGATCTCCTCCGTCGCCGAGCAGCTGCGTTCCGCGGGCTCGCAGCAGCTGGCGCTGGCGCCGTACCTGATCGGTCCGGAGATCGACCCCGCGCTGCTCGCCGCGGCCGCCGAGGAGGCGGGCTGCTCCACCGCCGAGCCGCTCGGCGCGTACCCGGCGATCGGCAAGCTCGCCCTCGCCAAGTACACGACGGCGCTGGGCATCACCCCGCAGCAGGCGCAGGGCATGCCGGTCCGCTGACCCGCACCCGCACCACCGGCACCCCGTACGACCCAGGGCCCGCTCCCCACCCGGAGCGGGCCCTTCGCCCTGCCCGGCGAATCCACCGTGAGCCGGCCGGGGAGGAGACGGTTGTGCTGGGCCGCGGCGCTCAGCCGAAGACGACGCAGGAGGCCGCGGTGACGGGCACCGAGCCTTCGTAGCGGGGCAGCCCCGTCGCCCGGTCCACGGCGAACCAGGTCACGTCCCCGGAGCGTTCGTTGGCCGCGTAGAGGAAGCCGTCGTGTTCGGCGAGTGCGCGCGGCCAGTGCCCGCCGCAGGTCACGGTGCCGATCAGCCGGAGCGTCTCGCCTTCGACGGCGAGGACCGACAGGACGTCCTCGCCGCGCGTCGCGGTCCACACGAAGCGGCCGTCGGGGGAGACCACGATCCCGGACGGATACGCGTCGCCGGCGGGTGCCGCGGGCAGCACGGAGACCTCCGCCAGCGGCCGCAGGGCGCCGTCCTCGGCGTCCCAGCGGCACACGGTGACGGTGGGGGTGAGTTCGTTGACGACGTAGGCCAGGGAGCCGCCCGGGTGGAAGGCCAGATGGCGGGGGCCGGAGCCGGGGCGCACGGCGACCTCGCGGTGCACGCTGGGGGCGCCGTCCGCGAGGGTGCAGACGCGTACCGAGTCCGTTCCTAGGTCGACGCTGACGGCCCACCGGCCGCTGGGATCGGGCTGCACCTGGTGGGCGTGCGGGCCGCGCTGGCGCCGGTCGTGCGGGCCGGATCCGGTGTGCTGGAGCCGCCCGGACGGCTTGGCGGCGAGCGAACCGTCCGGGCGCACGGGCACGGCGGTGACGCTGCCGCAGCCGTAGTTGGCGGTCAGCACATGACCGGCGTAGAGGCAGAGGTGGGTGGGTCCGCTGCCGTCGACCGGCACGGGTGGCCCGGCGAGTTCCGGCCGGTCGCCGTCGACCCGGTAGGCGGCGACGGTGCCCTCCGCCGTCTCGCTGACCGCGTAGAGCGTCCGTCCGTCCGGCGACAGGACCAGGTAGGACGGGTCGGGCAGGTCGTTCACCGCGGTGCCGAGGAGGAGCGCGCCGCCCTCGGGGGCGACCTGCGCGGTGACCAGGCCGGGACCGCCCGCCGCCGTGAACGAGCCGATGAACGCCCGGCGTCCGCCGGGCCTGCCGTGCTGTGCCACCGCTGTCCCCTCTCGGTCGAGGCCGTCCGGGGCCGACGGTAGCAGCCGATCACGGACGGTCTAGACCAAGAGGGCCTGGCGTGGCCGGAGTTCTTTGCCCGCGGGCCCGCGCACGGCCCGGTGTCACACCAGGAGGCCGCCCCGGACCATCCCTTCCGAGCGATCCCGCACCGGACCGGCTCAGGCCCCCACCAGCGGCGAGCCCGCGGACGCGCGCAGGGGCTCGGCCAGGTCGGCGAGGGCCCGCTCGAGGCCGTGCAGGTGGACCAGTGCGGGCTCGGCCGGCGGTTCGGCGGGGCTGCCGAGGGCGTCCGGGCGGCCCTCGGTCAGCGCCTCGACGGCGGCCTCGACGCGCCAGCAGGCCGCCGCAAGCCGGGCGTCGTGGGAGGCCACGGGGTCGGCGGCGACCGCGACCAGGCCGCGGACCTCGCGGGCGCAGTCGTCGAGGAGGGCGAGGACCCGGCGGGCGCGCCGCTTGCGGGCCGGCATCGGGTTCAGCGGGTGCACCAGCGGGGCCACGGCGAGCCGGACCCGGCCGAGCAGCTGCTCCAGTTCGGCGACGCGGGGCGCCGGGTCGGCCGTGGTGGAGCCCGCGAGCCGGGCGGCGGCCTCGGCCGTGCAGGCGTGCACACAGCGCAGGGCGCGCCCGATCCAGGCGTCCGTGACGGCGTGCGTGGTGACCGGCAGCACCAGCAGCACGGCGAGCGCGGCGCCGAGCGCGCCCACGCCGGTCTCGGCGAGCCGCAGCCCGAGCAGGCCGGGGCTCAGGACGCCGAACAGGCCGTAGAGCAGTTCGGCGAGCAGCGTCACGCAGAGCATCATCCAGGTGTAGGAGACGGCAGCCGTGTAGAAGATGCCGAAGACGGCGACGGCGATCAGGAGGGCGGTCGGGACCGGTGCGCCGCCCAGCGGGAGGGCGACGAGGAAGCCCAGGCCGATGCCGATCACGGTGCCGAGGACCCGGCGGAAGCCGCGCACCAGGGTCTCGCCGCGCGAGGTGGTGTTGACGAAGATCCACCATGTGGCGCCCACGGCCCAGTACCAGCGCTGTCCGGACACCAGCTCGCCGACGACCAGCGCGAAGCCCGCGCCGGCGGTCGCCTGGACGGCCTGCCGCGTGGTCACCCGGGCGAGCGGGCGCCCGGCGGGCGAGGGGCGTTTCCCCGCCCGAACGAAGCCGGGAGTGGGGGACGGTATGACGGCCGGGGGCAGCCGGCGCTCGTAGCACCACACGCCGAAGCGCACCGCGGCGGCGCTGAGCACGGACAGCACGACGGCGGCGTACAGCTCGGGCAGCTGGGCGGGAGTGGCGTGCACGAACTGGGCCATGAAGAAGGTCATGAAGGCGAACACGCCGAGGCTGTGCCCGCGCGGGCCCCAGCGGCGCGCGTACACCCCGGCGCCGACGACGGCCAGGAAGACGAGGTCACGCACGACGGGCAGGGTGTGCAGCTCGGCCGCGGCGGCGAGCACGGGCAGGCCCACGACGGGCAGCAGCGCCGTGGTGACGGCCTGCCCGCGCACGGACGCGTCGGTGACGGTGAACAGGGCGAGCAGCGCGGCGAGCCCACCGGTCACCGCGCCGACGAGGGAGTGCCCGGCGAGGTAGCAGACGACGACCGCCAGGCCGATGCCGAGGACGGCCCGCGCGGCGAAGCGCAGCCGCGCCCGCCCCGGGTCCGGAGCCACGAACATCCTCTTCAGCACTGATGCCCTCCCCTGGAAACGACGTGGAACGACGGGGTACGTCGCACACAAAAGGCGCCGCGGGGTTCCGCAGCGCCATCGACGTGTCCATGAGAGCATCACCGGGGTCACTGGCTCAAGTGAACCCGGAATCGCTGGTCCATTGGCCCATTCACAAGGGGCATCATCGGGGTCACCGGAAGGCCAACGGACCAGGTCGGGCGGCACAGCCACCCGTGGGCGTGCTGAGCCATTGGTACAGTCGTCCATCATGGCCGTGGACGAACTCGACACCCGCATCCTGCGGCTGCTCCTGGAACAGCCGCGCACCAGCGTGCGCGAGTACGCCCGCATCCTGGGCGTCGCCCGCGGCACGCTCCAGGCCCGGCTGGACCGCATGGAACGGGACGGCGTCATCACCGGCACCGGTCCCACCCTCTCCCCCGCGGCGCTCGGCCATCCGGTGCTGGCGTTCGTGCACATCGAGGTCACCCAGGGCCATCTGGACGACGTCGGGGACGCGCTGGCCGCCGTACCGGAGATCGTGGAGGCGTTCTCGATCACGGGCGGCGGAGACCTGCTCGCCCGGGTGGTGGGGCGGGACAACGCCCATCTGGAGGACGTCATCCAGAAGCTGATCAGCCTGCCGGGCGTGGTGCGCACCCGCACGGAGGTGGCGCTGCGCGAGCGCGTCCCGCACCGGCTGCTGCCCCTGGTGGAGTCCATCGGCCGCGCGGCCCGCGCCTGACGGCGGGCATCCTGGACCGCATGAGCGACCTCGGCGCCCTCTCGGTCATCTTCGATCTCGACGGCACGCTGGTGGACAGCGAACCCAACTACTACGAGGCGAGCCGGCAGACCCTGGCCGGGCACGGTGTCCCGGACTTCACCTGGGCGGACAACGAGGCCTACGTCGGCATCGGCAACCAGGACGCGACACGGCTCTGGAAGGAACGCTACGGGCTGGCCGTGTCCGCCGAGGACCTGCTCGCCGAGCTGAACCGGCGCTATCTGGAACTGGCCCGCGTCCGCACACCGGTCTACCCGGAGATGCGCAAGCTCGTGGAACTCCTGGCGGCCGACGGCGTGCCCATGGCGGTCGCGTCGGGCTCCTCGCCCGAGGCGATCGAGGCGATCCTCGAGGGAACGGGCCTCGGGGCGTATCTGCCCACGGTGGTGTCCGCGGAGGAGGTGCCGCACGGCAAACCCGCGCCCGACGTGCTGCTGGAGGCGGCCCGGCGACTCGGCGCGGACCCCGCGGACTGCGTGGTGCTGGAGGACGCGGCACCGGGCGCGGCCGCAGCCCACGCGGCCGGCATGCGCTGCATCGCGATCCCGTACGTGGCCGCCCAGGCCGGCGCGCCCGAGTTCGCCACGGCGACGCTGCTGCTGCGCGGCGGCCAGGCGGAGTTCACGGCCCAGTCGGCGTACGCCTGGCTCCGGGCCACCGCGCGGTCCCGCTGACCGCACGCCCACGCATGCGGCCGCGGGCCGTCGTTCACGCCAGGGATGCTCCTGCGGTGCGCCGGGCGCGGTGGCTGCCTAGCGTGATCCCATGACCACAGACCGGGCCGGACCGGCCCCGCACGACCGGCGGTGGCAGGCGCTCGCCGTCTGTCTGACCGCGGCCTTCATGACCTTGCTGGACACGTCGATCGTGAACGTGGCGCTGCCCTCGGTGCAGCGCGGACTGGGCGCCAGCACGGCCGAGCTGTCGTGGGTGATGTCCGGATACGCCCTCACCCTCGGTCTGTCCCTGGTTCCGGCCGGGCGGCTCGGCGACATGCGCGGGCGGCGCCGGACGTTCCTGACCGGGCTCGCGCTGTTCACGCTCGCCTCGGCGGCCTGCGGGCTGTCCACCGGCGCGGGCTGGCTGGTGCTGTTCCGGCTGGTGCAGGGGGCGTCGGCGGGACTGATCGCGCCGCAGACGTCGGCGCTGATCCAGCAGATGTTCCAGGGCCCGGAGCGAGCCCGCGCGTTCGGGCTGATGGGCAGCACCATCGGCATCTCCACGGCGGTCGGCCCGCTGGCGGGCGGCCTGCTGATCGAGGCGGCCGGCGGACCGGAGGCCTGGCGCTGGGTGTTCTACGTCAACCTGCCCCTCGGGGCCGCCGTGTTCTGCGCGGGACTGCGGCTGCTGCCCCGCTCCCCCGGCTCGCCGGGCAGACGCGAGTGCTTCGACGTGCCGGGCGTGCTGCTCCTCGGCTCGGGCGTGCTCGCCCTGATGCTGCCACTGGTGCAGGAACAGCAGTGGCACGGCCGGCTGAAGTGGGCCCTGCTTCCGGCCGGCGCCGGGCTGCTGGCCGCGTTCTGGGCGTGGGAGCGGCGCCAGGTGCGCCGCGAACGGGCTCCCCTGATCGATCTGCGGCTCTTCCAGCTGCGCTCCTTCTCGCTGGGCGCCCTGCTGAGCCTCGTGTACTTCGGCGGCTTCACCACGCTGTTCTTCGTCTACACGCTGTTCCTGCAGAACGGCCTCGGCTACGGGGCGCTCGCGGCGGGCCTGTCGTCCATGCCGTTCGCGGCGGGCTCGGCGCTCGGTGCGGCGGCCGGCGGCCGGCTGGTGGTGCGCTTCGGGCGCAGGCTGGTCATCGCCGGGCTGTGCACGGTGACGGCCGGCATGCTCGGCGCCGTCGCGGCCGTGCACTGGGTGCCGGGACGCGGCGTGGCCTGGGCGGCCGCGCTTCCCCTGCTCGTCGCCGGGATCGGCTCGGGACTGACCATCTCCCCCAACACCACGCTCACCCTGTCCCTCGTGCCGGTCCGGCGCGGCGGCGCCGCGGGCGGCGTGCTCCAGACCGCCCAGCGCATCGGGTCCGCGGCCGGCGTCGCCGTGGTGGGCTCGGTGTACTTCGCCCACCTCGGCCACCACGGCGCCCCCGCCACTGCGCTCCAGTACGGCCTGCTCACGTCCGTCGCCATCATCCTGCTGGCCCTGTCCCTGGCCTACGCCGATCTGCGGGAACGCCGGGTCCGCCCGCAGCTGGAGCCGGCGCGGGAGAGCGTGTAGGGGGCTGCCTGCACTGGGCGCGCGATCCGGCGGGGCCCGGCCTCAGGGATGTCGCCGGGCCCTCAGGACCTGCGGCGGGGCTTGCCCCGCTTGGGGGCCTGCTTGGACCCCGCGCCGCGCGTGCCGCCACCGGCCGCACGCGCGCGCGGGGTGCGGCCCGCGTTCTTCGGCGCCGGCTTCTGCCGGGCGTCCTTCGGTTCGGAACGCTTCTGCTTCTGCTCGGCCGCCGGCTGGGTACGGCCCCGGGTGCTGTTGACGGTGCGGCCGCGGACGATGCCGATGAAGTCCTCCACCAGGTCGGTGGTGGCGTGCTCCGGCCAGGACAGGGCGACGCCGGACTGGGGGGCGTCGGTGACCGGACGGTAGGTGAGGTCCCTGCGGTGGTAGAGGCGGGCCAGGGACTGCGGGACGACCAGCAGGCCGACGTTCGCGGCCACCAGCTCGATCGCGTCCGGTGTCGTCGCGGGGCGTTCGAAGGCGGGCTCGCCGGGCGGGGCGTCCCAGTCGAAGACGTCGTCCAGGGGATGGAAGAGCACCTCGTCGGCGAGGTCGGCCAGGGTCACCTCGTCCGCGGCCGTGATCAGGTGGTCCTTGGGGACGACGACCACCGTGGTCTCGGTGTACAGGGGGATCGCGCTGAAGAACGTACGGTCCACGGGGAGCCGTACGAGGCCCGCGTCCGCCTCCCCGGCCCGCAGCACGCCCGGTGCCTCGGCGGCGGGCACCTGGACGAGAGTGAGCGGTATGTCCGGCAGGCGCTCGTTCCAGATCCTCACCCATTTGGCGGGCGTCACTCCGGGTACGTACGCGAGCCGGAAGGACGGTGATTCCTCCGAGCCTGTCACCAGGCCAGGTTACCGGCCGTGGTCGGCCGCCCCGCACGCGGCCGATACCTTAGGGTTCATAAGTTCGCAGCAGAGCACCCAGACGATGAAGCCCGCGACCGCGGCGAAGAAGCTGGGTGTGTACCTCCCCGCCACCCCCGCGTCGTTCCAGGAGGGCGGCGTCACACGCGCCGAGCTGCACGAACTGCAGGCGAACCCGCCGGAGTGGCTGAGCGAACTGCGGCGCAACGGCCCCCACCCGCGTCCGGTGGTCGCCGCGAAGCTCGGCGTGTCGATCGCCGGCCTCGCGCGGGGCGGCGTGACCGAGCCGCTGACCACCGGGCAGATCGAGGAGCTGAAGCAGGAGCAGCCCGAGTGGCTGGTCAGGGAGCGCGCCACCCAGGCCGAGGTCCGCAAGGAGGCCGCGCGGATCAAGCAGCGGAACAAGGAGAAGCAGGAGCGCGCCGCTCGCCGCAGCTGATCATCCCCCGCCCCTCAAGGATCGTTTCCCCCTACGCCCTCCGGCTACCCGGAGGGCGTTGTCGGTGGCCTGCCCTGCTGTTCCGGTCGCGCAATCGGGAGGGGGCAAGGTTGACGGTTACGGCACCGGGCGGGCCGCCGCTCCCCCGCGTCGGCGGCCCGCCGGACTCCCGTCCGCCGCGGGCCGGTGCCGTCGGGTTGCAGTGTGCACCGGCCGGGGGCCGCGAGAGTATGCGTACAAGTACGTACGCGGACGCGCAAGAAGGGCCGCCGCGAGAGAGCCGGAGAGGAACAGGTGGCGCTGGAGAGGGCTTACGAACGGATGACGGCGGTCGCGGTGGCGGCGCTGCACGAGCGGGAGCCCGCGCGTCTGTGGCCGATGCTCGCCGGTGCCCTGGCGGACCTGTGCGGCGGTGAGGCGGTGCTCCACAAACTCGACGACTGGAGCGAGGACACGGGCACGATCGGTGCGGCGCCCGGCGCCGTCGCCGCCGAGCTGGAGCGGCTCGGGGAAGCGGACCTGGCCCTGCTGCGCGCGGGCTACCCGTTGGCCCAGCACTACGCGAGAAGCACCGACCGGACGCCGGTCACCGCACGGCGGACCGCGGGACGCGGCTGGCCGGACAGCGCGACGGCACGGCTGCTGGACACGGCCCTCGGCGTCGACCATGTGCTGGGCGTGCCGCTCCCCGAGAGCACCACGCCGATCACCGGATGCCTGGTCTATCGCACCGGCACGGACTTCACCGACGACCATCTCGCGATGGCGCAGCGCGCGCAGCCGCTGCTGGCCGCCGTCGAGCGGCAGCGGCAACTGCTTCAGGAGTGGCGGCGCCGGCTCGGCCGGGGCGCCGCGCCGGACGAGCGGGCGGCGGACTGCGCGCTGACGCCCCGTGAGACGACCGTCCTGCTGCTGCTCAGCGAGGCGCTCACCGCCGACGCGATCGGGCGCCGCCTCGGCATCTCCATCCGCACCGTGCACAAGCACGTCGAGAACATCTACCGCAAGCTGGGCACCCGCGACCGTCTGGGCACCGTGCTGAGGGCCCAGCAGCTGGGCCTGGTGCCGTCGTCCGGGGCACCGTGAGCCTCGTCCCGGCCGGCCCTCGGCACGGCGAGCGGCCCCGACCCGGCCGTACCAAGACCCCCGTCGCATCGGCCGGCCGCATCCGACAGGCAGCCGGGACCGCACCGGCGCGAACCCGGTCAACCCAGGAAGCTCAGCCGTACCTTGCGGTCGGGGTTGTCCTTGTTGGTGTCGACCAGGCAGACCGACTGCCAGGTGCCCAGCTCCAGGCGGCCGCCGATCACCGGGAGGGTCGCGTGGGGCGGGACGATGGCCGGGAGGACGTGGTCGCGGCCGTGGCCGGGGCTGCCGTGGCGGTGCTGCCAGCGGTCGTCGGCGGGAAGCAGGGTGTGCAGGGCGGCGAGGAGGTCGTCGTCGCTGCCGGCGCCCGTCTCGATGAGGGCGATGCCGGCCGTGGCGTGCGGGACGAAGATGCTGAGCAGACCGTCGCGGCCGGCCGCCGCCTCACGCAGGAACTCCTCGCAGTAGGTGGTGAGATCCACCACGCGTTCCCGGGAACCGGTGGTGACGTGCAGCAATCGAGTGGTGAAGGCTTCTGGCATGCCCCCATCCTGACCCATACGCCGGGTTTCACACCCTGCGGCGCGTGCAGTTCGGCGAGACGGGCGGTCCACAAGACGAGACGCCGTTGACCCTGACAGGGCCATCTGGCTACTTTCTGCCGCATGTTGCGTTCAGCCCTGCTCACCACGCGCGGTCACATCGACCTGCTGCGGGTGGCCTCCGCCGCGTGTCGCAGCGGCCGCTGACGCCTTTCCCCTCTCCTCTTCGGGCTCCGGTGCCCCACCCCTTGTCCCGGCCTGCCCGCTGAGGCGGGCATGACGTGACTCGGGCCGGCGTGCGAGCCGGATCCCGCATCCCCGTACCGTTCTCCCCTCCGTGGAGCAGCCATGAGCATCAGCCATGCCCCACCCAGCACTCCCGAACCGGATATTTCCGGTATATCCAAGTCTGGCGACACCGGTTCAGAGCGATCCGACGGCGCCTCCGCCGTGCGGCCCCTCGACGCCACTTCCCTCCGTCTCCAGCCCGTCGTCCCCGCCTCCACCCGGCGCCTGGGCGTCCCCCGCTGGCTGCGCCGTACCGCGGGCCCCCTCCTGCTCCTCGCCCTGTGGCAACTCCTCAGCGCCACCGGCGTCCTGACCGCCGACGTGCTCGCCTCGCCGGGCCGGATCGCCCAGGTCGGCTGGGATCTGGTCAGCGACGGTTCGCTGCCGTCGGCGATGGGGACCTCGCTGCGGCGCGTGGCGTTCGGGCTGCTGTTCGGGACCGTGACCGGCACCGGACTCGCCCTGGTCTCGGGGCTGTTCCGGATCGGCGAGGACCTGGTGGACGCGCCGGTGCAGATGCTGCGGACGGTGCCGTTCGTCGGTCTCATCCCGCTGTTCATCATCTGGTTCGGCATCGGCGAGGCCCCGAAGATCGCCATCATCACGCTCGGTGTGACCTTCCCGCTCTATCTCAACGTGTACGCCGGGATCCGCGGGGTCGACGCCCAACTCATCGAGGCCGGCGAGTCGTTGGGGCTCTCCCGCTGGGGTCTGATACGGCACGTCGTGCTGCCGGGCGCGCTGCCCGGCGCGCTCACCGGACTGCGCTACTCGCTCGGCATCGCCTGGCTCGCACTGGTCTTCGCCGAGCAGGTCAACGCCGACGCCGGCATCGGCTTCCTGATGGTGCAGGCCCGGGACTTCCTGCGCACCGACGTGATCGTCGTCTGCCTGATCGTCTACGCCTTCCTCGGCCTGCTCGCCGACTTCATCGTCCGCTCCCTCGAAAGGCTGCTGCTGCAATGGCGACCGACGTTCACCGGCCGGTGACCGAACACGCCGTCCATGTCGAGGGACTGACCCGCGCCTTCGACGGCCGTACCGTCATCGACGACCTCCGGCTGGACATCGCCCCGGGCGAGTTCGTCGCCCTGCTCGGCCGCAGCGGCTGCGGCAAGTCGACGCTGCTGCGCATCCTGGCCGGCCTCGACCGCGACATCCAGGGCACCGCGCTGGTCCCGCGCCGCAGGGCCGTCGCCTTCCAGGCGCCCCGGCTCATGCCCTGGAAGAAGGTCTGGCGCAATGTGCTGCTCGGTCTGCCCGGCAAGCCGGAACGCGCCCTCGCCGAGCGGGCGTTGGACGAGGTCGGCCTCGGCCACCGCAGGGACGCCTGGCCGAAGACCCTCTCCGGCGGCGAGGCACAGCGCGCCTCCCTCGCCCGCGCCCTGGTGCGCGAACCCGATCTGCTGCTGCTCGACGAGCCGTTCGGCGCCCTCGACGCGCTCACCCGGATCAGGGCGCAGCGACTGGTCGGGGAGGTGTGGCAGCGCCGTGGCTGCGCGGTGCTGCTGGTCACGCACGACGTGGAGGAGGCCGTGCTGCTCGCCGACCGGGTCCTGGTGATGGACGGCGGCCGTATAGCGCACGAGCAGCGCATCGACCTCGACCGGCCGCGCGAGATCACCGATCCCCGCTTCGCCGCGCTCCGCGCCGGCCTGCTCGAACGGCTCGGCGTCAGCACCGCCGCCGAAGCCGCCTGAACCCCCTGGACTCCCGCACATGAACGGAACCGCCATGCGACGACTCGTCCCCGCCGCCCTGCTCCTCCCCCTCACGCTCCTGCTCTCCGCCTGCGGCGGGAACTCGGCCGCCGACACCGGCACGGGCACCGGCTCGGGCACCGACGGAAAGGGGTCCGTCACGCTCGACGTCGGTGACCAGAAGGGCGGTTCGGAGGCCGTTCTGCGCGCCGCCGGTGAGCTGAAGAACCTGAACTACAAGATCAAGTGGTCGACGTTCACCTCCGGCCCGCCCCTGCTGGAGGCCGTCAACGCGGGCGCCGTCGACATCGGCGGCGTCGGCAACACCCCACCCGTCTTCGCCGCCGGGGCCGGCTCGAAGATCTCCGTGGTGGCGGCCTGGCACGGCACCTCCAGGGGTGACACGATCCTCGTACCGAAGGGCTCCCGGCTGACCAGGACGACGCAGCTGAAGGGCAGATCCGTCGCCGTGGCCCAGGGTTCGTCGGCGCACTACCAGCTGGTCGCCTCCTTGAAGGCGGCAGGGCTGAGCCTGTCCGACGTCCACGTCAAGTACCTCCAGCCGGCCGACGCGCTCGCCGCGTTCACCTCCGGCAAGGTCGACGCCTGGGCGGTGTGGGACCCGTACACCTCGCAGATCCTCCAGGCGAATCAAGGGCGCGTGCTGACCACCGGTGAGGGCGTCACCAACGGGCTCACCTTCCAGGTGGCCGCGCCGGCCGCCCTCGAGGACCCGAAGAAGGCCGCCGTCATCAAGGACTACCTCGCCCGGCTGCGGCGGGCGACGGCCTGGGCCGACGACCATCAGCAGGCGTGGGCCAAGGTGTGGGCGAAGGACACCGGGCTGCCCTACGACGTGGCGCTCGCCTCCGTGCGGCGCACCAACTCCACCCGAGTCGCCGTCGCCGTCGACAAGCCGCTCGTCTCCTCCGAGCAGCAGATCGTCGACGCCTTCGCCGGTTTGAAGCTGATCCCGAAGAAGGTGGACTTCGGCGACTTCGTGGACACGCGCTACAACGGCGGCCTGCCGCCGTCGACGACCCCGGCCAAGGGCTGAGAACCAGCTCGAGAAGAAGGAGAACGGCGGCATGACCGTACGACTGCACTGGTTCCTGCCGACCGGGGGCGACGGCCGCACCCTGGTGGACCGGCACGCCTACGGCCCGAACGACGCACGCAAGGCGGCCGGGGTACGGGCCCCGGACATCGCGTATCTCGCGCAGATCGCCAAGGCCGCCGAGCGGCTGGGCTTCGAGGCGGTGCTGACGGCGACCGGCACCTGGTGCGAGGACGCCTGGCTGACCACGGCCGCCCTCGCGCAGCACACCGAGCGGCTGAAGTTCCTGGTGGCGTTCCGGCCCGGACTGCTCTCGCCGACGCTGGCCGCGCAGATGGCGGCCACCTATCAGCGGGTGACGCGCGGGCGGCTGCTGCTCAATGTGGTGACCGGCGGCGACTCCGCGGAGCAGCGGCGGTTCGGCGACCATCTCGACCACGACAGGCGGTACGAGCGCACGGACGAGTTCCTGTCCGTGGTGCGCGGAGTGTGGCGCGGGGAGCCGTACGACTTCCACGGCGCCCACTACCAGGTCGAGGGCGGACTGACCGCGCTGCCGCCCGACCCGGTGCCGCAGCTGTTCTTCGGCGGTTCCTCGGCGGCGGCCGGGCCGGTGGCCGCCCGGCACGCGGATGTGTATCTGACCTGGGGCGAACCGCCCGCCCAGGTGAAGGAGAAGATCGACTGGATCCGCTCGCTCGCGGAGCGCGAGGGGCGCACGGTGCGCTTCGGAATCCGGTTGCACACGATCTCCCGGGACTCCTCGGCGGAGGCCTGGGCGACGGCGGACCGGCTGCTCGACGATCTCGACGCCGACACGATCGCCGCCGCGCAGGCCGCGCTCGGCCGCAGCGAGTCGGTGGGGCAGCGGCGGATGCTGGCGCTGCACGGCGGCTCCCGGGACCGGCTGGAGATCCACCCCAACCTCTGGGCGGGGGTCGGTCTGGTGCGCGGCGGCGCCGGCACCGCACTGGTCGGCAGCCACGCCGAGGTCGCCGACCGCATCGAGGAGTACCACGCCCTCGGCGTCGAGCACTTCGTCCTCTCCGGATATCCCCATCTGGAGGAGGCGTACTGGTTCGGCGAGGGCGTCGTCCCGGAGCTGTCCGCCCGCGGCCTGCTGGACCGTACGGCGTCCCCGGCGGCCGGGAACGGAAGCGGGAGCGCCGCGCCACTGCTGGTGTCCAGCGGCCGCTGAACGGGATCCGTCGGTTCCCGGTTCCCGGTTCCCGGGAAGATCCACGCCCGCACCCCGGTTAGTAGAAAGGTGAACGAATCGCGTGAGGTCGAGGTCGTCGTCATCGGCGCCGGGCAGGCCGGGCTGTCCAGTGCCTTTCATCTGCGGCGCACCGGCTTCGAGCCGGGTCGCGACTTCGTGGTCCTCGATCACTCCCCCGCGCCGGGCGGCGCCTGGCAGTTCCGGTGGCCCTCACTGACGTACGGCAAGGTGCACGGGATGCACGCGCTGCCCGGGATGGAGCTGACCGGCGCCGATCCCGCGCGGCCCTCGGCGGAGGTGATCGGTGAGTACTTCGACCGCTACGAGCGCACCTTCGACCTGCGCGTGCGCCGGCCCGTGGACGTAGGGGCGGTGCGCGAAGGAGCCGGTGGGCGGCTGCTCGTGGAGACCTCGGACGGCTCCTGGTCGGCGCGGGCGCTGATCAACGCGACCGGCACCTGGGACCGTCCGTTCTGGCCGCGCTATCCCGGTCAGGAGACCTTCCGCGGGCGGCAGTTGCACACCGCGCGGTACGCCGGGCCGGAGGAGTTCGCCGGCCGGCGGGTGGTCGTCGTGGGCGGCGGCGCCTCGGGCACGCAGCACCTGCTGGAGCTGGCCCCGTACGCGGCCGCCACGACCTGGGTCACCCGGCGTCCTCCGGTGTTCCGCGAGGGGCCGTTCGACGAGGAGGCGGGCCGTGCGGCCGTCGCGCTGGTCGAGGATCGGGTGCGGCAGGGGCTTCCGCCGCGCAGTGTGGTCTCGGTCACCGGGCTGCCCCTGAACGACGCCGTCCGGCAGGGGCTCGCGGACGGTGTCCTGAACCGGCAGCCGATGTTCGACCGGATCACTCCGGACGGCGTGGCATGGGACGACGGCCGGCACGTCACCGCCGACGTCATCCTCTGGGCGACGGGGTTCCGGGCCGCACTGGACCACCTGCGTCCGCTGCGGCTGCGGGAACCGGGCGGCGGGATCCGGGTCGAGGGCACCCGGGTGGTGTCCGACCCGCGGGTCCATCTCGTCGGCTACGGCCCCTCGGCCAGTACCATCGGCGCCAACCGGGCCGGCCGCGCGGCCGTCCGGGACATCAGGCGGCTGCTGGCGCAGGATGAGCCGCTCGCCGCATGACATCCTCCGATCCCGGCATCTCTTCGCTCGCCGCCCCGCAGATCGGCTCGCCGGTTCCCCCTCGGCACCCCCCCTTCAGCTCGTCGGTTCCAGTTGGGCGTCCCGGCGCACCAACGCGGCATAGCGTCCGTCCCGTTCCAGCAGTTCCTCGTGGCTGCCGCGTTCGGCCACGCGTCCGGACTCGAGGACCACGATCTGGTCGGCGCTGCGGATCGTTGACAGGCGGTGGGCGATGGTGATCGTCGTCCGGTCGGCCGACAGCGCGTCGATCGCCTCCTGGACGGCGGCCTCGGTGCGGGTGTCGAGGGCGCTGGTCGCCTCGTCCAGGATGAGGACCGGCGGATCGCGCAGGATCGTGCGGGCGATCGCGAGGCGCTGCTTCTCGCCGCCGGAGAAGCGGTGGCCGCGTTCGCCGACCACGGTGTCGTAGCCGTCCGGCAGCGCGGCGATGTGGTCGTGGATCTGCGCGGCTCTGGCCGCGGCCCGCAGTTCCTCGTCGGTGGCGTCCGGCTTGGCGAAGCGGAGGTTGTCGGCGACCGAGGCGTGGAAGAGGTACGTCTCCTGCGAGACGACGCCGACCGCGCGGGCGAGGGTGTCGAAGTCCAGGTCCCGGACATCGACGCCGTCCAGGGTGACGCGGCCGCCGGTGACGTCGTAGAGCCGGGGCACCAGATAGCCGAGCGTGGACTTGCCGGCGCCGGTCGGGCCGACGACGGCGAGGCTGCCGCCGGCGGGCACGGTGACGTCGATGCCGTCGAGGACGGGGCGCGCCGTGTCGCCCTTGTCGTAGCGGAACTCGACGTTCTCGAAGCGGACCTCGCCCTTGACCTGGTCGAGGTGGACCGGCTTGTCCCGCTCGGTGATGTCGATGGGCAGGTCGAGATACTCGAAGATGCGCTGGAAGAGCGCGAGGGAGGTCTGGATCTGGACGCCGGTGGCGAGCAGGCTCACGGCGGGGCGGAACAGGCCCTGCTGGAGCGAGACGAAGGCGACGATGGTGCCGAGCGAGACCTTGGGGCCGCCGAACTGCAGGGCCAGGCCCGCCGTCCAGTAGATGATCGCGGGCATCGCGGCCATGACGATGGTGATCACGGCCATGCGCCAGCGCCCGGCCATGTTCGACTTCACTTCCAGGTCGACCAGTCGCTCGGACTCCTCGGCGAAGGACGCCGTGAGCGAGTCGGAGCGGCCCATGGTGCGGCCGAGCAGGATCCCGCTGACCGAGAGCGACTCGGTCACGGTGGCCGCCATGGCGGCCATCTGCTTCTGCCGCTGCGTGGTGATCTTCTTGCGTTCGTTGCCGACGCGGCGGCTGATCCACACGAACACCGGCAGCAGGAGCAGCGAGACGACGGTGAGCCGCCAGTCGAGGGCGATCATCGCGACGATCGTGGCGACGACGCTGGTGGCGTTGGAGACCAGGGAGGTGGCGGTGGAGGTGACAGTGGCCTGCATGCCGCCGATGTCGTTGGCGATCCGGGACTGCACCTCGCCGGTGCGCGTGCGCGTGAAGAAGGCGAGCGACATGCGCTGCAGCCGGCCGTAGACGGCGGTGCGCAGGTCGTGCATGACGCGTTGGCCGACGGTGGTAGAGATCAGCGTCTGGAGCACGCCGAAGACGCTGGAGAGCACGGCGCTGAGAATCATGCCGAGGGCGAGCAGGCTCAGCAGGCCGGTGCGGCCGTGCGGGATCGCGACGTCCAGGGTCTCCTTGAGCAGGAACGGCGTGGCCACCGACACCAGCGAGGAGGCGCCGACCAGCAGGCCGACGATCGCGAGCCGCCCGCGGTAGGGACGGAAGAGTTTCAGGATGCGGCGCACCTGCCGGGGCTGTTCCTTGGCGTCGGCAGGCGGGGTCCAGGACGGTGCACGGTCGGGATGCATGGGCTCCTACGGAGGTGACGGGCGCCGGCCGGAGACCGGCCGACGATGACGAACGGATCGTAGCTCATTGTTACCTATACTCACAATGAACGGCATCCTGATATTGTTCCCGCATGACCATCCCGGATTCCGACGGCCTGCTCGCCGAGCAGTTGTTGCGGCTGACCCGCCGGGTGCACCGCATCCAGAAGCGCCATCTGGAACGGAACGACGTGGGTGTCACCCCGGCCCAGTCCCGGCTGCTGCGCACCCTCGCGCACTACCCCTCGCCCCCGCGCATGGCCGATCTCGCCGAGCGCCTGGAAGTGGTGCCCCGTGCGGTCACGACGCTGGTCGACGGGCTGGAGGCGAGCGGGAAGGTACGGCGGGTGCCGGATCCGGCGAACCGGCGGGTGACCCGCATCGAGCTGACGGACGAGGGCCGTACGACCCTGCGCGAGCTGCGCGGCGCCCGCCGCTCGGCGGCCGAGGAGATCCTCGCGCCGCTGACCGAGAAGGAGCGCCGGGTGCTCGGCGTCCTGCTGGAGGCCCTGATCGAAGGAGACGGAACAAAGAGCTGCTGAACCGCCGCGGGCCGCGCACCACCCGGTGCACGGCCCGCCGTCGTGCGTCGACGCGCTCGTGCACCTCGTCACGACGGTGCCGGTCGCAGCGCGCGCCGCGACATTCCGCACGCCGCGCTCAGCAGCGCCGGTGGTCCTCCGTCAGCACTCCTTGCACCGTGGTCAGCGAACGGTCGTAACAACCGCCCGAGCCGTACAGCCGGTACCGCTCACTCGACGTGCCGACCGCATGCCGCTGGTCGCGCGGGACGCCGATCGTGTAGGCGGCGTCACCGCTGTAGGTGTCGTCGAGCCGCGACCACGCGGTGCGCCGGCCGTCCCGGAGTTCCGCGAACGACGCGCGGTCGCCGAGGGTCAGCACGGTGCGCAGCCGGTCGTCCGCGCCGATGGTCGTCGCGCCGTTCATGGTGTACGTCCGGTGGGTGCGCGTCGTCCGCGCGGGACCGTCTCCTGCGACGGCGACCGTCTGGTCGTCGGTCCAGGTCGCGTCGAGTCCGTCCGTGTTCTCCCCGTCGGTCCAGCGGTGGACGGAGGTGTCGGCGAGCGTCCGGGTGACGGTGGTGGTCACGCGGCCGTGCGAGGTGTCGAGGTATCCGGAGACGGTGAGCCGGTGTCCGGCCCGGGTGTCGACACGGTTCTGTGAACCGGGAGTGTAGGTCGAGGTGTTCGCGATGTCCGTGGCCCTGTCCTCGGTCAGCGCTCCCGTCAGCTGCGCGCGGTGGGAGTCCTGCCAGACCAGGACGTTCACCGGCGCGCTCCACCCCGGCTGCCCCGCGGGCACGCCGACGACGGAGACGTCGACGCGGTGCGGTCGGCCGTCGTCGAGCAGGCTCGCGAAGGGCGTGAGGTCGTAGGTGATCGGCCGGACGTCGAAGGCGCCCGGCGCCGGGATCACGTACCAGAGGAACGGATTGGACCAGCCGCCGGTCCAGACGTTCGGGAACGGCGCGGCGATTCCGGCGAGTTGTCCGTCGACCTTGATCTGAACCTCGCGGTAGGGCCCGTGATCGGCCTTGCAGGAGTACGACGCCGGATCGGCCACGGTCAGATACCAGAACTCCTCGCAGCCTCCGCCGGAGCCGGTCGCGTAGACCTCGGCGAGGATCCGCTCGCTGTTGCGCGGCGCGGTGAGGGTCGTACCGTCGGGCGTGTCGGCGAGCGTGAGCACGCGGTCGGGGGTCCGCTCCGCGGGGCGGCCCACGGAGAAGGTGAGGGTGACGTGCACGTCGATCACGCCGGTGTAGGTGTCGTCGACGACGTTGCCGATCAGCATCTCGACGTCCTGCGGGCTGCGGAACGTGTCGCTGTAGCGGGTGACGTCCTTCTCGACGTGCCACTCGATGCCGTCCGGCGAGGGCTCTGGGGTGGAGGTGCGCAGGATCTCGACGCCGCCCACGTGCAGATAGCCCAGGCGGTCGTACTGACGGCCCTTCACCTTGCCGTCGAGCCGCAGGACGACCTTGCTCCAGTGGTCGCCGCAGCCCTGGGGCGGGGTGTACGCGCCCCGGTACGGCGTGAAGTCGCGGAACTGGGCGTCGGCGAGGTTGACCTGGCAGGACTTGGCGTGCGGCGGTTCGACGGGCGGTGCCGCCGTGACCGGGTCGTGCCAGTCGGTGCCGAACTCGGCCGGGACGTCGGCCGCTTGGGCCGCCGCGGCTCCCGTGCCGAAGAGGGCGCTCGCCAAGAGGGTCGCTCCGGCAAGCATGGACATGACTATCCGTCTTCTCATGGCCGGTGTTCTACGGGGAGTCGGGGCCGGCCGCAATGACGCCTCCGGAACAAGGGCGCGATCGGGCCCGGCCGGGCCGCGCGCTTCCGGCGTCTTCGCGGCGGTGCCGCCGGCCGTGGCAGCTCCGCCGGTGGTGGAGGCGTCCGTGCGTCAGACGCGCAGTTCCTCCCGGTCGCCCATCACCGCCACCGGATGCCGGGCCGGGTCGAGGGTGCGCAGCAGGAACTCCATGGCGTCCTTGGACAGGCTGACGCACGCGGACGTGCCGTCCCCGTGGTCGAGGTGCAGCCAGATGCCGCCGCCCTTGTCGTCGCCCTGGGGGCGGGTGGGATCGTGCGGCGGAGTGCCCGGGACGCGGTTGTAGTCGATGGCGATGACGTAGTCGAAGTCGTGCTGATGCGCCTCGCCCCAGTCGTTCGGCGGCGCGTAGGCCTCCTCGTCCTGGTCGTACGGCAGCCGGGTGCCGGGGTCGGCGAGCACACCGCCTGCGTCGGAGAGGCCGAACACGCCTACGGGGCTGCGCTCGTCACCCAGATGGTGGTCCGTGGTCCAGCCGTTCCGGCCATTGTGCGCGGGCCACCGGGCCACCGGCCGCCACCGCGCGCCCTGCCGTGTGTACAGCACGGCGGTGGAGTCGGGCGAGTCCTCGCCCTCGCCGTACACCGCGAGGACCTGGCCGGAGTCACGGGGGATCTCCTGCAGCAGCCGGTCGCCGATGCCCGGGATGCGCGTCGGGTCGGCGATGGGTGCGGTCGGCGCCGCCGGGCTTCGGGAGGCCTGGCCGCGCGGGCCCTCCCCGCCGACGCGAACGGGTCCGGACGCGTGGTTGCCGCACGCCGGCACCGTGGCCAGCAGAGCCCCAAAAGCCGTCACCGCAACCGTCATTCGCCGCACGCCGTGGATCTTCACCCGGCCATCCTCGCACCACGTACCGGGCATTGTGCGATCTTCCAGACATTCGGGTGACGGCCGTCATGCGTGCGGTCGACCGGCTGGACAGCTGGCCGGTGAAGCCCGGCCGGGGCACCCGCGACGGCGCCGGACGCGGTGGCCGGAAGCCGGGGGGCTTCGGCCTCCGCCGGGAAAACCGTTTGAAATTCACCACCCGGCGAGGCGAACCTTTCACGGCCTGTCACCGCTTCCCGCCGCCCTCCCCTCACCCCTCCTCCCCTCACCCCTCCTCCTCACCGCTCCTCGCCTCTCCTTCCTGATCCCTCCCTGACACGAGCCACTGGGACGCCATGCAGATTCAAGACCTTCCGTACTCCGATCCGGGCGTCCCGGACGCGCGTTCGGGCCCCCGGTTCCTGTGGTGGCTCTGGCGCAATCAGTTGGGCGGGCAGCTGAAGTCGCTCGCCTGGGGCCTGCTGCACTTCGTCTCCGTCTCGGCCCTGCCCTTCTGTGTCGGCCTCGCCGTCCAGGCCGTGGTCGACCGCTCCGGCAGCCGGCTGGCCCTGACGGGCGGTCTGATGCTGCTGTGCGGCACGGGCATCGCCGTCGGCGACACCTTCCTGCACCGGGCCGCAGTGACCAACTGGATCACGGCGGCCGCCCGCGTCCAGCAACTGCTGGCCCGCAAGGCCGCCGAGCTCGGCTCCGCCCTGACCCGGAGGGTCGCCGCGGGCGAGGTGGTGGCGGTCTCCACCGGTGACGTGGAGAAGATCGGCTGGTTCGTCGAGGCGGTCTCCCGGTTCACCGCGGCCGCCCTGACCGTCGTCGTGGTCGGCGTCGGACTGCTCGTCTACCAGCCCGCCCTGGGGATCGTCGTCGCCGCCGGACTGCCCGTCGTGGCGCTCGCGGTGCTGCCGCTGCTGCCCCGGGCCACCCGCCGCGCCGACGTGCAGCGCGAGAAGGCGGGCCGGGCGACCGAACTGGCCTCGGACACGGTCGCCGGACTGCGGGTGCTGCGCGGCATCGGCGGCGAGGAACTGTTCCTCGACCGCTACCGCCGCGCCTCGCAGGAGGTGCGGCACGCCGCCGTGCGCAGCGCCCGGATGTGGTCACTGATCTCCGCCGTCCAGGTACTGCTGCCCGGGCTGCTGCTCATCGCCGTCGTTTGGCACGGCATCGGCCTGGCCCGCCAGGGCCGGATCACCGTCGGTGAACTCGTCACCGTCTACAGCGCGGTGATGGTGCTGAACTATCCACTGCGCCACTTCGAAGAGATCGCGATGGCCTACTCCTTCTCCCGGCCCTCGGCCAAACGGGCGGCCCGCGTGCTGACGCTGCAGCGGTCCACAGCCACCGCGGGCACCCGCGAGGCGGAGCTGCCGGGCGGCGACCTGTACGACCCCGTCACCGGTCTGCTCGCGCCGGCCGGCCGTCTCACCGCCGTGGTCTGCGGCGATCCGGACGCGGCGGGCAGGCTTGCGGAGCGGCTGGGCGGCCACCCCACCGAGCCGGGCCGTTCGGTGCTGCTCGGCCAAGTGGCCCTGGACGAACTCCCCCTGGACAGCGCCCGCACCGCCGTCCTCGTCCAGGACAAGGATCCGGTCCTGCTGTCCGGCACGCTGCGCGACCTGCTCGACGTGCCCTTCTCGGGAGCCGTGCGCGCCACGGACGCGCTGGCCGCGGCGCAGTGCGGCGACGTGCTGGAGGCACTCGTCCAGGGAGCACCGGCCGGCGCCGACCCGATGGACGCCCATATCACCGAGCGCGGACGCTCCCTGTCCGGCGGGCAGCGACAGCGACTCGCGCTGGCCCGGTCGCTGGTCACGGATCCCGGGGTGCTGGTGCTGGACGAGCCGACCTCCGCTGTCGACTCGCACACCGAGGCGCGGATCGCGGACGGACTGCGCCAGGTGCGCTCGGGGCGTACGACCGTGGTGTTCACCTCCTCGCCGCTGCTGCTCGACCGCGCGGACCGCGTCGTCCTGGTCCACGACGGCGAGGCGGTCGCGGTCGGCGAGCACCGCGAACTGCTCGGCAGCGAACCGCGGTACCGGGCCGTGGTCACCCGGGAGACGGACGACGAGCAGACGGCGGCCGAAGAGAGCGCCCTGGTCGGCGCGCGCCAGGAACGCGAAGCGATGGAGGAGAGCGCATGATCGGCGTTGCGCCACCGGCGTACGACCCGGCTGCCCCGACGACCGCCACCACCCTGCCCGTCGGCAAGGCCGCGACCGTGCGCGCCTACGTCACCGAGCTGTTCCGCCGGCACCGCCGGGCGTTCCTGCTGCTCATCGGCGTCAACACGGTCGCCGTGATCGCCTCCATGGTGGGTCCGTACCTGCTCGGCGGACTGGTCGAGCGGGTGTCCGACCGGTCCCGGGAGCTTCATCTCGGCCTGACGGCAACCCTGTTCGTGCTCGCGCTGGCCGTGCAGGCGGTGTTCACCCGGCAGGTGCGGCTGCGCGGCGCGATGCTCGGCGAGCGGATGCTGGCCGACCTGCGCGAGGACTTCCTGGTGCGGTCGGTCGGTTTGCCGCCGGGCGTGCTGGAACGGGCCGGCACCGGCGATCTGCTCTCCCGCATCACCACCGACATCGACCGGTTGGCCAACGCCATGCGTGAGGCCGTGCCGCAGCTGGCCATCGGCGTGGTGTGGGCGCTGCTGCTGCTCGGTGGGCTCGTCGTCACGGCGCCCCCGCTGGCGGCCGCCGTGCTGCTCGCCGTCCCGGTGCTGGTGGCCGGGTGCCGCTGGTACTTCAAGCGGGCGCCCTCGGCCTACCGCTCCGAGGCCGCCGGGTACGCCGCCGTCGCCGCCGCGCTCGCCGAGACGGTGGACGCGGGCCGCACCATCGAGGCGCACCGGCTCGGGGACCGGCGGGTCACCCTCTCGGAGCGGCGGATCAAGGAGTGGACCGCCTGGGAGCGGTACACGCTCTGGCTGCGGTCCGTGCTCTTCCCGGTGATCAACGCCGTTCACGTCATCGTGCTCGGTTCGGTCCTCATGGTCGGCGGGGTGTTCGTGCTGCGCGGCTGGATCGGGGTCGGGCAACTGACCACGGGCGCGCTGATCGCGCAGATGCTCGTCGACCCGGTGAACCTGATCCTGCGCTGGTACGACGAGGTGCAGGTGGCCCAGGTGTCGCTGGCCCGACTGGTCGGTGTCCGGGAGATCGAGCCGGACGCCGGCGACGCCTCGCTGGCACCGGCCGGGCGGGACGTGCACGCCGACCGGGTCCGCTTCGGCTACCGGGAGGGCGTCGACGTGCTCCGCACGGTGTCCCTGGAGGTGGCCCCGGGCACCCGGCTGGCCCTGGTCGGCCCCTCTGGCGCGGGCAAGTCCACCCTGGGCAGGCTGCTCGCCGGGATCTACGCGCCCCGGGACGGCCGGATCACCCTGGGCGGCGCGGAGCTGTCCCGGATGCCGGCGGAACGCGTCCGCTCGCACGTCGCCCTGGTCAACCAGGAACACCATGTCTTCGTCGGCTCCCTGCGCGACAACCTGCTGCTGGCCCGCACCGCAGCCTCGGACGCCGAGCTGTGGGCTGCGCTGGACGCGGTCGACGCGGACGGCTGGGCACGGGCCCTGGACGACGGCCTGGACACCGAGGTCGGCTCGGGAGGGCTGGCCCTGACCCCGGCGCAGGCCCAGCAGATCGCGCTGGCCCGGCTCGTCCTCGCCGACCCGCACACGCTGGTCCTCGACGAGGCGACCTCGCTCCTCGACCCGCGCGCGGCCCGGCACCTGGAACGCTCCCTGGCCCGCGTCCTGGACGGCCGCACCGTGGTCGCCATCGCCCACCGCCTGCACACCGCGCACGACGCCGACGTGATCGCCGTCGTGGAAAGCGGCCGCATCAGCGAGCTGGGCAGCCATGACGAGCTGGTCGCGGCGGACGGCGCGTACGCGGCGCTGTGGCGGTCCTGGCACGGCTGAGGCTCCGGCGAGGTCCGGATGCCCGGCACCGAGACGCTGCACCGTCCGGCCACGGCCACCGGCATCCGGCCCGGTCAGGGGCTGGACGCTCGCGCTCTCGGCGGGGCCTGCCAACGCTCCCTGCGGCGGGGCTGCGGCCGCCCCCGCCGGCCCCGCGGGCCGAGCGGCCGCGCGCCCCGGCCGGGAGGCCGGATCCGGCGGCACCGCGGGCAGACGTGGAGGACGGGCCGCCCGCGGCGAGCACGGAGGCGCGTCCGCCGGCTCGCCCGGCCGCCAGGTCATGGCGTGCGAGCGCCCATGAGACCCGCAGTGGTGCCGGTGTCCCGGCCCGGGGAGCAGTCGGCGCTCGTGCCAGTGGCCAGGCCGCAGCGGTGACCCGCGCCCGTGCCGTTGCGCGGTCCGGACCTGGGGTGGAAGTCTGGAGAACGGCACAGGCTTGGGAAACGCCCCGCGGCCGCCCGGTTCGCGGCGTGTGACACCCGGGCCGCACGTGCCGGCGACCCACCGCCGCTCACGGCGGCGCACGGCCGTCCTCACCACCTGGAGGTACTCGTGGACAGCGTCGACGGCTGGGGGGACGACGTCTACCAGCCCGATCCCGATCCCATGGAGGTCCGGGAGGACACGGGTGTGCTCGACGCCGAGGACACACTGGAATTCGACGGCGTCGACGATCCGCTCGACCGCGGCTGGTCCCCTCCCGAGCGCCCTTGGGCGGTGAACCACGTCGGGGTGACGGCGGCCGAGCGACAGGCGGGCGAGACTCTCGACCAGCGGCTTGCCGAGGAACTGCCCGATGCGGCCGCCCCCGACGGTGACGACATCGGCGACCACGACACCGACGGGGAACTGCTCGACAACGAGGTCGGCAACCGCCGCTCCGGCCGGCTGGTGGCCCCGGACGAGGGAGCGCACGAGGACGAGGAGCCCGCCCTCGTCGCCACCGACGTCGGCATCGACGGCGCCGCCGCCTCCGCCGAGGAGGCCGCGATGCACGTCGTCGACGAGGACTCCCTGCCCGGCTGATCCGCGCCGCCCCTGCCCGCACGCCCCGCACGAGGAGCCGCCATGCAGCAGGACAAGCACCCCGACTACCACCCCGTGGTCTTCCGTGACCGCGCCGCCGGCTACGCGTTCCTGACCCGGTCCACCGCGCACAGCGAGCAGACCATCGAGTGGGACGACGGCCGGAGCTACCCGGTGATCGACGTGGAGATCTCCTCGGAGAGCCACCCCTTCTACACCGGTAAGGCCCGCACGGTCGACTCCGAAGGCCGTGTCGCCCGCTTCGAGCGCCGGTACGGCGGGGCCGGGGCCGAAGAGACCACCTGAACCGCCGCCCGGCCGGCAGCTCCGGCAGGGCCGCCTCAGATCACGTTGAGCGCCGCCGCGCAGCCCACCCCGCCGAGCAGCATGAACACGGGCATCAGCACCTTCAGCTCCACCCAGCTCCCGGCGCGGAAGCGCATCACCTTGGGCGGGCCCACGGGGTACCAGCGCTTGCGGCCCACAGGGATGGGCCACAGGATCGGGCAGCCCGAGACCGTCAGGGCGTCCCCGATGTCGTGCACCAGGGCGCCGAGCACGATCGGCAGCCCCAGCCACAGGTACTCCTGGCCCGGGGCGGTGAACAGCCAGTCCGAGCCGTTGCCCGGCTTGTCCAGGACGCCCGCGAGGATCCACGCGGTGGTCGCCGCCAGCAGCCAGACCAGGACGTCGCTGCTGGAGCCGCGCGCCGCCCGCCACAGCAGGCCTTCGATCGCCAGCACCATGTGCACGAACAGGATCGCCAGCACCGCCCAGCGGCCCCCCGCGATCGCCAGCGCCGAGCAGCCGGCGCCGATCAGCACCGCCCACACCCAGGTGTGCGTCAGCGTGCGGTGCCCTCCGGAGCGACGCGGGTCGCCCTTCATCCGGGTCGCCTTGTAGACGCCGTACGACAGCTTGTCCACGATCTCGCAGATCCAGCGGGAGAGCGGCCCGAAGGCACGGGAGATCGTGGCCGCCTTGTGGTCGAGGTCCGGGGCGAGCGCGGCACCGGCACAGATCAGGGCGCCGCACAGAAGGACCGGCCAGGGCATCGGATGCCCCGCCGCGGCGGCGGCCGCTCCGACCCCGAGCCAGGCCGCGGCCCCCGACAGTGAGTGTGCTGGTCCCATCATGGCCGCTTCCCGCCCCATTCCTCGTGTACCGCTGTCCAGTTGACCCGGTGCGCTGACCTTGCGCCGGCGCCACAGCGTAGCCGCCGTGATCTTCGTGCCCGCAGCCGATTCCCCTCTCGGGGAGGAGGCCAGGCAAGATGGGGGCGTGACCCTCATCGATCAGCTGCCGCCGACCGCCGACCCCGACGCCCTGTACGAAGCCTTCGAGTCGTGGGCGCAGGAGCGCGGCCTGACCCTCTACCCGCACCAGGAGGAGGCGCTGATCGAGGTGGTCTCCGGGGCGAACGTGATCGTCTCGACGCCCACCGGCTCCGGCAAGAGCATGATCGCCGCGGGTGCGCACTTCGCCGCACTGGCCCGGGACGAGGTCACCTTCTACACGGCTCCGATCAAGGCGCTGGTGTCGGAGAAGTTCTTCGAGCTGTGCAAGCTGTTCGGCACCGAGAACGTCGGCATGCTCACCGGCGACGCCTCCGTGAACGCCGACGCCCCCGTGATCTGCTGCACCGCCGAGGTGCTGGCCTCCATCGCGCTGCGCGACGGCAAGGACGCCGACGTCGGCCAGGTCGTCATGGACGAGTTCCACTTCTACGCCGAGGGCGATCGCGGCTGGGCCTGGCAGATCCCGATCCTGGAGCTGCCCCAGGCGCAGTTCATCCTGATGTCGGCCACTTTGGGTGATGTGTCCTTCTTCGAGAAGGACCTCACGCGCCGCACCGGCCGCCCCACCTCGGTGGTCCGCTCGGCGACCCGCCCGGTGCCGCTGTCCTACGAGTACCGGCTCACCCCGCTCACCGAGACACTCACCGATCTGCTGGAGTCCAGGCAGGCCCCGGTCTACATCGTGCACTTCACGCAGGCGCAGGCCGTGGAGCGGGCGCAGGCGCTGATGAGCATCAACATGTGCTCGCGCGAGGAGAAGGACCAGATCGCCGAGCTGATCGGGAACTTCCGCTTCACCACCAAGTTCGGCCGCAACCTCTCCCGTTACGTGCGGCACGGCATCGGCGTGCACCACGCCGGCATGCTGCCCAAGTACCGGCGCCTGGTGGAGAAGCTCGCGCAGGCCGGCCTGCTGAAGGTCATCTGCGGCACGGACACGCTCGGCGTGGGCGTCAACGTGCCCATCCGCACGGTGCTGTTCACCGCTCTCACCAAGTACGACGGCAGCCGGGTGCGTACGCTGCGGGCCCGGGAGTTCCACCAGATCGCGGGCCGGGCCGGGCGCGCCGGATTCGACACGGCGGGGCTCGTCGTGGCGCAGGCGCCGGAGCACGTCATCGAGAACGAGAAGGCGCTGGCGAAGGCGGGCGACGATCCGAAGAAGCGGCGCAAGGTGGTGCGCAAGAAGGCACCGGAGGGCTTTGTCGGCTGGACGGAGAACACCTTCCAGAAGCTGATCGAGTCGGAACCGGAGCCGCTGACCTCGCGTTTCCGGGTGACGCACACGATGCTGCTGTCGGTGATCGCCCGTCCGGGCAACGCGTTCGAGGCGATGCGTCACCTGCTGGAGGACAACCACGAGCCGCGCAAGCAGCAGCTGCGCCACATCCGCCGGGCGATCGCGATCTACCGCTCGCTGCTCGACGGCGGCATCGTGGAGAAGCTCGACCAGCCCGACGCCGAGGGCCGCATCGTCCGGCTCACAGTCGATCTCCAGCAGGACTTCGCCCTCAACCAGCCGCTGTCCACGTTCGCGCTCGCCGCGTTCGAGCTCCTCGACCCCGAGTCGCCGTCCTACGCCCTCGACATGGTGTCCGTCGTCGAGTCCACTCTGGACGACCCCCGGCAGATCCTCGCCGCCCAGCAGAACAAGGCGCGCGGCGAGGCCGTGGCCGCGATGAAGGCGGACGGCGTCGAGTACGAGGAGCGCATGGAGCGCCTCCAGGACATCACCTACCCGAAGCCGCTGGAGGAGCTGCTCTTCCACGCGTACAACACCTACCGCAAGAGCCACCCGTGGGTCGGCGACCACCCGCTGTCGCCGAAGTCGGTCGTCCGGGACATGTACGAACGGGCGCTTTCCTTCACGGAGCTGGTGTCCTTCTACGAACTGGCTCGCACCGAGGGCATCGTGCTGCGCTACCTCGCCGGCGCCTACAAGACCCTCGACCACACCATCCCGGACGACCTGAAGTCCGAGGACCTGCAGGACCTGATCGAGTGGCTCGGCGAGACCGTGCGCCAGGTGGACTCCAGCCTGCTGGACGAGTGGGAGCAGCTCGCGAACCCGGAGGAGATGACCGCCGAGGAGGCCCAGGAGAAGGCCGACGAGGTCAAGCCGGTCACCACCAACGCGCGGGCCTTCCGGGTGCTCGTCCGCAACGCCATGTTCCGGCGTGTGGAGCTGGCCGCCCTCGACCAGGTCGAGGAACTGGGCGAGATGGACGCCGAGTCCGGCTGGGACGCGGACGCCTGGGCCGAGGCCATGGACAAGTACTGGGACGAGTACGACGACCTCGGCACCGGCCCCGACGCCCGCGGTCCCAAGCTGCTGGTCATCAACGAAGAGCCGGCGAACGGCATCTGGCGGGTCCGTCAGATCTTCGACGACCCTAACGACGACCACGACTGGGGCATCAGCGCGGAGATCGACCTCGCGGCCTCGGACGCCGAGGGCCGAGCCGTGGTCCGGGTCACCGACGTGGGCCAGCTGTGAGCGTTTCCCGGCCGGCCGTGAGCCAACCGGTTGTGAGCCAAGGAGAATTCCATCGATGACGAACCCGGCCGAGAAGCTGGTCGACCTGCTCGACCTGGAGCAGATCGAGGTCAACATATTCCGTGGCCGGAGCCCGCAGGAGTCGCTGCAGCGGGTCTTCGGCGGCCAGGTGGCGGGCCAGGCGCTGGTCGCCGCCGGCCGCACCACGGACGGCGACCGCCCGGTGCACTCGCTGCACGCGTACTTCCTGCGCCCGGGCCGGCCGGGGGTGCCGATCGTGTACCAGGTGGAGCGGGTACGCGACGGCCGGTCGTTCACCACACGCCGGGTCACGGCCGTGCAGCAGGGCCGCACGATCTTCAATCTGACCGCCTCCTTTCACAAGCCTGAGGAAGGACCGTTCGAGCACCAGCTGCCGCCGGTCCGCGAGCTGCCGGACCCCGAGTCGCTGCCGACGGTGTCCGAAGAGGTCCGCAAGCATCTGGGCGCGCTGCCGGAGCAGTTGGAGCGGATGGCGCGCCGCCAGCCCTTCGACATCCGCTACGTCGACCGGCTGCGCTGGAACGCCGAGGAGATCGAGGGGGCCGAGCCGCGCAGCGCCGTGTGGATGCGCGCGGTCGGACCGCTCGGTGACGATCCGCTGGTCCACACGTGCGCGCTCACCTACGCCAGCGACATGACCCTGCTGGACGCGGTCCGCATCCCGGTCGAACCCCTGTGGGGTCCGCGGAGCTTCGACATGGCCTCGCTGGACCACGCCATGTGGTTCCACCGGCCGTTCCGCGCGGACGAGTGGTTCCTGTACGACCAGGAGTCGCCGATCGCCACCGGTGGCCGGGGCCTGGCTCGCGGGCGTATCTACGACCGGCAGGGCCGGCTGCTCGTCTCGGTCGTGCAGGAAGGCCTGTTCAGGGCCCTGTGACGACCGTGCGGCGATCCGCGGGCGGTGTTCGCCGCCGCGCGTGCAGGGCAGCGGGACGCGGGTCTTGCGGGCGATCGTCCGCGGCCGAGTGGCTCACAGGCGCGCGGGGCGGGGGCTTCTCCGCCGCAGCCAGGCCCGCAGACCACGGGTGGGGCGGCTTGAGGCGCGTCCGGCCCGGCGGTTGTCCGGATGGGGCCCGGCAGGTGGAGCAGCCGCCCGCATCACCGGTGCGCCATGCCATGCGAGCGCCCGGCTGACGGGCTCGCCCGCCGGCCGGCGCCGGTCCGGCAGCGGCTCGGGCGCCCGCGCCGCCAGCGGGTTGTCGCCGGGCGCCGCCGAGGCAGGTGCCGCCGGCGCCACAGGCCGTGCGACCGTGGGAGCCATGGGCGGAATGGGCCGTGCGACCGCTCGGCGGACCGGCGCGGCCGCCCGGCGGGGCCCGGGACGCGGGGCCGGTGTGAGAGCGCGGGCCTCCTGCAGCAGATGGGCCAGGTCGCTGCGCAGCCACTCGATCTCGTCCGCGTCCTGCGCGGTCGTGATCTTCTCGACAAGATGCGCGGCGGGCGAGCCCGGAGCGCCCTGGCCGGGTGGTGCGGGCCGGAACCGGTGCAGGCAGGCGCGCTCGTAGGGATCCTTGACGACGTCGGCGATCTCGATGGGCGAGAGGAAGGCGGCGACGGCTCCCGCCCGCACCCACGGGTCCTCGGCCTGGCGCAGCAGGAACCCCAGGTGCCGTCCTCGCCAGTTGCGGGCGCGCAGGTCCAGCCCGGTCTCCAGCTGGCCGCGCAGGTTCTCGGGGGTGCGTCCCCTCAGCAGGTGGGCGTTGCCGGTGTCGGAGACGAACTCCCGCAGGTCCTCCGCCAGATAGAGCCAGACCACGGCCCTGTAGCGGTTCAGATACCACTTCACCGGCACGAGCAGTCCCAGACGGGCGAGGCGGCTGAACCGCCCGACCGGGATCTCCATGAGCGCGGCGCCCTCGGCGGTGCCCACCACCCGCACCCGTCCGCGCAGTGTCTCCGGGTGGTCCTCGTGTGCGCGAAGACGGTCGATCTCGGACCGCTCCACCCTCCGGGTCCCTCCCCCGCCCTCGTCGGGCACGGTCCGGACGAGGCCGAGGTGCACGGCGAGGTCGAACTCCCCTCGCTTGAGGCCGAGTTCCCGTGCGGCGTGGCTCGGTGTGCAGGTGGCGGAGCGGGGCTGAGCGCAGGTGCTGGACGGCATGGTCGTACTCCCCCGTGGAGTCATCGGCGCACACCCTGCGTGTGCGCCGTGCACCCACCGTAGCCGTAACGCCGCACAACGCGTCAGCCCTGTGGATAACTCGGCGGAAGGACGGAACCCGCTGGTCAGGCGTCTGTGATGGGGGCTCGCTCCGGTTGCCTCGCGTCGATGCCGAGGTGTTCGCCTACGCGATGGACGAGCAGCGTCATCTCGTACGCGATCTGGCCGATGTCGGCCTCGGCCGCGCTGAGGACGCACAGACAGCTGCCGGTGCCGGCCGCGGTCACGAACAGCACCGCGTCGTCGTACTCGACCATGGTCTGGCGTACCCTGCCGGCGCCGAAGTGGCGTCCCGATCCCTTCGCCAGGCTGTGCAGCCCGGACGCGACGGCGGCCAGATGCTCGGCGTCCTCCCGGCGTAGTCCCGTGCTCGCGCTCGTGACCAGGCCGTCGTTCGACAGGACCAGCGCGTGCCGCACGTCGTCCACTCGCTCGGTCAGATCGTCCAGGAGCCAGCCGAGTCCCTGGTTCTGCGCCATCTCCGTCTCCCCGTGTGATGTCTCCCCCTGGCTGGAGGAACTCTCCGCCAGCCTTCCCCAGGTCCGGCGTACGGGCAAGCAGGATGGGCGCATGGCACAGAAGATGACCGACGAGGAATGGCGGGCGTTCGTCTCGCACGGCACCAGGACGGGCAAACTGTCCACCGTTCGCGCCGATGGGAGCCCTCACGTGGCCCCGATCTGGTTTCTGCTGGACGGTGACGAACTGGTCTTCAACACCGGGAAGGAAACGGTGAAAGGGCGCAATCTCGCCCGCGACGGACGCGTGGCCCTGTGCGTGGACGACGACCGGCCGCCTTTCCACTTCGTGGTGCTGAACGGCCGGGCACGGCTGTCGGAGGACTTGGCCGAGCTGCGGCACTGGGCCACCCGGATCGCCGCCCGGTACATGGGCGAGGACCGCGCCGAGGAGTACGGCGCCCGCAACGGCGTTCCGGGTGAGCTGCTGGTCCGGGTGACGGTCGACCAGGTGGTGGCCGTCAAGGACCTGGCGGCCTGAGAGGAAGGGCTCAGCCGACCGAGTCCAGCAGCCGGGCGGTGTGCATCCGCCCGGCGTACTCCACGAGCCGGATCAGGACCTCCTTGCCGGAGTCCCGGTCGCGTGCGTCGCACAGCACCACGGGGGTGCCGCGGTCCAGGTCGAGGGCGCGGGAGACGTCGTGGGCGCCGTAGTTGCGGGCCCCCGCGAAGCAGTTGACGGCGACCACGAACGGAATGCTCCGGTGCTCGAAGTAGTCGACCGCGGGGAAGCAGTCCTCCAGGCGCCGGGTGTCCGCGAGGACGACGGCGCCGAGGGCGCCCTGGGACAGCTCGTCCCAGAGGAACCAGAAGCGGTCCTGTCCCGGCGTGCCGAAGAGGTAGAGCGACAGCCCGGAGCGGATGGTGATGCGCCCGAAGTCCATGGCGACGGTGGTGGTGACCTTCTGGTCCACGCCGTCGGTGTCGTCCACCAGTTGCCCGGCCTCGCTGAGGAGTTCCTCGGTGCGCAGCGGCCGGATCTCGCTGACGGCCCCGACCAGGGTCGTCTTGCCGACCCCGAACCCGCCGGCGACCAGTATCTTCAGTGCCAGGGCGGAGGTGTCGCCGACGGCGTCGGAAGTCTCGGTGAGCATGATCACTTCTCTCGGGAGGACCGGCTGCGGTCGGCGTCCGTGTGCTGCGGGCGCGAAGGCAGCATCATGGCAACGAAGCGGGGACTCGGGGCGGTGGGACGGAAAACGCACCTGTTCTGACCGCCTGCGTCCGGTCCGAGGCGAAATCGGCACGGACCGGGACGCGGCGCGGCGCACGGCGGCTTCGGAAAGGTCATCTACAGCGCTCGCAGCCCCTCGATGACCTCGCGGAGAATCCGCTCGTCGGGCAGGTGCGCCGGCGGCACGGGACGGCTGACGACCACGCAGCCGAGTTCCAGGAGGTCGCCAAGGAGCACCCTGACCACGCCGACCGGAAGGTCGGCGTCCGCGGCGAGTTCGGCGACGGACTGCGTCTCGGTGCGGCACAGTTCGATCAGGGTCCGGTGTTCGGGGCCGAGCGCGACATCGTCGAGTGCCGGTGCCGCCGGGTCGAGGCTGACGAGGGCGATCAGGTCGAAACGCACCCCGGTGGGACCCGGCTGGGTGCGCCCGCCCGTCATCGCGTAGGGGCGCACCAGTGGTCCGGCCTCACCGTCGTACCACTGGCTGCCCGGCGGCTCCCACGGGCCACTCTGGTTCTCGTTCATCGGCGCCGCCTTACGGGGTCATCCGGCCGCGGGCGGCTGCGCGACGACGCGCGGCGGCGTGTAGAGGTGTTCGCCGACCCGCTTGACCAGGCGGGCCATCTCGTAGGCGACCAGTCCGATGTCGGCGGTGACGGCGGTGAGCAGGGCCAGGCAGGAGCCGTCGCCTGCGGCGGCGACGAAGAGGAACGCGTCGTCCATCTCGACCATCGTCTGGCGCACGCCGCCCGCTCCGAAGTGCCGTCCCGCGCCCTTGGCCAGACTGTTGAAGCCGGAGGCGACGGCCGCGAGATGCTCGGCGTCCTCCCGGGCGAGGCCGGTGGAGGCGCCGACGGCCAGCCCGTCGTTGGAGAGGACGACAGCGTGCCGCACCTCGCTGACGCGCATCACCAGGTCGTCGAGCAACCAGTCCAGTTCGCCGGAGCGCTGCCCGGCCCTCGGGTTCGGGTCCTGGATCATGCCGGGTCTCCTTCGCTGCTGTGCGTGCCCGCTCCGGGAGCGGGGTCGGCGCCGCGGCCGGGCTGTCTGCCGCCGCCGCGGACCCATCCGTCGCGGTAGGCCGCCATGCGGTCCCGTACCAGTTCGGGGGTGCGCCGTTCGTCGTCGTGCCGTGGGGTGTGCGGTGCGGGTGTCTCGGGGCGCTGTTTGCGGAGCTGGGGGGCGAGGTTGGCCTGGCGCACCCGGCGGGGGAGGTCGTCGGTGTTCTCGGAGTCGCCGGATGGTCGGTGCAGCCGCAAGGTGGTGACTCCGGGGGGCGGGGTTTCGTCGGCGGTCGCGCGCGGGCCCGGCTGGTCGGCCGCGCCGTACGGGCCGGGAGCGGTGGCCGCGAGGGCGGGCCGGTCCGACAGGGCGGCGACGGGCTCCTGGCGCTCGCTCGTGCGGGGCACGCGCGCGTACTCGGGTTCCCGCTCGTGGCGGGCCTGTTCGCCGTGCGAAGAGGCGTGTTCGGCCGCACCGCCGTGCAGCAGGGCGGTGGGCAGCAGGACGACCGCGGTGGTGCCTCCGTAGGGAGAGGTCCGCAGGTGGACCTTGACGCCGTGCCGGGAGGCGAGACGGCTGACCACGAAGAGTCCGAGCCGGTCGCTGTCGAACAGGTCGAGGGCCTCGGACTGTTCGATACGGCGATTGGCCTCCGCGAGGGTGTCGGGGCCCATGCCGAGCCCCCGGTCCTCGATCTCCAGGGCGTAGCCGTTGCCGACGGGTTCGCCGGTGACGCGCACGCGTGTGTGGGGAGGCGAGAACTGCGCGGCGTTCTCGACGAGTTCGGCGAGCAGGTGGGTGAGGTCCGCGACGGCGGCCCCGATGACGCGGGCCTCGGGGAGCTGACGCACCTCCACGCGCGCGTAGTCCTCGACCTCGGACACGGCGGCCCGGACCACGTTGGTCAGGGACACCGGCATGCGCCAGGCCCGCCCCGGCGCGGCGCCCGACAGGATGATCAGGCTCTCGGCGTGCCGCCGCATGCGCGTGGTGAGGTGGTCGAGCCGGAACAGGTCGCCCAGCTCGTTGGGGTCATCCGAGCGGCGCTCCATGCTGTCCAGGAGGCTGAGCTGGCGGTGTACCAGCACCTGGCTGCGGCGCGCCAGGTTGACGAAGACGCCGGAGATGCCGCTGGCGAGTTCGGCGCGTTCCACTGCGGCGTGCAGGGCGGCGCGGTGGACGGTGGTCAGGGCTTCCGAGACCTGGCCGGTCTCGTCGTCGGCGGGTGGCCCGGCGGGCGCCTCGGCCTGGATGTCGATCTCCTCGCCGGCGCGCAGTCTGCGCATCGCTTCGGGGAGTTTGCGGCGGGCGATCTCCAGGGCGTCGTTGCGCAGGCTGACGAGTTCGATCACGAGGCCTCGGCCGATGCGGACGGAGATGACGAGGGAGGCGGCGACGGCGACAAGGCCGAGGAGCACGGCGGCGCCCGCGGTGCTGAGCAGGCCGCGCGTGACCGGGTCGGCGCGGCCTGCGACGGCGCGGCCGGTGTCCGCCGCGATGCTGTGCATCCCGTCCTGCACGCGCTGGTGCGCGGCGTTCCAGGCGGCCGCATCGGCCGCTGCGGCGCCCTGCCCGGAGGCGATGATCTTGTCTTCTGCTGCGCCGAGCGCGGCGTAGGAGTCGCCGGCAGCGAGGTTGTGCCAGGCGGTGCGCTGGGCGTCGGGCAGGTCGGCGACGGCGGCCTCGGTGAGGGTACGGCGCGCGGCGACCGCGGCGCCGAACAGCCGGAGCCGTTGGCCCTGCAGCCGGCCGCTGCCGATCAGGGTGTCCTCCTGGGCCAAGGCCTCGGCGGCCCGGTTGAACTCGAGCAGCACGCGCGCGTCGGAGCCGATGTCGGCCCGCTGGATGCCGCCGAGGGCTCCGTCCACGGCGAAGGCCGCCTCGATGGTCCTCGTGTACTGCGCGTACACCGTGTCCCAGCCGGCTCTGCGGTCGAGCACGGCGGTGCGCAGGGCACGCAGGTGCTCGGCACCGGTGACGAAGGCGCTGAGGCGCCTGGAGACGCCCGCGGGCAGGTCCTCGCTGTCGGCCACGGTGTTGTCGCCGCCGAGGCGCAGCTTGGCCACCGCCCGGTCGGTGCGGGCGGCCGGACCCTGCAGGTCGCTGCCGTCGCCGCCGGGTGAGGTGGCGTGACGCACGGCCGCGGTGCGCTCGGCCTCGAGGGCGGTGACGGCCGCGGCCAGCGGGGTGCGCAGTTCGGCGTCGACGCGCTGGGACTGCCGCAGCCTGGCGACGTCCTGGGCGGTGGTGACGGTGGCGTACCCCCACAGCGCGAGCAGGGAGACGACGGGCACCATCAGCAGACTGACCACCTTGGCGCGCACGGTGCGGGGGCGCAGGCGCATGCGGTCGCCACGCGCGCGAGCCGTGGCGGAGGGTGTGCCGAGCGGGTGGCCGGCTCCCTCGGCGGCGGGCGGTCCGGCGTGTGCGCGGCGGCCGCGCGGAGGGTGCGCGGGAGCGCCGGCTTTCGGGCTGGTACGGGGTGGGCGCATGGCCTCCTCGCTCGGGACGTGGGTCGGGGCGCGCTCTCCGGGCTCCCGCTAGCGGGCGATGCTCTCGACGGGCCGCTGGGCGGAGGCGGAGGCCTCCCGTTCGTCGGCCGTGGGTGAGAGCGCGACGAAGGCGGAGGTGATGAACAGGTAGGACCCGAGGCCGACGGCGAGGGGGAAGATGAACTGCATCGCCGTGGCCCCGGGCAGGGGGTCGCCGGAGGGGTCGACACGCACGCTCACCGCGAACATCCCGGTGTAGTGCATGCTGCTGACGGCCGCTCCCATGAGGAGGGAGGCGACGGTGACCGCCAGGGGCGACTTGATGTTGAGGCCGGCCCACAGGGCCGCGGTCGCCGCCACGACGGCGATCAGCACCGACACGCCGACGAGAACCGGGTCGTACCTGATGTCGCCGTGCAGCCGGACGGCCGCCATGCCCAGGTAGTGCATGCTGGCGACGCCCAGCCCGGTGGTGAGGCCGCCGAAGACGAGCGCCCGGTTGCGGTCGCGGCTGTAGCCGACGGTGAAGACGCCGGCGCAGACGACGGCCATGGCGACGAGCAGGCTGAGGATGGTCAGCGGCACGTCGTAGCGGATGTCGGTGCCGCTCACGCGGAAGCCGAGCATGGCCACGAAGTGCATGGTCCAGATGCCGGTCCCGATGGCGGAAGCGGCGGTGATGAGCCAGTTCCGGCGTGAGCGGCCGGTGGTGGCGAGCGCGCGGACGGTGCAGCGCAGACCGAGAGCGGCACCCGTGCAGGCCATGACGTACGACAGCACGGGGGTCAGCCAGCCGAAGGCGGCGTGGTCCAGGTGTCCCATGGCCAAGGGACGCTAGGGGGGCACGGACGCACACAGGGGGCGCATTTCGAAAGCTGTTGGAATATGACGCACGGATGCGACGGAACGACCGGGTCCGGCCCGAACATGTGCGCCTATGGATCCCCCGCGACGGTGAGGAATCATGCGCACCATGAGCGACGACCACACACATGTGCAGAAGTTCTTCACCGCACGCGCGGCCGACTGGGACAGCCGGTTCCCCGACGACGGGCCCGCGTACACGGCCGCGGTCGCCGACATCGGGCTGCGGCCGGGCGACCGGGTGCTGGACGCCGGCTGCGGCACGGGACGCGCCCTGCCGCCGCTGCGCGCCGCCGTGGGCCCCTCCGGGATGGTGCTCGGCGCCGACCTGACGCCGGCGATGCTCGACGCCGCCGTACGGGCCCGCCGGCATCGGGAGGGGCGGCTGCTGCTCGCGGACGTCACCGCCCTGCCGCTGCGGTCGGCGGCGCTGGACGCCGTGTTCGCGGCCGGTCTCATCTCCCATCTGCCGCGGCCGGAACAGAACCTGCGGGAACTGGCCCGTGTCGTGCGGCCCGACGGCGTGCTCGCCCTGTTCCACCCGATAGGACGGGCGGCGCTGGCGGCGCGCCAGGGCCGCCGGATCACTTCGGACGACCTGCGCGCCGAGCACAACCTCCGGCCGCTGCTGGCGCGTTCCGGGTGGCGCATGACGTCGTACGTCGACGAGGACGCACGTTTCCTCGCTGTCGCGGTACGCGGGGACCGCTCGTCATAGCAGCGAGGTTCGGCCGGGTCAGTCCGTGCCGGCGACGGCCGCCGCGAAGGCGCCGGGGTTGTCGAACATGACGTTGTGCCCGGCGCCGAGCACCGTCACCACGCGCACTCCGGCTGCCTCCAGGCCTTCCCGGCCCGGCAGTTCGCCGCTGTGCTCGCCCTGGAGGTAGACCCGGTCGACGGGCAGCTTCTCCAGGATGGTGCGCATCACCGGGTCGGAACCCCGGCACAGCCCGACGGCGCTGCGGTGCAGGGCGCGCGGGTCGGCCAGCCGCATGGTGGCCGCCCACAGCGGACCGACGCGCTCCAGCACGCGCGCGTACTGCACATTGACGAAATCGTCCTCTTCATAGGAGGCGATTCCGCTGCTGGCGGCCGTGAGCGGCGGGTGGGCGTCCAGGTTCGCCTCGGTGAGCACGAGCCGGGAGGCGAGGTCGGGGCGCCGGTGGGCGAGCACGATGGCCACGGCGCCGCCCATGCTGTGCGCGATCAACTCCGCGCCGCGGACCCCGGCTTCGTCCAGCGCGGCCGCCACGGCGTCGGCGTGCTCCTGCAGCGTGTAGCCGAACGCACCGGGCCGGTCGCTCAGGCCGTGTCCCGGCAGATCCAGGAACAGGCTGCGTCGGCCCGCCAGTTCCGGCCGGGCCGCGATGTGGGCGTGGTACACGGCGGACATCGAGCCGAGTCCGTGCAGATACACCCGCGCCGGCTCCTCCCCCGGCGCCTCGGTCCAGCGGATCCTGCTGCCCTCACGGTCGAACACGGCCTGCTTCACATCGCCCTCCCTGCCACCCTGCGACACGATGACTATACATCGGGGGCGATGTATTACTGCTGCGGCGTATCGCATTGCCGGAGTACCTCGTCCTGCGCGAGACTGCGCTCGTGCTCGAACTCGCCATCCTCGGTTTCCTCTACGACGCCCCGCTGCACGGATACGTCCTGCGCCGGCACATCGCGGCCCTCACCGGGCATGTGCGACCGGTCGCCGAGAGCACGCTGTACCCGGCGATCAAGCGGCTGGAGAAGGGGGGCCTGCTGGTCCGGGCCACCGAGCCGGGTGCCGTGGCGGCACCGCGCCATGTGCTGCGGCTGACCGAGGAGGGCAGGCGTGAGCTGAAGCGCCGGCTCGCCGAGCCCGCGCAGCGCGAGATCACCGACGAGAACCACTGGTTCACGCTGCTGGCGTTCCTGCGGCACCTCGAGGACCCCGCCGCCCAGGCGGCGGTAATGCGCCGCCGGCTGGCCTTTCTGGAGGAGCCGGCGAGCTTCTTCTACGACGGCGACCGGCCCCTGAGCGCCGAGGAGCTGGACGACCCGTTCCGGCGCGGTGTGCTCACCATCGCGCGCGCCACGAGCCGGGCCGAACTGGCCTGGCTGCGCGACACCCTGGCCTCACTCGACGACGTCGCCCGCTGAGGCGCCCCGGTGCCGCACCGGGCAGCCGCGCAGCCCGGGAACCGGCCGGGTGCCCAGGTCGGCCACCCGGTAGCCGTCCGGATAGCCCTTGACCTCCCAGTTCTGGCGTGCGAAATGCGGCGAGCGGCGCGGTGGCAGCAACCGGACCAGCCGGCCACGCGCGCGTACGGCCCGCCGGACCAAGGCCGTCGTCGCCGCGCCGGGCGGCGTGTAGCGGAACGCACGCAGCAGCGGCTCGTCGAGCAGGGCGAGCGTCGCGGTGCGCAGCAACGGAGCCAGCGGGCGCGGATACCAGGACGCCATCAGGGCGAGCGTGGCGTCGGAGACCTCCCGGGACCGCTCGTCCCAGGCGAAGTGCTCCTTCTCGTACGCCTCGAGCAGCTCCTCGAACTCCTCGTAGTTCTGCGGGATTCCGGGGATGCCCATGTGCCGGCCGAGGGTGCGGTAGTACTCGGTGGTGGCGACGATCTCGTGCCGGGACAGGCGCCGCCAGCCGTAGGCGTCGATCCAGCGCCTGGGCATCACCACGAAGGTGCTCAGCACGTACCGCATGTCGTCGTCGCTGATGTCGTAGCTGCGGTGCATCCGGTTGATGCGGCGGATCGCGGTACGCCCCTCGTCGCTGGCGAAGCCGTGCTCGACGACGGTGTCGAGGAGCAGCACGGTGTCGTCGTACCGCTTCTGGGTGCGCTCGGTCAGCTCCGCCGTCTCGGCGAGCAGCCGGCCGATGCTCGGGACGGCGTAGGTGCGGTACAGGGCCAGTTCGAGTGCGCGGGTGTAGTCCCAGGGAAACTCGAAGGCCACGCTGAGCCGGTAGATCTCCAGCGCGTCCGCCACCGGGTCCAGCCGCCGGATCTGCCGGAGCCGCTCGAAACGCTTCACTGCGTCGTCCCCCTTCTGCCGCAGAAACTCCAACTCTACGTTGAAAGGGAGCAGATGAGCGATCGACGACGACCCCGTTCGGGGGGAGGGTGGTCCGCGTGTTCGGCCTGATACGCAAGTACGCCGCCAGAGTCCGCACCGCCGCGCACACGCAGCCGGCGGGCACTCGGGAACGGCGCGCGCACAACTTGTTCGAGGCCGCGGCCGCCTATGTCGTGGCCCGCGCGGAGGACGATCAGGACCGGATCGAGGAAGCCGCGGGCTGGGTGCCGCCGGAAGCGCTGTCGTTCGGGGTGAGCGAGCTCGCCTGCCGGGCCGTCGTCGCGCTGGCCCGGGAGCGCGACCAGTCGCCCGCGTCGGTGGCCCGCGATCTGCTCGGACTGCCCACGGGCTGAGCGGACGGGCCCCGGGCCCACCGTGGTCGTTTCGCCCCCGTCCAGGCGGAAACCTGCAGGTCCGCGTGGTGTGAGGAGTCGTGACAAGCGGCTTCCGCTCGCACTAGGGTGCGCGCCGTTGGACGAACCACTGGGAGGCAGGGATGGCCGGAGCCGACGACGAAGCCGGCGCCGCCGCGGATGATGCGCTGTACGTGCTGACGGCGGTGCTGCTGACGCCGGCGCAGTTTCCGAGCGTTCTGGGCGACGACTATCCGGAGGCGTGCGCGGCGCTGGGTCTCGCGCCCCTCGCCGACGGGTACGGCCTGGTGCTGGGCCAGGACGGCACGGGCGCGCGCTGGACGGTCGTGATCGACGACGTCTCGCTGGTCGCCGTGGCGATCGCGTCCTGGGACTGCGGCATGGAGTACGAGCTGTCCCCGGACGAACGCGCGGTCGTGGCCGCCCTGCCGGGCTGGCCGCTGGCCGTCGCCGTCGCGGCTCCCGGTGTCCCCGCCCCGCACGACCCCGGTCCCGAGGTGGCGGACCGGCCCGCCCTGAGGCCGCCGGACACGAGTACCTGGGGACCGGCCCAGCGGCGGCTGGGCGCCGACGAGATAGCCCTGCAGTGGGCCAAGTGGCGGGAGCAGATCGACGACGCGCGGTTCGCCACGCCCGACGCGGCCGACGGGGACCAGCGGGAGGCGCAGGAGGCGCGGGAGAAGGCCGAGGAGTCCTCGCCGGAGGGCGAGCGGTCCGTGCCGCAGAGCGGCCACCGGGGAGTCAGGCGGGTGCTCGCGGAGGCCCGCGCCTACGTCGACTCGCCGCCGCCGCTCGGCAGGGTGCGCTCGTCGTTCGCCCCGGGGGACGCCCGTACGCTGCGCGCCGACGGCCCCGGCTGGTCGATCGTGGCCCGCACCGACGACATCGCCTTCGTCCTGCTCGACGAAGAGCCCGGCGAGGTGCTGCCGGTGGGCCGGGGACCCGAACTGCCGGGCCTGCTGGAAGCACTCGACAAGATGGCCGTACGGCCCCTCTGAAGCCGCGCCCGGGCCGGCTCGCCGCACCGCCCGGCCGGAGGCGACACGCCGGGCCCCTCGGCCCGTCCACGGCGGACGGCGCCCGGGGGGCGGGGTCGGCTTCGGCGTGGGCGTCGCCCGGCTGCACCGCCGGCACCTCCGGCGGCCGCACGCCGCCCGCGAGGAACCTGCCTGCCGCACCCGGCGACGAGCGCGGCCACCCGCAGACCGGACCGGGCCGCCGCCCCCGCCGGACGGCCGCTCGGCGCGCCAGGAGGCGTGAGGGGCCCGTGAGGGCCCTCCACGGCGTCCGCCGTCCCTTCAGCGGCCCAGCTCCTTGCGGGTGACCCTGCGGAGCCTGCGCCGCTGCGCGGGGTCCAGCGCCAGATACCCGGCCACGGGAACGCCCACCACGATCAGGAACGCCACCCACCAGGGCAGCCAGATCAGCAGGAGCAGCCCGACCGCCACTCCCCCGACGGCGATCTTCGCTGTGTTGGACATGAGCGTCGCCTCCTTCGCGGCCTCTGCCGCTCTCTGCACTGGAAACGGCCCCCCGCTCCCCGCGGTTCCACATTCCGCCCCTGAGACCTCCCTGAGGCCTGCCCCCTAGTGGATGAGGCCGCCCCTTGGGGACGTCCGGACGCGGCCGCTTCCTCACGGACCGTCGCACGGCGTCCTCGCGTACGCCCTGAAGCATGGCCACCACTCGAACAGATTGTGAAGTGGCCCGGATCACGGCGCCGGCATTCCGCTGCCCTTCTCGACGCGCCGCACCCAGTGATCCGACGAGCGGCCGATGCCGGCCGTTCATGCCGATGTCCTACGGAGTTCCACCTCGAGCCAACTCTGGCCGCAAAAGCAACTTGTCCCGCAGGAGGCCCGATGTCCACGGGACGCCCGCGTCGTCCGCACGGCGACGCTCGGCGAGATCCCGCTCGGCGCGTGCAGCAACGCCCTGCTGCCGGGCAGCATCGACGACGACCACGGGGTGAAGCTCGACGGCATCGCCAGCGACATCTACCCGGCGGGCCGCAAGGACGAGTACTGGACGGTGACCGACCGAGGCCCCAACGGGCAGATCAAGCTCGACGGCGCCAAGCGCCGCACGTTCCCGGTGCCGGGATTCGATCCGGCGATCGTGAGGATCCGGGTCTCGCACGACACGGTCCAGGTCGTCGACGCGATCCCGCTGACTACGTCCTCCGGCAAGGCCGCCACCGGGCTGCCCGACCAGCGGGGCCGGGACGAGGCGCCGTACACCTACGACGCGAAGGCGCCGCTGCCGTAGACCCCGGACGGGCTCGACGCGGAGGGCATCGTGCGCGCCGCGGACGGGACGTTCTGGCTCGTCGACGAGTACGGTCCCTCGCTGGTCCACGTCTCCTCGCGCGGGAGGGTGCTCACCCGGTACGTGCCCAGGGGCCTCGGCCTGACCGGCACGGACTACCCCGTGGTGGAGGCGCTGCCGGCGGTGTTCCTGCACCGCAAGGCCAACCGGGGGTCCGAGGGGCTGGCGCAGCTTCCCGAGGGCGATCTGGTGATGGCCCTGCAGAGCCCCCTGTCGCTGCCGGACGCGGACACCGGGGACGCCTCGCGCACCACGCGGCTGCTGCGCTTCTCGCCGCGCGCGAAGGCCGTCACCGCCGAGTACGCCTATCGGTTCGACCCGGTGAACGTGGTCGACCCGGGCGAGGACGACACCTCCGAGCTGAAGATCTCCTCCGTGGTGGCCGTGGGCGGTGACCGGCTGCTCGTCGAGGAGCGCACGGACAAGGCGGCCCGGCTGCAACTGGTCCGGCTGGACCGCAGGTCGAGCATGCTCGGCGGGCCCTGGGACGACGACTCGACCTCGCCGTCCCTGGAGCAGCTGGACGACCCGGCGTCCGCCGGCGTCCCGGTGCCGGCCAAGCGGCTCGTGGTGGACCTGAACACGGTCGACGGCGTGCCGCAGAAAATCGAAGGCATCGCGTGCGTGGACCACGACACGCTCGCCCTCGTCAACGACAACGACTTCGGTATGACCGACGGCGCGGGCGCGTTCGCCGGGCAGGGCCGGCTCGTCGGCAGCGGGATCGGGACGACCGTCGTGTACGTCCGGCTGCCGAAGGGGCTGTGTGCAGTCCGGACGAGAAACGACCGAGGGCCGGGGCGGCGGCGGTGCCGCACCCCGGCCCTCGGCGCGCTCAGCCCCGGGCGCCGAGCAGATGGTCCATGGCGAGCTGGTCGAGACGCTCGAAGGCCATCCCGCGCGCGGCGGCCGCATCGACGTCGAAGTCCTCGAAGGCGGCGCGGTCGGCGAGCAGCGCCTCCAGGCCGTCCGCGGCCGTCGGCTGGGCGAGCTGGTCCAGGCGGGAGGCGCGCAGGGCCTCCTGGACCTCGGGGTCGGCGCGGAAGGCCGCGGCGCGCTCCTTGAGGATGAGGTAGTTGCGCATGCAGCCCGCGGCCGAGGCCCACACGCCGTCCAGGTCCTCGGTGCGCGGCGGCTTGAAGTCGAAGTGGCGCGGACCTTCGTAACCGGCGCTCTCCAGCAGGTCGACCAGCCAGAACGCCGCGCGCAGGTCGCCGGCGCCGAAGCGGAGGTCCTGGTCGTACTTGATGCCGGACTGGCCGTTGAGGTCGATGTGGAACAGCTTGCCCGCCCACAGGGCCTGCGCGATGCCGTGCGGGAAGTTCAGGCCCGCCATCTGCTCGTGCCCGACCTCTGGGTTGACGCCGTACAGCTCCGGGCGCTCCAGGCGCTCGATGAAGGCCAGCGCGTGGCCGACGGTGGGCAGCAGGATGTCGCCGCGCGGCTCGTTCGGCTTCGGCTCGATGGCGAAGCGGATGTCGTAGCCCTGGGCGGTGACGTACTCGCCCAGCAGGTCGAAGGCCTCCTTCATGCGGTCCAGGGCCGCGCGCACGTCCTTGGCGGCGCCGGACTCCGCGCCCTCGCGCCCGCCCCAGGCGACGTAGGTCCTGGCGCCCAGCTCGACCGCCAGGTCGATGTTGCGGATGGTCTTGCGCAGCGCGTAGCGGCGCACGTCGCGGTCGTTGGCGGTGAACGCGCCGTCCTTGAAGACGGGGTGGGTGAACAGGTTGGTGGTGGCCATCGGCACGGTCATGCCGGTGGCGTCCAGGGCCTGCCGGAACCGCTTGATGTGCGACTCGCGCTCGCTGTCCGAGGACCCGAAGGGGATCAGGTCGTCGTCGTGGAAGGTCACTCCGTGGGCACCCAGCTCGGCCAGGCGCTGCACCGTCTCGACCGGGTCGAGGGCGCGGCGGGTGGCGTCGCCGAAGGGGTCCCTCCCCTGCCAGCCGACGGTCCACAGACCGAAGGTGAACCTGTCCTCGGGGGTGGGCTGGTAGCTCATGCGACGGCTCCTTGCTGCGTTGCGGCTATTTCGTCATGGCCGTTTACAAATTAGTATGCGCTCGCGTCCCTGGGAAGAGACAAGATGTCTTTGTCCCGCAGAGTCGTAGAAAGTCACGAAGTCGCGGAGCGCGCGGAACGCCGCGAAGCGGAACGTCGCGGAAAAGGGAGAGCCCATGTCAGCAGCGGAGGGTCCGCTCGTCGTCGGCGTGGACACGTCCACCCAGTCCACGAAGGCACTGGTCGTCGACGCGGCCACCGGCCGGGTGGTGGCCAGCGGCCAGGCGCCGCACACCGTGTCCTCCGGGGCGGGCCGCGAGAGCGATCCGCGCCAGTGGTGGGAGGCGCTGTGCGAGGCGCTCAGCCAGTGCGGTGACGCGGCGCACGAGGCCGCCGCGGTGTCGATCGGCGGTCAGCAGCACGGTCTGGTCACGCTGGACGAGCGGGGCGAGCCGGTGCGTCCGGCACTGCTGTGGAACGACGTCCGTTCGGCGCCGCAGGCCCGCCGACTGGTGGAGGAGCTGGGCGGGCCGAAGGCCTGGGCGGAGCGCACGGGCAGCGTGCCCGGCGCCTCGTTCACGGTCACGAAGTGGGCGTGGCTCGCCGATCACGAGCCGGAGTCGGTCCGCGCGACGAAGGCGGTCCGGCTCCCGCACGACTACCTCACCGAGCGCCTCACCGGGCAGGGCACGACCGACCGCGGTGACGCCTCCGGCACCGGCTGGTGGTCGTCGGGAACGGAGGAGTACGACCCCGAGACCCTCGCGCACGTGGGGCTCGACCCGGCGCTGCTGCCCCGGGTGGTACGGCCGGGAGAGGTGGCCGGCACCGTGCGCGACAGCCACGACCTGCCGTTCTCCAAGGGCACGCTGGTCGCTCCGGGCACCGGCGACAACGCGGCGGCGGCGCTCGGTCTCGGCCTGCGGCCCGGCACGCCGGTGCTCAGCCTGGGCACGTCCGGCACGGTCTACGCCGTGTCCCGGCACCGCCCGGCCGACCCGACCGGCACGGTGGCGGGCTTCGCCGACGCCCACGGCGACTGGCTGCCCCTGGCCTGCACCCTGAACTGCACGCTCGCCGTGGACCGCGTCGCGGCGCTGCTGGGCCTGGACCGTGAGGCCGTGGCACCCGGCGGCTCGGTGACCCTGCTGCCGTACCTGGACGGCGAGCGCACCCCGAACCTGCCGAACGCCGCCGGCCTGCTGCACGGCCTGCGCCACGACACGACTCCCGGACAACTGCTGCAGGCCGCGTACGACGGCGCCGTGCACGCGCTGCTCGGCGCGCTCGACCTGGTCCTGGACGAGGACGCGGACCGCAGCACCCCCCTGATACTGATCGGCGGCGGAGCCCGCGGGACGGCCTGGCAGCAGACGGTACGGCGGCTGTCCGGCCGGCCGGTACAGGTGCCCGAGGCCAGGGAACTCGTCGCCCTCGGGGCGGCGGCACAGGCCGCCGGCCTGCTCACCGGCGAGGACCCGGCCGCTGTGGCCCGCCGCTGGAACACCGCCGCGGGCCCGGTGCTGGAGGCCGTGGAGCGGGACCAGGAGACGCTGGACCGGATCAGCGGGGTACTCTCCGACGCGGCCCCGCTGCTGGACCGCGGGACGCCGACCACACCGAGCGCCTGAGACGGGGCGGCAGACACGGAGGATCGACGCCAGGCATGACCGCACCGCCGCACGAGGCACACCCGCCGGCCACCGGCCGCACCCTGCCGGACACCCAGCAGGGCATGCGCCGGCGCAACCTGGCACGCGTGATGCACGCCGTGAGCGCCGAGGGCTCGCTGTCGCGGGCCGCGGTCGCCACGCGCATCGGGCTGACCAGGGCCGCCGTGTCGACGCTGGTGGACGAGCTGATCCGGTGGGGCCTGCTGGAGGAGCTGGGTCCGGAGCGGCCGGGCCGGGTGGGCCGGCCCGGTTCCGCGCTCGCGGTCTCCGGGCGCGGTCCGGCGGGGATCGGCGCGGAGATCGGCGTCGATCATCTCGCGGTCTGCGCGGTCGACCTGCGCGGCACGGTGCGCGCCCGGGCGGTGCGGCACACGGCGAACCGGGGCCGGACCCCGGAGCCGGTCACCGGGGAACTCACCGAGCTGGTCCGCCAGGTCGTCGCGGAGGCGGAGCGGGAGTCGCTCTGGCCCGCCGGGCTCGCCGTCGCCGTGCCCGGCCTCGTGGCGCGGGACGGGCGCACCGTCGTCCGCGCCCCGAACCTCGACTGGCACCACGCCGACCTCGGCGCCCTGCTGCCCGGCGAGTGGCCGCTGACCGTGGGCAACGAGGCCAACTTCGGTGCGCTGGCGGAGCTGTGGCTCGGCGAGGGCACACCGCGGGACTTCCTGCACGTGTCGGCCGAGATCGGCATCGGCGCGGCGGTCGTGGTGGACGGCGGCCTGCTGCACGGCACCCGCGGCTTCGCGGGCGAGCTGGGCCATGTGCCGGTACGGCCGGACGGGCCGCCCTGCGCGTGCGGTGGCCGCGGCTGCCTGGAGCAGTACGCCGGCGAGGAGGCGGTGCTGCGCGCGGCCGGGCTGGAACCTCGCGAGGACCTGGTGGGCCTGCTCGCCGGGCGCGCCGAGCAGGGTGACGAGAGCGTACGGGCAGCCCTGCGCGAAGCCGGTACGGCGCTCGGCATAGCCCTCACCGGCGCCGTGAATCTCCTCGACCCCGAGACGGTCGTCCTCGGCGGCGCCCTGGCCGGCTTGTCTCCCTGGCTGCTGCCGTCCCTGGAGGCGGAACTGACGAGCCGCACGGCGGGCCCCCCGTGCCCGGTGACCGTGTCCCGACTGGGCTCGCAGGGTCCCCTGCTGGGCGCCGCGCACTCGGTCGTCCGGGGCGTGCTGGACGATCCGGCGCTCGTGGCGGAACGCGCCTGACACCTCGGGCACCCGGCGGGCCTCCCGCCGCCTGGCCCCGGCGCGCGGCCCCGGCTCTCCTGCCACCGGGCTCCGGCCCTTGCACCCCGGTGTTCACCCGATCGGGTGGCCGAGTTGTCCACAGACGGAGGCTTCTCCACGGAACCGGTGCGTGCTCTTCTGCCCAACCCGCCCGCGCCGTACCGTGATTCACGCGAGGCCGGACCGACGCTCCGTCAGTGTCGCCGTGCCTCAAGCGGTTGACGGTACTTCACACGCATTGGGTGGCAGTGGGCTGACAGGCATCGGGGGACGCACATGCACGAGGAGACGACCGGGGCGCTGCGACGCGATGCCGTCGGGTTGCGCGAGGTGCTGTTCCAGAGCGTGACGGCGATGGCGCCGGCCGCAGCGGTGGCCGCGTCGATTCCGGCCGGCGCCGCCTTCGCGGGCGGCAGTCTGCCGCTGGCGGTGCTGATCGCCCTGGTGGCCTGCCTGTTCACCGCGTCGTGCGTGGCCGAGCTGGCCCGGGAGCTGCCGGCCGCGGGCTCGGTGGCCACATATGCCGCGCGCGGACTGCACCCCGCCGTCGGATTCCTCGTCGGCTGGGGTTACGTCTTCGTGGAGATGCTGGTCCCGCCCCTGCTGCTTCTGCAGCTGGGCTTCACGGCGGCGGGCACGCTGCACGAGGAGTGGTCGTCGTATCCGGCGGACCTGTGGTGGCCGTGGTCCCTGGCCGGCGCCGGTGTGATCGCCGTCGCCGGCTATCTCGGCATCCGGGCCTCGGCCCGTTTCGGCACCGTCCTCGGCGTCTTCGAGATCCTCGTCTTCCTGGTGTTCGCGGCCCTGCTCATCGGCAAGGCCGGTGACGCCAACTCCCTGTCGGTGTTCGGCACTTCGCACACCGCCGACGGTTACGCCGGGATCAGCGGCGTGTTCGCCGGGTCCGTCTACACGGTGCTGGCGTTCGCCGGGTTCGAGGCGGCGGCGCCGCTCGCCGAGGAGACCCGGAACCCACGGCGGACGATGCACCGCGCGGTCCTCGGGGCAGCTCTGGGCATCGGCCTGTTCTATGTGATCACCACCTATGCGATGACCGTCTACTTCGGCCCCGACCGCTTCGCGAAGTTCGGTGCGTCGGGCGCCGCCTCCTGGGACGGAGTGGCCCGGGCCTCCTTCGGCCTGTTCTGGGTGCTGGTCTTCCTGGCGGTGGTCAACTCCACGATCGCCAACGCCAACGCGTGCACCAACGTCTCCACCCGTACGGCCTTCGCTCTGGCCCGCATCCGCGTGTTGCCTAGGCTGCTCGCCACTCTCCACCCCCGGCACCGCTCCCCCGTCGCCGGTATCGCCCTGCAGACCATCGTGGCGGTCGCGGCCGTGCTGGGGCTCGGGTTCGGCTACGACCCGGTGACCGCCTTCCTGCTGCTCGCCACAGTGATCGTCACGGTCGTCGTCGGCGTCTACATCGTCGTGAACCTCGCCTGCGCCGGCTACTTCCTGCGGGCCGGCCGGGCCGCCTTCGCGCCGGTACGGCACCTGCTGTTCCCCGTGCTCGGCATCGCGGCCTTCGTCCCCGCCCTGCTGACGGCCGCCGGCCTCCCGGTCTTCGACTTCGTCACCGCGCTCACGGCGCCGGTCTCCTACGCCGGTCCGATCGTCGCAGTCTGGATGGCGGTGGGCGTGGTGGTGCTGCTCCTCCTGATACGGCGTCATCCCGAGCGGATAGCCGAGACCGCCCGGGTGCACCTCGACGCGTACGATCCCGCCGGGCCACGGCGGGACGGCACCGTACCCCGGTGACCCGCGGGCGCACCGTCCGCGAGTCCCCCCTCTCTCCGGCCTTCCCGCAGAAGGGACCACCTCCACGATGACCGACCCCCGCATCCTGACCGTGCGCCCGGAACCGGACGCCTACGCCTGGACGTTCGGCGGTGCGCTGCCAGTGGCGCGGATCGCGCCCGGCACGGTCCTCGACCTGTACACGGAGGACTGCTTCGCCGGCCGGGTGCGCTCCGAGAAGGACCTCGTCTCGGAGGTGTGCGAGTTCCCCTTCCTCAATCCGCAGACCGGGCCCTTCCACATCGAGGGCGCCGAACCGGGTGACACGGTGGCCGTGCACTTCGTGTCGATCGAACCGGCCCGCGACTGGGCCGCATCCACGACGGTCCCGCTGTTCGGTGCGCTCACCTCCACTCACACCACTGCCTCGCTGCAGCCGCCGCTGCCGGAGCACGTCTGGATCTGGCAACTGGACCGCGCGCGGCGCACCGCCCTGTTCCAGGCACGGGACAGCGACATCGAGGTCGAACTGCCCATGGATCCCATGCACGGCACCGTGGGCGTGGCGCCCGCCAATCTGGAGGTGCGCTCGGCCCTGGTCCCGGACGCGCACGGCGGGAACATGGACACCCCCGAGATGCGGGCCGGCGTCACCTGCTACCTGGGGGTCAACGTCGAGGGCGCCCTGCTCAGCCTCGGCGACGGGCACGCCCGGCAGGGCGAGGGCGAGACCTGCGGGGTGGCGGTGGAGTGCGCGATGAACACCGTGGTGGTCGTGGAACTCCTCAAGGACGTCGCCACGCCGTGGCCCCGGCTGGAGTCGGACACCCACATCATCTCCACCGGCTCGGCCCGCCCGCTGGAGGACGCGTTCCGGATATCGCAGCTCGACCTGGTGCAGTGGCTGGTGCGCGACTACGGGTTCAGTGAGCTGGACGCGTACCAGTTCGCAACCCAGGCCGTCGAGTCGCCGTTGGCCAACGTGTGCGACACCAACTACACGTGTGTGGCCAAGATCCGCAAGGAGTGGCTGCCTGCCCGGGAGACGTACCGGGGCGTGCACGCACGGCTGCGGGAGACAGCGCAGTCCCTGCGGAGCTGACCCCGGCGGCGTTCCCCCGGTGCCGCCGGGCCGGACCGTGGCGCCCGGCATCGCTCACCCCGCCGGCCCGCGCGAGCACGCCGCCACTCGCGCGAGACCACGACTCCCGACGTCCACATCCCTCTCCTTTCCCTCTGCCTCCCCCCACAACGAAAGGCATCCGCCGATGGACCTGGACCCGGCCGGACCCGGACGGCGAAGAGAGCCGGCCCAGCCGGCGGCCGCGCCACTGCCGGCGAGCCCGGCACCGCCGCGCCTGAGCAGGCGCCGGCTGCTGAAGGGCGCGGCGCTCGCCGCCGTCCCGTACGCGCTGTTGCCCGACGCGAGGGCCGGTGCGCAGACCGCGTCCGTGGACTACCCGCCCGCCGAGTGGCAGCCGGCGAGCAGTTCCAACTACACCGCCTCCGACCGCCCCGGCACTTACGCGATCGACCGTGTGATCATCCATGTCACGCAGGAGACGTACGCCAACACACTGGCGATCTTCGGCAATCCGGAGAAGAAGGTGTCCGCGCACTATCTGGTCCGCTCGGCGGACGGGCACGTCGCGCAGTGCGTGCACGAGGCCGACATCGCCTGGCACGCGGGCAACTGGGACTACAACACGCGCAGCATCGGCATCGAGCACGAGGGATGGGTGGACCAGCCCGCCTATTTCACCGACGCCCTCTACCAGGAGTCGGCGAGGCTCACGGCCGCGATCTGCGACACCTACGGCATCCCCAAGGACAGGGAGCACATCATCGGCCACTACCAGGTGCCCGGCACCGACCACACCGACCCCGGTCCGGACTGGGACTGGGTCCGCTACCTGAGACTGGTCAACTTCGCCTAGCCGGACGACGATGGGCGCGGGACCGACAGCACTGATTCACCGTCCGGGGAGGCCGATGTGACCGATCCGTGGGTGGCCCTGGAGCCGGGGGCCGACCCCGTCGAACGGGTCCGTGCGCTGCGCCGCGCGCACGAGACGTTCACCACGGCGGGCACGGTGCCGCGCCCGGTCCGCTCGGTGGTGGCGGAGTCGTGGCGGCGCAGCGCGCGGGCCGGTGTCCGTCCGGACGGCACCGCCGGCGTGGAGCTGACCGACGGCGACCTCGGCGCGTACCGGGCGGAGCACCCGCTGGCCAGGGTGATGCCGCTGTTCCGGGAGCTGATGGGCACGTTCGCCGCCGACGGCGAGCATCTGCTGGCGGTGTGCGACGCGCACGGCAGGCTGCTGTGGGTCGAGGGGCACCCGGCGACCCGGCGCCGGGCGGACGGGATGAACTTCGTGCCGGGAGCGCGCTGGTCGGAGAGCGCGGTCGGCACCAACGCGCCGGGCACCGCGGTCGCCGTGGACCGGCCGGTGCAGGTGTTCGCCGCCGAGCACTTCATACGGCGGGTGCAGCCGTGGACGTGCGCGGCGGCGCCGGTGCACGACCCGCGCACCGGCCGGGTCCTGGGCGCCGTGGACATCACCGGCGGCGACGGGCTGGCGCATCCGCACAGCCTCGGGTTCGTGCAGGCGGTGGCGCGGGCGGCGGAGACCCAGCTCGCGCTGCTCGAACCGCCCGGCACAGCGCACGGCACACCGCTGCTCTGCGCGCTCGGCCGGGACGAGGCCGAGCTGGTCCTGGACGGCGGCCGGATCCGGCTCAGCCGCCGGCACAGCGAGATCCTCGTCCTGCTCGCCCGGCATCCCGAGGGGCTCGGCGGTGACGAGCTGCTGTGCGCCCTGTACGCGGACGAGTCGGTGACGCCGGTGACGCTGCGGGCCGAACTGGCCCGGCTGCGCAGGCTGCTGGGTCCGGGACTGCTCGCGTCGCGGCCGTACCGGCTGACCGCCGCGGTCGAGTCGGACGCCACCGTGGTGGAGCGGCGGCTGCGGGCGGGGGCGGTGACGTCCGCGGCGGAGGCGTACACCGGTCCGCTGCTGCCCGGTTCGCAGGCGCCGGCGATCGTACGACTGCGGGACCGTCTCGCCGGGGAGCTGCGCTCGGCGCTCATCGCGCACCGCGACCCCGACCTGCTGGCGGACTGGGCGCACGCGCCGTGGGGCGAGGACGACGTGGAGGCGTGGCGGGCGCTCGCCGCGGTGCGGCCCACGGCTCCGGTGCGGGCGCGGCTCGCCGCGCTGGAGGCCGAGCTGGCGGCGCCGCCCGCCCGGCCCCGGGGGCGGACCGGCGGCGCAACGTGGTTGCAACGTCCGCCCGCCTAGCCTCGCCGACGGGAGCTGCCCAACGGCGGGCAGCACTGCACCAGGAGGCAGAGCAGCATGACTCGTTACGCGGCGCCGGGCACCGAAGGCGCGATCGTCTCCTACCAGGCGCGCTACGACCACTTCATCGGCGGCGAGTACGTGCCGCCGCTGCGCGGGCAGTACTTCGAGAATCCGTCGCCGGTCAACGGACAGCCGTTCACCGAGATCGCGCGCGGCACCGCGGAGGACGTCGAGCGGGCACTGGACGCGGCGCACGAGGCCGCGCCCGGGTGGGGCCGTACGCCGGTGGCGGAGCGCAGCGACATCCTGCTGAAGATCGCCGACCGCATGGCGGCCAACCTCGAAGCCCTCGCGGTGGCGGAGAGCTGGGAGAACGGCAAGCCGGTGCGGGAGACGCTGGCGGCCGACATCCCGCTGGCGATCGACCACTTCCGGTACTTCGCCGGGGCGATCCGGGCGCAGGAGGGGTCGCTCGGCGAGATCGACGACGACACGGTGGCCTACCACTTCCACGAGCCGCTCGGGGTCGTCGCGCAGATCATCCCGTGGAACTTCCCGATCCTGATGGCGGCGTGGAAGCTGGCGCCGGCGCTGGCCGCGGGCAACGCGGTGGTCCTCAAGCCGGCCGAGCAGACCCCGGCCTCCATCCACTACTGGGTCGGCCTGATCGCGGACCTGCTGCCGCCCGGTGTGCTGAACATCGTCAACGGCTTCGGCGTGGAGGCGGGCAAGCCGCTGGCGTCCAGCCCGCGGGTGGCGAAGGTGGCGTTCACCGGGGAGACCACGACCGGGCGGCTGATCATGCAGTACGCCTCGGAGAACATCAAGCCGGTCACCCTGGAACTCGGCGGCAAGTCGCCCAACATCTTCTTCGACGACGTGTGGGCGCACGACGACGACTTCCGCGACAAGGCGCTCGAGGGCTTCACCATGTTCGCGCTCAACCAGGGCGAGGTGTGCACCTGTCCGTCCCGGGCGCTGATCCAGCGCGGCCACTACGCGGAGTTCCTGCAGGCGGCCGTGGAACGCACCCGGCAGATCAAACCGGGCCACCCGCTGGACACGGACACGATGATCGGCGCCCAGGCCTCCAACGACCAGCTGGAGAAGATCCTGTCCTACCTCGACATCGGCCGGCAGGAGGGCGCGAAGGTCCTCACCGGCGGTGAGCGCATCGAGTACGACGGCGAGCTGAAGGGCGGCTACTACGTCCAGCCGACCATCTTCGAGGGCGACAACCGCATGCGGATCTTCCAGGAGGAGATCTTCGGCCCGGTCGTCTCGGTGACCTCCTTCGACGACTTCGACGACGCCATCAAGATCGCCAACGACACGCTGTACGGCCTCGGCGCGGGCGTGTGGACCCGGGACGCCACCACCGCGTACCGCACGGGCCGCGCGATCCAGGCGGGCCGGGTATGGACCAACTGCTACCACGCCTACCCGGCGCACGCGGCGTTCGGCGGCTACAAGCAGTCCGGCATCGGCCGCGAGACGCACAAGATGATGCTGGAGCACTACCAGCAGACGAAGAATCTCCTGGTGTCGTACTCGCCGAAGAAGCTGGGCTTCTTCTAGTCGCCCGAAACGCGCGGTCCCCCATCCGGGAGGTCCGACACGTCGTCCGCTGCAACGCCACCCTCACCGGCCAGGTGAGGGTGGCGCCCCGAGGTGGGCGGGCCGGAGGGCCGGCGGCGGTCCTCCGCCAGGGCAGCACGCATGCCGCCGGTTTCGCATGCACCGGTGAGCGAGGTCCCCCGATTACCGCCGGCTTCGTGGCAGGCATCCGCTCGTGATCGTACGGCGGGCCTGCCCTCGGCCGGCCTGCGACCCGGCGTCAGTTCTTCTCGGCCTCGAAGGCGCGCAGCAGATCGGCCGCGACGCTCACCGCGATGGTCGCCGGTTCCTTGCCGGTGATGTCGGGGAGGCCGATCGGGGTCTTGATCCGGTCGATGGCGGTCTCGTCGTGGCCTCCCTCGGTGGCGAGGCGCTTGCGGAACCGTGCCCACTTGGCGGCGGACCCGATCAGCCCGATGGAGCCGAGGTGGTCCGTGCGCAGGGCGGCGTCGCACAGAGCGGCGTCCTCGGCGTGATCGTGGGTCATGACCAGGACGTGGGTGCCGCGCGGCAGCTCCTCCAGTACCTCCTCCGGCAGCAGCGGCGTGTGATGCACGTGCACCTGGGCCACCGCGTCCGCGAGCACGTCGAGCCGCTCCTCGGTGAGGACGTCGGAGCGGGTGTCGATCAGATGGAGGTCGAGGTCGTGACGTGCCAGGATGCGCGCCAGTTCCAGCCCGACGTGACCGATGCCGAAGATCGCCACGGCGGGTACTACCGGCAGCGGTTCGAGCAGCACCGAGACCGTGCCGCCGCAGCACTGGACACCGTGCTGGTTGGTGACCTTCTCGTTCAGGGCGAAATCCATCAGCTCAGGCTCCGGCTTGGCCGCGGCGATCATCTCCCGGGCCCGGTCGATGGCGACGGCCTCGACGTTGCCGCCGCCGATCGAGCCCCAGGTCCCGGTCCGCCCGACGACGAGTTTCGCTCCGGCGTCGCGCGGGGCATGGCCGCGCACGGTGGCGACGGTCACCAGCACGCCGGACTCCCGGCGTGCCCGCAACCGTGCCACCGCTGCGATCCACGTCATGTCAGGCACCGTTCAGTGCTTCTGCTTCGGTGCGGACCGTGCCGTTCCTGCCGCCCGTCACCTGCACGTTTCCAGGATGGCCGGTCACGGCGAAGCCGTCCACGGCGTGGCCGTCTCGGGAGGCACCGCCCTGGCGAGCCGCCTGGATCGCCCAGTACACCGCCTCCGGTGTCGCAGGCGAGGCCAGCTCGACGCTGACACCGCTCGGAGCGAACGCGGCGGCGGCCTGCCGCAGCGCCTCGCGCACCGAGAACGCCAGCATCAGCGGAGGCTCGCCGACCGCCTTGGAGCCGTAGACGGCGCCCTCCTCGGTGGCGTTCTCCAGCAGGGTGACGTTGAACTCCTCGGGCATCTCCGAGAAGCTCGGCAGCTTGTAGGTGCTGGCCGCCTGGGTCAGCAGCCGGCCGCGGTGCGGGCCGTCACCGGTGTCCCAGCGCAGGTCCTCCAGCGTCAGCCAGCCGGCGCCCTGCACGAAGCCGCCCTCGACCTGGCCGATGTCGATCAGCGGGGAGAGGCTGTCGCCGACGTCGTGCACGATGTCGACGCGGCGGATGCGGTACGCGCCGGTGAAGCCGTCCACCTCGACCTCGGTCGCGGCGGCGCCGTGGGCGAAGTACTTGAACGGCGAGCCCCGGAACGTCTTCGCGTCCCAGTGCAGGCCCTCGGTCCGGTAGAAACCGGCCGCCGACAGCTGGACGCGCTGGAAGTACGCGGTGTGCACCAGGTCGTCCCAGGCCAGTTCCTTGTCGCTGCCGAGGGCGCGCGCGACGCCCTCGACGATGCGCACGTCCGAGGCGTTGGCGCCCAGCTGGGTGGCGGCGACCTGCAGCAGTCGCTCGCGCAGCTGCTCGCAGGCGTTCTTGATCGCGCCGCCGTTGAGGTCCGCGCCGGAGCTGGCGGCGGTGGCGGAGGTGTTGGGCACCTTGTCGGTCCGTGTCGGGGCCAGGCGGACCTTGTGCAGCGGGATGCCCAGCGTGGTCGCGGCCACCTGGAGCATCTTGGTGTGCAGGCCCTGGCCCATCTCGGTGCCGCCGTGGTTGATCAGGACGGAGCCGTCCTTGTAGATCAGCACCAGTGCGCCGCCCTGGTTGAAGGCGGTGAGGTTGAAGGAGATGCCGAACTTGATGCCGGTGACCGCGAGGGCCCGCTTGGTGTGCGGGTGTGCGGCGTTGAACGCGGCGATCTCGCGCTTGCGGTCGGCGACGCCGGCGTTCTCCTGCACCTGCCGCCAGACGGTGGAGATCCGTTCGGGCTGTGTGACCGGCTGGCCGTACGGCGTGGTCTGGCCCTGACCGGGCCGGTAGAAGTTGCGTTCCCGCAGCTCCATGGGGTCCAGGCCGAGCAGCGGCGCGCACCGGCCCAGGATGTCCTCGATGACGAGCATGCCCTGGGGGCCGCCGAAGCCGCGGAAGGCGGTGTTGGAGACCGTGTTGGTCTTGGCGATGCGGCCGGCGACGCGGGCGTTGGGAATCCAGTAGGTGTTGTCGATGTGGCACAGCGCGCGGGCCAGCACCGGCTCGGAGAGGTCCAGGCTCCAGCCGCCGTCCGCGGTCAGGGTGGCGTCCAGGGCCTGGATACGGCCGTCCGCGTCGAAGCCGATCTTCCATCGGGCGTGGAAGCCGTGCCGCTTGCCGGACATGGTCAGGTCTTGTGTCCGGTTCAGCCGGAACCGGACGGGCCGGCCGGTCAGCTTGGCGCCGAGCGCGGCGATGGCCGCGAACCCGTGCGGCTGCATCTCCTTGCCGCCGAAGCCGCCGCCCATGCGCAGACACTGCACGGTCACCTCGTGGGCGGGGACGCCGAGCACGTGCGCGACGATCTCCTGCGTCTCCGAGGGGTGCTGGGTGCTGCTCTGGATGAACACCTGCCCGTTCTCGTCGACCTGGGCCAGTGCCGCGTGCGTCTCGAGGTAGAAGTGCTCCTGGCCGGAGAACTGGAACTCGCCGGTGAACACGTGCGCGGAGTCGGCGAGGCCCGCGTCGGTGTCGCCCTGCTCCATCACGGGCTGGGCGCCGTGGTAGCTGCCCGCGGCCATGGCGTCCTGCAGCGTGACCAGGGAGGGCAGTTCGTCGATCTCCACCTCGACGGCGGCGGCTCCGAGACGGGCCGCCTCGAGGGTCTCGCCGAGCACCCAGGCGACCGCGTGGCCGTAGAACATGACCTCGTCGGGGAACAGCGGCTCGTCGTGCTTCATGCCGGCGTCGTTGACGCCGGGCACGTCGGCGCCGGTCAGCACCCGGACCACGCCGGGCACGGCGAGCGCGGGCTCGGTGCGCAGCGCGGTGATCCTGCCGTGGGCCTTCATCACCTGGACGGGATAGGCGTGCAGGACGTCCTTGGTGCGGTGGACCAGGTCGTCGGTGTAGAGCGCGGTGCCGGTGACGTGCAGGGCGGCGCTCTCGTGGGGCATCGGGACGCCGACGACGGGCTTCTCGGGGCGTTCGGACAGATGGCTCATGACGAGACCGCCTCGTTGGTGTGCGCGTACAGCTTCAGCAGGCTCTGGCCGAGCATCGCGGAGCGGTACTCGGCACTGGCGCGGTGGTCGTTCATCGGCGTGCCCTCGGCCCGCAGCACCCGGGCCGCGGCCTCGACGGTCTCGGCCGCCCAGGGCCTGCCCTCCAGGGCCGCCTCGGTGTCGAGGGCGCGGATCGGGGTGGCGGCCACGCCGCCCAGGCCGATGCGCGCCTTGCGGACGATCCCGTCCTCGATGTCCAGCGCGAAGGCGACGGCCACGCTGGAGATGTCGTCGAAACGCCGCTTGGCGATCTTGTGGAAGGCGACGACCGGGGACAGCGGCTTGGGGATGCGCACCGCGCGGATCAGCTCGCCGGGACGGCGGACACTCTGCCGGTAGCCGGTGAAGTAGTCCGCCAGCGGGACCACCCGCTCGCCGTCGGCGTCGGCGAGCACCACCGACGCCTCCAGCGCGAGCAGTGCGGGCGGGCTGTCACCGATGGGCGAGCCGGTGCCCAGGTTGCCGCCGAAGGTCGCGCCGTTGCGGATGAGCCGGGACGCGAACTGGGGGAACAGCTCCGCCAGCAGCGGGACGCTGCCGTCGAGGCGGCGTTCGATCTCGGTGAGGGTCAGCGCCGCGCCGATCTCGATGTGGTCGGACTCGACGCGCAGTTCCCGCAGTTCGGGCAGCCGGTCGACGGCGATGACGCAGTCCGCCCTGCGGGAGCGGATGTTGACCTCGACGCCCCAGTCGGTGGAGCCGGCGACCACCACCGCGTCGGGCCGCTCGCGCAGCAGCCGCAGCGTCTCCGCCAGGGTGCTCGTGCGCAGGAACGTCCCGCCGCCCTGGGTGTACGCGGTGGCGACCGGCGCGGGCGGGGCCTGCTCGCGGCGCTGCGCCAGCGGGTCGTCCTCGGGGGGCGCGCCTACGGCGAACGCGGCGTCGCGGATCGGGCGGTATCCGGTGCAGCGGCACAGGTTTCCGCTCAGGGAGTGCAGGTCGAAACCGTTCGGCCCGTGCTCGGCGTCGCCGTCGGCTCCGGTGGCCGGGTCCGCGTGCGCGCAGCGGTCGGGCCGGTAGTACTCGGCGGCCATGCTGCACACGAAGCCGGGCGTGCAGTATCCGCACTGGGAGCCGCCGCGGACCGCCATCTCCTCCTGCACCGGGTGCAGGGTGGGAGCCGTGCCGGGCTCGCCCGGGGTGGCGAGGCCCTCGGAGGTGACGATCTCCTGGCCGTCGAGCGCCGCGACCGGCACGAGGCAGGCGTTGACCGCCACCCAGTCGGTGGGCTTGTTCACTCCGGGCCGGGCCACCAGGACCGAACAGGCGCCGCACTCGCCCTCGGCGCAGCCCTCCTTGGTGCCGGTGAGGCCGCGCTCGCGCAGGAAGTCCAGCACTGTGGTGTGGGGCGCAGCCGGGGCGATCGGTGCTTCTTTCCCATTAACCGTGATCCGCGCTTCTACCATGACAGGCCTACATTTCCGGACACGAGGGCCAAATTCATCTTCATTGCCAATTTTCAGGCACTTTCTGTGTTCAGACGCGCCGCGTGAGGACAGCAGGCGCGGGACGGCACGCGTCAGAGACGTGCCGGAAGGTGGTGACGGGAAACCCGGAATGTGCCGCGCTGGGGCACATCAGTAACGGCGCGATCAGCAGCCGTGCGCGATCCGGCCCGGAACCCAGGCGGCGAGCTGGGCGAGGCGACCGAGGTCAGAGCTGGTGTTCATCTGTTGGTCGCCTCCTTTCGGTGGTCAGGGATCGGCTATCGCAAGCTAGTGGCTTGCGTCACCGAGGTCAAGAGGTCGGGCGGCCGGCCCGGCATGGACCGGGGAGGCCGGTACGGCCGTCTTCTCCGGGTACCCGCTCCTGGCACGGTCCCGTCCCTCTCCGCCGGGGCGGTTTCCGGCCGGGCGGGCGATGCTGGTGGCGGGGGCCCTGCGAGGAGGCCAGGAGGCGCGGCGCGGTGATGGCCGTCAACCCGATGAACAGCGCCTCGGTGCTGGCCGCCTTCGGCGCGCTCGGCGTCCTGGTGGTGATCTTCGCGGAGTCCGGTCTGCTGGTCTTCGGTTTCTTCCTGCCCGGGGACACCCTGCTGTTCCCGGCGGGTGTGCTGTGCGCAGGCAGCGCGGACCAGCCGCCCCGGCTGGCGTTGTGGCAGGTGCTGCTGTGCGCCGCGGTCGGGGCGGTGGCCGGCGGGCAGGTCGGGTATCTGATCGGGCGGCACGGCGGGCGGGCGCTGCTGGCCCGCACGTCCAGCCGGCGGGTGAAGGCGGCGGCCGCCCGGGCCGAGGAACTGCTGTCCCGGTACGGCCGCGGGAAGGCGCTGGTCATCGGCCGCTTCGTGCCGTTGCTGCGGACGGTGCTGCACCCCGTGGCCGGCGCCCTGGACGTGCCCGTGCGGACCTTCACGCTCTGGCAGGCCGTCGGCGGGCTGCTGTGGTCGCAGACGCTCGTCCTGGCCGGTTACACCCTCGGCACGTCCGTCCCGCACGTCGAGGACTATCTGCTGCCGCTGGTCGCCGTGGTCGTCGTCCTGTCCCTGCTGCCGTTGCTCCTGGAGGCCCGCCGATCCCGCCGCGAGCGCCGCGAGGCATCCCGCTGAGAGCCGGCGCACCAGCCTCGCCCGCCCATGACCGGGGTCCGCCGGGAGCGTCGTCAGGTTTCACTGAGAGCGGCGAACCCACCCACGCGGTCCTTGCCCGGACCCGCCGCGAACACCGAGAGGCACCCCGCCGAGAGCACCGCGTCGAGCCGCCCAGCCCCCGCCTGCCCTCCCTGGCCCGGGCCTGCGACCGGGCACCGCCTCGAGCGGCATCAGGCGCTTCCCTGAGATCGCCACGCACCGAGCAAGGTCATCGCGTGGGCTACGTACAGGGTGCTCGGCAACCGGGTCGACAACGCGGTGACCGGGTGGATGATCTCCGTCTGCCACCTTCGCACCGGCCGCCCGCCACGCCGCGATCACCCGGTTCCACGTGCCGCTCACCCACCGCTGCCGCGCACCGTGCTCGACGGTCCCCTGGCCGGTGTCCTGGTCCACGGCACCGGCGCGCTCGCCACGCCCGCCATCGACAAGGGGCCCGGAGCTTCCTCGACACCGTCGGCGATGTGCCGGAGCTGACCGTGGTGCTGCTCGGCCGGAGCACGGCCGTCTCTGCCTCTCGGGGTGGTGCAACCAGGCGTTCTGGACGGGACTGTGACGAACCGTGAGACTGGATCGCATCCGATGGCCCCGCGCCCCGGCTCTCCAGGACGGTGACCCATGGACGAGGAAGTCCCCCGCGTCGAACTCACTCCTCAGGCCGCGGATCTGGTGCGGCGGCTGCACGCCGAGCACGGTCCGCTGATGTTCCACCAGTCCGGCGGCTGCTGCGACGGCAGCGCGCCCATGTGCTACCCGGACGGCGAGTTCCGCACCGGCGGTTCCGACGTGCTGCTGGCGGAGCTGACGGTGGACGGCGTGGCCGAGCCCGTCACGTTCTGGATGTCCCGGAGCCAGTACGAGGCGTGGCGCCACACCCGGCTGATCGTGGACGTCGTGCCCGGGCGGGGCAGCGGATTCTCACTGGAGGCACCCGAGGGGGTGCGTTTTCTCACCCGTTCTCGCGTAGTCGACGCCTAGTAGGCCCGGCGGTCGCCGCACTCTGGTCCACTGCCCCGTACAACCCGTACGACGGCCCCCACCGCGGGGACAGTTGACGAGACATCAGGGAGCACGGTGACCAGACCTCGCAGGCGTTGGGCAGCGGGCAGAGCGGTTCTCACGGCGGTCACGGCGTTCGGTGTGCTGGCCGGTGCGGCCCTCGTGGGGGCGGCACCGGCCGGCGCCGTACCGGACGGCAGGCGGATCGCGCCGGGCGTCACCTACCGGCAGTTCGACGTCGCCGCGGGCGCGGGCACGGCACACGCCCATCTCCTCACGGTCGACCTGAGTGATCCGCGCGTGCGCGTGGACCTGCTGTACCCGGGCGCGGTGGCGGCCCGGGCCACCGTCTCCCGGATGGCGGACGCGGCCGGGGCGGTGGCGGGCGTCAACGGCGACTTCTTCGACATCAGCGAGGCCCAGCACCCGGGCGTGGAGGCCACCGGCGCGAGCGTAGGACCGGCCGTCGCGGACGGGCGGGTGCTCAAGGCGGCGGTGCCGGACGGCCAGCGGTTCGGGCCCGCGCTGCCGCCGGGCACCGGTACCCGGGACGTGCTCGGCGTGGGCGCCGACCGGCGCGCCCGGCTGGACCGCCTCGCCCTCACCGGCAGCGTGATCACACCGGAGGGCTCGTTCCCGCTGCGGGGCCTGAACCAGTACGCGCTCGCGGAGGACTCCGTCGGCGCCTTCACCTCGCGGTGGGGCGGCGTCTCCCGGGCGCGGGCCGTCTGCGGCACCGACACCCGGCGTTCGGCGCCGTGCAGTTCCGACGTCTACGAGGTGACCGTGCGCGGCGGGCGGGTGGTCTCCACCGCCGGCGCACCGGGCAGCGGCCCGATCCCGGCGGGCACCACGGTCCTGGTGGGCCGGGAGAAGGGGGCGCAGCGGCTGCGCAAGCTCTCGGTCGGTGACCGGGTGAGGGTGACCCCCGCCCTGGTGGCGGCCTCGTCCGGGGTGCCGTACAGGTTCGCGATCCGCGGTTTCCCGGTACTCAGGGACGGCCGGGCGCTGCCCGGCCTGGACGGCGCCGTCTCGACGGTGCGCACGGTCGTGGGCGTGGCCGGCGGCGGCCGGCGGCTGCTGATCCTGGCGCTGGACGGGGCCGCCGCCTACCGGACCGGGATGACGGTCGCGGAGGAGGCGGACACCATGCGCTCGCTCGGCGCGTCGGACGCCTTCAACCTCGACGGGGGCGGCTCGTCGGAACTGGTCGCCCGCGACGAGGGCGCGAGCGGTGTCACGGTCCGCAACCATCCGAGCGGTGGCGCCGAGCGTCCGGTCGCGAACGGCATCGGGGTGTTCTCGGCCGGCTGAGCCTCACGGACGCAGGCTGCTCACCAGGTCCGCGGTGGTCAGCAGCCCGCTGTGGATGGTGGGCGCCATGCTGGTGCCGGCCAGGAAGAAGCCGAGCAGCACGCACACCACGGCGTGGGACAGCTTCAGCGCGCCGTTGCGGATGAAGATCACCGCCATGATCAGGAGCAACAGCACCGCAGAGATGGGAATGACCACCGGGAACCTCCTCCGCCACGCCCCTTGAGTGGCGTTTCGGCCGCAAGTGTGGCGCAGCGGGGGGTTCGTCCGGGCGGCTGACGTGTCCCCCGAACGTGTGGTGTCACACGGTGGGGTGGGCGTCGAGGAAGGCTTCCAGGCCGGCCAGGTCGTCGGTGTTCAGATAATCGACGCCGGCGGCGAGCAGTTCCGTCCACAGGGCGTCGCGGGCCGGGCCCGCGGCGTCCGGGGTGGCCCAGAACCGCACCCGCTGCCCGCGCGCGTGGGCGGCGGCGGTGATGCCGCGCAGCTTCTGCCGTTCGGCGTCGGGGAAGGCGCCCTCTCCCGTCCAGGTGAAGTTCTGCGTCCAGTTGTCGCTGATCAGCGGGATGAAGGCGGCGGGGGCGGCGCTGCCCAGGTCGGTGAGCCGGCCGTCGTAGAAGGCGCGCCGCTCGTGCTGCGGCTCCATCGGGATGCGGGCGGCGCGGTCGCCGGAGACGACGGCGGTGACCGGTCCGGGGTGCACCCGGCCGTGCGCGTACCGGGTGAACAGGTGCGGGTAGCGGCGCAGATGGCGGTCGAGTTCGAGGTAGGTCGACGAGCCCTCGGTCTTGATGTCGATCAGGAGCTGCAGCGGCCGGCGCCATCCCCGGTAGACGGTGCCGTGCTCGGCGCGGACGCGGGCGGCGAGCGGGTCGAGGTAGAGGGATTCCAGGGTGCGGGACGGGTCCAGTCCGGAGCTGTCGTGGCCGATGAGGAGCTGGTCGCCGACGAGGAAGATGTCGGCCTCGACGCTGCCGAAACGGTGGTCGAGCGCGTCGGACAGCGGCCGTGGGTGCTCGTAGTCGTTGTGGGCGTGGGCGTTCCACAGCGGGCGCGGGCCGCGCGGCGCGCCGCTCGCCCAGGCCTGTGAGGCGGGCGCGGCGACTGCGCCGGCGAGGGCGGCGCCGAGGGTGGTGAGGGCTCTGCGACGGGTGGTGAGGGCCATGCGCTGCCTCCCTTGGGGTACCGGACGGGACCGAAGGGAGTATGCGGTGCCTCACCGCTCAACGGGCAGCGTCTCGCGGGGAGTTGGCGCGTTGTTCACTTCCCGGCGAAGGGCGCGGAAAAGCCCGCCCCCGGGTCCGGGGGCGGGCTTGACGCGTCCGGCGTCAGGGCGCCTGGAGGTCGACCAGTGCGGCCAGCGCCTCCCGGTGCGCGCCCGCCGTGCCGTGGGCGATCGAGTCGGCCTTGGCGCGCTTCAGATACAGGTGGATCGGATGTTCCCAGGTCATTCCGATCCCGCCGTGCAGTTGCAGCGCCTCCTCGGCGGCGTGCACGGCGACGGGAGCGGCGTAGGCCTGGGCGACGGCGACCGAGACGTCCGTGTCCTCACCGGTGGCCAGCGCGTCCGCCGCGGCGCGGGCGGCGGCGCGGAGGTTGACGACCTCCAGCCACAGCTGGGCGAGCCGGTGCTTGAGCGCCTGGAAGCCGCCGACCGGCCGGTTGAACTGCTTGCGCTCCTTCAGATAGCGCACGGTCTCGGTCAACGCCCATTCGGCAACGCCGAGTTGCTCGGAGGCGAGCAGTCCGGCGGCGGCCCGCAGGGCGCGTCGTACGGCGGGTTCGGCGTCGCCGACACGGCGGCCGGGCGCGCCCTCCAGGCGCAGGGTCGCCAGCGGCCGGGTCAGGTCGAGGGAGGTCTGCGGGACGACCGTCACGGCGCTCGCGGCCACGGCGTACAGGCCGCCGTCGTCGGCCGGGATGAGCAGCACGTCGGCCACGGCCGCGTCGGCGATGCCGGTCAGCTCCCCGTGCAGCGCGCCGTCCTCCAGCCGTACGGCCTTGACGGCGGCGCCCGGGGCCGTGTGCAGGCCGACGGCGAGGGCGCCGATGGTGCGTCCGGCGGCCAGCCGGCCGAGCAGCTCCTCGTCCCCGCAGGCCAGCAGGGCCTCGGTGGCCACGACGGCGCTGGTGAGGTACGGCACGGGCGCCACGGCCCGGCCCAGCTCCTCCAGGACGACGGCGACTTCGCGGGCGGAGGCGCCCTGGCCGCCCTGCGCCTCGGGCACCAGGAGTCCGGCCAGCCCCATGCCCTCGGTGAGGGACTTCCACAGGGCGAGGTCGTGCGGGGTGTCGGACTCGACGCGGGCGAGGACGTCCGCCGGGGTGCAGTGGTCGCCGAGCAGGTCGCGCACGGCGGCCCGCAGCGCCTCTTCCTCCTCCGAGTACAGCAGGTCGGTCATCGGGCGAGGTCCTTCCAGGCGACGTCCTTGTCGGTGCGCGGTTCGGCGGGCAGGCCGAGTACGCGCTCGGCGACGATGTTCAGCAGGACCTCGCTGGTCCCGCCCTCGATGCTGTTGCCCTTGGAGCGCAGGTAGCGGTAGCCGGCGTCACGGCCGGTGAAGTCGACCAGCTCGGGGCGGCGCATGGTCCAGTCGTCGTACAGCAGGCCCTCCGCGCCGCGGAGTTCGACCTCCAGGCCGCTGATCTCCTGGTTGAGGCGGGCGAAGGCGAGCTTCATGCCGGCGCCCTCGGGGCCTGGCTGGCCGACGGCGAGCTGCTGGCGCAGGCGTTCGCCGGTGAGCCGGGCGACCTCGGCCTCCACCCACAGCTTCAGCAGCCGCTGGTGCAGGTCGTGGGTGCGCAGCTCCGGGCGCTCGCGCCAGGTCGCGGCGACCGGGCCGATCATGCCGCCCTCGCGGGGAAGCCGCATGCCGCCGATGGCGACGCGCTCGTTGTTCAGCGTGGTCTGCGCGACCCGCCAGCCGTCTCCGGTCTCGCCGAGGCGGCGGTCGTCGGGGATGCGGACGTCGGTGAGGAAGACCTCGTTGAACTCGGCCTCGCCGGTGATCTGGCGCAGCGGCCGGACCTCGACGCCCGGGTCGGTCATGTCGCAGATGAAGTAGGTGATGCCCGCGTGCTTGGGCACGTTCGGATCGGTGCGGGCGATGAGGATGGCCCAGCGGGCGTTGTGCGCGCCGGACGTCCACACCTTCTGCCCGTTGACGATCCAGCCGTCGCCCTCCCGCACCGCGCGGGTGCCGAGCGCGGCCAGGTCGGAGCCGGCGCCGGGCTCGCTGAACAGCTGGCACCAGACCTCCTCCCCCGTCCACAGGGGGCGCAGATAGCGCTGCTTCTGCTCCTCGGTGCCGTACTTGAGGATGGTCGGCGCGGCCATGCCGAGCCCGATGCCGTTGCGGCGCGAGTCGTTGTCGGGGGCGCCGGCGGCTTCCAGTTCGGCGTCCACGACGGCCTGCAGCGAGCGCGGGGCGCCCAGTCCGCCGAGGCCCTCGGGGTAGTGCACCCAGGCGAGGCCGGCGTCGAAGCGGGCGCGCAGGAAGTCCAGCCGGGCGGTGCCGGCGGGCGGGTGGGCGGCCAGCAACTCCCGTGTGCGGCGTCGCAGTTCCTCGGCGTCGGTCATGCTGCTCCCTCCATCACCACGGCGATCCGGCCGGTGGAGCGGCCGTCCGCCACCTTCTGCACGGCCGCGGGGGCCTGCGCGAGCGGCACCCGCTCGCTCACCAGCGGTTTGATCGCGCCCCGGGCGGCCAGTTCGGTCAGCTCCTCGTGGCAGCGCAGGACCAGCTTGGGGTTCTTGGTGTTGTACAGGCCCCAGTGCAGGCCCAGGATCGAGTAGTTCTTCACCAGCGCGTGGTTGAGGGCCGGGCTGGGGATGGCGCCGCTCGCGAAGCCGACGACGACGATCCGGCCCTCGAAGGCGACGAGCTTGGCGGACTGGGCGTAGGCGTCGCCGCCCACCGGGTCGTAGATCACGTCCGCGCCCCGGCCGCCGGTGGCCTCCTTGACGGCCGCGATCACGTCCTCGGAGCGGCGGTCGACCACCACGTCACAGCCCAGCTCACGGGCCACGGCGGCCTTCTCGGCGCCGCCGACGACACCGATCACGGTGGCGCCGGCCGCCTTGCCGAGCTGGACGGCGGCGCTGCCGACGCCTCCGGCGGCGGCGTGCACGAGCAGGGTCTCCCCGGCCTGGAGAGCGGCCCGGCGGTGCAGGCCGAACCAGCCGGTCTGGTAGCCGATGTGCAGCGCGGCGGCCTCGGCGTCGTCCAGCGACTCGGGCGCGGGCAGCAGGGCGCGGGCGTCGGCGAGGGCGTACTCGGCGAAGCCGCCGTACGGCAGCGCGGGGTTGGCGATCACCCGGCGGCCGTCCTCGGTCTCGCCGCAGATCTCCACGCCGGGTGTGAACGGCAGCGGCGGACGCACCTGGTACTGGCCGCGGCACAGCAGCGCGTCCGGGAAGTTGACGTTGGCGGCCCGCACGCGCAGGCGCACCTGGCCGTCCGCGGGCGTGGGCGGCTCCACGTCCGCCAGGCGCATCACCTCGCTCGGCTCGCCGTTCTCGTGCACTTGCCATGCCTGCATGCGGGGCCTCCACGGGACTGCTTCGTCTGACCGGGTCCGCTCGCATACTAAGCGGTCGCTTGCCCATCAGGGAACAGCCGGCCCGGTCACGTGCACGGCATCACGTCCGGGACGCCGGCCGGGCCCGTACGTGCATCCGCTCGCCCTGCGGCCCGAACAGGCTGAGGAACTCCACCGGCCCCTCCCCCGTCGACCCGAACCAGTGCGGCACCCGCGTGTCGAACTCGGCCGCCTCGCCCGCCGTGAGCACCACGTCGTGCTCGCCGAGGACCAGCCGCAGCCGGCCGGAGAGCACGTACAGCCACTCGTAGCCCTCGTGCGTGCGCGGCTCCGGTTCCAGTCTGCGCTGCGGCTCCAGCACCTTGAAGGCCTGCAGGCCGCCGGGCTGGCGGGTCAGCGGCCAGTGGGTGCGCCCGCCGTGCACGATCGGCTTGGAGCGCACCCGCGGGTCCCCCACCGGCGGCGCGCCGACCAGTTCGTCCAACGGCACCTGGTGGGCCTGCGCGATCGGCAGCAGCAGTTCGAGGCTGGGCCTGCGCAAGCCGGACTCCAGCCGGGACAGGGTGCTCACGGAGATGCCGGTGGCCTCGGACAGCGCGGCCAGCGTCACCTCCCGTTCCTTGCGGATGCGCCGCAGCCGCGGGCCCACCTCCGCCAGTACGTCGTCTGTGCTCATGCCTTCCATTGCAGAATCGGCAAATCTGTTTGTCAATGCGGCAGCCCCGGAGCGACCGTCGTGCCATGAGCGAGAACACCGAGAACACCGAGAGCAACGGGTACGACGTGGTCGTCGTCGGCGGTGGGGCCGCCGGGCTGTCCGCCGCGCTGGTCCTCGGCCGGTCCCGGCGCCGCACCCTCGTCGTCGACGCGGGCGAGCCGCGCAACGCGCCGTCCGCGCACATGCAGGGCTATCTCTCCCGCGACGGCATGTCGCCGGCCGAGTTCCTGGCCGTCGGCCGCGAGGAGATCGCCCGGTACGGCGTGGAGCTGGTCCGGGACCGGGTCGTGGACGCCGGCCGGGACACCGGCGGCTTCACGGCCCACCTGGCCGGCGGACGGTCGGTGCGGGCCCGGCAGCTGGTGATCGCCACGGGTCTGAAGGACGAGCTGCCCCGGGTCCCGGGGCTGGCCGAGCGGTTCGGCCGGGACGTGATCCACTGCCCGTACTGCCACGGCTGGGAGGCCCGCGATCTGCCGACCGGAGTGCTCGCGACCTCGCCGCTCAGCGTCCACCAGGCGCTCATGGTCACCCAGTGGTCGAAGGACGTGCGGCTCTTCCTGCACGAGGTCGGCGAGTCGGAGCTGACCGACGACGACCTGCGCCGGCTGGCCGCGGCCGGGGTCACGGTCGTCCCCGGCGAGGTCGCGGAACTCGTCGTCACCGGCGACCGGCTCACCGGGGTCCGGCTCGCGGACGGCACGGTCCACGACCGCGAGGTGCTCTACGCCGCCCCGCGCGCGCTGCCGGCCAACGACCTGCTCGTGCGGCTGGGCGCCGAGCTGCGCGAGACCCCGTTCGGCGCGTACCCGGTGATCGACGAGCGCGGCCTGACGACCGTGCCGGGCCTCTGGGCGGCGGGCAACGCGAGCGGCTTCGCCGAGCAGGTGATCAACGCGGCGAGCCGGGGCTACCGGGCGGGGGCGGCGATCAACGGGGAACTGCTGATGGCCGACCTGGACGCGCAGGTCCGGGTGTAGAGCGTGCTCCCCCGGTGCACTCTGGGGGCATGCTGCTGACCCGGCTGGCCCAGGTGTCACGGGACGTCGCCGCGACGGCGGCCCGGTCCCGCAAGACCGCGCTGCTCGCGGAGCTGTTCCGGGAGGCGGAGGCGGACGACGTGCCGATCGTGATCCCGTACCTGGCCGGGCGGCTGCCGCAGGGCCGGCTCGGCGTCGGCTGGAAGGTGCTGAGCCGTCCGGTGCCGGCGGCCGCCGAGCCCGCCCTCACGGTCCGCGAGGTCGACGCACTGCTCAGCGACCTGGGCAAGGTGTCCGGGCCGGGTTCGCAGGCCGAGCGGGTCCGGCTCGTCGGCGAGCTGATGGGCGCCGCCACCGAGGAGGAGCAGCGCTTTCTGCGGGGGCTGCTCACCGGCGAGGTACGGCAGGGCGCCCTGGACGCGGTCGCGGTGGAGGGCCTCGCCCAGGCGACCGGGGCCGACCCTGCGGCCGTGCGCCGGGCGGTGATGCTCGCCGGGTCGCTGCAGACGGTCGCCCAGGCCCTGCTGGCCGAGGGGCCCGCGGCGCTGGAGCGGTTCCGGCTCACCGTCGGCCGGCCCGTGCTGCCGATGTTGGCGCACAGCGCCTCCTCGGTCGCCGAGGCGGTGGAGAAGCTGGGCGCCTGCGCGGTGGAGGAGAAGCTCGACGGGATCCGGGTGCAGGTCCACCGGGACGGCGACACGGTCCGGGTGCACACCCGCACCCTGGACGACATCACCGGCCGGCTGCCCGAAGTGACCGCCGCCGCACGGGAGTTGCGGGGCGAGCGGTTCATCCTCGACGGCGAGGTGATCTCCTTCGACGCGGCCGGGCGGCCGAGGTCCTTCCAGGAGACGGCGGGCCGGGTCGGCTCGCGGACGGACGTGGCGAGGGCCGCCGAGGAGACTCCGGTCTCCCCCGTGTTCTTCGACGTCCTGTCGGTCGACGGCACCGATCTGCTGGACCTGCCGTTCGCCGAGCGGCACGCCGAGCTGGCCCGGCTGGTGCCCGCGCCGATGCGGGTGCGGCGCACGGTCGCCTCCGGTCCGGCGGACATCCCGGAGGCGGAACGGTTCCTCGCCGAGACCCTGGCCCGCGGCCACGAGGGCGTGGTGGTCAAGGCGCTCGACGCGCCCTACAGCGCGGGCCGGCGCGGCGCCGCCTGGCTGAAGGTCAAGCCGGTGCACACGCTCGACCTGGTGGTGCTGGCCGCCGAGCGGGGCCACGGCCGCCGCACGGGCAAGCTGTCCAACCTCCACCTGGGCGCCCGCACCGCGGACGGCGGCTTCGCCATGCTCGGCAAGACCTTCAAGGGCATGACCGACGCGATGCTCGCCTGGCAGACCGAGCGGCTGCGGGAGCTGGCCGTCGAGGACGACGGCTGGGTGGTCCGGGTGCGCCCGGAACTCGTCGTGGAGATCGCCTACGACGGCCTGCAGCGCTCCTCGCGCTACCCGGCCGGTGTCACCCTGCGCTTCGCCCGGGTGGTCCGATACCGCGAGGACAAGCGGCCCGAGGAGGCCGATACCGTGGAAGCCCTGCTGGCGGCCCACCCGGAGGTCACACCGTGACGGTGCGTGCGACCAGGCGCAGCGCCGGACTGCTGCTGTTCCGGCACACCGGGGACGGACTTCAGGTCCTGCTCGGCCACATGGGTGGTCCCCTCTGGGCCAAGAAGGACGCCGGGGCGTGGACGGTCCCCAAGGGCGAGTACGACCCCGGCGAGAGCGCCTGGGAGGCCGCCCGGCGCGAGTTCCGGGAGGAGCTGGGGCTGGCGCCGCCCGACGGGGAGGCCGTGCCGCTGGGCGAGGTCGCGCAGAAGAACGGCAAGATCGTCACGGCCTGGGCCGTCGACGCGGACCCGGACCTGAGCGGCTTTCGCCCCGGCACCTTCACCCTGGAGTGGCCGCCGCGCTCCGGCCGGATGCGCGAGTTCCCGGAGCTGGACCGCGTTCAGTGGCTCGGGCTGGACCGGGCCCGTGAGCTGATCATCACGGCGCAGGCCGCGTTTCTCGACCGGCTGGCGGAGCACTCGGCCTGAAGGGATGCCACGCGTTGCGGACGGCCGTACCGCGCGCGAAGGTGAAGCAAGCCCGCTCCCAGGGAGGTCAGCCATGCCCATCGCGACGGTGAACCCGGCGAACGGCGAGACGCTCAAGACGTACGAGCCCATGGGCGAGGAGGAGCTGGAACGCCGGCTCCAGCTCGCCGAGGCCACGTTCCGCACCTACCGGACGACCACGTTCGCGGAGCGCGCCCGGCTGATGAACAGGGCCGCCGATCTGCTGGACGAGGACCAGCAGGAGATCGCGCGTGTCATGACCACGGAGATGGGCAAGCCGATCAAGCAGGCGCGGGCGGAGGCCGCGAAGTGCGCCAAGGCGATGCGCTGGTACGCCGAGCGCGCCGAGGGGCTGCTCGCCGACGAGGAGCCCGCCGAGGCCGACGTACGCGACTCCGGTGCGTCCCGGGTGAGGGTGCGGTACCGGCCGCTCGGTCCCGTGCTCGCCGTGATGCCCTGGAACTTCCCGCTGTGGCAGGTGGTCCGGTTCGCCGCGCCGGCGCTGATGGCGGGCAACGTGGGCCTGCTCAAGCACGCCTCCAACGTGCCGCAGACGGCCCTGTACCTGGAGGACCTGTTCCACCGGGCGGGCTTCACGGAGGGCTGCTTCCAGACGCTGCTGATCGGCTCGGGCGCGGTGGACGACATCCTGCGCGACGAGCGGGTCAAGGCGGCGACGCTCACCGGCAGCGAGCCGGCGGGCCGGGCGGTGGCCTCCACCAGCGGGGAGATGATCAAGAAGACGGTGCTGGAGCTGGGCGGCAGCGACCCGTACGTGGTCATGCCCTCCGCGGACCTGGACCGGGCGGCCGAGGTCGCGGTCACCGCGCGCGTGCAGAACAACGGGCAGTCGTGCATCGCCGCCAAGCGGTTCATCGTGCACGCCGACGTCTACGACGCCTTCGCCGAGAAGTTCGCCGCCGGGATGACGGCGCTCAGGGTCGGCGACCCGCTGGAGGAGGACACCGACGTCGGCCCGCTGTCCAGCGAGCGGGGGCGTGACGATCTGGAGGAGCTGGTCGACGACGCGCGGCGCGGCGGGGCCGAGGTGCTGTGCGGGGGCCGGCGGCCGGACGGGCCCGGCTGGTACTACCCGCCGACCGTGCTCGCCGGCATCACCCGGGAGATGCGCATCCACCGGGAGGAGGCGTTCGGGCCGGTCGCCACGCTGTACCGGGCCGGCGACCTGGAGGAGGCGCTGCTCATCGCCAACGACTCGCCGTTCGGGCTGAGTTCCAACGTGTGGACGCGCGACGACGGCGAGGTGGAGCGCTTCACCCGGGATCTGGAGGCCGGTTCCGTGTACGTCAACGGGATGACCGCCTCCCATCCGGCGTTCCCGTTCGGCGGGGTCAAGCGGTCCGGGTACGGGCGTGAGCTGTCCGGGCACGGAATCCGCGAGTTCTGCAACATCACCACGGTTTGGCAGGGTGCGTGAGCGCTGCGCGGCTACCATCCCCTTTTGTGAACCGCGAAGTGACCCTGCCTCTGATCGTCGACGACCGCGGGACCCTGCAGGTGGCGGCGGCGGACGTGAGTAAGCTGCTGCGGACCGTGGGCGGTCGGTGGCTGCGGCTCGTCGAGGCCGGGGAGCAGGGTCTGGACGAGGACACGGTCGCCGCGTTGACCATCGAGCTGGCCAAGCTGGCCGACCGTATCGACGTGGCCTGCATCGCGCACAGCAGCGGGGCGCCCTAGCCCGACGACGTCCGGAACACACGCCCGCAACACCGCCTCGTCCGCCTGCGGCAGCCTCCCGTAGGCCTGTGCGCCGTCCATGTCCAGCGGGCCCGCTCCAGGGCCGCGCAGGCGGCGTCCCCGAAGCCGTAGGGCGTGCGCGGAGCCGGTCGCAACGCGGGCGCAATTTCCGCCCGGCACCGGGGAGTTCACGCTGAGGCGGGATGGGCCCGGCAGGCCGCCCGGGGGACGTACGTCCGGCCGTCGTCCTCGCTCACGCCGCAGGCCCCGGGCGAAGGCGGTCAGGTGCCGTGCCGCCAGGTCCTCGCCCGTCCCTAACCCAGTGAAGAACGCGGCGGACGCGGTGATCATCCACCGCTGTCCCGGGGCCGGACGGGTGACGGCCCTGGTGGCCGCCGCCAGCAGGGCCCTGGCCGGTGCCGGCACGGTGTTCGCCCTGCCGCGCACACGCCGGTTCGCACCCGGTCCTGACGCCGCGTCCCCGATCTGGAGTAGTTCGGCGCGAGATCGCCGCCGTACCGAGTGATCGTGGGTGGACACCCCCTGAGGTGAACGACCCTCTGACCGGCGGGCGCAGGCCTTCCGGAAGGCTGAAAGCAGGCACGGTTCATGGCGACTTTGTGCAGACCCTCGGTATCGGTTCCCGAACACGTGATCACGATGGAGGAGACGCTGGAGCTGGCGCGCTCCCGCCACGCGGACCACCCCCAACTGCCCCTCGCACTGCGGCTGATAGAGAACACGGGCGTCAAGACCCGGCACATCGTGCAGCCCATCGAGGAGACCCTGAAGCACCCCGGCTTCGAGGAACGCAACAAGCTCTACGAGGCCGAGGCCAAGGCGCGGGTCCCCGCGGTGATCCAGCGTGCCCTCGACGACGCGGAACTCCTCACCACCGACATCGACGTCATCATCTACGTCTCGTGCACGGGCTTCATGATGCCCTCGCTCACGGCGTGGCTGATCAACGAGATGGACTTCGACCCCACCACCAGGCAACTTCCCATAGCGCAGCTGGGCTGTGCGGCGGGCGGCGCGGCGATCAACCGCGCGCACGACTTCTGCACGGCCTACCCCGAGGCCAACGCGCTGATCGTGGCCTGCGAGTTCTGCTCGCTGTGCTACCAGCCCACCGACCTCGGCGTCGGCTCGCTGCTCTCCAACGGCCTGTTCGGCGACGGCATAGCCTCCGCCGTGGTCCGCGGCAGGGGCGGCACCGGCATCGAGCTGGAGCGCAACGGCTCGTACCTGATCCCCAAGACCGAGGACTGGATCAGTTACGACGTCCGGGCGACCGGCTTCCACTTCCTGCTCGACAAGCGGGTGCCGGCCACCATGGAGCCGCTGGCCCCGGCCCTGCAGGACCTCGCCGGGACACACGGCTGGGACGCCTCCGACCTGGACTTCTACATCGTCCACGCCGGCGGGCCCCGGATCCTCGACGACCTGAGCAAGTTCCTGCACGTCGACCCGCACGCGTTCCGGTTCAGCCGGGCGACCCTCACCGAGTACGGCAACATCGCCTCCGGCGTCGTGCTGGACGCGCTGCGCCGGATGTTCGACGAGGGTGGCGCCGAGCACCGGGCGCGTGGGCTCCTCGCCGGGTTCGGACCCGGCATCACCGCGGAAATGGCGCTGGGCCGCTGGCGCACCGACCGAGAGACGGCGTGAGTACGGCATGACCGAAGAGACGCTCACCGAGACCCTGCCCCCGATCCGGCACTGGCCGGCGCTCGACCTGACCGGGACGGACTTCGACCCGGTGCTCCGGGAGCTGATGGAGGAGGGCCCGGTCACCCGCATCCAGCTGCCCAACGGCGAGGGCTGGGCGTGGCTGGTGACCCGGTACGACGACGTGCGGATGGTGACCAACGACCCGCGGTTCAGCCGGGAGGCGGTGATGGCGAAGCCGGTGACCCGGCTGGCCCCGCACTTCATCCCGGATCCCGGGGCGGTCGGCTTCCTCGACCCGCCCGACCACACCCGGCTGCGCCGCTCGGTGGCGGCCGCGTTCACCGCGAAGGGTGTGGAGCGGGTGCGCGAGAAGGCCCGCGTCATGCTCGACGAACTGGTCGACGAGCTGCTGCAGGACGGCCCGCCCGCCGATCTCACCAGTGCGGTGCTCAGCCCGTTCCCGATCGCGGTGATCTGCGAGATCATGGGCGTCCCGGCCGGCGACCGGCACGCCATGCACACCTGGACCCAGCTCATCCTGTCCTCCTCCCACGGCAAGGAGGTCAGCGAGAAGGCCAAGCGGGAGATGGCCGCGTACTTCTCGGACCTGATCGGCCTGCGTGAGAACAGCACGGGCGAGGACGTCACCTCGCTGCTCGGCGCCGCGGTGGGCCGGGGCGAGGTGACGCTCGGGGAGGCCGTCGGGCTGGCCGGCCTGCTGCAGATCGGCGGCGAGGCGGTCACCAACAACAGCGGGCAGATGTTCTATCTGCTGCTCACCCGCCCCGACCTGGTGGAGCGGCTGCGCGCGGAGCCGGAGATCCGCCCGCGGGCGATCGACGAGCTGCTGCGCTACATCCCGCACCGCAACGCGGTCGGCCTGTCCCGGATCGCGCTGGAGGACGTGGAGATCCGGGGCCACCGGATCCGCGCCGGCGACCCGGTGTACGTCTCGTACCTGGCCGCCAACCGCGACCCGGACGTCTTCCCCGACCCGGAGAGGATCGACTTCTCCCGCAGCCCGAACCCGCACGTGTCCTTCGGTTTCGGCCCCCACTACTGCCCCGGCGGGCAGCTGGCGCGGCTGGAGCAGGAGCTGCTCGTGGACACCCTGCTGGACCGGGTCCCGGGACTGCGGCTGTCCGTGCCGCCGGAGCGGGTGCCCTTCAGGAAGGGCGCGCTGATCCGGGGTCCCGAGGCGCTTCCGGTGACCTGGTGAGCAGCCCATGACCTGGACCGAGGGACTGTACGTACCGCCGGGCCACGGCCGTGTCGTGGAGACGCCGGCCCAGCGGGTGACGTTCAAGGTCACCGGCACGCACTCGCGGATGGCCTCCACCTTCGAGGTGGAGGTCCCGCCGGGCTTCGACGTGGGCGCCCATGTGCACACCCGCAGCGAGGAGCTGTTCTACGTCCTGGAGGGCGAACTGGACGTCCTCGCCTTCGAGCCGCGCATCCGCACCCCCGACAACTGGCGGAAGTGGGAGTCGTCCTCGGGCAGCCGGGTGGTGCGGGCGACGCCGGGCACGGTCGTCGTCGTCCCCCCGGGGTGCCCGCACGCGTTCGCGAACCCGACGGACACGCCCGCGAAGATGTTCTTCCAGGCGAGTCCGCCGCCGGATCACGAACGCTACTTCGAGGAGCTGCTGGAGATCCTCGGCAACGGCGGCCCGCCCGACCAGGAGGCGATCGAGGCGCTGCGGGCCAAGTACGACATCGAGCAGCTGACGCCGCTCAGGCACCGCTAGCGGATCGGCATCCCCGAGAGGGTGCGGGCGATGACCAGGCGCTGGATCTCGCTCGTGCCCTCGAAGATCGTGTAGATCGCGCTGTCCCGGTGCATGCGCTCCACGGGGTACTCCCGGGTGTAGCCGTTGCCGCCGAGGATCTGGATCGCCTGGGCCGTGACCTTCTTGGCCGTCTCACTGGCGAACAGCTTCGACATGGAGCCCTCGGCCGCGGTGAACGGCTTGCCGTTGACCGCCATCCAGGACGCCCGCCACACCAGCAGCCGGGCGGCGTCGATCTGGGTCCGCATGTCGGCGAGCTGGAAGGCGACGCCCTGGTTGTCGATGATCGGGCGCCCGAACTGCTCGCGGGTCTTCGCGTAGTCGAGGGCGACCTCGTACGCGGCCCGGGCGGTGCCGACCGCCATCGCGCCGACGGCCGGGCGGGACGCCTCGAACGTGGCCATCGCCGCGTTCTTGACGCGCTCGCCGCCCTTCGCGGCCTTCTCGCGGGCCCGGGCGAGCCGCTCGTCCAGCTTCTCCTTGCCGCCGAGCAGGCAGGAGCCGGGGACGCGCACGTTGTCGAGGATGACCTCGGCGGTGTGCGAGGCGCGGATGCCGTGCTTCTTGAACTTCTGGCCCTGCGCGAGGCCCGGGGTGCCCGGCGGGACGATGAAGGAGGCGTGGCCCTTGGAGCCGAGCTCCGGGTCGACGCTGGCGACGACGACGTGGACGTTGGCGATGCCGCCGTTGGTGGCCCAGGTCTTCGTGCCGTTGATCACCCACTCGTCCTTGGCCTCGTCGTACACGGCACGCGTGCGCATGGAGGCGACGTCGGAGCCGGCGTCGGGCTCGGAGGAGCAGAAGGCGGCGACCTTGACGTCGTTGGTGTCGCCGTACATCTGCGGGATCCAGGTGCCGATCTGCTCCTCGGTGCCGTTGGCGAGCACGCCGACGGCGGCGAGCCCCGTGCCCACGATGGACAGGGCGATGCCCGCGTCACCCCAGAACAGCTCCTCCATGGCCATCGGGATGCCGAGGCCGGTGGGGTCGAAGTACTGCTGCGCGTAGAAGTCGAGGGAGTAGATGCCGACCTTGGCGGCCTCCTGGATGACCGGCCAGGGCGTCTCCTCGCGCTCGTCCCACTCGGCGGCCGCGGGGCGGATCACGTCGGCGGCGAAGCCATGGAGCCAGTCCCGGACTTCCTTCTGCTCGTCGTTCAGCTCCATGGTGAACTCGGCCATGTCCCCTCCAGCGGCGGATCCGATGTTACTAGCGGTAACGCGAGTCTGTTACTGACCGGTAGGAAAAGTCAACCGGGGACGGCCTCGGCATCCCGTTCGATGTCAGGGGCGCGGTCAGTGTTAGTTTGCGCAGGCGTCACCGAAACAGCATGGGTGGGGAGAGCACATGGACACCACACAGCGGACCGACCAGCAGCGGTCCGCCGACCGCCGACGGCGCGAGCTGCTGGAGGCCGCCGACCGGGTGGTGCTCCGCGACGGTCCGCAGGCCTCGATGAACGCCATCGCCGCGGAGGCCGGCATCACCAAGCCGATCCTCTACCGCCACTTCGGTGACAAGGGCGGCCTGTACGCCGCGCTGGCCAAGCGGCACACCGACGCGCTCCTCGACTCGCTGCGGGCGGCGCTGGACGCCCCGGCGGACCGGCGGGAGCGGGTGGAGTCCACGCTGGACACCTATCTCGCCGCGATCGAGGCACGTCCTCAGGTGTACCGGTTCCTGATGCATCCGGCGGAGGGAAGCGGGAGCGGCGACCATGGCTTCGACGTCGGCAAGCACTCGGCGCCGCTGCTGCGGCGGATGGGCGAGGAGCTGGCCCAGGTCATCGAGGAGCGGGTGGACCTCGGCCCGGAGAGCCAGCAGCTGGCCCGGGTGTGGGGGCACGGGATCGTCGGGATGATGCACGCCGCGGGTGACTGGTGGCTCGGCGAACGGCCGTGCTCGCGGGCCGAGTTGGTGCGCTCCCTCGCCGATCTGCTGTGGGGGCGGCTCGCGGCCGCCGGGGACCGGATGGGCGGCCCGGGGTTCTGACGTCACCGGCGCCATGAAGCCCGCTCGGCCTGCCGGGCCAGTCTGCGCCTGCGCCACCCCGTCAGGTGGTCCGCGTACACCCGGCCCTCCACGTGGTCCCACTCGTGCTGCAGGCACCGCGCGAAGAACCCCGTGCCCTCGATCACGACCGGCTCCCCCGTCACCGTGAAACCCTCGACCACCGCACGGTCGTAGCGCTCGGTCCCCGCCTCCAGGCCCGGCAGGGACAGGCAGCCCTCGGGCCCCCGGACGACCACGCCCCCGGCCTCCACGAGCCGGGGGTTCACCACGTGTCCGAGATGCCGGACGTCCTCGTCGTCCGGGCAGTCGTACACGAACACCCGCAGCGGCACCCCCACCTGATTCGCCGCCAGGCCCACCCCCTGCGCCGCGTACATGGTGGCGAACAGGTCCTCCACGAGGGCCGCCAGCTCGGGCCCGAATCCGGTGACTTCCCGGCATTGTTCGCGCAAAGCCGCGTCGCCGAGCAGGGTGAGGGGCCGGACGCGCCCGTGGGCGCCCGGAATGGAACGGTGTCGCATGGCGGCAAGGGTACGGTTCGTATCGCCCATGTCCGCCGCTCAAGGCGTGGGCCGGGATTCGGGTGTGGATTCGGATCTCGATAGGCTGAGGCCACACCACGCTGCCGGATGGCCCCAGGCGCGGCGCGTACGCAAGGAGGATCGAGAACTGATGGCAGGCAACTCGGACCCGCTCACGCCGCGGGCCAAGCTGGCCGTGACCGCGGGCAAGGCGGTCGCTGCGGCATCGCGCGCCGCGGGGCGCGGCAGCGGGTCGGTGATCGGTGGCCGGGTCGCGCTGAAACTCGACCCCGACCTCCTCGGACGGCTCGCCCAGAACCTGGACGTCGTCCTGGTGTCCGCCACCAACGGCAAGACCACCACCACCCGGCTGATCGCCGAGGCGCTGCGCGCCGCGGGCCCGGTGGTGTCGAACGCGCTGGGCGCCAACATGCCGGCCGGCATCACCTCCGCGCTCGCGGGCGGCTCGGACGCGAAGTTCGGTGTCATCGAGGTCGACGAGAAGTACCTGGCCGGAGTGGCCCGGGACACCGACCCGAAGTGCATCGCCCTGCTCAACCTCTCCCGCGACCAGCTCGACCGCGCCGCCGAGACCCGGATGCTCGCCGAGAACTGGCGCGAGGGTCTCGCCGGGTCGAAGGCCGTCATCGTCGCCAACTGCGACGACCCGCTGGTGGTGTGGGCCGCCTCCTCGTCGCCGAACGTGGTCTGGGTCGCGGCCGGGCAGATGTGGAAGGACGACGCCTGGTCCTGCCCGTCCTGCGGCGGTGTGATGCAGCGCCCCGGCGACGACTGGTTCTGCGGCGAGTGCGGGTTCCGGCGGCCGACACCGACCTGGGCGCTGTCCGGGGACCACGTCCTCGACCCGCACGGCTCGGCCTGGCCCATCCATCTGCAGCTGCCGGGCCGCGCCAACAAGGCCAACGCGACCAGCTCGGCCGCCGTGGCCGCCGTCTTCGGGGTGCCGCCGCAGGTCGCCCTGGAGCGGATGTACCAGGTGCAGGCGGTCGCCGGACGGTACGACGTCGTGCAGTTCCAGAACCGTGATCTGCGGCTGCTGCTGGCGAAGAACCCGGCCGGCTGGCTGGAGACCTTCTCCCTGATCGACCCGCCGCCCGCCCCGGTGATCCTGTCCGTGAACGCGCGCGGAGCCGACGGCACCGACACCTCCTGGCTGTGGGACGTCGACTACACCCGGCTGACCGGCCACCCGATCTTCGTGATCGGCGACCGCAAGCTGGACCTCGCCGTGCGTCTGGAGGTCGCGAACCAGCACTTCCAGGTCTGCGACGACCTCGACCAGGCCGTGCAGATGTGCCCGCCGGGCCGGATCGAGGTCATCGCGAACTACACCGCGTTCCAGGACCTGCGCCGCCGCGTCGGCAACTGATCTTCTGATCCTCGAAGGGCGATCACCTCATGAGCGACAACCAACTGCGGCTGGTGTGGATCTACCCGGACCTGCTGAGCACCTACGGCGACCAGGGCAACGCGCTCGTCGTGGAGCGCAGGGCCCGGCAGCGCGGCCTGGACGTGGCCCGGCTCGACGTGCGCAGCGACCAGCCGATCCCGACCTCCGGCGACATCTACCTGATCGGCGGCGGCGAGGACCGGCCGCAGCGGCTCGCCGCCGAGCGGCTGCGCCGGGACGGGCACCTGCACCGGGCGGTGGAGAACGGCGCGATCGTCTTCTCCGTCTGCGCCGGCTACCAGATCCTCGGCCACGAGTTCATCAACGACCTCGGCCAGCGCGAGCCGGGCCTCGGCCTGCTCGACGTGGTGTCGGTGCGCGGCGAGGGCGAGCGGTGCGTCGGCGACGTGCTGGCCGACATCGACCCGCAGCTCGGGCTGCCCCAGCTGACCGGCTTCGAGAACCACCAGGGCGTCACCCACCTCGGCCCGACCGCCCGCCCCTTCGCCCGGGTGCAGATCGGCAAGGGCAACGGCACCGGGGACGGCACGGAGGGCGCGTACAACGGAACCGTGTTCGGCACGTACATGCACGGCCCGGTCCTCGCCCGCAACCCGCAGATCGCCGATCTGCTGCTGAAGCTGGCGCTCGACGTCAACGCGCTGCCGCCGATCGACGACCGCTGGTACGAGGCGCTCCGCAACGAGCGGATCGCCGCAGCTCAGCAGCCCGCGTAAGCGCCGCCTCAGCGTCGCTTCAGCGCCGTCTCAGCGCACTTCGGCAGGGTCGTGGCGGGCCCGCCTGACAGGCCGTCCGCTCACATGTGCGGGCGCGTCCAGCAGGCGGACGCCCGCTACGGAGCCACCCCCTCACGCCGGTAGGGTGGCCGGGAATCCGCCGGACAGCGTGGTCCGGTCCCCCCGGCCCACGTTGAGAAGGTAATTCGGGCTATGCGCATTGGTGTCCTCACCTCCGGCGGCGACTGCCCCGGCCTGAACGCCGTCATCCGGTCCGTCGTGCACCGTGCCGTCGCCGACCACGGCGACGAGGTCATCGGTTTCCGGGACGGCTGGAAGGGCCTCCTGGAGTGCGACTATCTCAAGCTCGACCTCGACGCCGTGGGCGGCATCCTGGCCCGCGGCGGCACCATCCTCGGCTCCTCCCGGGTGCGCCCGGAGCATCTGCGGGACGGCGTGGAGCGGGCCAAGGGCCATGTCGCGGAGCTCGGCCTCGACGCGATCATCCCGATCGGCGGCGAGGGCACGCTGAAGGCGGCCCGGCTGCTGTCGGACAACGGGCTGCCGATCGTGGGCGTGCCCAAGACCATCGACAACGACATCGCCGTCACGGACGTCACCTTCGGCTTCGACACCGCGGTGACCGTGGCGACGGAGGCCCTGGACCGGCTGAAGACCACCGCCGAGTCGCACCAGCGGGTGCTGATCGTGGAGGTCATGGGCCGGCACACCGGCTGGATCGCGCTGCACTCCGGCATGGCGGCCGGCGCCCACGCCGTCGTCGTCCCGGAACGGCCCTTCGACATCGACGAGTTGACGCGGAAGGTCGGCGAGCGGTTCGAGGCGGGCAAGCGGTTCGCGATCGTCGTCGCGGCCGAGGGCGCCAAGCCGAGGCCCGGCACGATGGACTTCGACGAGGGCGGCAAGGACATCTACGGCCACGAGCGCTTCGCCGGGATCGCCCGGCAGCTGTCGGTCGAGCTGGAGCAGCGGCTCGGCAAGGAGGCCCGGCCGGTGATCCTCGGGCATGTGCAGCGGGGCGGCACGCCCACCGCGTACGACCGGGTGCTCGCCACCCGGTTCGGCTGGCACGCGGTGGAGGCCGTGCACCGCGGCGAGTTCGGCCGGATGACCGCCCTGCGCGGCACCGACATCGTGATGGTGTCGCTGGCCGAGGCCGTGGAGACCCTGAAGACCGTGCCCGTGCAGCGGTACGACGAGGCCGAGTGCGTCCTGTAGTCCACTGCGGAACCACCCGCCCCCGGTCACGGCCGTGACCGGGGACGGTTCTACTCTTGGGGCGGACAACTCGTACAACCCCCACGAATCAGGAGCCGCCGGATGGACCACAGCGGGCACGGCATGATGACGGATCTGCCGCCGTTCACGCTGGCGCGGGGGCTCGCGTGGTCGGCGGATCCCTTCTTCCTCGTGGCGTGCCTGGCCGGGCTCGCCCTGTACGGCTGGGGTGTGGTGCGGCTGCGGCGGCGCGGGGACGCGTGGTCCGCCTGGCGCACGGTGGCGTTCGCCGTGGGCGTGCTGACCGTGGGGCTGGTGATGTGCACCCGGCTGAACGACTACGGCATGGTGATGTTCAGCGTGCACATGATCCAGCACATGATCATCAGTATGCTGTCGCCGATCCTGGTCCTGCTCGGCGCCCCGGTCACGCTGGCGCTGCGCGCGCTGCCCACCGCCGGCCGCGGCCGCACGGGCCCCCGGGAGCTGCTGCTGGCGCTGCTGCACAGCCGGTACATGCGGATCATCACGCACCCGGCGTTCACGATTCCGATGTTCATCGCGAGCCTGTACGTGCTGTACTTCACCCCGCTGTTCGACTTCCTGATGGGCTCCAAGACCGGGCACATCGCGATGATGGTGCACTTCTTCGCCGTGGGCATGGTGTTCTTCTGGCCGATCATGGGCGTCGACCCCGGCCCGCACCGGCCGGGCTACGTGATGCGGATGCTGGAGCTGTTCGCGGGCATGCCGTTCCACGCATTCTTCGGCATCGCGCTGATGATGGCGAGCGCGCCGATGGTGGACACCTTCACCCACCCGCCCGCCTCGCTCGGCATCGACGCGCTGTCCGACCAGAACGCGGCCGGCGGCATCGCGTGGGCGTTCAGCGAGATCCCGTCCGTGCTGGTGCTGATCGCGCTGCTGTTCCAGTGGTACGGCTCCGAGCAGCGGCAGGCCAGGCGCAAGGACCGTGCCGCGGACCGGGACGGCGACAAGGAGCTGGAGGCCTACAACGCGTACCTGGCCTCCCTGAACGCCCGCAAGGGCTGAAACCGGGACCTAGGAGGCGTGGGGGGCTGAAGGACCGCGGCGAAGGCCAACGGACGGCGGCGCAGGCCGAGAGGCCACGACGCAAGCCGACGGGCCGGGGCGGAAGGCGAGGGGTTGCGGCGGAGCTGTCCCCTCCGGGGGAAACGGGGGCACCATGGTCATGGACAGACCATGAGGAGGGTGCCGCGATGCCCGGTTCCACGAACGGTTCCACCAAGGCGATGGGGGCCCTCACGGTCGGCGGGCTCGTCGTCGTGACCGCCTACACGGTCGCGCTCGGCAGCAACGGCTGGCTGTGGTTCGGATGGGTCGTCCTGGGGCTGCTGACGCTCGCGATGGTCGTCACCCAGTCCTGAGCAGCGCTGCGGCGGGCTGACTACAGTGCCCGCATGAACAGCAGGACGCCCTCGTTCGACGAGCTCGACCGCAGGATCATCACGGCGCTGATGGCGAACGCCCGGACCAGTTTCGCCGAGATCGGCGCGGGGATCGGGCTGTCCGCGACCGCGGTCAAGCGGCGCGTGGACCGGCTGCGGGAGACCGGGGTGATCACCGGGTTCACGGCGACGGTGAAGCCCTCGGCGCTCGGCTGGCGCACGGAGGCGTACGTCGAGGTGTACTGCGAGGGCGCGGCCCCGCCCCGCCGGCTCGCGGAGGTCGTGCGCAACCATCCGGAGATCACGGCGGCCATGACCGTGACCGGCGGCGCGGACGCGCTGCTGCACGTGCGGGCACGGGACGTGGAGCACTTCGAGGAGGTGCTGGAGCGGATCCGGGTGGAGCCGTTCATCCGGAAGACGATCAGCGTGATGGTGCTGTCCCATCTGCTCCCGGAGAGCCCGGAGGCGGGCGCCACCCACGCCGCACCGGAGTGACCCCGAACATGCGCAGCAACCGTGCGTGTTGCCCCTGAAGAACGCAGCGATGCTGCGCATCTACGCAGCTCTTCTCGCTTGTCGGGCCTGCCCCGGTGTTCCTACCGTGGTGAGCACCCCAGTGACACACCGCAAGCGGAGGAAACCCTCTGTGTCCGAAAGCCGTGTTCAGCGTCCTCGGCGCTTCCTCGTCTGCGAACCCAGACACTTCGCCGTGAGTTACGCGATCAATCCCTGGATGAACCCCGACCGGCCCGTCGACGTGGATCTCGCCCAGGAGCAGTGGCGCACGCTGATCAGCGCCTACCGCGCCCATGGGCACGCGGTCGAATCGGTCGAGCCGGTGCCCGGCCTGCCCGACATGGTCTTCTCGGCCAACGCGGCGTTCATGGTCGGCGGCCGGGTCTTCGGCTCGCTGTTCCACGCGGCGGAGCGGCGCCCGGAGTCCCTGCACTACGACACCTGGTTCAAGACGGCGGGCTACGACGTCTACCGCCCGGAGTCGGTGAGCGAGGGCGAGGGCGACCTGGTGTGGACGGGCCGGTACGTGCTCGCCGGCACCGGGTTCCGCACCAGCCGCGCGGCGCACCGGGAGGCGCAGGAGTTCCTCGGCCACCCGGTGATCGGCCTGACCCTGGTGGACCCGTACTTCTACCACCTGGACACGGCGCTGTTCGTCCTCGACGACGACAACATCTGCTACTACCCGGAGGCGTTCTCGCCCGGCAGCCGCGAGGTGCTGCGCCGCCTGTACCCGCAGGCGGTGCTCGCCACCCGCGAGGACGCGATGGCGTTCGGCCTGAACTCCGTCTCCGACGGCCGCAACGTCTTCATCGCCCCCCAGGCCGAGGCGCTCGCCGAACGCCTCGCCGACCACGGTTACACTCCCGTCCCCGTCGACCTGTCCGAGTTCCACAAGGCCGGCGGCGGCATCAAGTGCTGCACCCAGGAGATCCGTACATGACCGCACCCGCGCGCACCCGCACCTCCGACGACCTGATCCGTGCCGAGGAGCCGGTCCTCGCGCACAACTACCACCCGCTGCCGGTGGTGGTCGCGCGCGCGGAGGGCACCTGGGTGGAGGACGTCGAGGGCCGCCGCTACCTCGACATGCTCGCCGGGTACTCGGCGCTGAACTTCGGCCACCGGCACCCCGCGCTGATCGAGGCCGCCCACCGCCAGCTCGACCAGCTGACGCTGACCTCCCGGGCCTTCCACAACGACCGGCTGGCCCTGTTCGCCGAGCGGCTCGCGGGCCTGACCGGCCTCGACATGGTGCTGCCGATGAACACCGGCGCGGAGGCGGTGGAGAGCGGCATCAAGGTGGCCCGCAAGTGGGCGTACGACGTCAAGGGCGTCCCCGCCGACCGGGCGACGATCGTGGTCGCCGCGGAGAACTTCCACGGCCGTACGACGACCATCGTCAGCTTCTCCACCGACGAGACGGCCCGCACGGGCTTCGGTCCCTTCACGCCCGGGTTCAGGATCGTGCCGTACGACGACCTGGCCGCACTGGAGGAGGCCGTCGACGACACCACGGCGGCCGTGCTGATCGAGCCCATCCAGGGCGAGGCGGGCGTGATCATCCCGAGCGAGGGCTATCTCGCCGGGGTGCGGGAGCTGACCCGCCGCAAGGGCTGCCTCTTCATGGCGGACGAGATCCAGTCGGGCCTCGGCCGCACGGGCCGCACCTTCGCCGTCGAGCACGAGGACGTCGTCCCGGACGTGCTGCTGCTGGGCAAGGCGCTCGGCGGCGGGATCGTGCCGGTGTCGGCGGTGGTGGCCCGGCGCGAGGTGCTGGGGGTGCTGCACCCCGGCGAGCACGGCTCGACCTTCGGCGGCAACCCGCTCGCCGCCGCGGTCGGCACGGCCGTGGTCGAGCTGCTGGAGACCGGCGAGTTCCAGCGGCAGGCCGCCGAGCTCGGTGTGATCCTGCGGGACGGGCTGACCGAGCTGGTCGGCAAGGGCGTGGTCGGCTTCCGCTCCCGCGGCCTGTGGGCGGGCGTCGACGTCGACCCGGCGATCGGCACCGGCCGCGAGATCAGCGAGCGGCTGATGCGGGAGGGGATCCTGGTGAAGGACACCCACGGGTCCACGATCCGGCTGGCGCCCCCGCTGACCATCACGGCCGAGGAGCTGCGCTCCGCGCTGGCCGCGCTGGAGAAGGTCCTCGTCCCGTGACCCGGGGAGCGTGACGCGGCGAGCGTGGCGCGAGGGTGTGACGCCCGAAGGAACGGGTTCGTGACCCAGGGGGGTGGCCGCAGGCCGCCCCCCGGCCCGTTTGCGTCTCCGGCCCGATGCCCGAAGGGTGAAGATTGAGCCACGAGGGGGTAGACCACTCTCAGCTACAGAGAGGCCGGTTGTGAGCACTGACGAGGACCAGGACGCCGCCCGGCGGCGGTTCGACGTCGCCGACGCCGCCCCTCTTCTGCTCGACGCCCAGGGCATGGTGACGAGCTGGACGCGGGGCGCCCAGCACCTGCTGGGCTACCCGGCCGCCGAAGTGGTGGGCACCAAGGCGACCGGGCTGCTGTCCGCCGACGACGCCGCGCGGGCGCCCGAGCTGGCCGAGCGGTGCCGCAGGGACGGGGGCTGGGCGGGGCTGCTGACCGCACGGCGCAGGGACGGACAGCCGGTCCCGGTGATGGTGCGGATCACCCCGGCGAGGGAACCCGGCGGCGCCGCGCAGTGGCTGGTTCTCGTCTCCGAGGCGGAAGGGGCGCGCGGCTGGGACATGAGCCGTGCGGTGCTGGAGCAGATGGTGGCCGGCTCCCCCATCGGCATCGCGATCGTGGACACCGATCTGCGCTGCGTGTGGTCGAACGCGGCCCTGGAGCGGTACGGCGGGGGCTCCCCGCGCCAGCGGCTGGGGCGCAGGATGGCCGAGATCCAGCCGGGCATCGACACCGCGGGCATCGAGGCGCAGATGCGGCGCGTCCTGCGCACCGGCGAGCCGGTGGTGGGGTACGAGCACGTGGGGCAGGTGCGGTCCGCACCGCACCGGGAGACGGCGCACATGATGTCGTTCACCCGCCTCGACGACGACCGGGGCCGGCCGATGGGCGTGTACTACACGGTGGTCGACATCACCGACCGGCACCGGGCCCGGCAGCGGCTGGCCCTGCTGGACCGGGCCGGCGAGCAGATCGGCCGCAGCCTGGACATCGTGCGGACCGCGCAGGAACTGGCCGACGTCGCCGTGCAGGACTTCGCCGACTTCGTCAGCGTGGACCTGCTGGACTCCGTGCTGCGGGGCGCGGAGCCCGAGTCGCTGGACGTGTCGGACCAGGTGGTGCCGCTGCGGCGGGCCGGGCACCAGTCGGTGAACCCCGGGGCCCCGGAGGCCGTGGTGGAGATCGGCGGTATGTGCACCTATCGCGCCGGGTCGCCTCCGATCCGCAGTCTGACCACGGGCCGGTCCTGGCGTGCCGACCGGCTCGACCCGCTGGCCAAGGCCTGGGCGACGGACATCCCCGGCGGCAAGGGGGCGACCTTCGGGGACCTGGGTCTGCACAGCGCGATGATCGTGCCCGTCCGCGCCCGGGGCGTCACCATGGGCGTCACCAGCTTCTACCGGCGCGGCCGCCAGGAGCCCTTCGACGCCGACGACCTGAGTCTCGCCGAGGACCTGGTGTCCCGGGCCGCGGTCTGCGTGGACAACGCCCGGCGCTACACCCGGGAGCGGGACGCCGCCCTCGTCCTGCAGCGCAGTCTGCTGCCGCGCCGGTTGCCCGAGCAGGACGCGGTGCAGGTGGCCGCCTGCTACCGGCCGGCCGACGAACTGACCGGACTCGGCGGCGACTGGTACGACCTGATCCCGCTGTCCGGCGCCCGGGTGGCGCTGGTGGTGGGCGAGGTGCCGGGGCACGGTATCGACGCCGTGGCGGCCATGGGGCGGCTGCGCACCGCCGTGCACACTCTCGCGGCGCTGGATCTGTCGCCCGAGGAGGTGCTGGCCCACCTCGACGACCTGGTGGGGCGGATGGCCCGGGAGGAGGGCGCCGGTCCCGAGGGCTCTTCGGCGGCCGGCATCCAGGCGGTGGGATCCGGATGCGTGTACGTCGTCTACGACCCGGTCGACGGGCGGTGCACCATGGCGACGGCGGGCCATCCGGCGCCCGCCGTCGTCCTGCCCGGCGGCTCCGTCAGCCTCGTCGACCTGCCGCAGGGTCCGCCGCTGGGCGCGGGCGGGCCGCCCTACGAGGCGGTCGAACTGGTGCTGGCCGAGGGCAGCGAGCTGGCGCTGTACACCGACGGGCTGCTGGTCCACGGGGACGGCGCCGACGCCACCGACCGCGAACGGCTGCGCGCCGCGCTGGAGCAGCCCGCCGCCACGCTCGAGCTGAGCTGCCGGGCCGTGGTCGACGCGCTGGTCCCGCACCGGCCGCACGACGACGCGGCCCTGCTGATGGCCCGCACCCGGCTGCTCGGCGCCGATCAGGTCGCGGACTGGGACCTGCCCTCCGACCCGTCCGTGGTCGCCGACGCCCGCAAGCTGGCCGCCCGGCAGCTGACCGAATGGGGGCTGGAGGAACTGGCGTTCACCACCGAGCTGGTCGTGAGCGAGCTGGTCACCAACGCCATCCGGCATGCGGAGTGCCCGCTCCGGCTCCGGCTGATCCGGGACCGGGCGCTGACCTGCGAGGTCTCGGACGGCAGCGCCACCGCGCCCCATCTGCGCCATCCGCGCGCCACCGACGAGGGCGGCCGCGGGCTGCTGCTGGTCTCGCAGTTCTCCGAGCGCTGGGGCACCCGCTTCGTCCCCGGCGGCAAGGTCATCTGGGCCGAGCAGTCCCTCACGGAGCCTCCGGCCTGACCCGGCGGGTCAGAGGCAGCAGCGCGGCCGAGACCAGCAGGGTGACCACGCCGAGCAGTACGACGGCCGAGGCGAGGGTGCCCAGGGCGCTCTCGGCGGCCAGCAGGGCCAGCGGGCAGGCGAACTCGCCGAGGAAGAACGCGGCCGTCCACATTCCGGTGCCGCGCCCGCGGTCGGCGAAGCCGAGCCGGGAGAGCGCCACCGTCAGCAGGGAGGGCAACAGCAGCCCGGTGCCGACGCAGTTGACGACGGCGCCGGCGACGAGAAGGGCGGGCCGGCCGGTCGCGCCCATCAGGACGAAGCCCAGGGCGCACACGAGGAACAGGGCGGGAAGACGGCGGCGCGGCCGGTCGGCGAGCCGGGTGAACAGCACCGACCCGAGCACGGTGGCCGCGCTGGCCAGCGCGGTGACCGCGCCCACCACGGCGGTGGAGTGCACGCCCGCGTCGTCCATGAGGTACGACATCTCCACGGGCACGGTGTAGAAGACGGCCGCGCCGAAGACGGTGAGCAGGCAGATCCCCGCCATGCGGCGCAGCGGGAAGGGCGGCAGGCCGGGCGCCGTGGGTCCGGTGGCCGGGCTCGGGCCGGGTGCGGGCAGCACGCGGGCCATGACCGGTGCGAGCGGGAGTCCGACCGCGTACAGCCAGAACGGCGCCCGCCAGCCGGCCGAGCCCAGCACTCCGCCGAGCGCGAGGAAGACCGTGGCGGACGCCGAGGCGCACATGGTCTGCAGTGCCAGATACCGGTCCCGGACCCGTCCGTCGTAGTAGTCGCCGATCAGCGTGGTGCAGCAGGTCATGACGGCCGCTTCGGCGACGCCCACCAGCACGCGGCTGAGCAGGATGCCGTACAGCGAGGGCAGCCACAGCGGTGCGGTGCCGCACAGGGCGTACAGCGCGGTGGCGGCGACCAGCAGGCGCTTGCGGCCGAGGCGGTCGACGAGAACGCCGGCGAACGGGGCGAGGATCGCCAGGGAGAGGGCGGGGACGGTGAGGACGAGCGGGACGAGGGCGGTGCTGCCGGGCACGTGCCGGAAGTGGTCCTGCATGCGCGGCAGCACGGGGGCGATCAGCACGGCGCCGAGGATCGGCAGGCAGCTGCCGGCCATCAGCAGCACGGCGGGCAGCCGTCCCGTGACGGCCGGATCCCCTGTCCCTTCTCGGGCGGTCAGGGCGGCGGAAGCGGACATGGCGGCACTCCGGGGGACGTGAGGCGGGGAAGGGCGCCGCGCGGCGGACGGGCCGGGCGGGCGGGACGGCTCCTGGCGGCGGCCGGCGGGCGCGGTGCGTCCCACGACTATGCGGTCCGGGTCCGCGGCTGCCCAGTCCCCGCGGCATCGAAGTTGCCGATGCCGTCGATCCGGCGCGTGGATGCCCCCGCCCTCGTCGGCGGGCGGCGCTCAGCCCTCGGGGCGCAGCCGCGCCCCGACCCGCGCGGCCGTCTCGCGCAGCCAGATGTGGGCGGCGTCGTGCGTGTGCACGGGATGCCACCACAGGGCCTCCCGCAGGGGTACGGCCTCGTACGGCGGCTCCACCGCCCGCACGGCGGCGATGGGGGCGAGCAGCCGGGCCAGCCGGGCCTGCACCAGGGCGATGCGCCGGGTGCCGGCGACCATGAGGGGCAGCAGCTGGAAGCTGTCGACGGAGACCTCGACCTGCGGCTCGACGCCGAGCATGCCGAGCTGGCGCACGGCCGGGGCGTCGTAGGTGCGCTGGTACGTCACCCACGGCAGCCGCTCCAGGTCGCGCCGGGTGAGCCGGTCGTCGACGCTCGGGTGGTCGTCGGCGACGAGGAACACCCAGCGGTCGTCGTAGAGGTCGGTGGCGGGGAAGTCGCTGATGACGCCGTGCGGCATGAGCAGCCCGTCGGCGACGCTCAGCAGCGTGGCGGTGTCGTCCACCACGGTCGTCGGGGTCTGGGAGAAGCGCAGCCGGATGCCGGGGGCCTCCTCGTGGACCACGCGGGCCAGCTCGGTGCCGAAGACGGCCACGGCGTAGTCGGACGCGAGCAGCTTGAACTCCCGCCGCTCGCTGGCCGGGTCGAAGTCCGCCTGGCTGGCGAAGAGGCGTTCCAGCACGTCGTAGGCGGTGGACGTGCGGTCCAGCAGCACCTGGCCGAGCGCGGTCAGCTCGTAGTGGCCGCCGACGCGGGCGAGCAGGTCGTCGTCGAAGTGCCGGCGCAGCCGGGCCAGGGCGGCGCTCATGGCCGGCTGGCTGAGGCCGACGCGCTGCCCGGCGCGGGTGACGTTGCGCTCCTCGAGCAGCGCGCGCAGGGCGACGACCAGGTTGAGGTCGAGGCGGGCCAGGTTCACCGGTCTCCCTCCACGGTCCGGCGCCGACCAGGAAACATCGGCGACATAGATGCTTGCCATCCACAGAATCAATTTCCCTGATCACGGCTGGCGGGTCCAGATTAGTCGCACCGCAATCAGGAGGACATGTCCGTGAAACCCGACCCCGAGTCCCCCCTCTTCGCCGGCCCCTTCGCCCTGGCGACCCTCTCGGCCCCGGACGGGCCTCGCTTCCCCGCCCTCGTCACCCCCGACGGCCAGGCCCTCGATCTGCGGGCCGCCTTCGGCGACGCGCGTGCCACCGTGCTGAGCGTGCTGGACCGCTGGGAGGCCGCGCTGCCGGAGCTGCGGGAGTTGGCCGCCGGCCCCGGCGCCGGCCGGACACCGCTGGCGGACCTCCGCGTGCACGCGCCGGTCGAACCCCGCCAGGTGTTCCAGTCGGGCGCGAACTACCGCCGGCACGTGATCGACCTGCACGTCGCCCACCGGGCTCCCGGCGACGACCGGCCCGAGGCGGAGCGCCGCGCGGAGGCCGAGCGGATCATGGACCGCCGGGCCGCCGAGGATCTGCCGTACGTCTTCATCGGCCTGCCCAGCGCCATCACCGGCCCGTACGACGACGTGGTGCTGCCCGCGTGGGCCGAAAAACCCGACTGGGAGCTGGAGTTGGCGGCCGTGATCGGCCGGCCCGCCCACCGGGTGTCCGTGGCGGAGGCTCCGGCGTACATCGCGGGCTACACGATCGCCAATGACCTGACCGACCGGGCGACCGTCTTCCGCCGGGACATGCCGCAGATCGGCACCGACTGGCTGCGCAGCAAGAACGCGCCCGGTTTCACCCCGCTCGGACCGTGGATCGTGCCCGCCGACTCGATCGCCGACCCGGACGACCTACGGGTGACGCTGAAGCTCAACGGCGAGACCATGCAGGACGAGTCGACCAAGGACATGATCTTCAGCGTCGCGCGGATGGTGTCGTACGCCTCGCAGACCGCGCGCCTGCTCCCGGGCGATCTCCTCCTCACCGGCAGCCCGGCCGGAAACGGCATGCACCGGGGCCGGCTGCTGCGCGACGGCGACGTCATGGAGGGCTCGGTCACCGGACTCGGCGTCCAGCGCACTCGCTGCGTGGAGGAGACGGCATGACCCTGGACCGCCACGATCCCGAGGGCGCCATCGCCGAGGCCGCCGAGGCGTGCTCCAACTGGGGGCGCTGGGGCGAGGACGACCGGCTCGGCACCCTCAACTTCCTCCACGAGGGCAAGCGCCGCCAGGGCGCCGGCCTCGTCCGGCGCGGCGTCAGCTTCTCGCTGTCCCAGGCGTTCGACATGAACGGCCCGCAGAAGGGCTGGCGGCGGCGCACCAACCCGGTGCACACCATGCTGGACACCGGCACCGACGCCGCCCTCGGCCACCAGGGCTTCCCGCACGGCCTCGGCGGCGCCGACGACGTGATCGCCATGCCGCTGCAGTGCTCCACCCAGTGGGACGGCCTCGGGCACATCTTCGACCACGGCAAGGCGTGGAACGGGCGTCCGGCGGAGCAGGTCGTCACCTCCGACGGCGACCTGGTCACCGGGATCGAGCACATGGCCCCGCACGTCGCCGGGCGCGGGGTGCTGCTGGACGTCGGCCGGGTCATCGGCGAGGGCGGTGAGCTGCCCGACGGTTTCGCGATCACCGAGGAGCATCTGGCCCGGGCCGCCGAGGCGCACGGGGTCGCCGTGGGACGCGGGGACATCGTGCTGGTGCGCACCGGTCAGCTCGCGCGGGTGCGCCGCGAGGGCTGGGGCGACTACGCGGGCGGCCCGGCGCCGGGGCTGTCGTTCACGACGGCCGGATGGCTGCACCGTACCGAGATCGCCGCGATCGCCACCGACACCTGGGGCTTCGAGGTCCGGCCCAACGAGTTCGAGCACGCCTTCCAGCCGCTGCACCAGGTGGCGATCCCCCACATCGGTCTGCTCATCGGCGAGATGTGGGACCTGGAGGCCCTCGCGGAGGACTGCGCGGCCGACGGCGTGTACGAGTTCTGGCTCACCGCCGCTCCCCTGCCCATCACCGGCGCCGTCGGCTCGCCCGTCAACCCGGTCGCCGTCAAGTGACCAGCGCACCGAAGGAGTTCCCCATGAGCAGCCCCCGCTCGGTCCTCGTCGTCGGCGGCGGCGCGGCCGGCAACGCCGTCACGGTCCTGCTGCGCCGGGCCGGGATCGCGGTGGACCTGATCGAGGCCAAGGACGACTGGAACGCCACCGCCGGCTCCGGCATCACCCTCCAGGGCAACGCGCTGCGCGTGCTGCGCGAACTGGGCGTGTGGGAGCGGGTCAAGGCGTCCGGGTTCGCGTTCGGATCCGTCGGCATCACCGCGCCCGACGGCACCGTGCTGCACGTCGCGCGGGACATCCGCACCGGCGGCGACGACCTGCCCGCCACCGTCGGCATGCGGCGCCCCCGGTTGCAGGGCATCCTGATCGACGCCGTCCGCGCGAGCGGCGCCTCGGTGCGGCTCGGCACCCGTGCCGAGTCCCTGGAGCAGGACGTCACCGGTGTGACCGCGCGCTTCACCGACGGCAGCGAGAAACGCTACGACCTGGTGATCGCCGCCGACGGGCTCGGCTCCACCACGCGCGCCGCCATCGGTGTCACCGAGAAGCCGGAACCCACCGGCATGGCCATCTGGCGTGCCGCCGTGCCGCGCCCGGCCGGCGTGACCCGCACCGACCTCGCCTACGGCGGCCCCGCCTACATCGCCGGTTACTGCCCGACCAGCGACACGACGATCTACGCCTACGTCGTCGAGGCCGCCCGCGACCGGGCGGCCATCCCCCCGGAGACGTACGCCGAGGAGATGCGGCGCCTCGCCTCCGCCTACGGCGGCTTCTGGCCCGAGATCACCGCGCACATCACCTACCCGGAGCAGGTCAACTACACCTGGTTCGACCGGCTGCTGGTGGAGGGTTCCTGGCACCGCGGCCGGGTCGTCCTCGTCGGCGACGCCGCGCACTGCTGCCCGCCCACCCTCGCCCAGGGCGCGGCGCTGTCGCTGGAGGACGCGTGGGTGCTCGCGCAGCTGCTGACCGGTACCGACGTCTGGGACGACGCACTGTTCCAGGCGTACTACGCGCGGCGGATCACGCGCGTCCGTCCGGTCGTCGAGGCGTCCGTGCAGATCGGGCAGTGGCAACTGGACGGCGTGCGCGATGCGGACCTGCCCGGCCTGATGGGCCGCGTCATGACGATGCTGAGGGAGCTGCCGTGAGCACCCCCACCGTGGACGTGCACGCCCATGTGCTGCTCCCCGAGGTCGACGCCCTGGTGGAGGGCCTGCCCAGGCTGGCGGAGGCGAAGGCGCTGGACGCCCGGCGCAACGGCCCCGCCGCCCTCGCGGTCAGCGGCCCCATGGTGCGCGCGCGGATCCCGCTGCTGACCGACGTGACCGCGCGGCTGGCCGCGATGGACACCCAGGGCGTGGACGTGCAGCTGGTCAGCCCCTCCCCCTCGCACTACCACTACTGGACGGACGAGGAGACGGCCGAGAAGCTGTGCCGGCTCGCCAACGAGGCGACGGCCGCGCACTGTTCGGCCGCCCCCGACCGGCTGCGCGGCCTCGGGCTGGTGCCGCTGCAGCACCCGGACCGCATGGTGGGCGCCCTCGACCACGCACTGCGGCAGGACCTGGCCGGGGTGGAGATCTCCAGCCACGCCCCCGGCCGGGAACTGTCCGACCCTGCGTACGAACCCTTCTGGGCGCGCTCCGAGGAGACGGGCGCCGTCGTCTTCCTGCACCCCTTCGGCTGCACGCTGGACGAGCGGCTGGACCGGTGGTACCTGTCCAACACCGTGGGCCAGCCCACGGAGAACGCCGTCGCGCTGTCGCACCTCATCTTCTCCGGGGTGCTCGACCGCCACCCGGGGCTGAAGGTGATCGCCGCCCACGGCGGTGGCTACCTGCCCACCCACATCGGCCGCTCCGACCACGCCTGGTCGGCCCGCTCCGACGCGGGCGCGGGCTGCGCGCACCCGCCCAGCAGCTATCTGAAGCGGCTGTACTTCGACTCGCTCGTCCACGATCCGCACGTGCTGCGGGAGTTGGTCCGGGCGGCCGGCGCCGGGCGGGTGCTGCTCGGCTCCGACTTCCCCTTCGACATGGGCGCCGACGACCCCGTCGCCGCACTGCGCGCGGCCGGCCTGCCCGACGCCGACTTCGACGCCGTACGCGGCGGCAACGCCACCACCCTGCTCTCCCTGGAGTGACACCATGAGCGCACGCCTGCTCACCCATCTGCGGCACGTCGACCTGGCCGTGCCCGACTACGACAAGCAACTCGACTTCTACGCCGGCGTCTGGGGCCTGACCAAGGTCGCCGAGGACTCCGGCATCTCCTTCCTCGCCGCCGAGGGCTCCCCCGAGCAGTACGTCGTCCGGCTGCGCCAGGCCGGGGAGAAGCGCCTCGACCTGGTCTCCTACGGCGCCGCCACCCCGGCCGACGTGGACACGCTCGCCGGGCAACTCCTCGCCGGGGGCGTGCAGTTGATCACGCAGCCGGGCGCGGTGGACACCCCCGGCGGCGGCTACGGCTTCCGCTTCTTCGACATCGACGGCCGCACCATCGAGGTCTCCGCCGACGTCGAGGTCCGGCAGCACCGCAAGATCGAGGAGAAGGAGTCGATTCCGGTCAAGCTGAGCCACGTCGTCCTCAACTCCCCCGACCTCAACCGCACGCGGGAGTGGTACGAGCGGCACCTCGGCTTCCGGCTCTCCGACACGCTCAGCTCGCCGCACATGGGCGAGGTCATGCACTTCATGCGGATCAGCAACCAGCACCATTCCATGGCCATCGCCCAGGGCCCGCACACGGCCCTGCACCACATCTCCTTCGAGATGCGCGGCCTCGACGAGTACATGCGCGGCTCCGGCCGCGTCATCCGCGCCGGCCACCGGAAGATCTGGGGACCCGGCCGGCACATGGCGGGCGACAACACCTTCACCTACTTCCTCGACCCGCACGGCAACACCGTCGAGTACACGACGGAACTGGAGTGCCTGGACGAGGACACCTGGCACCCGCACGTCTACGACTTCTCCCGGCCCGAGGTCACCGACCAGTGGGGCACCGCCAACCCGATGAACGAACTGGTCGCCAAGGAGTCGTTCAACGACCCCGACCGCGGCTGCTTCGTCGCCCCGCCGGTCTGAGAGGAGCCGCTCATGCGCTTCGCCGCCTATACCCACCACGACCAGCCCCGCCTCGCGGTCGTCGACGACGAGGGGGTGCTGTACCCGGTGCCGGGCGTCCGCTCGCTCACCGAGGCGGTCGCCGCGGGGGACGGGCTCCCCGCTCTCCTCGGCACCGGCGCCGCCGCCCTCGCCGGGCCGCCCGGCCCGCACGTCTCCGAGGTGCGTCTGCTGCCGCCCCTCCAGCCCGCGTCGGTACGGGACTTCGTCACCTTCGAGGAACACGTCGAGGGCGTGCGGCGGTCCGTCGACGGCGCCGCGGGCGTACCCGAGCAGTGGTACCGGGCGCCGGTGTTCTACTTCACCAACCCGCACGCGATCCACGGCCCGCACGACGACATCCCGGTGCCCCCCGGCTCGGCCGTGCTCGACTTCGAGCTGGAGGTCGGCGCCGTCGTCGGCCGCGAGGGCCGCGACCTCGCCCCCGGGCAGGCCCGCGACCACATCATCGGGTACACGGTCTTCAACGACTGGTCGGCCAGGGATCTCCAGTCCGCAGAGATGAAGGTCGGCCTCGGCCCGTGCAAGGGCAAGGACACCGCCACCACGCTGGGCCCGTACCTCGTCACCGCCGACGAGCTGGAGCCGTACCGGGACGCCGACGGCTTCCTGCGGCTCGGGCTCACCGCGGAGGTCAACGGCGAGGTCGTCGGCCGGGACCTGCTGTCCAACATGAGCTGGACCTTCGAGGAGATGACCGCCTACGCCTCGCGCGGCACCCGGGTCGTCCCCGGTGACGTGCTCGGCTCGGGCACCTGCGGCAACGGCGGCTGCCTGGCCGAGCTGTGGGGCCGGCGCGGTGAGCGGACCCCGCCGCCGCTCGGGCCCGGTGACACGGTGTCGCTGACCGTGGAGGGCATCGGCACGCTCACCAACACGGTCGTCCCCGGCCCCGATCCGGTGCCGCTGCCGGCCGGACGGCGGCGTGCCCGGGAGCGGCCGTGACGGGCGCGCGCTCCGGGAGACTGCGGGGCAAGGTGGTGGTCGTCACCGGCGCGGCGCGCGGCCAGGGCGCGGCGGAGGCCGAGGCCCTCGCCCGGGAGGGTGCCCGTGTCGTCGCCACCGACGTGACCGAGGCGCCCGGGTGCCGCCGGCTCGACGTGAGCAGCGAGTGGGAGTGGGCCCGACTCGCCGACGAGCTGCGGGAGTCGTACGGCCGGGTGCACGGTCTGGTGAACAACGCGGGCGTCACCTGGCGCGCCCGCCTCGCCGAGGTGCGGCCCGCGGACCTGGCGCGGGTCCACGCGGTCAACGTGACCGGCCCGCTCCTCGGCATCCAGCACCTCGCCCCGCTCATGCCGCCCGGCGCGTCCGTCGTCAACGTCGGCTCCTCCGCGGCCCTGACCGCCCACTACCCGGTGGCCTACACCAGCAGCAAGTGGGCGCTGCGCGGCCTGTCGAAGGCGGCCGCGCTCGAACTCGGGCCGCGCGGCATCCGCGTGAACACCGTCCACCCGGGCTACATCGAGACCGCGATGACCGCCTCCGCCGCGGCCGCGTTCCGCGAGGCGAACATCCGCGAGACCCCCCTCGGCCGCACCGGAACCGTGGAGGAGGTGGCCCCGCTGGTGGTCTTCCTCCTGTCGGACGAGTCGTCCTTCATCAGCGGCGCGGAGATCCCCGTCGACGGCGGGCTGACCGCGCACGGCGGCGTCAAGTCCATCTCGGACGCCCTGCGGTCGCCGGCCTCCTGAGACGTCTCGGAGGCCTGCCCCGCCGCGGGACGCGCACGGCCGGCGGCATCAGCATGACGGTGGGCGAACATGGCTACAGATGACGACAGGTGCACATCGGCCGACCGCCCGCCGCCGGCGAGCCGACCTGCCAAGCCGCCGGGTCCGAGGGGAGCCGGTGAAGTGAGGAGCGAGCCGTGTTCTACTACCTGCTCAAGTACGTGCTGCTGGGCCCCGTGCTGAGACTGGTCTTCCGGCCCCGGATCCAGGGCCTGGAGCACGTGCCGGCCACCGGCCCCGCGATCGTCGCCGGGAACCACCTCTCCTTCTCCGACCACTTCCTGATGCCGGCGGTGCTGGGGCGCCGGATCACCTTCCTCGCCAAGGCGGAGTACTTCACCGGTCCGGGGCTCAAGGGCCGGCTCACCGCGTTCTTCTTCCGCAGCGCAGGGCAGATCCCGGTGGACCGCTCGGGCAAGGAGGCCGGTCAGGCGGCGATCCGGGAGGGCCTGAAGGTGCTGGCCCGCGGCGAGCTGCTCGGTATCTATCCGGAGGGCACCCGGTCGCACGACGGCAGGCTGTACAAGGGCAAGGTCGGTGTGGCCGTGATGGCGCTGCGGGCCGGGGTGCCGGTCGTGCCGTGCGCGATGATCGGCACCTTCGAGGCCCAGCCGCCCGGGAAGGTGGTGCCGAACATCCACCCGGTCACCATCCGCTTCGGCAAGCCGCTCGACTTCTCGCGCTATGCCGGGATGGAGGGCGAGAAGGCGATCCTGCGGGCCGTCACCGACGAGATCATGTACGCCATCCTGGCCCTGTCCGAGCAGGAGTACGTCGACGAGTACGCGGCCGTCGTCAAGGAGCGGCAGGCGGCGGAGAAAGGCGCCAAGGAGCGCAGGTTCCCCAGGGCGCCGCTCAGCTGAACACACGGCACGAGGGGCGGCCGGAGTGTCCGGCCGCCCCTCGTCACCGCGGGAACACGGTGGTTACGGCTTGGGCGTGGCGTGCGGGGTGCAGGTGACGTCCGCGCCGTCCAGCTTGCCGTCGATCAGGTAGGCGTCGACGCGCTGGTTGATGCAGGGGTTGACCAGGCCGGTCACTCCGTGGGAGCCCGCGTCCTTCTCCGTGATCAGACGCGAGCCCTGGAACCGCTTGTGCAGTTCGACGGCACCCTCGTACGGGGTGGCGGCGTCCCGGGTGGACTGCACGATCAGCACCTGCGGCAGGCCCTTGCCGGTCCTGACCTCGACCGGGTTCTGCTGCTTGACCGGCCAGGTGGCGCACGGCAGGTTCATCCAGGCGTTCGCCCAGGTCATGAACGGGTAGTCCGTGTTGAGCCGGGTGTTGTCCCGGTTCCAGGTCTGCCAGCTGGTGGGCCACTTGGCGTCGGTGCACTCGACGGCCGTGTAGACGGCGTTGCCGTTCTCGGCGGAGATGTTGCCCGCCGTGTCGGACATGTCGGGGGCGGCGGCGTCGACCAGCGCCTGGGTGTCACCGGCGACGTACTTGCTGAACACCGTGGCGACCGGCACCCACGAGGAGTCGTAGTACGGCGCGCTCTGGAAGAAGGAGATCAGCTCGGCCGGGCCGACGACTCCGCCGATGGGGTTTTTCTTGGCGGTGGCGCGCAGCTGGAGCCACTTGGCCTGGACGGCGTCGCGGGTGGTGCCGAGGTGGAAGGCGGCGTCGTTCTTGGCGACCCAGTCCTCCCAGTCCTTCCAGCGGCCCTCGAAGGCGATGTCCTGGTTCAGGTTGGCCTGGTACCAGATGTTGTCGCGGGCCGGGTTGACCACGCTGTCCACGACCATGCGGCGCAGGTGGCCGGGGAAGAGGGTGCCGTAGACGGCGCCGAGGTAGGTGCCGTAGGAGACGCCCAGGTAGTTGAGCTTCTTCTCGCCCAGGGCGGCACGGATGACATCCAGGTCCCGGGCCGTGTTCGGCGTGGTCATCTGCTGGAGCATGGCGCGGCCGGTGCGCTCCAGGCAGCCGTCGGCGTACTCGTGGGCCAGCTTGCGCTGTGCGAGCTTGTCCGCCTCGCTGTCCGGCACCGGGTCCATCTTCGGCGCCTTCACGAACTCCTGCGGGTCCTCGCAGGAGATGGGCGCGGAGTGGCCGACGCCGCGCGGGTCGAAGCCCACGAAGTCGTAGGCCTTGGCGGCGTTCGCCCAGACGGGGTTCTTGTTGGTGACGCGCGTCGGGAAGCGCAGCCCGGAACCGCCGGGGCCGCCGGGGTTGTAGACGAGCGCGCCCTGGCGCTCCTCCTTGGTCCCCGTGTTGCCGATACGGTCGACGGCGAGCTTGATCTGCTTGCCGTACGGGTGGGCGTAGTCGACGGGCACGCTGACCCAGCCGCACTGGATGGGCTTGGCCAGCCCCCAGTCGGCCGGGCAGTCCTGCCAGTCGATCCCGGCCTTGGCGGCGCGGGCGGCGGCTATTTCCGCGCCCTTGGCCTCCCGGTCCGCCGCCGGACGGCCGGCGGCGGTGGCCGCGGGCGCCGAGACGGCGCCGGCGACCAGGGTGGCGGTGACGAGTGCTCCGGCCGAACCGAGCGCCATCAGGCGGCTCTTCGGTCTGTTCTCCCTCAAGTGGGCCCCTCCCCCTGCATCAGGATCGCTGCGAGTGGTCAGGTGGGGGATCCTCTCGGCTGTGGGCCGCCTGAGAACAGGGGTCGCCTGCCATCTTTACCAATCCGATAAACGGATGGTCATGTTCGACCCATGAGCCTTGCCAGGGAGGCGTCCAGCACTCGCCGCAACCGCAGGGCGTCCGGCGCCAGGGCGCTGACCAGCACCGCCGGACCGGCCAGCGGCATCAGGGCGGCACACTCGTCCAGCACCGCGGGCCCGGCCGGATTCCGTTCGAACTCCGGTCGTATGACGACGAGTTGCCCCACCGCTCGATGCCCGGCCAGCGTGGCGGGACCGTCCCAGCCGCCCGGCGCCCCGGGCCCGCAGGCCAGCTCCTGGTCCAGCACCGTCCGGCCCGCGATCCGCACGGTCAGCCGGCTGCCGAGCCGCCCGGGCTCCTCCCCCGCCCGCCCGAGCACCTGCTCCTCCCGCAGCACGAGCCGGGCGCCGGCGGCGAGTTCGGCCCGGGTGGCGACGCGCAGGTCGCTGCCCCGGGCGGAGATCAACTGCTCCGGAAGCCAGTGCAGTTCGGCTCCGTCGGCGACGTCGAGCCGTACGTCGTAGCGGGCCTCGCCCTTGGTCTGGCCCGGCAGGGCGAGGGTGGCGGCGGCCGAGCCGACGTGCAGCCGGGCGCCCTGCTCCGCGCGCGCCGTGAGCGCGAAGCGGTCGCCGCCGAGCGGGCCGCTCATCGCGCCGACGACCATGACCCGCGCCTCGGCGCCGCCGGACCGGACGCGGCGCAGGGCCAGCGGGCCGTCGCTCTCCAGGACGGGCAGCGCGGTGCCGCCCCGGCCGTCGGCGCGGGCGACGATCCGGGCGTCCGCCCGTACGCCGGTGGCGGTCACGCCGTCCACGCGGCGAGCCGTCCGCGCACCCAGGCGGCCACGTCGGCGACGCCCCGCTCGCCGCGCAACGACTGGAGGACGACGGGGAGTTCGGCCCGCTGGGCCTTGGCGTCGGCGGCCATCCGGGCGAGGTCGGAGCCGACGTACGGGGCGAGGTCGGTCTTGTTGACGACGAGCAGGTCGGCGGTGGTGACCCCGGGGCCGCCCTTGCGCGGGATGTCGTCGCCGCCGGCCACGTCGATCACGAAGATCTGCGCGTCCACGAGCCCCTTGGAGAACGTCGCGGTGAGGTTGTCGCCGCCGGACTCGACGAGGATCAGGTCCAGCGGGCCGACCGCGTCCTCCAGGTCCTCCACGGCTTCGAGGTTGGCGGAGATGTCGTCGCGGATCGCGGTGTGCGGGCAGGCGCCCGTCTCCACGGCCGTGATCCGCTCGGGCGGCAGCACGGCCTCCCGCAGCAGGAACTCGGCGTCCTCACGGGTGTAGATGTCGTTGGTGACGACCGCGAGCGACAACTCGTCGCGCAGGGCACGGCAGAGCGCGGCGACGGTGGCGGTCTTCCCGGACCCGACGGGGCCGCCGAGCCCGATGCGCAGCGCGCGGCGCGATCCGTCGGGCCGGCGCGCGTCCGCGCTGAGAGCGGCGGGTCCGGGGTGGGTGTGGTCGAGGTGCATGGCAATGGCTCCATTTGTCAGCCAGGTTCGGCATCGGTCAGCCCGTCCGGCGTTCGAGGACGAGGCCGTTCAGGCCGATCGGGGGTGCAGGGGGCGGAGCCCCCTGGCGGGGTCGAAGGGGCGGAGCCCCTGGGGATGGGACGGACACTGGCGGCGGGGGCGAGACCCCTCAGGATGCGAACAGCCGCACCGGCCAGGCCGCATGCCACTCCGCGCCCACCTCCAGCAAGGGCCCGGAGGCGGCCGGCAGCGCATCGGTGCCCTCGTCGAGCGCCCTCCGCGCCGCCTCCACCGCCGTGTCCGCGACGCGGTCCACCTCGGGCGCCAGCCGGGCCAGGACCCCGGTCGCGTCGAACGGGTCGAGGCTCAGCAGCCGTACCGTGGCCGTCGCCGGGCCGCTCACGCTCTCGTACGCCGCGCAGTACGCCGCGTCCTCGGGTCCGAGACCGGCGGCCCGCGCCACGCATCCGAGCACCACCGGCTGGTGCGCCCCCTTGGGGAACCTCCGTGCCAGCGCGTCGAGTTCGTCGCACGGCCAGCTCGACCGCGCCGCCCGCAGCAGCTGCCGGCCGAGGCGCCGCGCCGCGGCCCGCAGGGCGGGTGACGGCGTACGGGCGTCCGCCGCCGCGTCCAACTCCCCCGGCCCGACGCCGAGTACGGCCGCGGCGGCCAGCGCGCCCGCGACGGCTCCCGCGGTGTGCAGCCGCCCCCGGCAGAAGTCCTCCAGGCTCGCGGCGCAGGTGATCCGGCCCGCCTTGACGGCGGCCTCCGCCCCGCCGGAGTGCGCATGCCCTCCCGCGGGGAAGCGCCCGTCGGCCAGGACGAGCAGTGCGGTCCGTGACATCACGACCCCCGTCAGAAGAGGAAGTAACGCTGGGCCATGGGCAGTTCGGCGGCCGGGGTGGCCTCGACGAGTTCGCCGTCGATGTGCACGGCGAAGCTGTCGGGGTCGATCCGGACGTCGGGCCGGGCGTCGTTCTCCCGCATGTCGGCCTTGGTCACCGCGCGCGTGGAGGTGATCGCCTGGAACCGCTTGCCGAGCCCGAGCCGTTCCGGCAGCCCGTCCTCGATGGCCGTCGGGCTGACGAAGTTGACCGAGTTGGCGGCCGGGGCACGGCCGATGGCGCCGTACATCGGGCGGGGCAGGATCGGCTGCGGGGTGGGGATGGAGGCGTTGGCGTCGCCCATCTGCGCGTAGGCGATCTGCCCGCCCTTGAGGACGAGGAGCGGCTTGACGCCGAAGAACGCCGGCTCCCACAGCACGAGATCGGCCAGCTTGCCGGTCTCGACGGAACCGACCTCGGCGGCGAGTCCCTGGGCGAGCGCCGGGTTGATCGTGTATTTGGCGACATAGCGACGTACCCGGCGGTTGTCGGCGCGTCCGTCGCCGGGCAGCGCGCCGCGCCTGCGCTTCATCACATGGGCGGTCTGCCAGGTGCGCAGGATCACCTCGCCGACCCGGCCCATCGCCTGGGAGTCGGAGGAGATGATCGAGATCGCCCCGAGGTCGTGCAGGACGTCCTCCGCGCCGATGGTGGACGGCCGGATCCGGGACTCGGCGAAGGCCAGGTCCTCGGGGACCGCCGGGTTGAGGTGGTGGCACACCATCAGCATGTCGAGGTGTTCCTCGGCGGTGTTGACGGTGAAGGGCCGGGTCGGGTTGGTGGAGCTGGGCAGCACGTTGGGCTGCGAGACCACGGTCATGATGTCCGGAGCGTGCCCGCCGCCGGCGCCCTCGGTGTGGTACGAGTGGATGCCCCGGCCCGCGATCGCGGCGAGGGTGTCGCCGACGAACCCGGCCTCGTTGAGGGTGTCGGTGTGGATGGCGACCTGGATGCCGGTGCGGTCGGCGACCGTGAGCGCGGCGTCGATGACGGCCGGGGTGGAGCCCCAGTCCTCGTGCAGCTTCAGGCCGGTCGCGCCGCCCCGGATCTGGGAGAGCATCGCCTCGTGGCTGACGGTGTTGCCCTTGCCGAGGAAGCCGACGTTGACCGGGTAGGCCTCCATCGCCTCGAACATCCGGGCCAGGTGCCAGGGGCCGGGCGTGACCGTGGTGGCCTTGGAGCCCTCCGCGGGGCCGGTGCCGCCGCCGACCAGGGTGGTGATGCCGGAGGCGAGGGCCTCGTCGGCGACCTGGGGGCAGATGAAGTGCACGTGCGCGTCGATGGCGCCGGCGGTGAGGATGCGTCCGTTGCCGGCGATGATCTCGGTCTCGGGGCCGATGACGAGGTCGGGGTGGACGCCGTCCATGGTGTCCGGGTTGCCGGCCTTGCCGATCGCGGTGATCCGGCCGTCGCGGATGCCGATGTCGGCCTTGACGACGCCCCAGTGGTCCACGACGACGGCGCCGGTGATCACGGTGTCGGGGGTGCCTTCGGCGCGGGTGGCGCGGGACTGGCCCATGGACTCGCGGATGACCTTGCCGCCGCCGAAGACCGCCTCGTCCCCGGAGGCGCCGGGTCCGCCGGAGCGGTCCTCCTCGATCTCGATCAGCAGGTCGGTGTCGGCGAGCCGGATGCGGTCACCAGTGGTGGGGCCGAAGAGGTCGGCGTAGGCGCCGCGGGAGATCTCAGGCATCGAGCGCGCCCCCCGTCTGCCCGCGCAGCCCGGGCACGATCCGGGCGCCGGCGAGCGGGACGAGTTCGACGTCGACGGGGATGCCGGGCTCGAAGCGCACGGCGGTGCCGGCGGCGACGTTCAGCCGCTTGCCGCGGGCGGCCGCGCGGTCGAACTCCAGGCCGGGATTGGCCTCGGCGAAGTGGTAGTGGGAGCCGACCTGGACCGGCCGGTCGGCGGCGTTGAGGACGGTCAGGCGGGTGACCTCGCGGCCCTCGTTGCAGACGACGGGGTCGTCCGCGAACAGGATCTCTCCGGGAATCATCGCGGCCCCCTCAGACGATCGGCTCGTGGACGGTGACGAGCTTGGTGCCGTCCGGGAAGGTGGCCTCCACCTGGACGTCGTGGATCATCTCGGGGACGCCGTCCATGACGTCGTCCCGGGTGAGGAGCTTGCGGCCGGAGGACATGAGTTCGGCGACCGTACGGCCGTCACGCGCGCCTTCGAGGATGTGCGACGTGATGAGGGCGACCGCTTCCGGGTGGTTGAGCCTGAGCCCGCGGGCCCTGCGCTTCTCGGCCACGTCGGCCGCCACGTGGATCAGCAGCCGCTCTTGCTCATGCGGGGTCAGTTGCACGTCCCACCTCACAGTCCTTGCTCCGGACCGTGCGGGGCCCGGTTGCCGCAGCCATCGCGACGGGGACAGGTGTAACACACAGACAAATCCCCGGATCGCCCTCGATCCGGGCAGAAGAACCCCTGATGGCGTGGATCGGCAGGGTAGAGCGCCGGAGTTTCGGCGACGTTAACCAGACCTTGATCCACCGATGACCCGGCGATGGGCTCGACGATACCCGCGCGGGTCAGGAGACGCCGGGACCCCGGTGCTCGGCGGCGATGCCGAAGCGCTGCCGTTCGCGCGCGACGGAACCGGCCTCGCGGATGCCCGAGACCGAGCTGACGACCTGCTCCCCGGCCTGCTCCTCGAGGGCGTCCAGCCGCTCCAGATCGGCCGCCGACACCAGCGCGACCAGCGGCTTGCCGTGCCGGGTGACGACGACGCGCTCACCGCCGTACACCACGCGGTTGATCAGGTCGGCGAGCTCAGCCCTGGCTTGCGTCACCGGAATCTCGTAGGCCATACCCCCATCGTACGTCAGGTACGTCCTGTACATTTTTTACAGAAGCCGGGTCCGCGGGGGACCCGGACGAGAGAAGGGGTGTCCCATGTCCCGAGCGTCCGCTCGTCACGTCCTGCCCGAGTTCACCGAGCGCACCGGCAGCGGCGCCCGCGCCCTGGACCCCTACGGCAAGCTGTTCGAGGACCGGATCGTCTTCCTCGGCACCCCGCTGGACGACGCGGCCGCGAACGACGTGATGGCCCAGCTGATGTACCTCGAACACGCGGCTCCGGAGCGGGACATCACGCTGTACGTCAACTCCCCCGGCGGTACGTTCAGCGCGTTGACGGCGGTCTACGACACGCTGCGCTACGTCAGTTGCGATGTGGCCACCTACTGCCTGGGCCAGGCCGCGGCCCAGGCCGCGCTGCTGCTCGCGGCCGGCACGCCGGGCAAGCGGTTCGCCCTGCCGGGCGCGCGCATGGTCCTCTCGCAGCCCCGGCTCTCCGAGCCGGTGCAGGGCCAGCCGAGCGACCTGCTCATCCAGGCCGAGGAGCTGGCCCGCATCCGCGCGCTGGCGGAGGAGATGCTGTCCGGCACACCGGGCGCACGGCCGAGCAGGTCCACCGCGACCTGGAGCGGGACCTGGTGCTGGACGCCCCCGAGGCGGTGGAGTACGGCCTGGTGGACGCCATCGTGCCCGCCCGGCGGAGCACGCCCGGCGCACCGGACGGGCGGTGAGCCGCCGATGCTGCCGGACCTGCCGCCGCTGCCCGCGCTCACGCGCGCCGAGGGCGACCTGATCGACCGTTATCTGGAGACCGCCGACCTGCTGGGCCGCGTCAATCCCGCGCGCGGCGGTGACACCTATCGCGGGCTGCGCGCGGCCCAGGCCCTGGTGCGCAAGGCCGCAGAGCTGCGTGACGCCCTCGCACTGATGCACCAGCGGGGCGAAACAGAGCTGCACGGGGACACGCTGGCACGGGCCCTGCGGGTGCTGGACGGTGAACGCCGGACCGCGCGCGTCGCGCTCCCGCCGGACGGCGTCGGCTGATCCGGACGCCCGAGCGGCCGCACGGGACCCGTCTGTCGACCGGGGCCGGAGGAAGGGGAGTTGAAACGGCCCGAACGACGTACCGCCGACCGGTGTATATCCGGATCGCTTTCCGGGCCTCCCGACTTGCGCTCCGCGCCGGTCCGGGGTGCGCGGGCGGGTGCTTCGTCCCAGGTCCGGGGCTGGGCCGGGGATCTGACGATGTCTCGAACGTCACGTGGTCCACCCGAACGGGTGAGTGGTGAGTAACGCCACAAATTCCCGGATGCGTTGGGATTTTCGGACCGGCGTGGGTGAAGATCCCGTCCGACGACAAGCCCCCGCCGACCGCGGCGGGGCGGTCCGGGCGGACGCCGAGTCCTGCCGCCGCCCGGATGACCGGTCGACAGGAGTGGATCGGCAGGAGTGGAGGACCCGAGCAAGACGGGTCGCCGGGACGGATGTCCGTCCGCGCGTCACAGAGCCCTCTGTGCGCCGCGGCCGGGCGGAGGTTCCGAGCAGCCCTTGGGGTGAAGCCGCGGCAACGCGGCCGGGCAACTTCGCCAGCCCGAATCCGACAGGTCATCCTTCACAGGCGGCTGACGAAGGGTTGCGCATGACTGCGCTCAATCGTGTCCCGTCGCTCATGGCCCGGGCCGGTACGGCCTCGGCCCTCACCCTCGCCGCCGTGGGCGGCTCCATCGCGGTCCCCGGGCTCGCCACCGACGCCTCGGCCGCGACCCTGGCGACGAAAGCACTGCACATCGCGGCCTCCAAGAAGGGGGCGCCGTACCAGTACGGGGCCACCGGGCCGCGCAGGTTCGACTGCTCGGGGCTGACGCTCTACTCGTTCAAGAAGGCGGGCAAGACGCTGCCGCGTACCGCCGCCGCGCAGTACAACAAGACGCACCACATCTCCGCCCGCAACCGCAGGGCCGGTGACCTGGTGTTCTTCCACTCGGGCTCCTACGTCTACCACGTCGGCATCTACGCCGGGCACGGGCAGATCTGGCACGCGCCGAGGACCGGGGACGTGGTGCGGCTCCAGAAGATCTGGACCAGGAGCGTCTGGTACGGCCGGGTCGGCTGACCTGGTCCGTCACGGCGGGCCGGCCCGACGGTCCGGCAGGGCGACGCCGGCTGCCCCGGCCCGGCCCAGGCCGGCCGGCCCGCCGTGAAGGGAGGAGCGGCTCCAGCAGGAGGGCCGCTTCCCCGCACCGTCGGCGCCACCCCGGTGCCCGCCTGGAGCCCACGGGCGGCCCGGGGCCCGACGCGCCCACCTGCCGGCCGCCGGCGCCCCTCGAAGCGGCCGGCCCACCGGTCGGCGTACCTACCGGCCCGGCCCACCGGCCGTCGCACCGCGACTGATCCGCCGTCCGGTGCGCCCCGACTGCCTCCGCGCCCCGGAGTGCGCCGCGACTCCGCACCGGTCGCGAACGTCTTGCCGGGCCCGCACACGCGCCCGTTCGGCCGCGCGAGCCGCACGAACGCCGTAACCCCACCCCCCTCACCGCACCCCGGGACCACGCCTCCCCACCGCCCCGCGCCGCCCGGAGGGCCGCCGTGCCCCTGCCGCCCCGGCTAGCGGGTCTGTTCCGCCGGGAGGATCCAGGGGAGTTCGATGAGCACCGTCTTGCCGCCCTCACGAGTGGGGCGGACGCGGAGTTTGCCGCCGCACTCCGCGGTGAGCCAGCGGATGATGACCATGCCGCGTCCATTGTCCTGCTGGACGGCGGCGGGCAGTCTCTTCGGAAAGCGCGGGTGACTGTCCGTCACGCCGATGCGAAGCTGTTCGTCGCGGTCCAGGGCGATGTCGACCGTGAAGGTGGGTGACTGACCGAAGGTGTGCTGTACGGCGTTCGTGGCGAGTTCGGAGACGATGAGCCGCACCGTGTCGGCCGTCTCGGTGTCCGACGGCAGGCCCCACTCCGCGAGCGTGCCCACGACGTACGTGCGGGCCGCGGAGACCGAGGCGGGATCGCTCGGCAGAGTGACGGATGCTTCCAGATGGTCTGCCATGGCGCGGTCGTCCCTTTCCCACGGGACCGCAGTCCGACACGGCGCGGATGGTTCGAGTACGGTCCCGGACTGGTGCTTGTTCGTCAGCCTGCCACCACCGGGCCGGTCACGGGGAGCGATCCACCAAGATATGCATATATCTGTCGCCCGAAGCGGTGAACTCTGCGACGCGAGACCGTATTCGGGCGGCCCGGAAGGAGTAAGGAGGAGCCCATGCAGAACGGGCCGGCCGTGCGCCGCCGCAAACTGGGCGCCGAACTGCGCACGCTGCGCACCGGTGCGGGGCTCACGAGCGGTGAGGCGGCCCGGCTGGTCGGCTGGCACCAGTCGAAGGTCAGCCGTATCGAGACCGGCGCCAGCGGCGTGAAACCGGCGGACGTGCGGTTACTCCTCGACGCCTACGAGGTGCACGACCGGCAACTGCGCGAGCTGCTGCTCATGCTGGCCGGCTCCGGCGACACCGGCGACCGGCACCGCTGGTGGCACGCCTACCGCGGGGTGCTGCCGCCCACCTACCGGGACTTCATCAGCCTGGAGTCGCAGGCGAGCGCGATGCGCACCCTGGAGACGACGGTCGTACCCGGTCTGCTGCAGACCCCCCAGTACGCCCGCGCGGTGACCCGGGCCGCCGTGAAGGACCTGGACGACAGGGACCTGGACGCGCTGGTGGAGGTGCGGCTGGCCCGCCAGGACGTGCTGCGCGCCGACCCGCCGCTGGTGCTGAGCGCGGTGCTGGACGAGGCGGTGCTGCGGCGCGAGGTCGGCGGCCCCGAGGTGATGGCCCGGCAGCTGGAGCGGCTGATGGAGGCGGCCCGGCTGCCCCAGGTCCGGCTCCAGGTACTGCCGTTCAGCGCCGGAGCGCATGTCGGCCTCACCGGCCCTTTCGTTATCTTCTCATTTCCGAGCACTTCTGATCTGGACGTGGTTGTTCTCGACCAGTTGACGAGTAGCCTCTACCTGGAGCGGAAAGAAGACCTCATGGCCTACTCGGAGGCCTTCAACACCCTGCAGATGCACGCCCTTTCACCCGAGGACACGTTGGACTACATCGCCGGGATAGGTGACGGCGCGTAAGGAGGCACCATGTCAGCTCTGCCTCGGAACGTCCCTGCCAGTACCGACCTGCACGACGTGCGCTGGCTGCGCAGCAGCTACAGCACGGGGGCCAACAACTGCGTGGAGACGGCCCGGCCGCGCTCCGGCCCCGGAGCCGGACTGCTCGCCGTGCGCGACTCCAAGCGCCCGGCCGGACCCGCACTGCTCTTCTCCACCGAGAGCTGGGCCGGTTTCCTCAGCGCTCTCTGATCACAAACGATCACAGCCGATCATCCATAACCGTTCATGGTTGAAGCACGGCCGTGTCACGCCGACTCATGGTCGCGTTTCGACGATCACACGTACAGCGCGTTCGATCTCGGCCCCGGACAGGTCCGCGCGGGCGGTCAGCCGCAGCCGTGAGACGCCGTCGGGCACGGAAGGAGGACGGAAGCAGCCCACGGCCAGCCCGGCGGTACGGCAGTCGGCCGCCCAGCGCACCGCCTGTTCCGGGGACGGAGCTCGCACGGAGACCACCGCGGCGTCCGGACGCACCGCCTCCAGACCCGCGGCGGTCAGCCGTGCGTGCAGTTCCGCGGCCACCGCCCGGGCGCGCGTCGCGCGCTCCGGTTCCCGGACGAGCAGCCGCAGCGCCGCGAGCGCGGCCCCGGCCGCCGCCGGCGCCAGCCCCGTGTCGAAGATGAACGTCCGGGCGGCGTTGACCAGGTGGTCGATCACCCGCCGCGGCCCGAGCACCACCCCGCCCTGGCTGCCCAGCGACTTGGACAGGGTGGCCGTGGCCACCACGTCCGCGGCGCCGGCCAGCCCGGCCGCATACGGCGTGCCCCGGCCGCCGTCGCCCAGCACCCCGAGCCCGTGCGCGTCGTCCACGACGAGCCCGGCGCCGTGCTCCCGGCACGCCGCGGCCAGGTCGGCCAGCGGCGCCCTGTCCCCGTCGACCGAGAACACGGTGTCCGAGACGACGATCGCCGGCCCCTGATGGGTGGCCAGCGCCTTGCGCACCGCCTCCGGGTCGGCGTGCCCGACGACCTGCCGCTCGGCCCGCGCCAGCCGGCAGCCGTCGATGAGCGAGGCGTGGTTGCCGGCGTCGGAGACGATGAGCGAGCCGTGCGGGCCGAGCGCGGTGACCGCGGCCAGGTTGGCGGCGTAACCGGAGGAGAAGACCAGCGCCGCCTCGAAGCCGCAGAAGGCGGCCAGTTCGCGCTCCAGCTCGGTGTGCAGCTCGGTGGTGCCGGTGACCAGCCGGGAGCCGGTCGAGCCGCCGCCCCAGGTCCGGGCGGCCCGGGCGGCTCCCTCGGTGACCTCGGGGTGGTGGGCCAGGCCCAGGTAGTCGTTGCTCGCCAGGTCCAGCAGCGGCGAGTCGGCGGGGCGCGGGCGCAGGGTCCGTACGAGTCCGGCGCGGCGGCGCGCCTCGGCCTGCTCGTCGATCCAGCCGAACGCCATGGGTCCTCCGGGGCTTTTGTAGGTAGCGAACAGACACTAGCGGCACGACCGGTCACCCGAGGTGTGGCAATACCCACACGGTGAACCGTCTCCGTTGTGCAAACTCTCCTTGGCCCGGGACGGTCCGGTAAGACAGGATCGGGCCTCATGGACCTGCTGAACACGCTGGTGGACAAGGGGCTTCGGCGCGAGCTGCCGACCCGCGAGGAAGCGCTCGCCGTTCTGGCCACCTCCGACGACGACCTGCTCGATGTGGTGGCCGCGGCCGGCAAGGTGCGCCGGCACTGGTTCGGGCGCCGGGTGAAACTCAACTATCTGGTGAACCTCAAGTCGGGCCTGTGCCCCGAGGACTGCTCCTACTGTTCCCAGCGGCTCGGTTCGAAGGCCGACATCCTGAAGTACACCTGGCTCAAGCCCGACGAGGCCTCCAAGGCGGCCGCCGCGGGGCTCGCGGGCGGCGCCAAGCGGGTGTGCCTGGTGGCGAGCGGGCGCGGCCCGACCGACCGGGACGTGGACCGGGTCTCGGAGACCATCCGGACCATCAAGGAGCAGAACGAGCACGTCGAGGTGTGCGCCTGCCTCGGGCTGCTCTCCGACGGCCAGGCCGAGCGGCTGCGCGAGGCGGGCGCGGACGCCTACAACCACAACCTGAACACCTCGGAGTCCACGTACGGGGACATCACCACCACCCACACCTACGCCGACCGGGTGGACACGGTGAACAAGGCGCACGCGGCCGGGCTGTCCGCCTGCTCCGGTCTGATCGCGGGCATGGGCGAGAGCGACGAGGACCTGGTCGACGTGGTCTTCAGCCTGCGTGAACTCGACCCGGACTCGGTGCCGGTGAACTTCCTCATCCCGTTCGAGGGCACCCCGCTGGCCAAGGAGTGGAACCTCACCCCGCAGCGCTGCCTGCGGATCCTCGCGATGGTCCGGTTCGTCTGCCCGGACGTGGAGGTCCGGATCGCGGGCGGCCGCGAGGTGCATCTGCGCACCATGCAGCCCCTCGCGCTGCACCTCGCCAACTCCATCTTCCTCGGCGACTACCTGACCAGCGAGGGACAGGCGGGCAAGGCCGACCTGGAGATGATCGCGGACGCCGGCTTCGAGGTGGAGGGGGCCGGCGAGGTCACGCTGCCCGAGCACCGGGCCGACGCGGCCGCCCGCCACGGCTCGGCCTGCGGCTCGCACGAGGGGTGCGGGACGCAGGAGGGCTGCGGCTCGCACGAGGCCGCGGACGCCTGCGGTACGGCGGGCGTGTGCGGTACGGCGGCCGTGCCGGCCGCGCAGGAGCCGCGCACCGACCTCGTGGCCGTCCGCCGCCGGGGCGCCGGAACGGACCTCGCGCCCAATGCCTGACCGGTCCGGCCCGTCCCGTCTGAGCCTGTCCGACCTGCTGGAGCTGGACCGGCGGCACGTGTGGCATCCGTACGGCCCGATGCCGGGGCGTGCCGAACCGCTCGTCGTGGAGTCGGCGAGCGGGGTCCGGCTGCGGCTCGCCGACGGCTCCGGCGACCTGGTGGACGGCATGTCGTCGTGGTGGTCGGCGATCCACGGCTACAACCACCCGGTCCTCAACGAGGCCGCGCGCGACCAGCTCGGGCGGATGAGCCACGTGATGTTCGGCGGACTCACGCACGAGCCCGCCGTCCGCCTCGCCAAGCACCTTGTCGACATGTCGCCTCAAGGGCTGGAGCACGTGTTCCTGGCCGACTCCGGTTCGGTGTCGGTCGAGGTCGCGGTGAAGATGTGCCTGCAGTACTGGCGCTCGCTCGGCCGGCCCGGCAAGCAGCGGCTGCTGACCTGGCGGGGCGGCTACCACGGCGACACCTGGAACCCGATGTCCGTGTGCGACCCCGAGGGCGGGATGCACGCGCTGTGGTCGGGCGTGCTGCCGCGTCAGATCTTCGCCGACGCGCCGCCGGCCGCGTACGAGGAGTCGTACGCCGACCGGCTGCGCGAGCTGATCGCCCGTCACGCCCACGAGGTGGCCGCGGTGATCGTGGAGCCGGTCGTGCAGGGCGCGGGCGGCATGCGGTTCCACTCCCCCGCGTACCTGCGGGTGCTGCGCGAGGCGTGCGACGCGCACGACGTGCTGCTGGTGTTCGACGAGATCGCCACCGGGTTCGGCCGCACCGGTGCGCTGTTCGCGGCGGAGCACGCGGGCGTCACCCCGGATGTGATGTGTGTGGGCAAGGCGCTGACCGGCGGTTATCTGACGCTGGCCGCCACGCTGTGCACCGCGCGGGTCGCCGACGGCATCTCGCGGGGCGAGGTGCCGGTGCTCGCGCACGGCCCGACGTTCATGGGCAACCCGCTCGCGGCGGCCGTGGCCTGCGCCTCCGTGGAACTGCTGCTGGGCCAGGACTGGCGGGCCGAGGTCAAGCGGATCGAGGCGGGCCTCGCGGAGGGCCTGGCGCCGGCCCGGGAGCTGCCCGGCGTACGGGACGTCCGCGTGCTCGGCGCGATCGGCGTGGTCCAGCTCGACCACGAGGTGGACATGGCGGCGGCCACCGCGGCGGCCGTGCGGGAGGGCGTGTGGCTGCGCCCCTTCCGCGACCTGGTCTACACGATGCCGCCGTACATCACGTCCGACGAGGACGTGGCGAGGATCGCGCGCGCGGTGTGCGCCGCGGCGCGGGAGGGATGACATGCCGGTACTGGTGATCACGGGGACGGGCACGGAGGTCGGCAAGACCGTCACCACGGCCGCCGTCGCCGCCGCCGCGCTCGCGGCCGGGCGTTCGGTGGCCGTGCTGAAGGCCGCGCAGACGGGCGTACGGCCGGACGAGCCCGGGGACGCCGAGGAGGTCGCGCGGCTGGCGGGACCGGTCACGGCCGGTGAACTGGCGCGCTACCCGGAGCCGTTGGCGCCGGGTACGGCCGCACGGCGGGCCGGGATGGCGCCCGTGCACCCGGGTGAGGTGGCCGACCGGGCCGCCAAGCTGGCCGCCGAGCACGATCTGGTGCTGGTGGAGGGTGCGGGCGGGCTGCTGGTCCGCTTCGACGCGGCGGGCGGCACCCTGGCCGACGTAGCGGGGCTGCTCGGCGCACCGGTCCTGGTGGTGGCCCAGGCCGGTCTGGGCACGCTCAACACCACCGAGCTGACCGCCCGCGAGCTGCGGCGGCGGGGCCTGGAGCCGGCGGGCGTGGTCATCGGCAGCTGGCCCGACTCGCCCGACCTCGCCATGCGCTGCAACGTGACGGACCTGCCGGAGGTCGCCGCGGCTCCCCTGCTCGGCGCGATCCCCGCCGAGGCGGGCACACTGCCGCCGGCCGACTTCCGCCGGGCCGCACCGACATGGCTGGCCCCCCGGCTGGACGGCACCTGGAACGCGGAGACGTTCCGGACCCGGACGGCGCCGTAGCAACGAGCCGGGCCCTGACCCCGCTCCCGCACCTTCTCCGGCCGGCCACACCGACCGGAGAGACGGCGTTCCGGCCACGCCGGCCGGAGGGGGTCTCGGCCACGCGGCCGAAGGGGGGCGCCTCAGCCACGCCGGCCGGAGGAGGTGACCGGCCGCGCAGGTCGAGGACTGGGCAAGCGCCCGCACCAGACGCAAAGGCGGCACCGGCCGCACCAGACGCAGAAGGGGCAGCCCAGCCGCAGCAGGCGGGGAGGCCTGACCCGACCGCGCCGGTCAGGGACTGGGAAACCGGCCGCACCAGCCGGAGAAAGGGCACCCAGCCTCACCAGACACAGAGGGCGCAACCGGCCGCATCAGACCGCGAGGCGTGACCCGACCGCGCCGGTCAGGGACTGAGAAACCCGGCCACACCACCCGGAGAAAGCACAACCCAGCCGCACCAGAGGGAGAGGCGTGACCCGGCCGCGCCGGTCGGGGACTGAGAAACCCGCCCGCACCAGCCGGCGAAACAACCCAGCCGCGCCACACAGAGCGGGGTGACCCGGCCGCGCCGGTCGGGGACTGGGCCACCCCGGGCCGCGCCGGTCGGGGACTGGGCCACCCCGGGCCGCGCCGGTCGGGGAAGGGGCGATCCGGCCGTGCCGGCAGGGGGTGCGGCGGTCCCGGACGGGGGAGACTTCTCCCAGGCCGTTCCCCGGGAGGTTCGCCATGCGGCTGCTGTCCGGTTCCGCCAAGGTGGCTCCGAGCCCCGTCCGCCATCCGCTGTTCGCCCGCTGCTACGCCCGGGTGAGTGTGAGCGCCGAGACCCGGATGGGCATGGCCGGTGTGCGGGAGCGGCTGCTCGCCGGGTTGTCCGGGCGGGTGATCGAGATCGGCGCGGGCAACGGGCTGAACTTCGCCCACTATCCGGCCGCGGTCGCCGAGGTCGTCGCGATCGAACCGGAGCCGCGCCTGAGGAAGTTGGCGCTGGAGTCGGCGCTGCGCACCGAGGTCCCGGTCGACGTGGTGCCGGGCGCGGCGGAGGCGCTGCCGGTCAAGAGCGAGGCGTTCGACGCGGCCGTGCTGTCCCTGGTGCTGTGCAGCGTGCGGGACGTGCCCCGGGCGCTGGCCGAGGTGCGGCGCGTGCTCAAACCGGGCGGTCAGGTGCGGTTCTTCGAGCACGGGCAGGGCGGCGGTACGGCGATGCGGCTGGCCCAGCGCACCCTGGACCGGACGCTGTGGCCCGTGCTGGCGGGCGGCTGCCATCTGTCCCGGCGTCCGGTGGCCGCGCTGCGCGAGGCGGGGTTCACGCTCGGGCCCCAGCGGCAGGTGATGATGCCGGAGCACGGTCCGGCGCTGCCGTCCTCGTACTGCGTGCTCGGTGTCGCCTGGCGCCCGGAGGAGCCGGACGCCCGCTGACCGGACCACGCCGGACCGCATCCGTCACACGCTCCAGCGCCGCAGCTCGCGCGCGATGTCGTCCACGCCGGCCGCGCCGTCCTTCACCAGGCGGGCGAGGTCGCGCACCTGCTCGGGGCTGGTGGCCACCTTCTCGCCGCTGGCGACCAGGTAGGCGTAGGCGACCGCGGAGGCGAACAACGCGTTGGAGCGCTCCAGGGCCGGCAGGTGGATCAGCAGTTGGAGCAGGGCGGCGGCGCGGGCGTGCGGGGTGTCGTAGACGGGTACGCCGAATATCTCGGCGCGGTGCCGGGCGACGGCGGCGACGAGTGCGCCCCAGTCGGTGACCTGCGGGTCGCCGGGGGTCTTCTGCTCGGCGAGCATGAGGAGCCAGGGAAGGTCGATGCTGAGCTCGTTCAAGGGATCAGCGGCCGTCCCCGGTGCCGCGCGTTTCGGCGAACTCCTCGGCGAAGACGGACTCGTACTGCTTCATGAAGTCGGCGGCGGCCTCGACGAACGTGCGGCCGGCCTCCCCGGTGTCCTGTCTGACCAGCTCTTCGATGTACCGGTTGACGCTGATGCCGCGGGCCAGGGCGCGTTCGCGGGCCGCGCGGGCGGTGCCCTCGTCCACGCGCACGTTCAGCTGGGTCTTCGCCATGCTTCGAAGCTAGCGCTCAGGTGCTAGCAAGGCAAGGGCGGCGTGTGGACCGCTGCGCCGGGCCGGCTTGTCCCTTACGCTCGCCGGGGACGGGCGGTTCCGGCGACCGGGAGGCGGTCTTGTCCACACCTGCTGCGCGGCACGCGCCGGACGGCGCCGTCGCGGCCCGCGCCCGCGGGCTGACGAAGGCGTACGGCTCCGGCGAGACGGCCGTCATCGCCCTCGACTCGGTGGACGTGGACATCGCCCGCGGCCGTTTCACCGCCGTGATGGGGCCCTCGGGCTCCGGGAAGTCCACGCTGATGCACTGTCTGGCGGGCCTGGACACGGTGTCGGCTGGCCAGGTGTGGCTGGGCGACACGGAGATCACGGGGCTGAGGGAACGGGAGCTGACCCGGCTCCGGCGCGACCGGATCGGGTTCATGTTCCAGTCGTTCAATCTGATCCCGACGCTGACGGCCGCCGAGAACATCACGCTGCCGATGGACATCGCGGGCCGCAGGCCCGACCCGCGGTGGCTGGACCGGGTGATCGACCGGCTCGGCCTGCGCGACCGCCTCTCGCACCGGCCCGCCCAGCTGTCCGGCGGCCAGCAGCAGCGGGTGGCGTGCGCGCGGGCGCTGGCCTCGCGGCCGGAGCTGATCTTCGCCGACGAGCCGACCGGGAACCTCGACTCGCGGGCCGGCCTGGAGGTGCTGGGCTTCCTGCGGGACGCGGTGGACGCCCTCGGGCAGACGGTCGTCATGGTCACCCACGACCCGGGCGCCGCCGCCCATTCCGATCTGGTGCTCTTCCTGGCGGACGGGCGGATCGTGGACGAGATGGAACGGCCGACGGCGGACGCCGTACTGGAACGCATGAAGCGCTTCGACACCGTGCGGGGCCGCTTCGACGACGTCGCCGACCGCACCGTCCGAGAGGACTGACCGGGTGCTCAAGGCGACCCTGAGGAGCTTCCTCGCGCACAAGGGGCGGCTGGCGCTGTCCGCGCTGGCCGTGATCCTGTCCGTGGCCTTCGTCGCGGGCAGTCTGATCTTCTCCGACACCGTCACCCGCACCTTCGACCGGCTCTTCGCGTCCACCGCCGCCGATGTGACGGTCCTGCCGAAGCAGCAGGACCTGACGTCGGCGCGGCTGAGCGGTTCGGTGCAGACCCTGCCGGCGGCGCTGCGGGACCGGGTGGCGAAGGTCGACGGGGTCGCGGCGGCCCGCGCCGAGGTGTCGGTGCAGAACGCGGTCGTGGTCGACCGCCACAACAGGTCGGTGGGGCCGACCACCGGCGCCCCGACCATCGCGATGGCCTGGTACGCCACGCACCGCAGCCCGGTGCGGCTCACCTCGGGCCGTGCGCCGCACGGCGCGGGCGAGGCGCTGCTCGACGCCGACACGGCCCGCAAGAGGCACGTCGGCATCGGCGACGCGCTCACCGTGCAGGCGCAGCCCGGCACCTTCCGGGTGCGGGTCGTCGGCATCGCCACGTTCACCGCCACCAACCCCGGGGCCGCCCTGGTCTTCCTGGACCCGGCGGTGGCGGGCCGCGAACTGCTCGGGTCGGCCGCCAAGGCGACCACCATCGCGGTGGACGCGGCCCCGGGCGTGCCGGACGCGGAACTCAAGCGGCGCGTCGCCCAGGCGGTCGGCACCGGCTCCTACGACCTGAAGACCGCGAGCGAACAGGCCAAGTCGGCGGCGGCCAGCCTCGGCACCTTCCTGGACGTGATCAAGTACGTGATGCTCGGCTTCGCCGGTGTCGCGCTGCTCGTCGGCGTGTTCCTCATCGTCAACACCTTCTCCATGCTGATCGCCCAGCGCACCCGGGAACTGGGCCTGCTGCGGGCGCTCGGCGCGGACCGGCGGCAGGTGCGGCGCTCGGTGCTCACGGAGGCGCTGCTGCTCGGCCTGGTGGGGTCCACGCTCGGGCTGGGCGCCGGGATCGGTCTGGCGGCGGGCCTGATCCGGCTGATCAGCGCGTTCGGGATGAACCTGAAGACGACCGAGATGGTCATCGGCTGGGGCACGCCCGTCGCGGCCTACGTCGTGGGCCTCGGCGTCACCTTCGTGGCCGCCTATCTGCCCGCCCGGCGCGCGGCGGCCGTCTCGCCGATGGCGGCGCTCGCGGACGCCGAGGTCGCCGGTGTGGGCAAGCCGCTGAAGGTGCGGGCGGCCGTCGGCGCGGTGATCGGAGCGGTCGGCGCGGGTGCGCTGGCCGGGTGCGCGGCGGCCACGCGGACCGCGCAGGCGGCCGGGCTGCTCGGGGCCGGCGTGGCGCTGACGCTGATCGCGGCCGTCGTCGCCGGTCCGCTGCTGGTGCGGCCGGTGATCCGGGTGCTGGGCGGCGCCTTCCCCGCCCTGTTCGGCGCGGTGGGCCTGATGAGCCAGCGCAACGCCCTGCGCAATCCGCGCCGTACGGGTGCCACCGCCGCGGCGCTGATGGTGGGGCTGGCCCTGGTCGGCGGGATGTCGGTGGCGAGCACCTCGATGTCGGCGTCGTTCGACCGGCAGATCGACAAGACGCTCGGCGCCGACTTCATCGTCCAGAACACCAACTTCCAGCCGTTCACCGGGCAGGTGCGCGGCACCGTGGCCCGCACGCCCGGGGTGGGGCTCGTCGTGGCGCAGCGGCTCACCCAGGTCGCCGTACGGCTGCCGAACGGCACGCGGGTGCGGACCGCCGCCGCCGGGTACGGCCCCGGGCTCGACGACGTCGTGCACATCACCTACACGCGGGGCGGTTCGGCGGCGGCGCTGGCGGACGGCCACCTCGCCATGGACGGCGACTTCGCCCGGGACCACGGCGTGCACGTCGGCAGCGTCCTCGCGGCCGAGTTCCCGGGCGGCCGGCACGCCGAGCTGACCGTGGCGGCGCTGACCAACCAGGACACGGCGCAGGGCTTCGGCACCGAGGGCGGCATGTTCTTCGGTCTGGGCACCCTCGCGCGGTACGCGCCGGGCGCCCAGGACTCCGCCCTGTTCGTGAACGCGGCCGCCGGCACCCGGCCGCAGGACCTGCGGCCCCGGCTGGAACGCGCCCTGACCCCGTACCCGCAGGTCCGGGTGCGCAACCAGACCGACTACAAGCAACTGGTCCACGACCAGATCGCCGTCCTGCTGTACCTGGTGTACGCGCTGCTCGGGCTGGCGATCCTCATCGCGGTGCTCGGTGTGGTCAACACCCTCGCCCTGTCGGTGGTGGAGCGCACCCGGGAGATCGGGCTGCTGCGCGCGATCGGGCTGGGGCGGCGGCAGTTGCGCCGGATGATCCGGCTGGAGTCGGTGGTGATCGCGGTGTTCGGCGCGGTGCTCGGGCTGGCGCTGGGGCTCGTGTGGGGCGTGTGCATGCAGCAGGTGCTGGCGCTGCGCGGGCTGACCGCGCTGGCCGTCCCGTGGAGCACGATCGTCGGGGTCGTGATCGCCTCCGCGGTGGTGGGCGTGGTGGCGGCACTGCTGCCGGCGCTGCGGGCGTCCCGGATGAACGTGCTGACGGCGATCGCCCACGAGTGACGACGCCCGGCCCCCATGGCGCGCTCATTCCCCGGCCCGCCCGGGCCCGGGTGCCGCTGCTGATCGGCGCGAACGGCGACCGGATGCTGCGGCTGACCGCCGAGCACGGCCGCGCGCGGAGTCCGCATGACGGAATTCCCGCCCGGCGGCGACTCCCTCGTGATCCGATGATCACATGACCGATCTGCGGATACGCCACGCTCACACCGATGATCTCGACGCCGTGCTCGCCTTCTGGAAGACGGCCGCCGAGGGCACCAGCATCAGCGACGACCGGGACGGGGTGGAGCGGCTGGCCGCCCGCGATCCCGAGGCGCTCATTCTCGCCGAGCTGGACGGCGAGCTGGTGGGCACGGTGATCGCGGGGTTCGACGGCTGGCGCTGCCATCTGTACCGGCTCGCGGTGCATCCGCGACGGCGCCGGCAGGGCATCGCCTCGGCGCTGCTGGCCGCCGCCGAGGAGCGGTTCGCACGGCTCGGCGGCCGGCGCGCGGACGCGATGGTGCTGGTGCGCAACGAGACCGCGCACCACGCCTGGGGCGCCGCCGGGTACGCGCCGGAGGAGCAGTGGCGGCGCTGGGTGAAGCCGCTCGCCGGCTGAGACGCCGAGACGTCTTTGCCCATCCTTTACTCTTGAGGGAGCACTCGGCTCTCTATGAAAGGTTGTGAGCGTCCGCCCATGGGCGAGCCTCCCCGTCGGCGCCACCGCGCGTCCCGTCCCGCCTTGTCCGATCATGGGACGGGGGTGAACCGATGACCGAAGTGCTCCTGCTTCTGGTGGCGGTCCTGCTGTCGGTCGCCTGCGGCGCCTTCGTGGCCGCGGAGTTCTCGCTGACCACGGTGGAGCGCGGCGCGCTGGAGCGGGCAGCCGAGCGCGGCGAACGGGGCGCCGCGGGCGCCCTGAAGGCCGTACGGAACCTGACCTTCCAGCTCTCCGGCGCCCAGCTCGGCATCACCGTGACCAACCTGGTGGTCGGCATGCTCGCCGAGCCGTCCGTCGCCAAGCTGCTGGCCGGACCCTTCCGGGCGATGGGCCTGTCGGGGTCCACGGCGAGTTCGGTCGCGCTGGTGCTCGGTACGGCCCTGTCGACGGTGTTCCTGATGGTCGTAGGGGAGCTGGTGCCGAAGAACTGGGCGATCTCGTCGCCGCTGGCCATGGCCCGGCGGGTCGGCAACCCGCAGCGCCTGTTCAGCGCGGCGTTCCGGCCCTTCATCACGCACCTGAACAACACGGCCAACCATGTCGTACGCCGGCTCGGCATCGAGCCCGCCGAGGAGCTGGCCTCCGCGCGCAGCCCCCAGGAGCTGGCGGCGCTCGCCCGGCACTCCGCCAAGGAGGGCGCGCTGGAGCCGGACACCGCCGAGCTGTTCGTGCGCACACTGAACCTGGCCGATCTGACGGCGGAGAACGTGATGACCCCGCGCGTCCAGGTCGTGGCCCTCGAGACGCAGGCGACCTGCGAGGACGTGGCCAACGCGACCCGGGCGACCGGGCTGAGCCGGTTCCCGGTCTACCGGGGCACCCTCGACTCGGTGGTCGGCACCGCCCACATCAAGGACGTCCTCGCCGTCCCCGCCGACCAGCGGCGCCACCGCACGGTCGCCCAGATCATGCGCGAGCCGCTGCTGGTCCCCGAGTCCCTCACCGTCGACCGCCTGCTGGACCGCCTCGGCGGCCGGCGCACCATGGCCGTCGTCATCGACGAGTACGGCGGCACGGCCGGGGTGGCGACCCTGGAGGACATCGTCGAGGAGGTGGTCGGCGAGGTGCGCGACGAGCACGACCCGCACGAGACGCCCGACCTCGCCCCCGCCGGGGCGGACGAGCGGGGCCGGGCCCTGTACTCGGCCGACGGCGCCGCCCGCACCGACCAGCTCGCGCGCGTGGGGCTGCGGGCGCCCGAGGGGCCGTACGAGACCCTGGCCGGCCTGGTGGCGACCCAGTTGGGCCGGATACCGGTCACCGGTGACACGGTCGAGGTCGCGGGCTGGCGGCTGGACGTGGTGGACGCCACCGGCCGCCGGGCGGCGCGGGTGCTGCTGCACGCACCGCTGGACGACGAGCGGCCCCACGAGACCGCGGAGGGGGCGCGATGACCGCCGTACAGCTGCTGATCGGCCTGGCGACGCTCGTCGTCAACGCCTTCTTCGTGGGCGCCGAGTTCGCGCTGATCTCCGTTCGCCGCTCCCAGGTCGAGCCGCTCGCCCTGGAGGGCGACCGGCGCGCGAAGGCCGTGCTGTGGGGCCTGGAGCACGTCTCCGCACTGCTCGCCGCCGCCCAGCTCGGCATCACGTTGTGCACGCTGGTCCTGGGCGTGGTCGCCGAGCCGGCGATCGCGCATCTGCTGGAGCCGGTGTTCCGTGCGGTCGGGGTGCCCATGAGCGCGGGGCACGCGGTGTCCTTCGTGATCGCGCTGACCCTGGCGACCTATCTGCACATGCTGATGGGCGAGATGGTCCCGAAGAACATCGCGCTCGCCGAACCTGTGCGCAGCGCGCTGCTGCTGGGCCCGCCGCTGGTCGCGCTGTCCCGGACACTGCGCCCGGTGATCTTCACCGTCAACGCCTTCGCGAACGCGCTGCTGAAGCTGCTCAGGGTGGAGGCGAGGAACGAGGTCTCGGCGACCTTCACGGACACCGAACTCGCCGAGATCGTCAAGGACGCCAGCCAGGCGGGTCTGATCGACGACCGGGCGCAGGAACGGCTGCACGACGCCCTGGAGCTGGGCAGCCGGCCGGTGCGGGACGTCGTGGTGCCGCTGAGGCGTGTGGTGTACGCGCGCATGGGCGTCACCCCGGAGCAGCTGGAGCGGCTGTCGGCCGAGTCGGGCTTCTCCCGGTTCCCGGTGGTCGACGTGGGCCGGCGCATCGTGGGCTACCTGCACGTCAAGGACGCGCTGGACGCCTCGCCCCGGGACGTACCGTTCCGGCTGCGGGACATGCGGCCCATCGCGCGCGTCCGGGAGCGGACCCCGCTGGACGACGTGCTCACCGCGATGCGCGGCAGCCGTACGCATCTGGCGGCGGTACTCGGCGACGACGGCCGACTGGCCGGCCTGGTGACCATGGAGGACGTGCTACGCCAACTGTTCGGGCAGCCGGCGCCCAGCTGACACCGGGACGCCCGGGCGGGCGCGGGGTGGCCCGGCAGGCGAGCGGTCGCCGGGGGCGGGAGGCCGCGGCCAGGCGCGCCGCTGGGCGGGCGGGACGTCGTGGCCGGACATGTGGCTGGGCTGGGGCCGCCTGCCGGGCACGGCGTCGGCCGGGCGAGACGCCGGCAGGCATACGGCTGGGCGAGCGAGACGCCGGCCAGGCATACCACTGGGCCAGGGCCGCCTGCCGGGCACGGCGTCGGCCGGGCACACGGCTTGGCTGGGCCGGGAGCCTCCGACCGGGCATACCACTGGGCAGGCAAGACGCCGGCCAGCCATACCGCCGGGCGGGCGAGACGCCGGCCGGGCACACGGCTTGGCTGGGCCGGGAGCCTCCGACCGGGCATGCCACTGGGCGGGCGAGACGCCGGCCAGGCATACCACTGGGCCAGGGCCGCCTGCCAGGCATGGCACCGGCCGCCCGAGATGTCGACCGGGCACACGGCTGGGACCGAGCCGCCGACCAGGCATACCACTGGGCAGGCAAGACGCCGGCCAGCCATACCGCCGGGCGAGCGAGACGCCGGCCAGGCATACCACTGGGCCAGGGCCGCCCGCCGGGCACGGCACCAGCCGCGCGAGATGTCGGCCGAGCACACGGCTGGGCTCGGGACCGCCGACCAGGCACGGCGTCGGCCGCGCGAGATGTCGACCGGGCACACGGCTGGGACCGAGCCGCCGACCAGGCATACCACTGGGCAGGCAAGACGCCGGCCAGCCATACCGCCGGGCGAGCG
>NZ_JBIDAL010000002.1:461230-583140 GCF_043202415.1 Streptomyces sp. NPDC048192
GCGAGACGCCGGCCAGGCATACCACTGGGCCAGGGCCGCCTGCCAGGCATGGCACCGGCCGCCCGAGATGTCGACCGGGCACACGGCTGGGCTGCAGACCGCCGACCGGCATGCCACTGGGCGGGCAAGACGCCGGCCGGGCACACGGCTTGGCTGGGCCGGGAGCCTCCGACCGGGCATGCCACTGGGCGAGCGAGACGCCGGCCAGGCATACCACTGGGCCAGGGCCGCCTGCCGGGCACGGCGTCGGCCGCGCGAGATGTCGACCGGGCACACGGCTGGGACCGAGCCGCCGACCAGGCATACCACTGGGCAGGCAAGACGCCGGCCGGGCATAGGGCTTGGCTGGGCTGGGAGCCTCCGACCGGGCATACCACTGGTCGAGCGAGACGCCGGCCAGGCATACCGCTGGGCTCGGGACCGCCGACCAGGACCACCGGGCGCGGGGAGGGTCAGCCCGGGCGGAAGGTCGCCCGGGGATGCCGCTGGGCGGGCGGGAGGCGGCCGGGCCGGGCCGTCTGGCGGGCCTTCGGGGTGGTTCCGGGGTGACCGACCGGCGGGTATGGCGCCGGGATACCATCGCTCACGCCATGCAGACGAATCCCACACCTCCCGCCCACAGCAGCCTGGTCGCGGTCGGCGACTCCTTCACCGAGGGCATGTCGGACCTGCTGCCCGACGGTTCCTACCGGGGCTGGGCCGACCTCCTCGCCGCGCGGATGGCCGCCCGCACACCGGGGTTCCGGTACGCCAACCTGGCCGTGCGCGGCAAGCTGATCGGGCAGATCGTCGACGAGCAGGTGGACATCGCCGCGGCGATGAACGCCGACGTGATCACGCTGGTCGGCGGCCTCAACGACACCCTGCGGCCCAAGTGCGACATGGGCCGGGTCAAGGGCCTGCTGACCGAGGCCGTGGAGCGGCTGGCCCCCGCCTGCACCCAGCTGGTGCTGATGCGCAGCCCCGGCCGCCAGGGCCCGGTGCTGGAGCGGTTCCGGCCGCGCATGGAGGAGCTGTTCGCCTGCGTCGACGAGCTGGCGGCCCGGCACGGCGCGGTCGTCGTCGACCTGTACGGGGCGCCCGCGCTGGCCGACCCCCGGCTGTGGGACGTGGACCGGCTGCATCTGACGGCCGAGGGACACCGCCGGGTCGCCGAGGCGGTGTGGCAGGCGCTCGGGTACGAGCCGGAGGACACCGAGTGGCACGTGCCGATGCCGGCCACGGCGCCGCCGGGCTGGGTGACGCGCCGGGCCGCGGATCTGCGCTTCGCCCGGGAGCATCTGCTGCCCTGGATAGGCAGGCGCCTGACCGGCCGCTCCTCCGGTGACGGCCGCCCTCCGAAGCGGCCCGAGCTGGTGCCGTACGAGGCTCAGGCGTAGCGGGGTGACCGGGCTCTCGTAGCTTCCGCCGAACCGGGGCGTGGCGCTGGCCTGCACAAACCACCAGTAGAATCCGTACACGTGACTTCTGCCGCGCCCGCCAAGCCCCGCATCCCCAACGTCCTCGCCGGACGCTACGCCTCCGCCGAGCTCGCCACGCTCTGGTCCCCCGAGCAGAAGGTGAGGCTGGAGCGGCAGCTCTGGCTCGCCGTGCTGCGCGCCCAGAAGGACCTCGGCATCGAGGTGCCGGACGAGGCGATCGCCGACTACGAGCGTGTCCTCGACACCGTCGACCTGGCCTCGATCGCCGAGCGCGAGAAGGTCACCCGGCACGACGTGAAGGCGCGGATCGAGGAGTTCAACGCCCTCGCCGGGCACGAGCACGTGCACAAGGGCATGACCTCCCGCGACCTGACGGAGAACGTCGAGCAGCTGCAGATCCGGCTCTCGCTGGAGCTGATGCGCGACCGTACGGTGGCCGTGCTGGCGCGCCTCGGCAGGCTGGCCGGCGAATACGCCGAGCTGGTCATGGCGGGCCGCTCGCACAACGTGGCCGCGCAGGCCACGACGCTGGGCAAGCGTTTCGCGACGGCCGCCGACGAGCTGCTGGTCGCGTACGGCCGCCTCGAGGAGCTGCTGGCCCGCTACCCGCTGCGCGGCATCAAGGGCCCGGTGGGCACCGCGCAGGACATGCTGGACCTGCTCGGCGGCGACGCGGCGAAGCTCGCCGAGCTGGAGCAGCGCATCGCCGGGCACCTGGGCTTCTCGCAGGCCTTCACCTCGGTCGGCCAGGTCTACCCGCGCTCGCTGGACTACGAGGTCGTCACCGCGCTGGTGCAGCTGGCGGCGGCCCCCTCCTCGCTGGCCAAGACGATCCGGCTGATGGCCGGGCACGAACTGGTCACCGAGGGGTTCAAGCCGGGCCAGGTCGGTTCCTCGGCGATGCCGCACAAGATGAACACCCGCTCCTGCGAGCGCGTCAACGGCCTGATGGTGATCCTGCGCGGCTACGCGTCGATGACCGGCGAGCTGGCCGGTGACCAGTGGAACGAGGGCGACGTGTCCTGCTCGGTGGTGCGCCGGGTCGCGCTCCCGGACGCCTTCTTCGCCCTGGACGGCCTGCTGGAGACCTTCCTCACCGTGCTGGACGAGTTCGGCGCCTTCCCGGCCGTCATCTCCCGTGAACTGGACCGCTACCTGCCGTTCCTGGCCACTACCAAGGTCCTCATGGGCGCCGTGCGGGCCGGTGTGGGCCGCGAGGTCGCGCACGAGGCGATCAAGGAGAACGCCGTCGCCACCGCGCTCGCGATGCGCGAGCAGGGCGCCGAGCGCAACGACCTGCTCGACAAGCTCGCCGCCGACGACCGCCTGCCCCTGGACCGTGACCAGTTGGCGGCGCTGATGGCCGACAAGCTGTCCTTCACCGGTGCCGCGGCCGACCAGGTCGGCGTGGTCGTCGGCCGGATCGAGGAGATCGTCAAGCAGCGCCCGGAGGCCGCCGGCTACACCCCCGGAGCGATCCTCTGACCCGCCTGACCAAAGCGGACCTGGAGGCCGCCCGCGACCGTCTCGTCCCGGACGTGGTCGCGGACGGCCTCCGTGTGCTGTTCTGCGGCATCAACCCGGGTCTGATGACGGCCGCGACCGGCCACCACTTCGCCCGTCCCGGCAACCGCTTCTGGCCGGTGCTGCACCTGTCCGGTTTCACCCCGAGACTGCTGAAGCCGGCCGAGCAGCGGGAGTTGCTGTCGTACGGGCTGGGCATCACGAACGTCGTGGCGCGGGCGACCGCACGGGCCGACGAGCTGACCGCCGAGGAGTACGCCGAGGGCGGGCGGCTGCTGACCGAGAAGGTCACGCGGCTGAGGCCGGGCTGGCTGGCCGTGGTCGGGGTGACCGCGTACCGTGCGGCGTTCGGCGACCGCGCCGCGCGGGTGGGGCCGCAGCAGCGGACGATCGGGGACAGCCGGGTGTGGGTGCTGCCCAACCCGAGCGGTCTGAACGCGCACTGGACGGCGGCGACGATGGCCGAGGAGTTCGCCCGGCTGCGCGAGGCCGCACACGCGTAGGCGGTCACGGCGGGTCGATCTCGGTCACTATGCCGAGGAGCTGGAACGGGAGTTCCCCGGGTCCGTGGGACACGCCGAGGGCGATCCACCGATCGGGCGCGGGTGCCTTCCACAGGTGGACGTCCGGCACGTGCTCGCTGAGCCGGGACCAGGGTTCCTGTATGTCCTCGCCCTCCATCGTCCGCAGGAGGACACCGCGCAGGCTGAAGCGCTGCGGCGGGCCCCAGCGGCTGGTGAGCCGCTCCGTGAGACCGTCCCGGTCCGCCTCGTACTGCGCCGCCGTCGCCTCCCGTTCCGTGCCGTCGTCCTCCCAGAAGTCGCCGCTCGTCTGTAAAGCGGCTATGTGATAGCCCGGCCCGCTCTCGCCGTGCTCCGTCCTGCCGTGGCCCGCGGGGAACTCCCGGGCGCACAGCATGTCGATGACGGTCAGGCACTTCGCGATGTCCATGTGATCCAGTAAACCGGGCGCCACTGACAATTGGCGGCCCGTCAGGCGTCCCTGCGGTGCAGGCTCCACGCGCCCGCGAGCAGGGCGGCCGTCGCCCACAGCGCGGTCACCGCGAGCCCGCTCCACGGGCCGAGGGCGCCGTGCCAGGCGCTGTGCAGGGCGACTTGGCCGGCCCGGTCGGGCAGGAAGTCGGCGGCACCGCCGGACAGGTCGCCGACGACGAAGGACACGATCAGCAGGAAAGGGACCAGCACGGACAGGGTCGCGACGCCGCTGCGCAGCACGGCCGTGAGCCCGGTGGCGAACAAGGCCATCAGCGTCAGGTGGAGTCCGCAGCCCACGGCGCCGCGCAGACCCTCGGCCCAGCCGGGAGTGGACGCGCCGAGGGCCGCCCGGCCCAGCAGGAGCGTCACGAGCCCGGTGAGCAGGCCGACGGCCAGCGTCGGCAGGGCGACGGCCGTCGCCTTGGCCGCGAACCAGCGCGGGCGGTCGGGCGCCGCCGACAGGGTCAGCCGCAGCGCGCCGCCCCGGAACTCGCACGACATGGCCGTCGTACCGAAGGCGATCGCGGCCACCTGCCCGAAGCTGATGCCGCAGAATACCGAGAACAGCGGGTCGGCACCGTCGGCGTCGGCCGTGGCGAGCACCGAGAACGCGACGGTGGCCAACAGGATCGCGGCGAGAGCGCCCAGCTGGGAGCGCAGTGTACGGATCTTGATCCACTCGGCGTGCAGAAGGGGTGTGAAGTCCATGCTCAGGCCTTCCGGTACGGCGTGGCGAACTCGGCCTCGGCGGCGGTCAGGTCGAGATAGGCCTCCTCCAAGGTGGCCTCGTGCGCGACCAGTTCCAGGACGGGGACACCGGCCTCGGACATGAGCCTGCCGATGTCGTCCACGCGTGCGTGCCACACGGTCCGGGCGCCGTCGGGTTCCGTGGAGGCCTCGAGACCCCTGCGGGCGAGCAGGTCGTCCAGGGCGGCGGGGGCGGAGGTGCGGACCCTGACGTGCGGCCGCACGCGCGCGTGGATGAACTCCCGCACCGGAGTGTCGGCCAGCAAGCGCCCCCGGCCCAGGATCACCAGGTGGTCGGCGAAGGCGGCGGTCTCGCTCATGAGATGGCTGGAGACGAGGACCGTACGCCCTTCCTCGGCGAGCCGGCGCAGCAGCCCGCGGATCCACACGATCCCCTCCGGGTCGAGGCCGTTGGCGGGTTCGTCGAGCAGGACCACCTCGGGGTCCCCCAGGAGGGCGGCGGCGATACCGAGGCGCTGGCGCATGCCGAGGGAGTAGGTCCGTACCCGCTGCCCGGCCACCTCGGCGAGTCCGGTCTCCTCCAGAACGGTGCCGACACGGCGGTCCGGGATCCGGTTGCTCGCGGCGAGGGCGCGCAGATGGTCCCGGGCGGTGCGGGAGCCGTGGGCGGCCCGGGCGTCGAGCAGCGCGCCCACCCGGCGCAGCGGTTCACGAAGGCCCGGATAGGGCCGGCCGCCGATGGTGGCGGTGCCGGAGGTGGGCCGGCCGAGGCCGAGGACGAGGCGCATGGCGGTGGACTTGCCGGCGCCGTTGGGGCCGAGGAAGCCGGTGACACGGCCGGGGCCCACGCTGAAGGTCAGCCGGTCCAGGGCCCGGCGTCCGCCGTACTCCTTGCTGAGGTCGCGCACGTCGATGCTGGTCATGGCAGCCAGCCTGGCGTTCGCGCGACTCGGGTTCCTCCCCCGTCGGTGGAGAGCGTCTCCCCCGTGCGAGGGAGGTGCGTTGTCAGTGCCGCCTGCGACGATGGCGCCATGGTCCGCTTCCTGCGCCCGCTGTCGCGCGGGACGACGTACACGCGCCTGGTGCATCTGTGGGTGCCGATGCTGGTGGTCAGCGTCTGGCTCTTCATCGACATGTCGACCCCCTGGGTGCCGGCGCTGGTGCTCGTCCCGCTCGGTCTCGTGCCCTCGGTGCGCAGGGGTGAGGGCGTGCAGGCGCGTCTGCTGCTCACGCCCGGCGAGGCGGAGCCGGGCATCTCCGAGGCACCGTCGGCGACCTGGCGGGACCGGTGGCGCACGGTGCTGTGGCTCCAGTTGCGGATGGTCCTCGGCGTGGCCTGCGTGTTCGCCACGGTGTGGCTGCCCATCGCCGCCGTGGAACTGGCTCGGTCTGCCTGGGGACATACACCGTCCGGCATGCCGCTGCCGGGCCGTCTGCCGCCGCACGGGACGTGGGTTCTGCTGAGTCCGCTCCCCCTTCTCGTCCTGTACGGGGTGGTCGTCGGGCTCGGGGAGCTGATCACCGTCTGCGCGCGCCGGCTTCTCGGTCCCTCCGCGGCGGAGCGGCTCGCGGCGCTGGAGGAGCGCACCGAGCAACTGCTGGAACGCACCCGCATCGCACGGGAGTTGCACGACTCTATCGGGCACGCCCTGACCGTGGCCGTGGTGCAGGCCGGCGCGGCGCGGGCGGCGGGAGATCCGCAGTTCACCGACCGCGCGCTGGACGCCATCGAGGAGACCGGCCGGGCAGCCCTGGAAGACCTGGAGCGGGTGCTGGGCGTGCTGCGGGAGACCGAACGGCCGGTGAGCGCCCGGCCCACGCTGGCCGACGCGGGCCGGCTCCTGGAGTCGGCGCGGGCCTCGGGCGCCATGGTCGAGGCCGAGGTGACGGGCCCGGTGACGGCGGTGCCGGGGACGGTGTCCCGCGAGGGGTACCGCATCCTGCAGGAGGCCCTCACCAACGTGCTGCGACACGCGGGCGCCGTACCGGTGCGGGTCCGGGTCGCGGTCACCGACGACCTGCTCGCATTGGAGGTCCGCAGTCCCCTGCCGGGCGCGATACCCGGCCCGGGCCGGGGCAGCGGCCTGCGTGGCATACGGGAGCGGGCCGCGCTGCTCGGAGGCAGCGCCCGGACCGGTCCGGACGAGGGCGACTGGCAGGTGCGGGCAGAGCTGCCGATCAGCTGATCGAGTCTGGCCGGATGCCGGTCACCGTACTCCTCGTCGACGACGAACCCCTGGTCCGTGCTGGTCTGCGGGCCGTGCTGGAGGCGCAGGCGGACATCGAGGTGGTGGGCGAGGCCGCCGACGGCGCCGCGGTCGTCCCCCTGGTACGGCGACTGCGGCCGGACGTGGTCGCGATGGACGTCCGCATGCCGCTGCTGGACGGCATCGAAGCCACGCGTGTGGTCCTGCGCACGGTGGCCGAGCCGCCGAAGATCCTCGTGGTGACGACCTTCGAGGACGACGAGTACGTGTACGAGGCGCTGCGCGCGGGCGCCGACGGGTTCCTGCTGAAGCGGGCCCGCCCGGCCGAGATCGTGCACGCGGTACGGCTGGTCGCGGAGGGCGAGTCGCTGCTGTTCCCGGCGTCCGTACGGCGCCTCGCCGCCCGGTACGGCGACGGCGACCGGCCGGCACGAGCCGTGCTGGAGCGGGCCCGGCTGACCGAGCGGGAGGCGGAGGTGCTCCGGCTGATGGCGCGGGGCCTGTCGAACGCGGAGATCGCCGCGCGGCTGGTCGTGGGCACGGAGACGGTCAAGTCCCATGTGAGTGCCGTACTCGCCAAGCTCGGCGCGCGCGACCGCACCCAGGCGGTGATCGTGGCGTACGAGTCGGGGTTCGTCGAGCCGCGGTGAGCCCGGCGGGAGCGGTGAGCCCGGCACTCGCCGGGGTGCGCCGGGCCGAGTACGATCCGCCCAACACGCCCGCGAGCTGGAAGGACGGACGGTGGCGCAGCTGACCGGCGGCGATCCCTCGCTGCTGCGAAGGATCAATTCCGCGGTGGTGCTGCGCGCGCTGCGTGCCGCGGACTGCGCGACGCTCACCGAGATCACCCGGGCGACCGGACTGTCCCGGCCGACCGTCGAGGGGGTCGTCGAAGGGCTCATCGAGAGCGGGCTCGTCGTGGAGACGGCGGCCGACGAGGGCGCCGCGCGCCGGCAGGGGCGGCCCGCGCGCCGGTTCCGGTTCCGGGCCGAGGCGGGGCATCTGCTGGGCCTGGAGATCGGGCCGCACCGGGTCGCCGTGCTCCTGTCCGACCTGGACGGACGGGTGCTGGGCGCGCAGGCCAAGGAGGTCGACGAGACGGCCCCGGCGGACGAGCGGCTGGACCGGCTGCGCGGCGCGGTCGCGGAGCTGCTGCGCCGGGCCGGGGTCGCGCGCAGCTCGCTGCGCGCCGTGGGCGTGGGCACGCCGGGGATCGTGGAGGCCGACGGCACGGTGCGGCTGAGCACCGCGCTGCCGCAGTGGACGGGCCTGAAGCTGGGCGAGCGGCTCAGCCGCTCCTTCAAGTGCCCGGTGCTGGTGGAGAACGACGCCAACGCGGCGGCCGTCGCCGAGCACTGGAAGGGCGCGGCGACCGGGTCGGACGACATGGTGTTCGTCCTGGCCGGGCTGAGCCCGGGCGCGGGCTCGCTGATCGGCGGGCGGCTGCACCGCGGCTACGGCGGGGCGGCCGGGGAGATCGGCGCGCTGCATCTGCTGGGCCGGGAGGCGCCTCCGGAGACGCTGCTGTCCACCACCGACGAGCCGCTGCACCCGCTGGACGAGCAGGCGGTCGCCGAGGTGTTCGCGCTGGCCCGGGAGGGCGACCAGCGGGCGCGGGCGGCCGTGGACCGGTTCATCCAGCGGCTGGTGCACGACGTGGCCGCGCTGGTGCTCGCCCTCGATCCGGAGCTGGTCGTGATCGGCGGCTGGGCCGCCGGCCTGGACGGCGTCCTGGAGCCGCTGCGCCGCGAACTGGCCCGCTACTGCCTGCGTCCGCCCCAGGTGGCGCTGTCCCTGCTGGGCGAGGCGGTCGTGGCGACGGGGGCGCTGCGCCTGGCCCTGGACCACGTCGAGGAGCAGCTGTTCGCGGTGGACGGCACGGTGACGCGGCGCTAGCGCAGGGCGCGTTCGCGGCCGCGGTCGTGGTGGCCGGCCGCGCCCGCATGTCGGGGCCGCACATGCGATGCGGCCCCGCGCTCCTGGGGCATCCCGGTCCGGCGCTCAACTGGTGCCCTGGACGCGGGAGTCCGCGCCCGGGCGGCCGGCCTCGCCCCGTTCGGTGGCTGCCCGGTGGTCAGGAGGCCCGGCGCTCCGGGTCGTGGTGTATCTCCACGTCCGGCGTGTCGCCGAAGGTCAGCCGGCAGGTGTCGGCGCGGTAGGTCGCGACGGACAGGGCGGCGGTGCGGCCCGCGGCGAGGAAGCGGGTGGTGACGACGAGGACGGGCGAGCCGGGGAGCCGGTCGAGGTCCTTGGCGTCGTCGGCGCGGGCGGAGCCCAGTTCGACGGCGCGCTCCTGGCCCTCCAGCGTCAGGTGCTGCAGTTCGCGCAGCACCGCACGCGCGCGTGCCGCGCCGGAGGGTGCGTCGATCGCGGTGAGGTCGGGCACCGAGGCCGCCGGGATGTAGAGCAGTTCGGTGGCGACCCGCTGGCCGTGGGACATGCGGGAGCGGCGCACGGTGTGGACGGGCTCGTCGGCGCCGGTCTCCAGGGCCGCGGCGACGGCGGCGGGCGGCACCTCCTCGTCGCAGTCGACGGACTGCCAGGCGTCCGCGGCGGAGCCCGGCCAGGCGTGCCGCTCGGTGCCGACGGCCACGCCCACGCGCGGCGGTGCGACCGTCGTACCGACGCCGCGGCGGCGCTGCAGCCGGCCTTCCAGCTCGAGCTGTTCGAGGGCCTGGCGGAGCGTGGCGCGGGCCACGCCGAAGCGCGCCGCGAGCTCGCGCTCGTTGGGCAGGATCTCGCCGACCGAGAACTCGGAGTCGAGTGCCTCGCTGAGCACGGTCTTGAGATGCCAGTACTTCGGTTCCGGCACCGATTCCAGCTGCGTGGTCCCCACCCTGTCCTCCGCAAGAGCCGTGGTCCGGCGGTTTTTAGCGCCCTTGTTTATTAAAGGTTGTTGCACTTCTCTGCGACCATAGGGCGGCCCGCACCCTTGGTCAAGACCAATCCTCGATCCCCCGGGCACCGCACAGCGGGCCTGCCGCGCAGCGTTCACGAGGCGTTCGCAGACGGCCGGCCGGGCGCGCGACGCGCTCCCGCCAGGGGCTACCGGTCGGTAGCAATTGCTGACAAGCTGTCTACGGCGTCCGTCGGCACCCAGACGAGGAGCTTCCCCATGTCCGCCACCGTCACCTTCAAGGTCCCCACTCCGCGCGGCCCGGAGGGCGTGACCGTGTCCTACGCGCGCGTAGGGCGCGGCGAGCCGCTGGTCCTGCTGCACGGCATCGGCCATCACCGCCAGGCCTGGGACCCGGTCGTGGACATCCTCGCCACCGAGCGCGACGTGATCGCCGTCGACCTGCCGGGCTTCGGCGCGTCCCCGGCCCTGCCGGACGGCCTCTCCTACGACCTGCCCACCACCAACACGGTGCTCGGCGGCCTCTTCGAGGCACTGGAGCTGGACCGGCCGCACATCGCGGGCAACTCGCTGGGCGGCCTGCTCGCCCTGGAGCTGGGCCGGGAGAAGCTCGTACGGTCCGTCACGGCCCTGTCCCCCGCCGGGTTCTGGACGGAGGCCGAGCGCCGGTACGCCTTCGCGGTGCTGCTCGCGATGCGCGGCATCGCCCAGCGCCTCCCACTGCCGCTGGTGGAGCGGCTGTCGCGCACGGCGGCCGGCCGTACGGCGCTGACGAGCACCATCTACGCCCGTCCGGCGCGCCGCGCCCCGGAGGCGGTCGTCGCCGAGACCCTCGCGCTGGTGGGCGCCGCCGGTTTCGAGGCGACGCTGCGGGCGGGAACGACCGTGCGGTTCACCGACGAGCTGGCGGGTCTGCCGGTCACGGTGGCCTGGGGCACCCGCGACCGGCTCCTCGTACGCCGCCAGGGCGTGCGCGCCAAGCAGACGATCCCGCACGCCCGGCTGGTGCGGCTGCCCGGTTGCGGCCACTGCCCGATGAACGACGACCCGGCACTGGTCGCGCGGGTCATCCTCGACGGCAGCCGCTGAGCGGCCCGCCTCCGGCAGCACGGGCGCGGACCGGCGGAGGGCGTGCCGACGGCCGGGGATTCCGTACGGCCGTGGTTGGTACGGGCGAGGCCGGGCCGCCTCGTGGTCGACGCGATGGCGGGGTCGCGGCGGCGTCCCGGGCGGTGCCCTCAAGGGCCGTTGTTCACTCCGGGTTTGCGTGCGCGCCGCAGCGTCCCAGTAGGTGTGGCTGTGCACACTGGCCGGATCCCGCTCCTGGAGGCGCAGCCATGTCAGACCGTCCGTTCCCCGGCCGCCGCAGCGTTCTGCGCGGCTCGCTCGCCGCGTCGGCGGCCCTGACCCTGCCCGTCGGCCCCGGCGCGGCCCCGGCGTTCGCCCGCTCGGGGCGCCCCCAGGCGAACTGGGGCGTGCAGGCGGGCGACGTGACCACCGACTCCGGCCTGGTGTGGGTGCGTGCGGACCGGCCGGCCCGGATGGTCGTGGAGACCTCGGCCACCGAGTCGTTCCGCAACCCGCGCAGATGGCAGGGCCCGCTGCTCGGCTCCGGCACGGACTTCACCGGCACCACCCGGCTGCACGGCCTGCCGCCGGGCGAGCAGATCCACTACCGGGTGCTGCTCGCCGACCCGGACGACCCGCGCCGCACCGGCGAGCCGGTGACCGGCACCTTCCGTACCGCGCCCGCCCGGCGCCGCCAGGGCGTGCGGTTCGTGTGGTCCGGCGACCTGGCCGGGCAGGGCTGGGGCATCAACGAGTCCATCGGCGGTTACCGCATCTTCGACGCGATGGCGAAGACCGACCCGGACTTCTTCCTGTGCAGCGGTGACAACATCTACGCCGACGGCCCGATCGCGGCGACCGCCGCCCTGCCCGACGGCAGCGTCTACCGGAACGTCACCACCGAGGAGAAGTCGCACGTCGCGATCACCCTCGACGACTACCGGGGCAACTTCCGCTACAACCTGCTGGACTCGGCGCTGCGCCGGTTCAACGCCCGGGTGCCGAACATCATCCAGTGGGACGACCACGAGGTACGCAACAACTGGTACCCGGGCGAGGTCATCGGCACCGGCACGCCCTACCCGGCGGGCACGAAGCTCGACGACCTGGCGCTGCGCTCCCGGCGGGCGTTCTCCGAGTACTTCCCGATCTCGACCATCAGCGAGCGCCCGGACGGCCGGATCTACCGGGTCGTCCACCACGGCCCGCTGCTCGACGTGTTCGTGCTCGACATGCGCACCTATCGCAACGCGAACTCCCCCGACAACCAGACCACCGACCCCGTGGGCATCCTCGGCCGCGAGCAGCTGGAGTGGCTCAAGCGCGAGCTGGCGAAGTCCCGTGCGGTGTGGAAGGTGATCGCCAACGACATGCCGCTCGGCCTCGTCGTGCCGGACCCGGTCGAGGGCAAGCCGAACTTCGAGGCGGTGGCGCAGGGCGACCCCGGCGCACCGCTCGGCCGCGAGCTGCAGATCGCCGAGCTGCTGCGGTTCATCAAGCACCGGCGGATCACCGGCACGGTGTGGCTGACGGCCGACGTGCACCACACCTCCGCCCAGCACTACGACCCGTCGCGGGCCGCGTTCAAGGACTTCGAGCCGTTCTGGGAGTTCGTCTCCGGGCCGCTGAACGCCGGCGCCTTCCCGGCCAGCGCGCTGGACGGCACGTTCGGCCCGGACCGCGTGTTCGTCAAGGCGCCCACCACCTCCAACGTCTCACCGGCCGAGGGCTACCAGTTCTTCGGCGAGGTCGACATCGACGGGGACAGCGGTGAACTGACGGTACGGCTGCGGGAGTACGACGGCACGGTGCTGTTCACGCAGACGCTCCAGCCGGGCCGGGTCGGCCAGTAGCGCGGGCGGGGCCGCCGGTCCCGTACGCTTCACCCGTGCCGCGCGCCGGCGTCATCCCACGGGGCGCGGCACGGCCAACTCCTCTGTATCGCGGCCTTCTTCGCAGGTCAGGCCGATTGTCAGTGGTCGCCTCTACGGTTTTCGTATGACGCGATCACGGGAAGACGACAACGCCACGATCTGGAGCCGGGCGATCCGAGGCCGGGCGGCCGTAGAAAATTGGACAAAAGGCGCGGAGCATGCTTTACCCATCGGTCACAATGCGTTCGTGATCACGCAACACGCTTCCTTCACAGTGGCTGCATGACTGCAGAGATGTCTGATGTGACCCGGGCGAAGCACGGACGCCCCGTGCACCACTGGCGGCGCGACCTCGTGGAGCTCGCCGCACTGTTCACGGCGGTCGCGGTCGCCGACGCGGTGGCGAACCTGATCGGGCACGGCCCCGACGGTCCCGCCCTGCTGGTGATCTCGGCGCTGGCGCTGGCCGCGACGGCCGGCTTCCACCTGTGGTGGGCACGGCGCCACGGCCACGCACCGCCGGCCGGTGATACCGGCGCCCGGCCGGCCGCCGAGTCGCGGCCGGCCGGGACCGCCGGACAGCCGGGCGCCGGCTCGGACGAGGCGTCCGGGCCCGGTGCGCTGTGGCGGATGCGGACGACGGTGAAGGACGAGCCGGGCTCGCTGGCGGCGCTGTGCACGGCGCTGGCCGAGCGGCGCGTGGACATCCTGAGCCTGCAGACGCACCCGCTCGCCGAGGGCGCCGTGGACGAGTTCCTGCTGCGGGCGCCGGGGGCGCTGCCGGCGGCGGAGATCACCCGGGCGGTCGCGCAGGCCGGCGGCGCGTCCACCTGGATCGAGCGGGCCGACGCCCATGACCTGGTCGACGCCCCCACCAGGATCCTCGGGCTGGCCGCCCGCACCGCGCTGGACGCCGCCGAACTGCCCCTGGCACTGCGCCAGTTGCTCGGCCGGTGCACCATCCGCTCACTGCCCGGCACGCCGGCCGGCGGAGGCCTCGGACCCGAGCCGGTGCCGGTCGGGGGCGTGCTGGAGGACACCGTGATGCGGCTGCGCGCGCCGGAGGGCGGGGTCATCACCGTCGAGCGGCCGTATCTGCCGTTCACGCCCACCGAGTTCGCGCGGGCCCGGGCGCTGGTCGAGCTGGACGACCGGCTCGGTCCGAGGATCCCCCGCGGCAAGGACGTGCTCACGCTGCCGGAGGGCAACGACATCACCGTCCGCCGGGCCGACACCGCGGACCTGGCGGCGGCGAGGGCGATGCACGAGCGCTGCTCGCCGCGCACCCTCAGCCTGCGCTACCACGGCCCGGTCGGCGACGCGGACCGCTATCTGAACCACCTGCTCAGCCCCCGCTTCGGCCGGACGCTGGCCGCGCAGACCCGGTCCGGCCGCATCGTCGGACTCGGCCATCTCCTGTGGGACGGCGACGAGACCGAGGTGGCACTGCTGATCGAGGACGAGTGGCAGCAGCGCGGCATCGGCGGTGAACTCCTCGGCCGGCTGGTGGCGATGGCCGTGGAGGCCGGCTGCGAGAGCGTGTACGCCGTGACGCAGGCGTCCAACACCGGCATGGTCGCCGCGATGCGCGGTCTCGGACTCCCCCTCGACTACCAGATAGAGGAGGGCACCCTGGTCATCACCGCCCGCCTGGACTCCGTACGGACCGTCTCCGGGGCGCCCTACGACCCCGCCCTGCACCACCTCGGCGACCCGGCCCACCGCGACTGACCGGCGGCCTCGCGCCCTACGGCCGACCCGTACGACCACGGGTGTTCCAGGGTGAACCGGAGGCGTCCTCTCGGCGTCTCCGGTTCACCTGCGTTCCGCGTGCCGGCCCGGGGCGGAGCCCGCCCCCACCACCGGCACCCGCCACCAGCCGCCGGTCGTCAGCGCACCGCCTCCCGCAACGGCATCGGTGCGCGGGCCGGCTCGCCCAGGGCCTGGTCCAGGTCGGCCCACAGGTCGTCCACGTCCTCCAGGCCCACCGACAGCCGCAGCAGCCTGTCGCTCACGCCCGCCCCGCGCCGGTCGCCGGCGTCGACGATGCGGTGGCTGATGGACGCGGGGTGCTGGATGAGCGTGTCGACGCTGCCGAGGCTCACCGCCGGGGTGACGAGCCGGACCCGGGAGATGACCTCGTGCGGATCACCGTGCACCTCGAAGGCGATCATCGCGCCGCCGATGCGGGGATAGTGGACGCGGGCCACGCGCGGGTCGGCGGCGAGCCGGCGGACCAGTTCGGCGGCGTTCGCGGAGGCCGCGCGCACCCGCACGGGGAGCGTGGAAAGGCCCCGCAGCAGCAGATAGCCGGCCAGCGGATGCAGGACGCCCCCGGTGGCGAAGCGGATCTGCCGCAGCCGGCCCGCGAACTCCTCGTCGCAGGCGACCACTCCGGCCAGCACGTCGCCGTGGCCGCCGAGGTACTTGGTGGCGCTGTGCAGCACCAGGCGGGCGCCCTGCTCCACCGGGCGCTGCAGCACGGGCGTGGCGAAGGTGTTGTCCACCAGCAGCGGGACCGAGCCGCAGGCGTGTGCGACGGCCCGCACGTCGATCTCGGCGAGGGTCGGGTTGGCCGGGGACTCCACCATCACCAGTCCGGTGTCCGGCCGCAGCGCGTCGGCGATGCCGGCCGGGTCGGTCCAGGTGACCTCGGTGCCGAGCAGCCCGGCGGTGAGCAGATGGTCGCTGCAGCCGTACAGGGGCCGTACGGCGACCACGTGCCGGAGTCCCGTCGTGGACCGTGCGAGCAGGACCGCGCTGAGCGCCGCCATCCCGCTGGCGAAGGCGACCGCGGACTCGGTGCCCTCCAGGCGGGCCAGGGCCGTCTCGAAGCGGGCGACGGTCGGGTTGCCGAGACGGCCGTAGACGGGCGGTCCGACCGGGTCGGCGCCGTCGGCGGCGAAGGCGTCGATGCGGGCGGCCTCGGCGCGGCTGTCGTAGGAGGGATAGGTGGTGGACAGGTCGATCGGCGGGGCGTGCAGGCCCTGGCGGGCGAGATCGTCGCGGCCGGCGTGCACGGCCTCCGTGGCAAGGGCTCTCGATGCGGTGCGTACCTCGTCGTAGGCACCGGTGCTCGCTGTGTCCATGGCGGAAGGGTGAACATCGGCCGGTTCTTCGACGCCGAACACCGTGCTACGTTCGGCGCATGGCCGAATCTGTCGTACTGGATCCGGTGGACCTGCATCTGCTGCGGCTGCTGCAGAACGACGCCCGGACAACCTACCGTGATCTGGCGGCGCAGGTGGGGGTGGCGCCGTCGACCTGTCTGGACCGGGTGACCCGGCTGCGCCGCTGCGGTGTCATCCTCGGTCACCAGCTGCGGCTGGATCCGGCCAAGCTGGGGCGCGGGCTGCAGGCGCTGCTGTCGGTGCAGGTGCGGCCGCACCGGCGGGAGCTGGTGGGGCCGTTCGTGGACCGAATCCGGGCGCTGCCGGAGGCGCGGACGGTGTTCCATCTGACCGGCCCGGACGACTATCTGGTGCATGTGGCCGTGGCCGACATGGCCGATCTGCAGCGGCTGGTGCTCGACGAGTTCACCGCGCGGCGCGAGGTGGCCCGGGTGGAGACCCGGCTGATCTTCCAGCAGTGGGACTGCGGGCCGCTGCTGCCGCCCGGCCACGCCCACAGCTGAATCCCCCCGTACGTGGGTGACGCGGTGATCCGTCCCGTACGAGGATGGACGCATGTCTGAGACCAAGAGCCCGCTGCCCCGCCAGGTGGCAGACGCGTACGTGGACGACCTCATCGCCCTCGACCCGGTCACCGGTACCTACCTCGGTGTGAAGGAGAGTTCGAGCCGCCTGCCCGACTACTCGCCCGCGGGCCAGGCGGCCCTCGCGGAGCTGGCGCGGGCCACGCTCGCGAAGCTGGACGAGGCGGAGCGGCAGCCGGGGGCGGACAGTGACGCGGAGCGCCGCTGCGGGCGGCTGCTGCGGGAGCGGCTGACGGCCGAACTCGCCATGCACGAGGCGGACGAACACCTGCGCGCGGTCGGCAACATGGCCACGCCGGGCCACTCGGTGCGGGACATCTTCACGGTGACGCCGGCGCAGACGGAGGAGGACTGGGCGGCGATCGCCGAGCGGCTGCGCGCGGTGCCGGGCGCGCTCGCGGGTTACCGCGAGTCACTGCAACTCGGCCTGGACCGCAAGCTGTTCGCGGCGCCGCGGCCGACGGCGACGTACATACGGCAGCTCACGGAGTGGACCGACACGGACGGCGCGGGCCGCGGCTGGTACGAGGACTTCGCCGCCGCAGGCCCGGAGGCGCTGCGCGCGGAGCTGGACGAGGCGGCCCGCGCGGCGACCGGCGCCCTGGTGGAGCTGCGGGACTGGCTGCGGGACGTGTACGCGCCGGCGATCGAGGGCGCCCCGAACACGGTGGGCCGCGAGCGGTACGCGCGCTCGGCGCGCTACTTCAACGGCACCGACCTGGATCTCGACGAGGCGTACGCGTACGGCTGGTCGGAGTTCCACCGGATCCTCGGCGAGATGAAGCAGGAGGCGGAGAAGATCCTGCCCGGCGCCGAGACCCCGTGGGTGGCGCTCGCGCACCTCGACGAGCACGGCCGGCACATCGAGGGCGTGGAGGAGGTGCGGGAGTGGCTGCAGGGCCTGATGGACAAGGCCATCGAGGACCTGGACGGCACGCACTTCGAACTCGCCGAGCGGGTGCGGAGGGTGGAGTCGTGCATCGCCCCGCCCGGCGGCGCCGCGGCCCCCTACTACACGCCGCCGTCGGAGGACTTCTCCCGTCCCGGCCGCACCTGGCTGCCGACCATGGGGCAGACCCGCTTCCCGGTCTACGACCTGGTCTCGACCTGGTACCACGAGGGTGTGCCGGGGCATCACCTGCAGCTCGCGCAGTGGGTGCACGTGGCGGAGGACCTCTCGCGCTACCAGGCGACGATCGGCGGGGTGAGCGCCAACGCCGAGGGCTGGGCGCTGTACGCGGAGCGGCTGATGGACGAGCTGGGCTACCTCACCAGCCCCGAGGAGCGGCTCGGCTACCTGGACGCACAGATGATGCGGGCGGCCCGGGTGATCGTGGACATCGGCATGCACCTGGAGCTGGAGATCCCCGCCGACTCCCCGTTCCACCCCGGTGAGCGGTGGACGCCGGAGCTGGCACAGGAGTTCTTCGGCGCGCACAGCAGCCGGCCGGCGGACTTCGTGGAGAGCGAACTGACCCGGTACCTGACGATTCCGGGCCAGGCGATCGGCTACAAGCTCGGTGAGCGCGCGTGGCTGCTGGGCCGCGAGAACGCACGCCGCCGGCACGGCGACGCCTTCGACCTGAAGGCCTGGCACATGGCAGCCCTGTCACAGGGCTCCCTGGGCCTGGACGACCTGGTCGACGAACTGTCCCGACTCTGACGACCAGCGCGGCGCGGGCCCGCCGTGACATGCCCCGGCACGGGCCGGCGCGGCAGTCCACGCGCGGGCCGCGTGGCGTAGCCCCAGCCCGGGCCGGCGCGGCATGTCCCGGCGCGGGCCGGTGTGGCATGTCCTAGTGCGGGCCCTGTGGTGTAGCCCAACGCGGGCCGGTGTGAGGTAGCCCAACGCGGGCCGGTGGCGCGGAGCCGGGCCCGCTGCCACCGGCCCACGCCACCCGGCACGTCGCCGACCCACCGCTCCGGACCCCGCCGGCCCGATGCACCCCCGCCGCGGCGCACCACGCCACGACACGGAGCCGGGCCCCGCCACCACCGGCCCACACCATCCGACACGTCGCCGATCCGCTCCGGACCCACGCAACTCGGCACGCACCCGCGCCGCGGCGCGCCACGGCGCGGAGCCGGGATCCCACCACGACCGGCCACACCGCCCCGCACGCGCCTCCCCGCCACCAACGGCACCCGCCATCCGGCCCGCACCCGCCCCACCGCTCCGTACCCACGCCACCCGGCACGCACCCCCACGGCGGCGCACCACGCCACGGCACGGCGCGGAGCCGGGCCCCCGCCACAACCGGCCACACCACCACCCACCCAAGCCACCCGACACGCACCCGACCCGCCACTCAGGACCCACGCCACCCGGCACGCACCCCCACGGCGGCGCACCACGCCACGGCACCGCACGGAGCCGGACCGCCGCCGCTCCCCACCCCCGGCCCCCGGCCACATCGCCCCCTCCCCACGCCGCCCCCTCCCCCTCGCTGGTCCGTCCGGCCGACCCCGGTGGCGGGAAGGGGGCGGGGGCGGCTGGCTGGGGGCGGGGGTTGTGCGGAAGGTGGTGCGGTATGCGGCAGGAAGGGCAGCCGGCGCTGGCGACGCCGCGGGCGGCCGGGCTGGCGGGAGTGGTGTTCGCGCTGCTGCTCGCGGCGGCGATCGTCCTGATGCGCCTGGGTATCCCCGAAGGGGCCGGCGCGGTCGTCCCGCGGGGGTTCACGGACCCCACCCGCCGGCAGGCGGTGCGGACGGCGCTCGCGCTCGTGCCGTTCGCGGGCATCTTCTTCCTGTGGTTCATCGGCGCCGTACGGGCGCACGTCGGCGCCGGCGAGGACCGGTTCCTCGCCACCGTGTTCCTCGGCAGCGGGCTGGTCTTCACGGCCACGATGTTCGGCGCGGCCGCCGCCGCGGGCGCCGTCCTCTCCGTCGCGCATCCCGTCGGCACGGTGCCGTGGCCGTCCTCATGGGACTTCGGCCGTCACATGGCGTACACGCTGATGACGGAGTACGCCACGCGGATGGCGGCCGTCTTCGTCTCCTCCCTGTCGGTGATCGGCCACCGCCTGCGCATCCTGCCGCGCCCGCTCACGGTCCTGGGCTTCCTGACCGCTCTCACGCTCCTGTTCGTCGCGGCCGAAGTGCCCTGGGCGGAACTGGTCTTCCCCGCCTGGTCGCTGGTGCTCAGCGTGTACATCCTCCTGGTGAACACCCGCGCCCGCACCGCCGCGGATGCCTGACGAAACGGTCGGGCACGTGGGACCGCGGAGCGGTGAGCAGTGATGCCGCGGGCCCGAACGGGTCTCCCGGCGGGCGGGAGGATGCGAGCGCGCTCATGCTGGCACTCGGGACATGACCGCCGTCCGGGCTGCCGAGCGATCCGGCCGGCGCACACCGGACCTGGCCACCGGAAGGGCGGAGCACCGATGCGGCTCGTCGTCGACCTCAACAAGTGTCAGGGGTACGCCCAGTGCGCGTTCCTGGCGCCCGACGTCTTCGCCATGCACGGCGAGGAGGCCCTGATCTACAACCCGCACGCGCCCGAGGAGCAGCGGGAGAGGCTGGCCCGCGCCGTCGCCGCCTGCCCGGTAGGGGCGATCACCGCGGACGGGCTGGACGGTGTGGACGGGACAGGCACGCAGGCCGCCCGGGAGGCGTCCGATGTGCGCTGACTACGTCGAGTGGCTGCGGCGCGAGGGCCGGATCGTGATCGTCGGCGCGTCGCTCGCCGGCCTGCGTGCCGCCGAGACGCTGCGCGCGGAGGGCTTCGCCGGGGAGCTGACCCTGATCGGTGACGAGCCGTACGAGCCGTACGACCGGCCGCCGCTGTCCAAGTCGGTCCTGTTGGGCAAGGCCTCCCCGCGCCACACGGAGCTGCCGCACCGGCGGGAGATCGACGCCAAGTGGCGGCTCGGCGTCGCGGCGAGCGGGCTGGACCTGACGGCCAAGCGGGTCCGGCTGGCCGACGGGGACGAGGTGGAGTACGACCGGCTGCTCATCGCGACCGGTGTGCGCGCCCGGCCCTGGCCGAAGGAGGAGGAGGCCCGGCTGGACGGGGTCTGCCTGCTGCGGACCCGGGACGACGCGGCCGATCTGTGCCGGCGGCTGAAGGCCGGTCCGCGCCGGGTGTTCGTCATCGGCGCGGGCTTCGCCGGTTCGGAGGTCGCCTCGGCCTGCCGGGAGATGGGCCTGGCCGTCACGGTGGCCGAGCGCGCCGGGGCGCCGCTGGTGGGCGCGCTCGGCGGGGTGATCGGCGCGGTCGCCGCCGATCTGCAGACCGAGAACGGCGTGGACCTGCGCACGCATGTCACGGTGACCGCGCTGGAGGGCGACGCGGTGGGCAGGGTGCGGGCCGTCCATCTGTCCGACGAGAGCGTCGTCGAGGCGGACGTGGTCGTGGTGTCGCTGGGCTCGCTGCGCAACACCGACTGGCTGGCCGGGTCGGGGCTGGGCGCCGGGCCGCGCGGCGTCGCCTGCGACGCGGGCTGCCGTGCCTTCGACTTCCGGGGGATCGTCACCGACGACGTGTTCGTCGCCGGTGACGTGGCGCGCTCCCCGCACGCGCTGTTCGGCTACCAGTTCCTGTCGCTGGAGCACTGGGGCAATGCCGTCGCCCAGGCGGAGACGGCCGCGCACAACATGATCTGCCACGGCGCCGAGCGGCGCCCGCACCTGTGGATGCCGGCGTTCTGGTCGTCGATGTTCGGCGTGAACATCAAGTCGGTCGGCGTGCCGCCCATGGGCGAGCAGCTCATGATCACGCAGGGTTCGCTGGCCGAGCGCCGGTTCGTCGGCGTCTACGGCCACCAGGGCCGGGTGATCGCCGCCGTGAGCTTCGACAACACGAGGTGGCTGGAGTTCTACGCCCGGCAGATCGAGCGGGGCGCGCCGTTCCCGGTGGAGTTCCCGACGATGGACCGGCGGCCCGAGGGGCGGCAGCCGGTGGCGTCCGACTTCCCCGACCCGTCGCTGCCGACGCACGGCCCCACCGTGACCCTCAGCGGCTACTCGCCGGCCGACCAGCAGCTGGTCTTCCACCCCGCCCGCCACTGACCGCCGCCAGCTGGTCTTCCACCCCGCCCGCCACTGACCGCCGCCCGGCCCGATGCCCCAAGGACGCGTCATGACGCACACGCCGCTGTTCCGCCGGATCACCGACTTCGCCAACCGCGCCGACCCGTACCCGCTGTACGAGGAGCTCCGTAAGACCCCGGTGCTGCACGAGGAGGAGGGCGGCCCGTACATCTTCAGCTCGTACTACGACATCGAGGCCCTGCTGCACGATCCCCGGGTCAGCTCCGACTCCGCCAACCTCGCCGCCGCCGGCGAGGACCCGCTGGCCCAGGGGGAGGAGACGGGCGGGCTCCCGCCGTCCTTCCTGCGGCTCGACCCGCCCGAGCACGACCGGCTGCGGCGGATCGCCAACAGCGCCTTCGGGCCGCCGCACCGGCCGCGCCGGGTGGACGACCTGCGGGGCGACATGGCGGCCACGGTCAAGGGCCTGATCGACGGTTTCGGCGAGGGCCGCCAGATCGACCTGGTCGACCAGTTCGCATATCCGTTCCCGGTGACGGTGATCTGCCGGCTGCTCGGGGTGCCCCGGGAGGACGAGCCCCGCTTCCGCGGCTGGGTCGATCCGCTGGTCGCCTCGCTCGACCCGGAGACCCGCCTGAACCCCGGTCCGGAGTTCGCGCAGCAGGCGCGGGAGGCGCGGATGCAGCTCGGGATGTACCTGGCCGGGCTGGTGGAGCAGCGCACCAAGGAGCCGCAGGACGACCTGCTGTCCGACCTGGTCGACAGCCGCGGTCCCGAGGGCGCCATGACGATGATGGAGGTGCTCAGCACCGCGGTGCTGCTGCTGATCGCCGGCCACGAGACGACGGTCAACCTGATCACGAACGGCATGCTGACCCTGCTGCGCCACCCGGACGTCCTGACGCGTCTGCGGCAGGACCCGGGCCTGTCGGTGCGGGTGGTGGAGGAGCTGCTGCGCTACGAGCCGCCGGTGCAGATCGTGCCGCAGCGCACCACCATCACCGACATCGAGGTGCGCGGGGTCACCATCCCCAAGGGTGCGCGCATGTGGCTGGTCCTGGCGGCGGGCAACCGTGACCCGGAACGCTTCAAGGACCCGCAGCGCTTCGACCCGGACCGCGAGGACCTCCAGCACCTGGGCTTCGGCAGCGGCATCCACAGTTGCTTCGGCGCTCCGCTGGCCCGTCTGGAGACGCAGATCGCGCTGTCCGAACTGGCCCGGAGACTGGACAACCCCCGCCTGGCCGAGGACCCGCCGCCGTACCGGCAGAACGCGGTGCTGCGCGGGCCCCGGCATCTTAACGTCGTCTTCGACGGAGTGAATCCCTGACGGTCAGGGCGTGGGGACCCGGCTGAGCCGTACCAGCCCGACCCAGGTCTCCGGACCCGGCTGCACATACGCGGCCCGTACCGCGTAGGTGCCCGCCTCCAGCGGCACCCGCAGGTGCTCGGTGCGCTCGGCGGCCGCTCCCGGCCAGGCCGAGTCGAAGAGCAGCACGGGGCCCGGCACCCGCCAGCGCACCTCGCCGCCCCACACGGCCGTGTCCAGGGCGGCGGGGACCGTCGCGAGCAGTTCCGCCTCGGAGTTGGCAGCCGACCACCGTACGAAGGTGGCGTGTTCGGGAAGGTAGGAGGTGGAGGCCGGTTCGTCGCCGAACACCAGGGCCGCGCTGTCGCCGACGGGCAGCAGGCCGACGTACCCGTCGACCTCGCAGGCGCGGTCGTAGTCCGTGTCGAGTTCCTCGCTGTCGGCGCCCGCCCAGAAGGGCAGCACCGTCTCGGGGACGGCGATCAGCGGGCCGCCGCCCGATTCCACCCACTCCAGCGCGCCTGGACCCGCATATCGAGCCATGGGCAGGGAATCTACCCGGGTGTCGATCAGCAGCCGCACTCGCCTTCGACGGGCGCGGTCAGCGGGTCGGCGGCGCGCTGCTCCTGACCCTGCCAGGTCTCGTACGCGAAGCCCTCGCGCGCCCAGTACTCGAAGCCGCCGAGCATCTCCTTGACCTGGTAGCCGAGTTCGGCGAGGGCGAGGGCGGCGCGGGTGGCGCCGTTGCAGCCGGGGCCCCAGCAGTACGTCACCACGGGCACGGATCTGTCCAGGAGCTGCTCGGCCTGTTCGGGGATGAGCGCGGTGGGCAGGTGGACCGCGCCGGGGACGTGGCCCTGGTCCCAGGCCTCGGTGGAGCGGGAGTCCACGAGGACGAATCCGGGGTCGCCGCCGGCCGCGAGCGCGGCGGCCACGTCGGAGACGTCGGCGTGGAAGGCCAGACTGGCCCGGAAGTAGGCGGCGGCCTCGGCGGGGGCGGCGGGCGCGACGCGCAGGACGGGGTTCGCGGAGGCCTGAACGGCGTTGGTGATCATGGCATGGAATCTACGGCCCTGCGCCCGCCGTCTGAAGCGGAGATCCACGGCGCCGGCCTTGCCCGGGCCGGGATTTCCCTGCTATCCATCCGTGATGACCGTGTATTCCCCGGACGCCACCGACTGGCGCATTCTCGAGGTCCTCCAGCGGGAGGGCCGGGCCAGCTACGCCGAGCTGGCGCGGGCCGTCTCCATGTCGCCGAGCGCCGTCACCGAACGGGTCCGCCGGCTGGAGGGGGCGGGCGTGATCCAGGGGTACGCGGCGGTGGTCGACCCCGAGCGGCTCGGGCTGCCGATCCTGGCGTTCGTGCGGCTGCGCTATCCGAACGGCAACTACAAGCCCTTCCACGACCTCGTGGCCGCGACGCCGGAGATCCTGGAGGCGCACCATGTGACGGGCGACGACTGCTTCGTCATCAAGGTCGCCGCCCGGTCCATGGGGCACCTGGAGGAGATCTCCGGCAGGATCGGCGCGCTGGGCTCGGTGACCACGAGCGTCGTGTACTCCTCCCCGCTGCCCCGGCGCGCGCTGGGCCGCTGACCGGTCAGACGCCCCGCTGGCGCAGCGCCGACCCCGATCTGCCCTTGACGACCTCCAGCTGGGCGTGGATGCGGCGGCGCAGGTCGCCGACGTGGCTGACGATGCCGACGCTGCGGTCGCGTTCGCGCAGGGAGTCCAGGACGTCCAGGACCTCGTCGAGGGTCTGGTCGTCGAGGCTGCCGAAGCCCTCGTCGATGAAGAGGGTGTCGAGGCGGACCCCGCCGGCCTCGTCGGTGACGACGTCGGCGAGGCCGAGGGCGAGGGCGAGGGAGGCGAAGAAGGTCTCGCCGCCGGACAGGGTGGCGGTGTCGCGTTCGCGCCCGGTCCAGGCGTCGACCACGTGCAGCCCGAGTCCGCTGCGGCCGCGTCCGGTGCGGTCGTCGGAGTGCACGAGGGTGTAGCGGCCGGACGACATGCGCTGCAGCCGGGCGGTCGCGGCGGCGGCGACCTGCTCGAGGCGGGCCGCGAGCACATACGACTCCAGGCGCATCTTGCGCTCGTTGTCGGCGGAGGTGCCCGCGGTGAGGGCGGCGAGCCGGGCGACCCGGTCGTACTCCTCGCGGAGCGGCGCGAGGCGTCGTATGGCCTCGGCGGCGCGCGTGGAGAGGCGGTCCAGCTCGGCGCAGCAGCGGGCCGCCGCGTCGCGCGCCGACGCCGACGCGCGCAGCCGGTGCTCGGCGGTGGCCGCCGCGCGCTCGGCGGCGGCCAGGTCGGCGGGCGGGCGCTGGGCGGCCGCCGCGGTGTCGGCCTCGGCCAGCACCGCGCGTACGGCGGCCTCCTCCGTCTGCCAGTCGTCCAGGCGGTGCTGCAGCTCGCGGTGGGCGGCGGCGTCCAGGAGGGCGGCGGCCGCGTCCTGCGGGGTGTCGAAGCCGGCGCGGTAGGCGGCGTCGGCGAGCCGGGCGTCGGCGTCCTTCAGACGCTGGGCGGCGTCCTCGGCGGCGCGTACGGCGTCGGCGGCGTCGGTGAGCAGCGCCGTCTGCCGCTCCAGCTGGGCGGCGCGGGCGGCCACGCTGCCCAGGGTGCCGCGCGCCTGTGCCAACTCGGCCTCCAGCTGCGCCTGTTCGCGCTCCAGGGTGTCGCGCCGGGCGAGCCGGGAGGCGGCCCGTACGGCGGCCTGCTGGCGGTCGGCGAGGCGCCGCTCGCGCTCCTGCTCGGCGCGCCGCAGGTCCTCGTGGGCGGCGTGCAGCGCGGAGGCGGCGCGGCGGGCGCGGGCGTACTCCTCCTCCAGCTCGGCGGCCTCGGCCTCCAGCCGGGCGGTGGGTGTGTCGCCCGCCTCGGCGGTGGCGGCGGCCAGGGCCTCGCGGACGACGCCGAGCCGGCGCTCGTCCTCGGTGTGCTGCCGGTCGGCCTGCCGGGAGGCGCGGTGGGCCTGTTCCTCGGTCTCGCGGTCGACGTGTCCGGCGACCTTGCGGGCCGGTGCGGGGTGTTCGGTGGCTCCGCACACGGCGCAGGGCTCGCCGTCGGTGAGGTGGGCGGCCAGTTCGGCGGCGATGCCGTTCAGGCGCTGTTCCTTGAGGTCGAGCCAGTGGGCGCGGGCGTCGAGGGCGCGCTGCCCGGACGCCTGCGCCTGGCGCTGGGCGTCCTGGAGGTCCGCGGCGAGCTGGTCCCGGGTGCGGGCCCCGTCGAGGCGCCTCGCCATCGGTTCGCGCTGGACGGCGAGCTGTTCGGCGCGGGTGGCGGCCTCCTGCGCGGCGTCGACGCGGGACTGCAGTGCCGCGCGGGTGGTGTCCCAGCCGGCGAGCCAGGCGTCGGCCTCGCGGAGCACGTCGTCGTCGGCGCGCTCCTGGCGGTCGAGGCCGGAGCGCTCCTCGGCCAGCTCGGCGAGCCGGCGCTCGGCGCGCCGGGCGGCGTCGAGGCCGCCCAGTTCCTCGGCGGCCCGGCGTGCGGCGGCGGCGAGTCCGGCCGCGCCCGCGTCGGCGTGGGAGCCGTTGAGCAGGCCACGCGCGTGTGTCTCGGCCGCGGCCGCCCTGCGGTGGTCCTCCTCGGCGGCCCGGCGCAGCTCCAGTGCGGGCGCGACGGCCTCCGCCTTGCGGGACCGCTCCATGCGCCGCTGGTCCTCCTGGTGGGCGCCGGCCCGCTCCTGGAGCCGCTCGGCGCGCCGCCGGGCCTCGGCGAACCGGCTCTGCAGCCGGGCGAGTTCGCGGGCCTCGTCCAGGGCGCGCCGGGCCTGGGCATGGGCGGACTCGGCGGCGGTGAGGCGACAGTGGGCGACGGTGAGGCGTTCGCGCGCGGTGGAGCGGGCGACGGCGGCGGCGCCGAGGACGGCGTCGGCCAGGCCGGGATCGCCCGGGTCCAGCTCCGGCAGCTCCATGGCGTCGCCGGCCTCCTGCTGCATGCGGTGGGCGTCGGCGAGCAGCGCCGCGTCGCCGTCGCGCACGCGTGCCTCGGTGCCGCGGCGGCGTTCGGCGAGGCGTTTCTCGACGTCCGCGAACCGCTGGGTGTCGAAGAGGCGGCCCAGCAGCCGGCCGCGGGCCTCGGCGTCGGCGCGCAGGAAGCGCGCGAAGTCGCCCTGGGGCAGCAGGACGACCTGGCAGAACTGCTCGCGGCTCATGCCGAGCAGCTGGGTGATCTCCTCGCCGACCTCCTGGTGGGAGCGGCTGCGGTCGCGCCAGACGCCCGCCTCGGCGTCGTACTCCCGCAGCCAGGTCTGGGCCTTGTCGACGGTGGTGCCCTTGCCGCGCAGCTTGGGCCGCTCCCAGGGCGGCTGCCGGGTGATCTCCAGGCGGCGGCCGGCGACGGTGAGGCCGAGGCGGACCTCGGTGCGGGTGCGGGGGTCGGCGTGGTCGCTGCGCAGGTGCATGCCCTGGCCGCTCTGCCGGGCGCCGGGGACGGAGCCGTACAGGGCGTAGCAGACGGCGTCCAGGACGGAGGTCTTGCCGGCGCCGGTGGGGCCGTGCAGCAGGAACAGCCCGGCGGCGGACAGGGCGTCGAAGTCGACGCTCTGGGAGCCGCCGAAGGGACCGAACGCGGTGATGTCGAGCCGGTGCAGCCTCACCGGGCCACCTCCCGGACGGCGTCGTCGGCGCGCACGGTGTCGAAGGCCTCGCGCAGGACGGCCGCCTCCTGCTCGTCGGGTCCGGCGCCGCGCACATGGGCGACGAAGTCCTCGGCGATCTGCTGGTCGCTGCGGCCGGCGAGCCGCCGGGCGTAGGACACCTCGGGGTCGTCGGGCGCCCGCTCGGGGGCGAAGACGAGGCTGAGGGTGTGCGGGAAGCGTGCGGTGAGCCGGGCCATCGGGTCGGCGGGGCGGACCGGGTCGGTGAGGGTGGCCTCGACCCACGCCTCCTCGTGGCGGGCGAGCGCGGGATCGGCGAGCAGGTCCTCCAGGTCGCCCCGGATGCGGGCCAGCGGGCGCGGCACCGGGCAGTCGACGCGCTCGGCGGTCACGGAGCCGTCGGCGCCGAGGTCGACGAGCCACATGCTCTTGCGGTGGCCGGCCTCGGAGAAGGAGTACGCGAGCGGGGAGCCCGAGTAGCGCACGCGCTCGGTGATGGTCTGGCAGCCGTGCAGATGGCCGAGGGCCGCGTAGTCGACGCCGTCGAAGACTCCGGCCGGTACGGCGGCGACCCCGCCGACGGTGATGTCCCGCTCGCTGTCGCTGGCCTGGCCGCCGGTGACGAAGGCGTGCGCGAGGACGACCGAGCGGGTGCCGGGCGGGCGCGTGGCGAGGTCGGCGCGGACCCGGTCCATGGCGGCGCTCAGCACGGCCTCGTGGCCGGCCTTGTCGACCCCGAACTCGTCCTTCACCAGGGCGGGTTCTAGGTACGGCAGGCCGTAGAAGGCGACGTCGCCGTGGGCGTCGGCCAGCACGACCGGGGTCGCGACGGCGGAGGGCTCGGTGCGCAGGTGGATGCCCGCGCGGTCGATGAGTCCGGCGCCGACGCCGAGCCGGCGGGCGGAGTCGTGGTTGCCGGAGATCATCACCGTGGGCACGCCGAGGTCCGCGAGGCGGTGCAGGGCGTCGTCGAACAGCTCGACCGCGGCGAGCGGGGGCACCGCGCGGTCGTACACATCGCCCGCGACGACCACCGCGTCCACCGCGCGCTCGCGCACGGTGGCGACCAGGTGACCGATGAACCCGGCCTGGGCCCCGAGCATGCTCACCCGGTGGAAGGCCCGGCCGAGATGCCAGTCGGACGTGTGCAGGAGTCTCATGATCCCCGAGACTAACGGCCGGGTCTGACATCACGGGCGGTTACTCCCGTATCAGCCCGTGATGACCCGCCGAAACGCTGCCCGTTATGCCGGAATTGAACTGAACGTCACACATCTCCGTAGGCTTCGCCGCCCAGTTCGAAGCCGGCCGTTCCCGCCGTCGCGTCGGCGAGCCAGGCGCGGAAGGCGTCCACGTCGGCGTCCGGCAGCCCGATCTCGATGGCGACCTGCTCGCCGTAGCGGACGTCGCGGACCTCGCGCCCGGTGGCGCGCAGGTCGTTCTGCACCTTCCCGGCCCGCTGGTGGTCGACGGTCACCGTGGCCAGCCGGAATCGGCGCCGGGTGAGCGTGCCGAGCACGTCCAGGGTCTCGCCGACGGCTCCGCCGTAGGCGCGGATGAGCCCGCCGGCGCCGAGCTTGACGCCTCCGTAGTACCGGGTGACGACCGCGACGACGTAGCGCATCTCCCGGCGCAGCAGCATCTGCAGCATGGGGACGCCCGCCGTGCCGCCCGGCTCGCCGTCGTCGCTGGCCTTCTGCACGGAGGCGTCGGCGCCGATGACGTACGCCCAGCAGTTGTGCGTGGCGTCGGCGTGCTCCTTGCGCACGGACGCGACGAAGTCCTGCGCCTCCTGCTCGGTGGCGGCCGGGGCGAGGGCGCACAGGAACCGGGAGCGGTTGATCTCGATCTCGTGCACGCCCGCGCGGGCGACCGTGCGGTACTCGTCCTGCATCCGGTCAGCCTATGCGGTGCCCGCAGGCGCCGGTCACGGCGCGTGCCGGGGACGCGGGCGGTCGGGCACGCGTGTGTGCGGGTCGGTACGGCTCGGGCGGTCGCACGCGCGCGTAGGCGCTACTTCTTCGCCCCGCGCGGTACGGCCAGCGAGGTCAGCAGGGCCGTGCCGGGGCCGAGGGCGGACCAGCCGGGGCCGTGCCAGGAGAGGATGGCGATCGCGGAGGTAGGGAACTTCGTCCGCACCCGGTCCAGCGTGTCGTCGAGACCGTCCCCGGCCAGCTCCAGGACCAGCTCCTCGATGCCCGGGTTGTGCCCGACCAGCAGCAGCGTCTCCACGTGGGGCGGCGTCTCGCGGACCGCCTCCAGCAGCTCGGGTACGCCCGCCCCGTACAGCCGCCGGTCGTAGCGCACCGGCGGCGGGGTGCCCCATTCGGCGGAGGCCAGCTCCCAGGTGCGGCGGGCGCGTACGGCCGTGGAGCACAGGGCGAGGTCGGGCAGGCAGTCGGCCTCGGCGAGGGCGCGCCCGGCGGCGGGGGCGTCGCGCAGCCCGCGCGGGGCGAGGGGCCTGGCGTGGTCCGCGACACCCTCGGGCCGGGCGGACTTGGCGTGCCGCAGGACGACCAGCCGGCGCAGCGGGCCCGCGTCCGCCCGCGCGATCACGCCGGGCTCCCGAGGTCGCGGGCGAGGTCGAGGGCCGGCAGGCGGTCGGCGTAGACATACGTCTCGAACCGGGCTCCGTCGGGCAGGTCCGGGTCGCGCTCGACGTCCCGCAGCACGTCCAGCACTCCGGGCAGGTCGAGGTCGTCCTCCCATGCGGAGCGCAGCCGCTCCCGCACCTCCTCCGGCACGGGCCGCGACGGCTGCCTCGCCCACCCGGCGACGGCCCGCCGCCACCGCGCCAGGCGTGCGCCGGCCTCCGCCAGCGCACCGGGATCCAGCCGCACCCGCTCCCGCCGCGGGACGGAGAGCAGCGCGAGCCGGAGAGCGGCGGGGTCGGCGAGCAGGGCGTCCGGAAGGAGGCGGGCGGTGTCCGCTCCGGCCTGTTCGGACCCGGGCTCGGCGGCGCGGCCGGTGGCCGCCCCGGACCCCGGCGAGGACGCGTTCCGTCCGCTCACCGGCTCCTCGCCCGTCCACTCCACCGGTGCGACCTGCATCACCGGCCCGGGGCCGGAGGCGGTCGTGCGGTCGGCCGTGACCTGGATCGCCCGGGTCCTCGGCAGGCCCGGCGTGAGGTCGCGGGCGTCCTCGAAGGGACGGATGGACAGGGTGGTCGCCGCGGTGTTCAGACCGGCGGCGCCGTGGGGGGCGGCCAGGGTCGTCCAGACCGGGGTGCCGTCCAGTTCCAGGGCGCGGGCCAGGAGGTCGGCGGTGAGCAGGACCCGCAGGGACGTCGGGTCGGGGCCGCAGGCGTGGGCCTCGACACGGGTCAGGCCGCGGCGGGCGGGAGCGGCGGGGACCAGCTCACCGGTTCGGGCGTCGAGGATGCGCAGCACGGGGTGAGCGTAGGCGGCCGGGCGGTCGCGCGCAGGCATCTCGGGCGCGTTCGGGGCATGGTGGCGCCATGGGGCACCCGGGAATCCGGACCCGGCTCGCCGATGTTGCGCAGGCGAGGAGTTTCCCGCAGCCCGAGGAGGCGGCCGTGTACGGCGACGAGGCGACGATCCGCAGGATCCTGACGGAGCTGGGCGACACCTGGGCGGTGGTCGGCCTGTCCGACAACCGCAGCCGGGCGGCGTACGGCGTGGCGCAGGTGCTGCAGCGGTACGGCAAGCGGATCGTGCCGGTGCATCCGAAGGCCGCGACCGTGCACGGCGAGCGGGGTTACGCCTCCCTGGCGGAGATCCCCTTCGACGTGGACGTGGTCGACGTCTTCGTCAACAGCGAGCTGGCCGGCGCGGTGGCCGACGAGGCCGTGGCGAAGGGCGCGCGGGCCGTGTGGTTCCAGCTCGGCGTCGTGGACGAGGCAGCCTACAACCGTACCCGATCGGCCGGTCTGGACATGGTCATGGACCGGTGCCCGGCGATCGAAATTCCCCTTCTGGGCTAGCGAATCTAGCGTTCTACTCACAATTGGCCGCTGAATATTGACATTCGCACTGGGCATCTGACCTGTGACAAGACCGTGACCCAGCGTGCGCCCAAGACAGCGAAGATCCCGGGTCAAAACTTGGTTAACACTCTTTTGCTGACTCGGAAAGCATCCCTAGCCTGTGGCCTCCTTGCTCGTTAATGCTGCGTACAGAACTGAGAGGCCACTTGACATGGCACAAGTCGACCAGGCTGCACCGGTAGCCACAAGCGACACCGGTGGTCTGCGACGCGACGTCGGACTCATCGGACTGATGTGGGCCTCGGTCGGCTCCATCATCGGGTCCGGTTGGCTCTTCGGTGCCGAGAAGGCTGTAGCGGCGGCCGGCCCCGCTGCGATCATCTCGTGGGTGATCGGGGCGGTGGCCATCGTGCTGCTGGCTCTCGTGCACGCCGAACTCGGCGGCATGTTCCCGGTGGCCGGCGGTACCGCCCGCTACCCGCACTACGCCTTCGGCGGCCTGGCCGGTATGTCCTTCGGCTGGTTCTCCTGGCTCCAGGCCGCGACGGTGGCACCGATCGAGGTCGAGGCCATGATCGGCTACGCCAAGCACTGGCACTTCGCCGACGGCTTCCAGCGCGCCAACGGCACGCTCACGGCCAGCGGCATCGCCGTCGCCGTGCTGCTGATGGCGGTGTTCGTCGCGGTGAACTTCCTGGGCGTCCGCATCCTCGCCCACACCAACAGCGCCGCCACCTGGTGGAAGATCGCGGTCCCGCTCGCGGCGATCTTCATCATCGCCATCGGCAACTTCCACCCCGGCAACTTCACCTCCGAGGGCTTCGCCCCGAAGGGCGCCGCGGGCGTGCTCGGCGCGATCAGCTCCAGCGGCATCATCTTCGCTCTCCTCGGCTTCGAGCAGGCGATCCAGTTGGCCGGTGAGAGCCGCAACCCGAAGCGCGACCTGCCGCGCGCCACGCTCGGCTCGGTGGCGATCGGCGCCGTGATCTACCTGCTGCTCCAGGTCGTGTTCATCGCCGCCCTGCCGCACGCCTCCTTCGCCAAGGGCTGGGAGAACCTCAACTACGTGGGCATCAGCGGCCCCTGGGCGGGTCTCGCCACGCTGTGCGGCCTCGGCTGGCTGGCCTGGGTCCTGTACGCCGACGCGATCATCTCCCCCGGAGGCACCGGCCTGATCTACACCACGGCCACCTCCCGCATCTCCTACGGCCTGGCCAAGAACGGCTACGCGCCGAAGGTGTTCGCCAAGACGGACAAGCGCGGTGTGCCGTGGTTCGGCCTCGCCATCTCGTTCGTGACCGGCGTGATCTGCTTCCTGCCGTTCCCGAGCTGGCAGGAGCTCGTCAGCTTCATCACCTCGGCGAGCGTGCTGATGTACGCGGGCGCCCCGCTGGCCTACGGCGTCTTCAAGGACCGGCTGCCGAACCACGAGCGTCCGTACAAGCTGCCCGCGGGCAACATCATCTCCCCGCTGTCCTTCGTGATCGCCAACCTGATCATCTTCTGGTCCGGCTGGGACACCCTGTGGCGTCTGGGCTGCGCGATCCTGATCGGCTACGTGCTGCTCGGCTCCTACGCCTGGTACGCGATCAGCAAGAACCTGCCGGGCGCGCCGCGGCTGGACTTCAAGGCCGCGCAGTGGCTGCTGCCCTACCTGGCGGGCATCGGCGTGATCTCCTACTTCAGCACCTTCGGCGGTACCGGTGACCTGCCGCTGTGGTGGGACATCCTGGTCGTCGCGGTGTTCTCGCTCGCCATCTACTACTGGGCCAAGGCGACCGCCTCGGAGCCCGAGCAGATCGAGCGTGACATCGAGGAGGTCGTCGTCACCGACGCCCCCGCGCACTGACCCGCTCTCCCCTGGTGTCCCGTCGGCCGGTCACGGCTGACGGGACACCGTCATAATGCGGGGATGATCTCCCCTTCCCCCCACCTCGGCTCCGCGCCCGAAGAACGCCGTACGGTGGTCGTCGTGGGCGCCGGGCCCGCCGGGCTCACCGTCGGCGGCATCCTGCGGGCCGCCTCCGTCGACTGCGTCGTCCTGGAGACCGAGAGCCGGCACTTCGTCGAGACACGGCCGCGCGCCGGGGTGATCGAGGAATGGGCGGTGCGCGAACTGGACCGCCGCGGGCTGTCCGCACGGCTCCCGGAGCGGGCCGAGTCGCACACCGCCTGCGAGTTCCGCTTCGCCGGCGAGCGCCACCGCTTCGAGTACGCCGCTCTGACGGGCCGTCGTCACTACGTCTATCCGCAGCCGCTGCTGGTGACGGACCTGCTGCGGGAGTACGCCGACGTCCGCGGCGGCGACATCCGGTTCGGCGTGCGGGACGTCACGCTTCACGACCCGGACTCCGGCCGTCCCGCGGTGTCGTACCTGTGCCCGGACACGGGCGAACGGCGGCTGCTGCGCTGCGACTTCGTCGCGGGCTGCGACGGGGCGCGCGGGGTGACCCGGGACGCGATACCCGCCGGGCGGCGGCGGATCGCGCGGCAGGACGACGGCATCGGCTGGCTGGCGCTGCTCGCGGAGACGCCGCCGTCCACGGACTGCGTGCTGTTCGGCGTCCATCCGCGCGGCTTCGCCGGGCAGATGCCGCGCAGCCCCGAGGTCACCCGGTTCTATCTCCAGTGCCCGCCCGGCGACGATCCGGAGAACTGGCCGCACGACAGGGTCTGGACCGAACTGCGCGAGCGGCTCGGCGCGGCCGGTGCGCCTCCGCTCACCGAGGGCCGGCTCATCGAGAAGCGCGTCCTGGACATGCACCACTACGTCGTCGAACCCCTCGTCCACGGGCGGCTGTTCCTCGCCGGGGACGCCGGTCACCTGGTCGCGCCCATCGCGGCCAAGGGCCTGAACCTCGCCCTGCACGACGCCTTCCTGCTCGGCGACGCGCTCGCCGCGTACGTCACGAAGGGCGACGGCAGCGGGCTGGACGGCTACTCGGACGCCTGTCTGCGCCGGGTGTGGGACTACCAGGAGTTCTCGCAGTGGCTGTCGGACATCTACCACGGGGTGGCGTCCGGCGATCCGTTCCGCGCCGGCACCACGCTGGCCCGGCTGCGCCGGCTGTTCACCTCGCCGGCCGCGGCGGCCGCCTTCGCCGAGCAGTACCTCGGGACGGCCGCCGCCTACTGACCCGCGGCGGGCCGCTCGGCGAGCAGGTGGTCCGCCGTCTTCAGCGCCTCCTCCACCAGCCGGCGCAGATGTCCGTGCGGGAGCGAGTAGATCACCCGGCGGCCCTCCTTGCGGGTCCTCACCAGTCCCGCGAGCCGCAGCCGGCCCAGGTGCTGGCTGACGGCGGGACGGGCCGCGCCGCACGCCTCGGTGAGCGTCGTGACGTCGGCCTCGCCGGTCGTCAGGGCGTGCAGCAGGGTCAGCCGGGTGCGGTCGCCGAGCAGGGCCATCAGCTCGGCGGCGAGCGCGAACTGCTCCTCGCCGGGGCTGCGCGGGTGCGCATGGTGCGCAGGTGACAGGTGCATGCGTGCGCTCATACGCACATAATGGTCCGGTGGGCGCCGCGCGTCCACTCCCGCACACGGAAGGGGACCCACGTGAACGACCGGCACGCACCCCGCCACGGGGACACCCAGGGCCATGAGCACGGCCACGGAGGTCACACCCACGCGCACACGGGCCACGCACACGGCCACGGCCCCGGCCACGACGGCCACGCTCACACGCAGGCGGACGATCACGGGGTCCACACCCATCGGCACGGCCACACGCATGAGGACCACCCCCACAAGCCCGGTCTCCGCCACCGCCTGGCGCATCTGCTCACCCCGCACTCCCACGACAGCGCCGACAAGCTGGACCCGGCCATGGAGGCCTCGGCGCACGGGATGCGGGCGCTGTGGGTGTCGCTGGCCGTGCTGGGGGCGACCGCGCTGGCGCAGGCGGCCGTGGTGGCCGTCTCCGGCTCGGTCGCGCTGCTCGGCGACAGCGTGCACAACGCCGCGGACGCGCTGACCGCCGTTCCCCTCGGCATCGCCTTCTTGCTGGGCCGACGGGCGGCGACCCGCCGGTTCACCTACGGCTACGGGCGCGCCGAGGATCTGGCGGGGCTGGTGATCGTGCTGACCATCGCCGCGTCGGCGGCCTTCGCCGCCTGGGCGGCCGTGGGGCGGCTGCTCGATCCGCGCCCGGTCGCGCACGTCCCCGCGGTCGCGGCGGCCGCGCTGGCCGGGTTCGTGGGCAACGAGTGGGTGGCCCGGTACCGGATCCGGGTGGGCCGGCGGATCGGCTCCGCCGCGCTCGTCGCCGACGGCCTGCACGCCCGCACGGACGGTTTCGCCTCGCTGGCGGTCCTGGTGGGCGCCGGCGGCTCGGCGCTGGGCTGGCACCCGGCCGACCCGGTCGTGGGGCTGGCGATCACGGCCGCGATCGTGCTGGTGCTGCGGGACGCCGCGCGTGAGGTGTTCCGCCGGATGCTGGACGCCGTCGACCCGGCGCTGGTGGACCGGGCCGAGCGGGCGGTGCGGGGGGTGCCGGGCGTGCGGGAGGTGGGCGAACTGCGGCTGCGCTGGATCGGGCACCGGCTGCGCGCCGAACTCGCGGTGGTGGTGGACGGCGACGCGACGCTGCGGCAGGCCCACGCGATCGCCGTGGAGGCGGAACACGCCCTGCTGCACGCCGTACCGAGGCTGACGGCCGCGCTGGTGCACGCCGACCCCGCCCCGGCGCCGGGCGAGCGCGACCCCCATGGGGTTCTGGCCCACCACGCGCCGGCGTGAGCCCGCGTCCCGGCGCAGACCATTCCCGCCGGGGCCGGACTGCCGTCCCTGCCCGGCCGGACCTGCCGTCCCCGCCCGGCCTGGCCTGCCGTTCCCGTCGTGGAACGGACGCGCCGGGCGGTGGTCTCAGGCGATCCGCCGGCCAGCGGTCAGGCGACCCCGAGCCCCTCCAGGACCACCGCACCCGGCAGTTCCGCGAGGGCCTTGCCCGGCACCAGCAGCTTGCCGCGCCGGCGTCCGCTGCCGACGAGGACGTAGGGCAGGTCGACGACGGCCGCGTCGATGAACACCGGCCAGCCGGCGGGCAGTCCGACGGGGGTGATGCCGCCGTACTCCATGCCGGTCTCCCCGGTCGCCGTCTCCATGGAGGCGAAAGACGCCTTGCGGGCGCCGAGTTGGCGGCGTACGACGCCGTTGACGTCGACCCGCGTGGTGGAGAGCACCAGACATGCGGCAAGGGTGGTCTCGCCGCCCCGCTTGCCCGCGACCACCACGCAGTTCGCCGACCGCTCCAGCAGATCGCGGCCGTAGTGCTCCACGAAGACGGCCGTGTCGGCCCAGCGCGGGTCGGTCTCGACGTAGAGGACGCGGTCGGCGGGAACCGCGCCCCGCCATGCGCGTACGGCGTCGGCGACCGGCGCGGTCAGCTCCTCGAGGCAGTCCGTGACGGGGGTGGCGGTGTCGAATTCTCCGATGGGTGCGCGCATGCCCGCACGCTAACAGCCGCGCCGGCGCGGCTCAGCGGACCGGGGGCACCGAGACGGCCATCACCATCTCCATCGGCACATCGCCCTCGTTGGCGTAGATGTGCGCGGTCGCGGCCTCGAAGGTGGCGCTCGCGCCGGTCGGCACCAGGTGCTTGACGCCGTCCACGGTGAGGGTCAGCTCGCCCGCGGTGACATGGACGAGTTCGACCGTGCCCACGCGGTGCGGCTCGGAGGGGCTCTGCTCCCCCGGCATCAGCCGCCAGTCCCACATCTCGAGCGGGCCGGGCGCCTCCGTGCCGGCGAGGAGGCGGTTGTAGCTGCCGGCGTCGGTGTGCCAGAGCCGTACGGCCTGGTCGGCGGGGACGATGCGGACGGCGGGGCCCTGTTCGTAGTCGAGCAGTGTGGTGATGCTGATGCCGAGCGCGTCACCGATCTTGACGACGGTGCCGATGCTGGGGTTGGTGCGGGCCTGCTCGATCTGGATCAGCATGCCGCGGCTGACCCCCGCGCGCGCGGCGAGCGCGTCCAGGGTGAAGCCGCGCTCGGTGCGCCAGCGCTTGACGTTGCGCGCCAGGGACTGGGTCAGCAGGTCGAGGTCCGACACATCACGTCCATCGGGAAGAGGTCCGGGCAGGCCCGTGGGTCGGGTCCGGGCGTCCCGGAAGTTCAATATTCGGGATGACAGAGTTCACTCCACTGCACTACCGTGAGGTGCACCCGATCGTTCATCAAACTGTACTGCGAGGCCGGCCGTGACAGCATTCTTCGCCCTGATCACCAGCCTTCTGTGGGGGCTGGCCGACTTCGGGGGCGGGCTGCTGACACGACGGACGCCCGCGCTGACGGTCGTGGTCGTCTCGCAGGCCATCGCGGCGGCCGTGCTGGGCGCGATCGTCGTGGCGACCGGCGGGTGGGGCGAGGCCGGGCCCCGCCTGTGGTTCGCGTTCGCCGCCGGACTGGTGGGACCGATCGCCCTGCTCTCCTTCTACAAGGCCCTCGCGCTCGGCCCCATGGGGGTCGTCTCACCGCTCGCGACGCTGAGCGTGGCCGTGCCGGTGAGCGTGGGCCTCGTCCTCGGCGAGCGGCCCGGACTGCTCCAGGTCGCGGGCATCGCGGTCGCCGTCACGGGTGTCGTGCTCGCGGGCGGACCACAGCTGCGCGGGGCGCCCGTCCAGCGGCAGACGATCCTGCTCACGCTGATCGCGGCCCTCGGGTTCGGCACGGTCTTCGCCCTGATCACGGAGGCCTCGACGACCGTCACCGGCCTGTTCCTCGCACTGTTCGTGCAGCGGCTGACGAATGTCGCCGTCGGCGGGGCCGCGCTCGCCGTCTCCGTCCGGCGCGGCGGCCGGGCGGTGCCCGAGGGCGGCTTCCCCTGGGCCTCGCTGCCCGCGCTGGCCTTCGTCGGACTCGCCGACGTGGCCGCCAACGGCACCTACGCCGTCGCCGCACAGCACGGGCCGGTCACCGTGGCGGCCGTGCTCGCCTCGCTGTACCCGGTGGTGACGGCGCTGGCCGCGCGCGGCTTCCTCGCCGAACGGCTCCGCGCGATCCAGGCGGCAGGCGCGGGCCTGGCCCTCCTCGGCACCCTCCTGCTGGCGACGGGCTGATCCGTCCCGGAACTGCGGACGCCCAGCCGCCGACCCCTGGTTCCGGATCCGAGCGGCCCCTCATCCCCCGCATCCTGCGCGAGTGGCCCCAGCCTTCGGACGCCTGCCCGAGCCGGCCCGTCGCCCCGGAGCACAGCCGGGCCGCTCCTCACCCCACACATCCGCGCGAACCGGGCCCCGGCTCCCGGACCCCTACCCGAGTCGGCCCCTGGCCCGGGAGCACAGCTGGGCCGCTGCTCATCCCCGCATCCGCGCGAACCGGATCCAGGCTCTCGGGGGCCTACCCGAGCCGGCTCCTCACCCCGGAGCACAGCCGAGCCCGTCCCCATCCACCACATCCCCCGCGAGCGGACCCCAGGTTCGGGTTGCCTACCGAAGCCGGCTCTGGCCCAGGACCGCAGCCGAGCCGCTCCTCCTCCCCCGCCCCGCGCGAACCGGCCCCAGGCCCCGGACGCCCACCCGAGCGAGCCCCCGACCCCGCGCCAACCGGCCCCAGGCTTCGGACACCCACCCGAGCCAGCCCCCGGCCCCGGCCCCGGCCCCCGGAGCACAACCGAGCCCGCCCCCGTGCACCGCACCCCGCACGAACCGCCCCTCGGCTTCGCACACCTGCCGAGTCGTGCCTGCAGAGCCGATCCCGCGCCCCCGCGTCCCGGCCGCGTCAGCTCTCCGTTTCCAGTTGGGCGAGGCTGGCCACCACGTCCTCGTCGAGTTCCGCGAGGGCGCGGAGCTGATCCGGGGTCGTGCCCTCCGGGATCGGTATCGGCGGCGGGGTCCTGAGCGGCGGCTGCCAGCCCTGGTCCGGCGTCCAGCGGCGGACGACCCGGGCGGGCGCTCCGGCCACCACGGCGTGGTCGGGCACCGTGCCCCGCACCACGGCGCCGGCCGCGACGACCACGTTCCGGCCGATCCGCGCGCCCGGCAGGATCACCGCGCCGGTGCCGATCCAGCAGCCCGGCCCGATCTCCACGGGCTCCATGCGCGGCCACTGCCTGCCGATCGGCTGGTGGGGGTCGTCGTAGGAGTGGTTGGTGGAGGTGACGTAGACGTACGGGCCGAAGTAGCAGTCGCTGCCGATGGTGACCGTCGTGTCCGCGATGACATGGCTGCCCCGGCCGAGGACGACACCGTCGCCGATGCGCAGGATCGGCTCCGGCCCGAGGTCCAGGTCCGGCATCAGGCCCGCGGTCAGCGTGACCTGTTCGCCGATGATGCAGTGCGAGCCGAGGTGGATCCAGGGTTCGCCGAACACCGTGCCGAGCGGGAAGGCGAGCCGGGTCGCCGCACCGATCGAGCCGAACCTCAGGCGGCCGGGATGCTCGGCGGTGACGGAACCCGTGCGCTGAACCCACGCCCAGGCAGCGTGCACCGCGCGCTGAGCGACGCGGCGACGCCAGGACGAGAACGTGTTCTTGGGCTTCGGCACGGGCTTACGTTACTCATCGGTTGCGTCCGGCGAGAGGGCGGGCTGCTGTGATCTTTGCCCCAGCCCGTGACGTACCGTGCGGGTAGTCACGGACACGGAGGAGACGGTGATGACACAGCAGGCGCTGATCGTGGGCATCGGCGGCAGGGAGCCGCAGGTCGATCCGGAGGCGTTCGTCGCGCCGACGGCTTCCGTGATCGGCGACGTCACGCTGCACGCGGGGGCCAGTGTCTGGTACGGCGCGGTGATCCGGGGCGACGTCGAGAAGATCACCGTGGGGGCGCAGGCCAATGTCCAGGACAACGTCACCCTGCACGCGGACCCCGGGTTTCCGGTGAAGGTCGGTGAGCGGGTGTCCATCGGGCACAACGCCGTCGTGCACGGGGCGACCGTGGAGGACGACTGCCTCGTCGGGATGGGGGCGACCGTGCTGAACGGGGCCGTGATCGGTGCCGGATCGCTCGTCGCCGCCCAGGCTCTGGTGCCGCAGGGGATGGTCGTACCGCCCGGGTCGCTGGTGACCGGGGTGCCGGCGAAGGTGCGGCGGGAACTGACCGAGGAGGAGCGGCAGGGCGTCACCCTCAACGGCACGATGTACGCGGAGCTCGCGAAGGCACACCAGGACGTGCATCGCTAGGCCGTTGCGGGGTGTTTCAGTCCCCGGCACCGACCGGTTCCGCCTCGCGGTCCACCTGCTGCCGGGCCTTCTTCGCCTTGCGCTGGACGATCAGCATGGTGGCGAGGCCGAGTGCCACCGCCGCCGCAAGCCCCACGTACGAGAACTTCTTCAGCCAGCCCTCGGCGACCACACCGACGTAGTACACGGCCGCCGTGGTGCCGCCGGCCCAGCAGACGCCGCCGAGGACGTTGGCGATCAGGAACTTCCAGTACGGCATGTGCAGGACGCCGGCGAGGGGGCCGGCGAAGATGCGCAGCAGGGCGATGAAACGGCCGAAGAAGACCGCCCACATGCCCCACTTCTCGAACGACCGCTCCGCGGTGGCCACATGGCCCTCGCTGAAGTGCTTCGGGAATCTCCTGGCCAGCCAGGCCAGCAGCGGCCGTCCGCCCTTGCGGCCGATCGCGTAGCCGATGGAGTCGCCGATCACGGCGCCCGCGGTCGCGCACGCGCCGAGGACGACCGGGTTGACGCCCGAGTGCTGGGAGGCCATCAGCGCCGCCGAGACCAGGATGATCTCCCCTGGAAGCGGGATGCCCAGGCTCTCCAAGCCGATCACCAGGGCGACCACGGCGTAGACGGCGGCCGCGGGCACCGAGTCGAGCCAATCCTGGACGTGCACCGCGGGATCCTCCCCTGTCGCCTTCCCTGACCGGTGGGGCCGCCGCATGTAAAGGGCGCCCCAAGGGAAGGCTACCTGGTCGGCGGTGAACGGCGGCGTACGCGCAATCGCTCGGTGGCACCGTCCCGCCCCCGCGCCTTCGGTTTTCGGACATCCCCGTGTCACGCGGGTGGGGAAGGCTCCCCGCGGTTTCGCCCGACCCGCCTTTCCAGGTCCCGCCGTGGGGCCCGCTGCGGAAGGACGACGTCCCCGTGTCCTCACTCTCCCCCTCCCCCTCGCTCGCCTCCCCTCCCCCCTCGCTCGCCTCCCCTCCCCCCTCGCTCGCCTCCCCTTCCCCTTCGCTCGCCACCCCCTCCCCCTCGCTCGCCGCCCCGTCGCGCGTCCTGCCCGGGGATCCGCTCCGCACCGCCCCGAGCGCCGATCCCGCTTCCCGGCCGGCGTCCCTCCTCGGGGCCCGGCGCCTGCGGCTGGCCCTGTGCCTTCTTCCCGTGCTGCTCGCCGCCGGATGGGCGGTCGCCAACCGGCCAGTGGTGTACGAGGGCGTACGGCGGCTGGTCGCGGCCGATCCGGGGTGGCTGCTGGCCGGTGCCGGCCTGACCGGCCTGAACTGCGTGGCGGCCGCCTGCGTCCGGCAGGGTGCGCTGCCGGACCGGGTGCGGCCGGGGCTGCTGCTGGCCTCGCAGTTCGCCGCCGGCGCCGCCAACCACGCGCTGCCCGGCGGGTTCGGCGTGCACGCCGTCACCCTGCGCTTCCTGCGGACCCAGGGGGTGCCGCCCGCCCGGGCCACCGCGTCGATCGGGCTGTACTCCCTGGCCAAGTCCGCCGCCAAGACCGGGGTGCTGCTGGTGTTCCTCGCGGCGACGCCGGCCTGGCGGCGCCTCGGTGGTCTGGTCCCGGACGGCCGGCTGCCGGTCCCGGCTGTCGCCGCGGGCGGCGCCGTGGCGGCGGCGGGGGTGCTGCTGACCGTCGTACGACCGCTGCGGCGCCCGGTGACCGGGCTGCTGCGGTCCGCTCTCGCCGACGCCCGGGAGGTGCACACGCGCCCCTGCCGGGTGCTCGCCCTGTGGGGCGGGGCGGTGGCGATGCCGCTGGTGCAGGGGGCCACGCTCGCGTGCGTCGGCGCCTCGCTCGGGCTGGGGCTGCCGTGGCAGCACGTGGTGCTCGCCTACCTGGCGGCGGGCACGGCCGTGGGCGCGGTTCCGGCGCCGGGCGGGTTCGCCGTGGACGCGGCGCTGGTATGGACGCTGGCCGCCTTCGGCTGCGCACCGGCGGCGGCCACCGCGACGGTCATCGGCTACCGGGTGCTGACCGACTGGGTGCCGCTGCTGCCCGGCACCCTGCTGCTGTCCGCGCTGATCCGGGCCAAGGTGCTGTGACCGCCGGGCCGTCGGAGGCTGACCGCCGTACCTCGTCGGGCCCGGTACCGGTCAGTTGAGCAGCGCGCCCACCGGCGCCGTCACCGTGGTGACCGGACGCAGCACGCCGTGCACCGCGCGCTCCGCCCGGGCCGGCGCCACGGGCCCGGATCTCTGCTGCCGCCGGCCGAGGCCGGGCCCCTGCTGTCGCCGGCCGAGGCGGACCTGGGCGATCCGGGTCTCGTCCACACCCGTCGGCTCGTCCGGTCCGCCGCCCTCCTCTTTCCCGCGTGCGGCGATCCCGTACGGCGGCCCGTCGGCATCCCGGCGGGCGTGTCCCGGTGTGCGGCCCCCGGGCACGTCGGCCGCGCCGTGCGCGCCGGCGCCTGCGGGCGCGTCCGGCGCGGTGCCGGGCCGCCCTCGCCCGCCCGTCTCCGGGCGCAGCAGCCAGCGCTGGTCCGGCGAACCGTCGCGCGGGGCCAGGACCACCCGGGCTGACGCGTCGTCGGCGTCCAGGGCGAGCGCGAGGCCCTCGCCGCGGCGCAGCAGGATCTCGCCGTGCACGGTGACGTCGTAGACCTCCTCGCCGGCGTGCGCGACGCAGCCGGCCAGCGCCACCGTCCTCGTGTCCGGGTCGGCGGCCAGGCACAGGGAGGGGGCGGCGGCGCTGCGCAGCGATCCGTCGTCCTGGTACGCCCATTGCTGCGCGGCGGCGGAGGTGCACGGCGCAAGCCGGACGCCGGCACCGGCCCGGACGCTGCTCCCGCGCACGTCCAGGCAGCGTCCGGAGGTGAGGTCGCGCAGGCTGCCCCGGGCGACCGCGACGGGTTCGCCGGCCGAGGCGGCGGAGGGGGAGGTGACGGGCAGGACGCCGGTGCCGCGCGGATGCGTGGTGCGGGCGGCGGGGGCGCCCCAGGTGGTGCCGGGCGCGGGGACAGCGTTGTCGTCGGACCAGCTTCGGGCCACGAGCACGGTGGCGAGCAGCGCGAGCGAGGCCAGTCCGACGCCGATGGCCACCGCCGTGCGATGGCGGCTGCCGGAACCGGTGGTGCGGTGTCTGCCGCCGGCGCCCGCCGCCGGCTCGGGCGCCGGGCCGTACGGCACCTCCTCGGCGGCTCCGCGCCCGGGACGCGAGTCGGCATAGCGGCGGGCGCCCCAGCCGAGGACGGTCTCGGCGAGCAGCAGGCCGGGGCTGTCGTGGAACAGCCCGAAGGTCTCGGCGGCGTGCCTACAGTGCGCGCAGGCCGCCAGATGCCGGCGCACGTCGGGCAGCAGGGCGTCGCCCCGGCGCAGGGGGACGTCCAGGAGCCGGTTGTAGAAGCGGCATTCCTTGGTGGGGGCGAGTTCCCGGTGGGCGCGCACGCATCCCGCTCTGAATTGCTCGCGCGCCTGTTCCAGTGCGGCCGTCGCGGTGGCCGGGTCGATACCCAGCAGACCAGCGGGAATGTTTATCGGTTCGGCCTCCACCTCGATGTGCCACAGAAGACATTGCGAGGCGCCGGGAAGTGCCCGGAATGCGCGTTCGGCGAGTTGCCGTCTTTCCGGCGTCCCGGGATTCGTCGCGCGCAGTCCGCGGCCGCCGGCGGGTTTGCGCAATTCCGGCAGCGTCGCGCAGGCCGCGTCGTCGGCGGCCCAGGCGCGGACGGTGTCGCGTACGGCGGCGAGCAGTTGCGGGCGCAGGGCGCCGCCGACGGCTCCGGCGGCCATCCGGCCGAGAACCTCGTGGAAGGCGGCGGTGGCGACGAGGTGGGCGGCCGGTCCGGCCGAGGCCAGGCAGACGGTGGCGTAGTCGCGGGCGGCACGCCAGTGGCGGGCCAGCAGCAGGGCTACGGCGTGATGGTGGACGGCGTGCGGGCCGCCGAGGCCGGCGGCGAGATTGCGGTCGGACTCCCCGGGCGAACCGGGCAGCGGTGGATACGGCGGGCGTGGGGGGTGAGGGGACTGCACGGAACCATTTCCTTCCAGCCGCAGGACGGCGCACGGAATGCCGTCCTGACGGAAAGCAGTGCCGAGTGGTGCATACCTGTCGGGCCGGCCTGGGCGTTCGACGCCGGCCTTTGCCCTCCCGCGGGAAGGCTCACCTTCGCACACGCGGCTCACAGGAAACAAGGAGTTCGATTGTCCCGGCGTCAAACTCGGTGAATTCCACAAGAGTTACCGGCGGTATCGCTTCGTGGGACCGTTCCCACGTTTCTCCGGGCACTGTTCCGAGCCGAAGGCCCGTGTTCCTGCTGCCGGTTGAGAGGCCGTCAGCAGGGAGCGGACCCGAACTCCGCCGCGAAGGGTGTCAGGCGCCGCCGATGGCCGTACGGGTGTCGCCGTCGGCCTTGTCGAGACGGCGGGTGGCCTCTTCGGCCGTGCAGTGCGCGAGGAGCATGACGATGGCGGTCTTCGCGTGGCCGCCGGCGGCCCGCAGCGCGTCGGCGGCGGTGCCGGGGGCGGCACCGGTCGCCTGGACGACGATGCGGCGGGCCCGGTCGACCAGCTTCTCGTTGCCGGCCTTGACGTCGACCATGAGGTTCCCGTACGCCTTGCCCAGCCGCACCATCGAGGCCGTCGAGAGCATGTTGCAGACCATCTTCTCGGCGGTGCCGGCCTTGAGCCGGGTCGATCCCGTGAGGACCTCGGGACCGGTGGGGACCTCGATCGGGATGCCGGCGCAGCGGCTGACGACCGCGTCGCGGTTGCAGGCGACCGACACCGTGGCGGCGCCCCGGGCGGCGGCGTGCCGCAGACCGCCGACGACATAGGGGGTACGGCCGCTGGCGGTGAGCCCGACCACCGTGTCCCGGTCGTTCACGCCGATCGCGTCGAGGTCGGCGACCGCCCTCGCCGGTTCGTCCTCGGCGCCCTCGACCGCCACGGCGAAGGCGCCCGGCCCGCCGGAGAGCACTCCCACGACCTGCTCGGGCGCAGTGCCGAAGGTCGGCGGGCACTCCACGGCGTCCAGCAGGCCGATGCGGCCGCTGGTGCCGGCGCCGAGGTAGATCAGCCGCCCGCCCCGGCGCAGCGACTCGGTGATCGCCTCGACGGCGGCCCCGATCTGCGGGAGTGCGTCGCGCACCGCGCGGACGACGGTGCGGTCCTCGTCGTTCATGACCGCGAGCAGTTCGGTGACCGGCATGCGGTCCAGTTCGGCGGTCCGTTCGTTGCGGGTCTCGGTGCCGAGTGTGCTGAGGTCCACGGCGCGGTCCTCCTTGGGGCGGGTGCCGGTGGCGGCGGGCGGGTGGCGGTCAGTCGCCGGGCGGGGTGCGGCGCGGCGCCGGCTGGCGCCTGCGGCGCTGGACCGCGCCGTAGGTCTTCTCCAGCGCCGCGGTCGTGGCCTCGTAGGACTGCTGGGCGACGCCGACGAACAGGCAGTCGATGAGCGCGAGTTGGGCGATGCGGCTGACGGTCGCGCCGGAGCGGAAGGGGGTCTCCCGGGCGCAGGTCGTCAGCACGAGGTCCGCGCTCTCCGCGAGGGTGGAGCGCGGGACGTTGGTGAGGGCGATGGTGGTGGCGCCGCGTTCTGCGGCGGCCTGCAGGGGCTCGACGGTGTCCTCGGTCTCGCCGGAGTGGGAGATCGCGAGGGCGACGTCGCCGGGGCCGAGCAGGGCGGCGGCGGTGAGCGCGGCGTGCCGGTCGGTCCAGATGAACGCCACGCGGCCGATGCGGTGCAGCTTCTGGTGCAGGTCCTGGCCGACGAACGCGCTGGCGCCGACACCGAAGACATCGATCCTGGGCGCCGCCGCGAGGGCCTGGACGGCCCGGCCCAGCACCTCCACGTCCACGCCCGCCCCGGTGTCCTCCAGGGCGCGCACCTCGTTGTAGACGATCTTGCGGACGATCTCGTCGAGGGTGTCGGTGGCGCTGATGTCGGTGCCCGGCGCCGGACGGTCTCCGCTGAGGGCGTGCTCGCGGGCGGCCGCCGCGGCCAGCGCGAGGCGCAGTTGCGGGTAGTTGGTGATCTCTATGGCCCGGCAGAAGCGCATCACGGTCGCCACCGAGGTGTCGGCCCGCTGGGCGAGGGCGCTGATGGACAGCTTCGCCGCCTGGTCCGGATCGGCGAGGACGGCCTCGGCCACGCGTCGCTCCGACGGCGCCAGGGACGACAGGGCCGTCCGGATGCGTGCCAGCGTCCCGGCCGCGGAGGTGTCCGCCGCGGGCCGGTCCGGTATGCGAGGTGGTTCCGTGCTGGCCATGGGCCGTACCTCCTGCCTGGGTGGCGTCACAGTAGCCACGCCTCCGGCCGGGCGTCAAAAATTTACGTGCCGAATTGCGCGACGTTACTTATTGACATGTGAAGCGGGTCGTTCTGATACTCGCTGAACCGCGCTCCACAGCCGCCGCCGGTCTCCAGCCGTCCTGGTGAGCCGCCGGAGCGATGATCCGGGATGACACGAAGGCGTGCCGTATGACAGCAGTAGTCGCGGTGGACCTGGGCAAGACCGGCTGCCGTGCCGCGTTGTTCCACGGCGGCGACGGTCCCGCCCGGCGGATCCACGAGGTGCCCGGGGCGCCCGGGCTCGCCGCCGAGAACGGAGTGGCGGCCGCCCGCACCGCCGTACTCGCCGCCGTGCTCCCCCTCCTCGAAGGGCAGCCCGCGCCGCGGCCGGCCGGGGTCTGCGTGGGTGCCGCGGGAGCGGCGGCCGCACCGGAGGCCGCCCGCGCGCTGGCGGGCCTGCTCCTCGAGGACCTGCCCGCGGACGAGGTGGCCGTCACCAGCGACGCCGTCACCGCCCACGCCGGCGCCCTCGGCGGCCTCCCCGGCGTGGTCCTCGCGATCGGCACCGGCTGCGTCGCCGTCGGCATCGGGGACGACGGGTCGTACGCCCGCGTCGACGGCTGGGGTCCCTGGCTCGGCGACGAGGGCAGCGGCGCCTGGATCGGGGCGGCCGGGCTGCGGGCCGCGCTGCGGGCGCATGACGGACGCGGCCCGGACACGGCGCTGCTGGCCGCCGCCGCCGAACGCTTCGGCGCCCCGGACCGGATGCCGGTGGCTCTCGGCCGCGACGGCAACCCCGCACGGACCGCCGCGTCCTTCGCCCCGGACGTCGCGCGCCTGGCCGCGGCCGGCGACGCCGTGGCCTCCTCGATCGTCCGGGACGCCGCCCGCGCGCTCGGCGAGGCCGTGCTCGCCGCCGCCCGCAGGATCGGTGGCGGGGCCCTGTCCGTGACCGTCACCGGCGGACTCACCGGCCTCGGCGAACCGCTCCTCACGCCGCTGCGCGCGGCGCTGGCCGGCTCCCCGCTCCCCCTGCGCCCGCGGGACCCGCTCGGGCAACCGCTGGACGGGGCGCGCCTGCTGGCACTGGACGCCGGCGCACCGCACGAGCCCCACGTCGTCCGCGTACGGCGGTCGGCGCCCTTCTCCCCGGTCCCCACCTCGCCGGCGCCGCCGGCCGTCGCTTAGGAGTGAGCGTGCGTCAACTCGACCTCGTGGTCGTCGTCGTCTACCTGGTGGCGATCGCCGTGATCGGACTGCGCCTGGCCGGCCGGCAGAGCAGCGCGAAGGACTACTTCGTCGGCGAGGGCCGCATGCCGTGGTGGACGGTGTCGTTCTCCGTGGTGGCCACCGAGACCAGCGTGCTCACCGTGATCAGCGTGCCCGGCGGCGCGTACAGCGGGCAGGGCTTCGGGAACGTCGAACTGGCCCTCGGCTACGTCATCGGCCGCGTGGTCGTGGCCACCGTGCTGATCCCCCTGTACAAGCGGGGCGGCTTCGTCAGCGCCTACCAGTACCTGGGCAGCAGGTTCGGGCCGAAGCTGCAAGGGCTCGCCTCGGTGACGTTCGTCTTCACCCGGCTCCTCGCCGAGGGCGTCCGGCTGTTCGCCTCCGCCATCCCGATCAAGCTGCTGCTCGACGAGTTCGGGGTGCACGCGGGCTACCGGCTGATCATCATCGTGCTCACCGCGATCACGGTCGTCTACACCTACCTCGGCGGCATCAAGGCGGTCATCTGGACCGACGCCATCCAGATGGGCCTGTACCTGGGCGGCGCCGTCCTCGCCATCGCCGTGCTGTCCGGCCATGTCGGCGCCGACGGGTTCACCGGCGCGCTGCACTCGGGCCACTTCAAGCTGTTCGACACCGACTTCACCCTCGCGCACGTCCTGACCAGCCCGTTCGCCCTGCCCACCGCGATCGTCGGCGGCGCCATCTTCGCCATGGCCAGCCACGGCTCGGACCAGCTGATCGTCCAGCGCGTCCTGGCCACGCGTTCGCTGCGCGACGGCCAGAAGGCCATGATCGCCTCGGGTGTTTTCGTCACCCTCCAGTTCGCCGCCTTCTCGCTCGTCGGCGCGCTGCTGTGGTCGTACAACCAGGGCAAGGACTTCAAGCAACTCGGCCTGAGCAGCTCCGACAACCTCTACCCGCAGTTCATCCTGCACGGGCTGCCCGTGGTGATCTCCGGTCTGCTGGTGGCGGGCATCCTGGGCGCCGCGATGGGCTCGCTGTCCTCGGCCCTGAACTCCATGTCGAACTCGACGGTCGCCGACATCATCCACAGCTTCTTCCGCAGTACGCCGTCCGAGGAGTCGCTGCTGAAGCTCGCCCGGGTGATGACGCTGGTGTGGGCGGTGCTGATGGCGGTGTTCGCCTGTGCGTTCAGCACCAGTACCGGCAACGTGTATCTGACGGGTCTGACCATCGCGGGCTACACCTACGGCGCCCTGCTCGGCGCGTTCCTGCTCGGGCGGCTCGTACGGCGCGCGAACGAGATCGACTCGGTGCTCGCCTTCCTGGTGACGATCGGCGTGATGACGTACATCGTGCGCAGCGTCAAGATCGACGTCCACGTGGCCGGCGCCACCGTGCCGACCGCGATCGCCGCCCAGTGGCTCGTGCCGATCGGCGTCGTCGTCACCCTGGCCGTCGGGGGCCTCACCAGCCTGTTCCACCCCGCTCCCGAGTCCGCCGCGATCCCCGCCGCGGACGGCGAGACGGCCCCCGGCACCGGCCGCGTCGCCACGGCCACGAGCACCGACTGACGGCATGCACATCCGGTACGGGGCCACCATCCTGGCCCGGTATCACCACTCCGGGCCACGCACCGACCACTCCGGCCCCGGCCTGATCTGCCACCGCACACCGCCGGTGGGGGGCAGCCCGTCCCGACCAGCGACCGCCCACTCCCGGGCGGCCCCGGGCCCCGCCCACGACCCACAACCACACACCCCCGGTGCCACGCCACCGACCCGGCGACCATCGACCTGCGACCGCACACCCCCGGTCCGAGGTCACCCCAGCCCGTCCCGGCCAGCGACCGCCTACTCCCGGCCGGGCACCAACCACCCCTCCGGCCCCGCCACGACCCGCCCCCACACACCTCCGGTACGAGTCCACCGACCCGCGCCCGCACCCCCGGTCCAAGACCACCCCGCCCCGACCCACAACCACACACCCCCGAACAGACCACCACCCCGACCCGCGACCGCACACCCCCCGGTGTGAGGCGAAGCCGCCACCCCGCCTCCCACCGGGCTGCGATCGTGCACGTCTTCGCTGCGGGGGCCGGCCGCCTCGGTCCCTGCTCCGTTCCGAACCGTGAGGGAGAAGCCATGTCACAGCGTCGACCGATGCCGTCCAGGCGGCGGACGAGGTGCCGGGAGGCGGCGGCGTGCGTGTGATCGGCCTGATGTCGGGCACCTCCTACGACGCCATCGAGGCCGCCGCCGCGGACCTGGACCTCGTCGGCGACACCCTGCTGCTGCGGCCACTCGGGCACCTCTCCGTGCCGTACCCGGACGAGCTGCGGGACCTGATCGGTGCCACCTTGCCGCCGGCCGCGACGACCACGCAGGCCGTCTGCGCCCTGGACACCGGCGTCGGCCAGGCCTTCGCCGGTGCCGCCGGGCGCGCGCTGCGCGAGCTGTGCGACGGCGGCGCCGACCTCGTGGTCTCGCACGGCCAGACCGTGCACCACTGGGTGGAGGACGGCACCGTCCGCGGCACGCTCCAACTCGGCGGGCCGGCCTGGATCGCCGAGGCCACCGGTCTCCCGGTCGTCTCCGACCTGCGCAGCCGGGACGTTGCCGCGGGCGGGCAGGGCGCGCCGCTGGTCGCCATGACCGACACCCTGCTGCTGCGCGCCCTGCCCGGCACGCCGGCCGCGCTGAACCTCGGCGGCATCGCCAACGTCACCGTGGTCGCACCGGGTGCCGAGCCGCTGGCCTTCGACACCGGCCCCGCCAACGCCCTGCTGGACGCGGCCGTACGGCACTTCACCGGCGGCGCCGCCGGCTACGACGAGGACGGGCGCCGGGCCGCCGCCGGCCGGACCAGCCCCGAACTGCTGCGCGCCCTCCTCGACGACCCCTACTACCGCAGGCCCGCCCCGAAGAGCACCGGCAAGGAGCACTTCCATCTGCCCTACCTGCAGCGGGCGCTGGCGGCGGCGCCCGCCCCGGATCCCGACGACGTGCTGGCCACCCTGACCCGGCTCACCGCCGTCACCGTGGCCGACGCCTGCCGTGCCCACGGGGTCACCGGACTCGTCGTCTCCGGCGGCGGCACCCGCAACCCGGTGCTCATGCGCATGATCGGCGAGGAGCTGCCCGGCGTACGGCTGCGCCCCAGCGACGACCTGGGCCTGCCCTCGGACGCCAAGGAGGCTCTGGCCTTCGCCGTCCTCGGCTTCCTCACCGTGCACGGGCTGCCCGGCACCCTGCCCTCGGGCACCGGCGCCCGCCGGGCCACGCTGCTCGGCAGCATCACCCCCGGAGCGACGCCGCTGCGGCTGCCCGAACCCGCCGCACAGCCACCGCGCCTGCTGCGCGTCGACCGTCCCGCCCGCTGAACCGGGGGCCGGCCGCGTCGGCAAGGGCGAGGCCCGGCACCGGACGGCTCCCCGTCGCACCCGGGTGAAGTCCGCGGCCGCCCGGCGGCGCCGCCGTTTGCCGCCGGCCGGGAACGGGGAACCCTGGCCGAGCCCGAACGCGTCCCGCTGCAGGAGGCATCGATGACGGACGAGCCGGAGGACCGCTTCGACGTGGTGGTGCTCGGCGCCGGACCGGGCGGCTATGTGGCCGCCATCCGCGCCGCCCAGCTGGGCAGACGCGTCGCCGTGGTGGAGCGGAAGTACTGGGGCGGCATCTGCCTGAACGTGGGCTGCATCCCCACCAAGGCCCTGCTGCGCAACGCCGAGCTGGCGCACATCGTCACCCGTCAGGCGAAGACGTTCGGCATCCGCGCCGACGGCCCGGTGTCCTTCGACTACGGCGAGGCGTTCCGCCGCAGCCGCAAGGTCGCCGACGGCCGGGTCAAGGGCGTGCACTACCTGATGAAGAAGAACGGGATCACGGAGCTCGACGGGCACGGCACGTTCCTCGGCCCGCACACCCTCCAGGTCTCCGGCTTCGACGGCGACACCCGCACCATCGGCTTCGGCCACTGCGTCATCGCCACCGGCGCCACGCCCAAAATGCTGCCCGGCACCCGGCGCACCTCACGCGTGGTCACCTTCGAGGAGCAGATCCTCGCCGAGGAGCTGCCGCGGTCGATCGTGATCGCGGGCGCCGGCGCGATCGGCGTCGAGTTCGCCTACATCCTGCACAACTACGGCGTGAAGGTCACGCTGGTCGAGTTCCTGGACCGTCTCGCCCCGCTGGAGGACGCCGAGGTGTCCGCGGAACTCGCCAAGCAGTACCGCAGGCTGGGCATCGACGCGTTCACCTCCACCCGGGTCGAGTCCATCGACGAATCGGGCCCCCAGGTGCGTGTCACCGTCACCGGCAAGGACGGCTCCCACCGGGTCCTGGAGGCCGACAAGGTGCTCCAGGCGCTCGGCTTCGCCCCCAACGTGGCGGGTTACGGCCTGGAGACCACCGGCGTGCGGGTCTCCGAGCGCGGCGCGATCGAGGTCGACGGCCGCTGCCGTACGAACGTCCCGCACATCTACGCCATCGGCGACGTCACCGCGAAGCTGATGCTCGCGCACGCGGCCGAGGCGATGGGCGTGGTCGCCGCCGAGACGATCGCGGGCGCGGAGACCATGGAACTCGACTACGCGATGATCCCGCGGGCCACCTTCTGCCAGCCGCAGATCGCGAGCTTCGGCCACACCGAGGAGCGGGCGCGCGCACTGGGCTACGACGTCAGGGTGGCGACGTTCCCGTTCACCGCCAACGCCAAGGCGCACGGACTGGGCGACGCCACCGGATTCGTGAAGCTGATCAGCGACGCGAAGTACGGCGAGCTGGTCGGCGGCCACCTGATCGGCCCCGACGTCACCGAGCTGCTGCCCGAGCTGACCCTGGCCCAGCGGTGGGACCTCACCGTCCACGAGATCGCCCGCAACGTCCACGCCCACCCGACGCTCGGCGAGGCGGTGCAGGAGGCGGTGCACGGCCTGGCCGGGCACATGATCAACCTCTGACGCACGCCGAGCGGCGGCCGGCCGCCGAGCGGTTGCCCCCGGCGGCGCTCCGCCGCGGTCTCAGCCGTTGAGCCGCAGGGTCCACACCACCGTCATCTCGCCGGAGACGGCCCCGTCCTCGCGCTGGATGGCGATGTCGACCGGGAACTCCGGCCGCCCTCCGGCGTCCAGCTCGGCGACGACCTCGGCCGCCGGGCGGCCCAGGGTCGCCGTGGCGGTCACCGGTCCCATGGCCAGCTTCTTGTAGGCGATCTCGGCCCGCACCGCGAGCGGCACCGCGCGCGCCAGCTGGTCTCCGAAGGCCGTCAGCACGATGGCGCCGCTGGCGGACTCGGCCAGGGTGAACATGGCGCCGGCGTGGGGGCCGCCGATGTGGTTGTGGTAGTCCGGCTGGTCCGGCAGCCGCAGCACGGCACGCTCCGGGCCGACCTCGACGAACTCCAGGTTCAGGGTCCGCACCATCGGAACCGCGGCGGCCAGCATCTCGCCCATCGAGGCGCTCTCAACTGTCATGCGCCCGATGTTACTGGTGAGTAGCGAAACTGGCCAGCCCCGCGCGCTCCCCACCCACCAGCGCGAACCGCCGCCCGCTCGGCTTCCCTACCGACCCTGCTACGACCCTGACGAGGGCCGGTGACCGAACCGTGTCCGGGACGGCACTAGGGTTACTCGCCATGTGGCCAGATCAGCAGCCGCCAGGGGGCGCGCCGAACCCGCAGAACAACCCGCAGCAGAATCCGTATCAGCAGCCGGGTTACCAGCAGCCGAACCCGTACCAGCAGCCCGGATACCAGCAGTATCCGCAGGCCGGGCCGTACGGTCAGCAGCCGCAGTGGGGGCAGCCGCAGCCTGCCGCGCCCACCCCGCAGCCCCCGCAGGGCGGCGGCGGCCGGACCAAGCTGATCGCGATCGTCGCGGCGGCCGCGGTGGTGATCGCCGCGGGCGTGACGGGCTATCTCGTCCTCGGCAAGAAGGACGGCACGGACGACCGGGCCGACGGCAAGGGCGGGCAGCACGCCAGCCGGTCACCCGCCTCCCAGCCCACGGCCGGCTCGTCGGCGACCGACGACCCGCGCGGCACCGGGACCGAGAAGCCGGCCGTCCCCGGCTGGAAGGTCGTGGTGAACGCCAAGTGGGGCGTCGCCTACGACGTGCCCGCCGACTGGCAGGTGGAGTCCCCGGGCCTGAGCATCGGCTTCGACTTCCCCAAGTCCGAGAAGGACACGGGCATCATCATGTCCGGCACCGCCGAGTTCCAGCCGAAGTGGTGCACGTCCGACGACGACAAGGACGGCCGTACCGAGGACACCCCGCTCGGGGTCACGGGCGTCAAGGGCGCCAACGGCGCCAAGGACACGGACGAGATCGCGATCAACACGCCGGCCTGGTGGGTCTACGGCGGCTACACCCAGCCCGACAAGAAGAGCATCTCCTGGGACAAGAAGGCCACCGCCTTCACCACGGACTCGGGCATCCAGGGCAGTTACGCCTGGGCGCAGTCGACGCACACGCCGAAGAAGGGCAAGTGCATCAGCGACGGCAAGGCGCTCACCTTCGGCTTCCAGAACTCCGCGCACGACTACGTGTCGTTCGACTTCTACGGCGCCAAGGGCGTGAGCGGCGAGGTGTCCCGGGAGACGGTGCTGAAGATCCTCCGCACGGTCCGGCTGCACGGCGACCCGACGAACCAGTGATCCGCCGCGGGTCTCAGGCGCCGGCGCCGGGGGAAACCGATTGCCGGCGCCGCTCGCAGGGGCGATAGTCACCCGGTGACTCCGCTGTCCCCGCCTCACGGCCCGCGCAGACCCTCCTGGGCGGGCCGCAGTTACTCCCTGCTGACGGCTGCGGCCGTGGTGACCGGTCTCGGGGCGAACGGCTCGCTCATCGCCGCCGCGTTCGCCGTGCTGGACGCGGGCGGCGACGGCGGCGACGTGGGGCTGGTGGCCGCCTCGCGCACGGTGCCGCTGGTGGTGTTCCTGCTGATCGGCGGTGCGCTCGCGGACCGGCTCCCCCGGCACCGGGTGATGGTCGCCGCCAACGCCCTCAACTGCCTCTCCCAGGGCGCCTTCGCCGCACTGGTGCTGGCCGGCGCACCCCGGCTGTGGCAGATGATGCTGCTCAGCGCGCTCGGCGGCACCGGGCAGGCGTTCTTCGGGCCGGCGGCCGAGGGCATGCTGCTGTCCTCGGTGGAGGGCGAGCAGGCGGGCCGCGCGTTCGCCGTGTTCCGCATGGCCACGCAGGGCGCGGCGCTCGGCGGCGCGGCACTGGGCGGCGCCCTGGTCGCGGCCGTCGGCCCCGGCTGGGTGCTCGCGCTCGACTCCGCGGCCTTCGCCGTCGCGGGCGCCCTGCGCTCCTTCCTCGACACCGGCCACATCCCGCCGCGCACCCCCGGCGAGGGCATGGCGGCCGACCTCCGCGACGGCTGGCGGGAGTTCGCCGGCCGTCCCTGGCTGTGGGGCATCGTCGTCCAGTTCTCGATCGCCAACGCGGTGGTCGCCGCGGCCGAGGCGGTCTACGGCCCGCTGGTCGCCCGCGACCACTTCGGCGGCGCCGGCCCCTGGGGCCTGGCCCTGGCCGCGTTCGGCGCGGGCACGGTGGCCGGCGCCCTGCTGATGACCCGCTGGAAACCCCGCCGACTGCTCCTCGCCGGCACCCTCTGCGTCTTCCCCCTCGCCCTGCCCGCCGCCGCCCTGGCCCTACCGGCGCCGGCCGGGGCACTGGACGCGGTGATGTTCGCGGCCGGCACGACGGTGGAGGTGTTCGGGGTGTCCTGGATGACCGCGCTGCACCAGGAGATCCCCGAGGAGAAGCTCTCCCGGGTGTCGGCGTACGACTGGTTCGGGTCGGTCTCGCTCGTTCCCGTCGCCACCGCGCTGGCAGGGCCCGCGGAGAGCGCCTTCGGCCGGCCGGCCGCGCTGTGGGGGTGCGCCGGGCTGGTGGTGCTGGTGACGGCGCTCGTGCTGCTGGTCCCGGACGTCCGCACCCTGACCCGCCGTACCCAGCGGGTGGCCGGCTCCCCGGCCGGGTCAGCCGATGCCGAACGCCCCGTCGGGGGGCTCGGGTGAGGGCACGGCGTCAGCGTCCTCGACCGGTCGCGCCGAACCGGTGAACTCGCTGATCGCCGCCCCGTGTTCGACCCGCGCCGGGAAGACGTCCGCAGCGGTGCGGCGGGCCAGCACGGTGGTGTCCAGGGGCCGGTGCGAGGCGACCAGCACCGCGTTCCCGAACCGCCGGCCGCGCAGCACCCCCGGCTCGGCGATCAGTGCCAGCTCCTCGAAGACGGCGGCGAACGTGGCGAGTTGGGAGCGCAGGAAGGCGAACGGCGCGGCGTCGGCGAGGTTGGCCAGATAGACCCCGCCGGGCCGCAGCACCCGCTCGGCCTCGCGGACGTAGGCGAGCGTGGTCAGATGCGCCGGCACCCGGGACCCGCCGAAGACGTCGGCGACGAGCACATCGGCGTGGTCGTCGGGCGCCGTCTCCAGCCAGGCCCGGGCGTCGGCGGTGTGCAGCGCGATGCCCGAGCCCCGCGGCAGGGGCACATACTCGGTCACCAGCTCCAGCAGCCCCCGGTCGGCCTCGACGACGTCCTGCCGGGAGCCCGGCCGGGTGGCCGCCACGTACCGCGGCAGCGTCAGCGCCCCTCCGCCGAGGTGCAGCACGTCCAGCGGCCGCCCCTCGTCGGCGACGGTGTCGAGCACATACCCGAGCCGCCGCGCGTACTCGAACTCCAGATGCGCCGGGTCGTCCAGATCGACGTACGACTGCGGCGCCCCGTCGACGGTGAGCAGCCAGGCCCGCTCGCGATCGACGTCGGGCATCAGCTTGGCGGTGCCGTGGTCGGTGGTCCGGGTCACGGGTATCTGCTCGGTCACGGGTTCATTGTCGCCCGCCCCGAAGGGGCGCGGGGAACCACCCGGCCGGCCGGAACGGGCCGCCGGTCCCCCACGCACCCGGGCCGCTACGAACCGACGGAGTCGACGGTCCCCGCGCCCACGGTCCGCCCGCCCTCACGGATGGCGAACCCGAGCCCCGGCTCCAGCGGCACCTCCCGCCCCAGCTCGACGGTCATCTCGACCGTCTCCCCGGGCCGGGCCACCGCGGCCGGGCCGAGGTCGACGTCCCCCACCACGTCCGCGGTGCGGATGTAGAACTGCGGCCGGTAGCCGGTGGCGACCGGGGTCGTACGACCGCCCTCGCGGCCCGACAGCAGGTACACCCGGGCGGTGAACCGCCGGGCGGGCACCACGCTTCCCGGCGCCGCCACGACGTGGCCGCGCCGTACGGCGTCCCGCGGCACGCCCCGCAGCAGCACCGCCACGTTGTCCCCGGCCTGCGCCTCCCGCATCGGCTTGCCGAAGGTCTCGAGCCCGGTGACGACGGTCTCCACGCCGGCGCCGAGCACCGCCACCCGGTCCCCCGGGCGGAGCGTGCCCCGCTCCACGGCGCCGGTGACGACCGTGCCGCGCCCGGTGATGGTGAGCACGTTCTCCACCGGCAGCAGGAACGGCGCGTCCAGGTACCGCTCCGGGATCGGCACATAGGTGTCCACCGCGTCGAGCAGCGCCTCGACGGCCGCCGTCCAGCGCGGGTCGCCCTCCAGCGCCCTCAGCCCCGAGACGCGTACGACCGGTACCGCGTCGCCCGGGTAGCCCTGGGAGGTGAGCAGGTCGCGGACCTCCAGCTCGACGAGGTCGATCAGTTCCTCGTCGTCGGTGCCGTCGGCCTTGTTGAGCGCGACGACGATGTGGTCGACGCCCACCTGCCGGGCCAGCAGCACGTGTTCGGCGGTCTGCGGCATGATCCCGTCGAGCGCGGAGACGACGAGGATCGCCCCGTCGAGCTGCGCGGCGCCGGTGACCATGTTCTTGACGTAGTCGGCGTGGCCCGGCATGTCCACGTGGGCGTAGTGCCGGGTGTCGGTCTCGTACTCGACGTGCGCGACGTTGATGGTGATGCCGCGCGCGGCCTCCTCGGGGGCCCGGTCGATGCGGTCGAACGGCACGAAGGCGCCGGTGCCGCGCTCGGCGAGGACCTTGGTGATCGCGGCGGTCAGGGTGGTCTTGCCGTGGTCGACGTGCCCCATGGTGCCGATGTTCAGGTGCGGCTTGGTGCGCACGTAGGCCGTTTTGGACATGGCTGTACCTCGAAGCCTCTCAGGCGTGGAAGAGCTGCGGGACCCCGAGGACCGGCCGACCCTCCCCCTGCGGGGTCCGCCGGTTCGTTCCGGAGAGGGTCAGCTTCGGGCGCCGTCGACTGCGGCCGTGAGGATCCGGACGGCAGCCTTCGGCGCATCCGCGACGGCGGATGCTGCGAGGAGGAAGGCGTACCGGAACATGGGGTCGATCATCGCCGAGCGGCGGTGCGGCGTCGAATGGTTTTCGCGGCGGCCGGGTCGGGGCCAGGTTCAGGCGCCGATGTTCTTCAGCGCCTCCCGGACGGTCAGCGGCGCGAACCGGCCCCGCTCCCGCGCCAGGAAGGACCGTACGGCGTCGGGGTCGGTCTTGGCGTACTCGCGCAGGGCCCAGCCGATCGCCTTGCGGATGAAGAAGTCGGGGTGCCCGGCCTGGAGCAGGCAGTAGCCGAACAGCCGATCGGTGTCGGTGGTGTCCTTGCGGGCCAGCTGGTGCAGCAGGGCCGCGCGCACGGGCCACAGGCCGGAGTCGGTGATCCAGGCGTCCATGTCGGCGGTGAGCGCGGGGTCGGCCGCGACGAGGCGTCCGACGACGTGCGCGGCGAGCGGGTCGACGGTGTCCCACCAGGGGACCGTGGTGACGAGGTGCCGGGCCACCGGCAGGAAGCCGGAGGAGCAGCGGCCGGCGTACCGGCGCAGGAAGTCCACCGCGGCGTAGGGGTACTCGCGCTCGGGCAGCGCCCAGCAGCGCAGCGCGACCGCGGTGCAGTCGGCCTCGTCCGGGCGCGGGGTGCCCGCGAGGACCGTGCGGGTCAGGGCCCGGCGGGCCGGGGCGGGGATGCCGAGGAAGGGCGCCACGTCCTTCATGTACGTCCGCATCGCGGCGGCCCGCCCGGGATCGGCGGCGGCGCCGAAGGCCGCCGTGAGCCGCTCCAGCACGGTGTCGGCGAGGGCACTGCGCGGCACCTGCGGCGAGGCCGCGCCTCTGGCGTTCATGACCGCACTCTACTGTCGAACACTCGTTCACTCGCGGGTCTCGGGGCGCCGTGCGGCCCCCTTCCCGACGCCGGTTGCAGCCCGTTGCGCACCGGCGTTACCTGGAAGTACCCGTGGTGTAGCGGGCGGAGGTGACACAGGTGAAAGCCGTCGTCTATGAGGAACCCTTCAGTGTGGTGGTGAAGGACGTCCAGGATCCGCGGATCCAGCATCCCAACGATGTGCTCGTACGCGTCACGTCGACCGCGATCTGCGGCTCCGACCTGCACATGTACGAGGGCCGCACGGCGGCCGAGTCGGGCATCGTCTTCGGGCACGAGAACCTCGGCGTCGTGGAGGAGGCCGGCAGCGGCGTGACCTCGCTGTCCAAGGGCGACCGGGTCGTGATGCCGTTCAATGTCGCGTGCGGGTTCTGCAAGAACTGTCTCGCCGGGAAGACCGGCTTCTGTCTGACGGTGAACCCCGGGTTCGCCGGCGGCGCCTACGGCTATGTGGCGATGGGCCCCTACACGGGCGGCCAGGCGGAGCTGCTGAGGGTGCCGTACGCCGATTTCAACTGCTTGAAGCTGCCCCCGGGCGAGGAGTTCGAGACCGACTTCGTGCTGCTCGCCGACATCTTCCCGACGGGCTACCACGGCTGCGAACTCGCCCGGGTGTCGCCCGGTGAGAGCGTGGCCGTGTACGGCGCCGGGCCGGTGGGGCTCATGGCCGCCTACTCGGCGCTGCTGCGCGGCGCCGCGAAGGTGTTCTCCGTCGACCGGGTGCCCGAGCGGCTGGCCAAGGCGGAGGAGATCGGGGCGATCCCCGTCGACTTCACCAAGGGCGACCCGGCGGAGCAGATCAAGGAGCAGACGGGAGGCGAGGGAACCGACAAGGGCGTCGACGCCGTCGGCTACCAGGCCCAGGCGCACGACGCCAGTCACGAGGAACCGGCCATCGTGCTGAACGCACTGGTCGAGACGGTGCGGCCGACGGGCATGCTCGGCGTGCCGGGCCTGTACGTGCCCTCGGACCCGGGCGGCCCCGACGAACACGCCAAGCACGGCCAACTGCTCGTCTCCATCGGCAGGATGTTCGAGAAGGGTCAGCAGATGGGCACGGGTCAGTGCAACGTCAAGCAGTACAACCGGCAGTTGCGCGACCTGATCATCGCCGGGCGGGCCAAGCCCAGTTTCGTGGTCTCCCACGAACTGCCGCTGGACCAGGCGCCGCAGGCGTACGAGAAGTTCGACAAGCGGGTCGAGGGCTACACCAAGGTGGTGCTCCACCCCGGTCACGCACTCGCCGCGTGAGTCGCCCATGAGACGGCTGAGAAAGCCGAGACAACTGAGAGGCGACCGAGCGACACACCGGTCCGGGCGCGCCAGGCGCCCGGACCTCGTCTCGGCCTCCCGGCGGCGATCACAGGCGTTCGTCGGTTAATGTCACCGGATGCTCGATGCCACCCGCTCCGGCACCGCCACGGCCTCGGTCCGGGCCGCCGCCACGGAACTCGCCGTACCCGTGTCCGCGCTGCCCCGCGGCGGGTTCGCCGGGCGCTGCGCGCGGGCGCTGGTGTCTCCCTACGCACGGTTGTCGCTGCTGCTCGCGCTGCTCGCCGGCGCGGCCGGGTGTGTGCTCGCCTTCGAGCCGCAGCGGCTGCTGGCGCACGGGTGGCCGCCGCAGCTCGGCGGGGCCGCGGCAGCCGTGGTGTTCACGGTGGCGTACGGGCTGTGCACCGTGGCGTTCGTGCCGCGCCCCGTGCTCAACCTGGCGGCGGGCGCGTTGTTCGGCTCGCAGCTGGGGCTGGCGACGGCGCTGGCCGGCACGGTGCTCGGGGCGGGCGTATCTTTCGGGCTGGGCCGGGTGCTGGGGCAGGACGCGCTGCGCCCGCTGCTGCGGGGCCGCTGGCTGCGGGCGGCCGACGGGCAGCTCAGCCGGCACGGGTTCCGGTCGATGCTGGCGGTCCGGCTCTTTCCCGGCGTGCCGTTCTGCGCGGCGAACTACTGCGCGGCCGTGTCCCGGATGGGCTGGCTGCCCTTCCTGCTGGCGACCGCCCTGGGTTCGATCCCGAACACGGCCGCCTACGCGGTGGCCGGCGCCCGCGCCGCCACGCCGACGTCCCCCGTCTTCCTGGTCGCGGCGGCCGGCATCGCGGTACCGGCCGTGCTGGGCGCGGTGGTGGCCTGGCGCAAGCGCCACCACCTGCGCGGCCGGTAGACCTGCTCAGACGCCCTCGAGGATCATCGCGTTGGCCAGCCCGCCCGCCTCGCACATGGTCTGCAGGGCGTACCGGGCGCCGCGCTCCCGCATGGCGTGGACCAGGGTGGTGGTCAGCCGGGTGCCGCTGGCGCCGAGCGGATGCCCGAGGGCGATCGCACCACCGTGCACGTTCACCTTGGCGAGGTCGGCGCCGGTCTCCTGCTGCCAGGCCAGCACCACGCTGGAGAAGGCCTCGTTGACCTCGAACAGGTCGATGTCCGCGAGCTTCAGCCCCGCCCTGTGCAGCACCTTCTCGGTCGCCGGGATCACCCCGGTGAGCATCAGCAGCGGGTCGGAGCCGGTGACGGCGAAGCTGTGCAGCCGGGCGAGCGGGCGCAGGCCGAGGCGGGCCGCGGTGTCGCCGGAGGTGATCAGTACGGCGGAGGCGCCGTCGTTGATCGGGCTGGCGTTGCCCGCGGTGACGTTCCACTCGATCTGCGGGAAGCGCTCGGCGAAGCCGGGGTCGTAGTAGGCGGGCTTGAGGCCGGCGAGGATCTCCGGGGTGCTGCCGGGGCGGACGCACTCGTCGCGGGCGACGCCGTCCAGCGGCGCGACCTCGGCGTCGAAGAGGCCCGCCTGCCAGGCGGCGGCGGCCCTGTGGTGCGAGGAGACGGCGAACTCGTCCATCCGGGCCCGGGTGAGCGACCACTTGGCGGAGATCAGTTCCGCGCTGATCCCCTGCGGGACCAGTCCTTCGGGGTAGCGCTCGGCGACGCCGGGTCCGAACGGGTCCTTGCCGGCGGGCACGTTGGACCACATCGGCACCCGGCTCATCGACTCCACACCGCAGGCGACCACCAGGTCGTAGGCCCCGGAGATGACGCCCTGCGCGGCGAAGTGCACGGCCTGCTGGGAGGAGCCGCACTGGCGGTCCACCGTGGTCGCCGGAACCGTCTCGGGGAATCCGGCGGCGAGAACGGCGTACCGGGTGGTGTTCATGGCCTGCTCGCCGACCTGGTCCACGGTGCCGCCGATGACGTCGTCGATCAGCGCCGGGTCGACGCCGGAGCGTTCGACGAGGGCGCGCAGGGTGTGGGCGAGCAGCTGCACGGGGTGGACGTGGGCGAGGGAGCCGTTCGGCTTGCCCTTGCCGATGGGGGTGCGTACGGCTTCGACGATCACGGCGTCACGCATGGCGGGGCCTCCTTGGCCGCCCGGCTGCTCGCGGCGGGCCACGGCAGCTACCAGTGAGTAGGAAATCCGGACTCACCATAACTCGCTGAGTTTGGAAATCAAACCCTCCTCTAGACTGGGCGCCATGGCCGCCACGAAAGACCCGCGCCCCTGCTCCATCGCCGACGCCCTCGCGGTGGTCGGGGAGAAGTACTCACTGCTCGTCCTGCGCGAGGTGTGCCTCGGCAACGGCCGCTTCGACCAGCTCGTGCGCAACACCGGCGCCCCGCGCGACATCCTGGCCGCCCGGCTGCGCCGGCTCGTGGACGCCGGGATCCTCACCAAGCGCCTCTACAGCGAGCGCCCGCAGCGCTTCGAGTACCTGGCGACACAGGCGGGCCTGGAGCTGCATCCGGTTCTGATGACGCTCAAGGAGTGGGGCGACCGCCACATCCGCAAGGGCGCCGACCTGCCCATGTCCATCGAGCACCACTGCGGCCACGAACTGGTCCCGGCCGTCACCTGCCGCGCCTGCGGCGAGGAGATCCACCCCGAGCACCTCACGGCCCGCCCCCAGGCACCGGGCTGGACGATCAGCGGGCCCACGGCGGCATAAGGCATAAGGGCACCCCGAAAGGGAGGAACCGCGCACCCGGCCACGACGAAGCCGCGGCGCGCGCAGCCGGCCTACCGCGGCCCGCGCACCGGCGCACCGTACACGTCCAGCCGCCCGCACATCCCGAACCGCCCCCGCTCGACGGGCTGTTCGGCCTGTACGACGGCCTCGGCGAGGTGGGCCGCGTCGCCCTCCGCCAGCCGGTCCAGAAGACGCCCCGTGGTCTCGGCCGCGGCCAGCGCGCCCCGCCGCCACCGCTGCCTCCACTCGGCGATCCGGGGCCGTACGAGCGCGACGGCGGCCCGATGGAAGGCGGCCAGCGCCTCCGGCCCCGAGGCCTCGCACAGCGCCCGGTATCCCTCCAGGGCCAGGTCGCGCCGGACGCGGGCGGTCCGCTCCCGCTCGGCCTCCGGGGCGCCGGCCGGGACCGTGGTCGCGGCGGCGTACGTCTCCTGGTCCGTCAGGTACTCCGGCGGGAGGGTGAGCACCGCGTCCCCGGCCTCCGGCAGCCCGCTGTTCTGCATGAGGACGGTGATGCGCAGACCGCCGTCGTTGACCAGCCGGTGGACGGTGCCCGGCGTGAACCAGGCGACCGTGCCGGGGGCGAGCGGGGTGACCTCGTGGCCGGACGCGGTCAGCGTCTCGACGGAGCCCCGGCCGGCGGCGACGACGTACGCCTCCGAACAGGCCAGATGCAGATGGGGAGTTCCACCGCGTACCCCGTCGGCGGCGGGCCAGTCGTAGACGCACAGCCGCGACACGGCGACCCCGCCCGCCAGACCCGCGAACTCCCCGGTGCTCACCACGGATGCGTCTCCAGGTACTTCACGACGTCCGCCCGCTGCCAGGCGCCGTCCGCCACGACGATCCGGTAGCGGCGGCGGAGCGTGTCACCGGGGGCGAGCGGGAGTTCCTCGAAGAAGGACCAGGAGGGGGCGACGGCCGCGAAGGGCTCGTTGCGGACGAACCAGTGGGACGGATGGGTTCCGCCCGCGCCGGAGTGGTCGTTCTCCGGGGCGTGCGCGAAGACGAGCGTGGCGTGGCCGTCGACGCCGTCATGCTCGCCGGAGTACGCCAGCCAGGACGCCTGCGCGCCCATCAGCGCGGGCCCCTCACCGACCGGCCCGAGGATCCGCCCCTCCCGGAAGGCGCGCGGCCCGCGCCAGAACAGGCCGGTGTACCCCGCGAGTTCGCGCCCCGCGGTGGTCGGGCTGCCGAAGAGCAGGGTCTCGGCACGCCGATTGGTGATCGCACTGGTCCAGGTCAGCGCCCAGGAACCGGAGTCCGGGTCGACGTCGTGGACCTCGATCCGCCGCTCCTCCTCGGCCCACAGCTCACCGCCGTACGGATGCCAGGTCAGCCGCTCGGCGATCACCACGCGGCCGTCGGCCGTTCCGGCCTCGTCGAAGCCGGCGTGCCGCATCGAGCCGACCCTTTCGGGCAGTGCGCGATAGCCCTGCCCGGGCACATAGGTGTTGCCGCCCCACAGGTTCGCGCCGGACAGGTGCGAGGCGGTCAGGGACAGGCCCTTGTGCCAGCGGTGGTCGTTCGGGCGGTAGCCGGTGACGACCGCGCCGGAGAGGGTGCGGACCGGGTGGAGGTAGGGCCGGGGGGCCTCCCAGGCGGCCTCGGGGCGGTAGACGTAGGCGAACAGCTCGACGCCGGTGGCCGGTTCGCAGACGGTGATCCGGTCGCCGTGCGCGTGGACCAGCCGCAGTCCGCCGCTCACGCCGGGACCTCCTCGGCGGTCACGGGCGGCGCCCAGCCTGGAGCGCCGCCGTGCAGGGCGGTGTAGTAGGGATCGCCCGGGCCGATCTCGCCGGCCCGGACGGTCGTGTCCGTGAACGCCGACTTGTACAGCGCCGTGACCAGCTCCAGGCTCGTACGGCCGTCGGGGCCGCTGCTGCGCGGTCGCTCGCCCGCCCGCATGCTCGCCACCAGCTCGCGCAGCTGGGCCAGGTGCGAACTGGGCTCGTCCGGGCCGAAGTCCCGCCATGCCTCCGCCTGTTCGGCGGAGACGTCCGGCGCCGGGGTGATCCGCCAGTCGCCGTTGGCGTGCCCGTACAGGTGGGTCAGCTCCACGGTGGCGCGCTCGCAGTCGAGGCGGATGCGGCTGACCTCGTCGGGGCTCAGCACACTGTTGACGACGGTGGCGAGGGCGCCGCTCGCGAAGCGCACCAGCGCGGTGGAGACGTCCTCCGTCTCGATGTCGTGCACCAGCCGCCCGGCCATGGCGCGCACCTCGCTCCACGGCCCCAGCAGGTCCAGCAGCAGGTCCATCTGGTGGATGCCGTGGCCCATCGCCGGGCCGCCGCCCTCGGTGTGCCAGCGGCCCCGCCAGGGCACGGCGTAGTAGGCGGCGTCCCGGTACCAGGTGGTCTGGCAGTGCGCCACCAGCGGCCGCCCGAGGGCCCCTTGGGCGAGCAGCCGCCGCACGTGCCGGGCGCCGGAGCCGAACCGGTGCTGGAAGACGATCGCCGCGTACGGCCCGCCGTCCGCCCCCTCCTCCGCCTCGATCGCGTCGAAGTCGGCGAGCGAGGGCACCGGCGGCTTCTCGCACCACACCCAGGCGCCGGCGCGCAGCGCGGCCACCGTCTGCGCGCGGTGCAGGGTGGGCGGGGTGCAGATGCTGACCAGGTCGGGCCGCTGCTCGGCCAGCATCAGGCCGAGGTCCGTGTAGGCGTGCGGGATGCCGGTCCCGGCGCAGAAGGCCTCGACGGCGCCCCGGTCGATGTCGACGGCGGCGACGACCTCCGTCTCCCCCTCCCGCGCCAGTCGGGCCAGCGCCGGCAGATGCGAGCCGCGCCCGATGGCGCCGGTGCCGATGACGGCGGCCCGGATGCGCCTGCCGGTGAACGGAGTTGTCGGACGAGCAGCGGGCATGGGCGGGTTCAGCACTCCTCCGGTACGGCGGACGCGCGGGCCGGCAGTGCCGTCGGCAATCCAGCAAGCGCTTTCTCCTGCGCTGCAACGTACGGGGGGACGCGGGGACGGGTCAACACCGCGGGCGGGGGACGGGGCTCTCGCCCTCGCTTCCTCAGCACGCCCGTGCTGCGCAGAACCACGCCGTGCGCGGGGACTGTTTCGGACATCTCCCGCGGGCCGGATGCTCCGGGGCTTCCAGCGTCCCGGCCCTGCTGTCCGAGGTGCCGCGCAGGGCACGACGAGGGTGCCGCCGTCGATGACGGTGACCAACCGCATACCTTCTGTGTAGCCGGGCGGTAGCGCAGTGTCAGTGCTTACCCCTAGGCTGTCCGCATGTCCCCCGAAGTCCCCCCGCGCTCTGGTTCCGTGCGGTCTGCCGCCGAGGTGAACGAGCAGATCCGGGCGCTCTGGCTGCGTACGGGCGGCACCCTGTCGGCCCAGGAGCGCGCGGAGTACGAGCAGTTGGTGGTCGAGTGGGCGCAGGCGATCCGCTGCGCGGTCATCGAGGCGGCGTGACGCGGACGGCGGCCCGGGACCGCCTGCGCCCGTCCCCTGCCGCGGTCATCCCCCGCTGCTCCCGCCCCCGGCGTCGGCGTCGCGGGTCCACAGCGACAGATCACTGCTCGTCGCCACGGCGAGGGTCTGTCCGGAGGGCGAGAATCCGGCGGCGCGGAGTTCCGAGTAGTGGGGAGTGGAAGACGTGCCACCAGCGCTCTCCGTGCGGACCGGAGTGCGGCAGTGCGTCGCCCCGGGAGAGCAGGACACGCTCGTTCGGCCAGGCCGGTGCGACGACCTCCAGTTTCCAGCCGTCACCGGTCGTGGTGTGCAGTCCCCCTCCGAAGAGCCCGGCGACGCGCACCCTGCGTCCGGCGACCGGCCCCAGTCCGGTGCAGCACATGGCGGGATCCGCGGCCGGTCCGCTCTCCTCGCCGTCGGGTCGCGGGTCGCGGTCCCGCGCGATCTTCTCTCCCGTGACGCCGTCGAAGAGACCGTGTCCGTCGTGGGACACCACCATCACCAGATCCCGGCCGGTCCCGGGATGCGCGGCGAAGCCGATGCCTAGCAGGCCGCCGACCGGGGCGTACGCGATGCGCCGCCACGGCTGCGGCGCCGGTACGACCGGGGCGGCGAGCAGTCTCCGCCGCATCTGCTGCTGGTACGCGGAAAGCTCCGGCTCGCATCCCGGCTCGGCCGCGGGCCCGTTCGTCGTCGGCTTCGTCATGCGGACATGATCCGGGCGCCGGCGGCTTCTCCCCAACTGTGCCGCACCTGCGCGGACGGTCCAGCGGGTTGCTGCCGCCCCGCCGGTGCGGAGACGGCCAGGGCTGACTAGAGTCGTGCCGTTTACACCTGGTTGTGGGGACAGCCAGTGCGCTTGGGGAGGGCCTGCACCACATGAGTCGTCGTTCCAGTGGCGTGATAGGCGTCTGGGCCGAGATGCAGCGGCAGCAGCAGCGGCAGGCGCAGGCCGAGGCCAGACGACGCAGGCAGGAAGAACAGCAGGCACGCGCCTACCAGCGGCGAGTCGCCCAGAGCCATCGCGAGTACCGGCAGGCGGAGGCACAGCGCCGGACCGAGGAACTGGAGGCGCGGATCGCGGCGCTGCAGGGTGTTCTCGCCGCCGGTGTCCAGGCGCCGGCCTTCCAAGCGTCCTCCCTCCTGCGCCCGGAAGTGATCGAGCCGTTCGCACCGGGTGCGCTGGCGCAGCCCGTGCCCATGCCGGACTTCGCTCACTACCAGACGCAGAGCGGATGGACCGCCGCCCGCCGCGCCCAGGCCCAGGCGGAGGCTCGGGCGCGCTTCGAACGGGACTGGCAGGCGGCTCAGGCGGCGGAGGCGCAGCGGCAGCAGCAGTTGGCGTCGTACCAGCGTCAGTACCGGCAGTGGGCCGACGCCCAACTAGCCGAGGTGCGGCGGCACAACGCCGGCGTCGCCGCACTGACCGAAGGCGTCCGGCGCCGCGAGCCGGACGCCGTGGTCGAGTACTTCACCGCCGCGCTCCACACGTCGGCCGCCTGGCCGGAGGAGTTTCCGCGTCAGGTGACGGCGGCCTACGACGCGGCGGCCGGGCAGCTGGTGCTGGACTGGGAGCTGCCCGCCTACGGCGTCGTGCCCGAGGTCAAGTCCGTTCGCTACATGCCCGGCCTGGACCAGGACAAGGAGACCGCCCTGCCCGCGGGCCGGCGCCGGGCTCTCTACCGTGAGGTGCTGGCGCAGTGCCTGCTGCTCGTGCTGCACGAGCTGTTCGCCGCGGACGAGCCGGGCGCGCTCGAGTCGGTGGCCGTGAACGGGTTCGTGGACGGGCACGACCCCACGACGGGCCGGCCGGGCCGCATCTACCTGGCGACCGTCATGGCTCCGCGCTCGACGTTCCGCGAGCTGCACCTGGCCCAGGTGGACGCCTGCAGCTGCCTGGCCGACGCGCTGCGCGGGCAGCTCTCGTCCCGTCCCGACCAGCTCGCGCCGGTACGGCCGGGCCGCCGGCCGCAGGAGGTCGCCAACCGCGTCGCCACGCAGGGCGGCGACGAGGAACCCGACCTGTACGAGATGGATCCGATCGCCTTCGAGAACCTCGTCGCCGATCTCTTCCGGGCCATGGGGATGCAGGCGGTCACCACCCAGCGCTCGAACGACGGCGGGGTGGACGTCGACGCCCTGGACCCGGCGCCGATCCGCGGCGGCAAGATCGTCGTGCAGGTGAAGCGCTACCGGCACACGGTACCGCCCACCGCCGTACGCGACCTGTACGGGACCGTGCAGGACGCCGGCGCCAACAAGGGCGTGCTGGTCACGACGTCGGGCTTCGGCCCCGGCTCGCACACCTTCGCGAGCGGCAAGCCGCTGGAACTGATCTCGGGACCGGAACTCGTCGATCTGCTGCACCGTCACGGGCTCGGCGGACGCCTCGGCGATCGTGCGGGCCGCGGCGGAACCGGGCCGGCGCCGTCCGCCCCGGAACCCCGGCTCCCCGACGACCACAACGTGCTGGGCATGGCGTGGGCCGGTGGTGTCGCCCTGGACGTGTGCGCTCTCGTCTGCCGGGGCAACCGGGTGCTCGGCGACGACCACTTCGTCTTCTTCAACAACCCGCGGACACCGGACGGTACCGTGCGGGCCCTTCCCGCCCAGGCGCCGGACAGGGCCGCGATCGGCGTCTCCTTCGACGCGCTGCCGCCCGAGGCCGACCGTCTCGTTCTGGTGGCCGCCGTCGACCCGGAGGTCAATCCGGACGCCGACCTCTCCGGCTTCACCGACGCGTGCATCCGGCTGCTCGATCCCGGGCGGACCGAGCTGGGACGACTCGAGGTCTGCGACGGGCGGCCCGGCGAGACCGCCCTGGTACTCGGCTCCTTCCGCCGCAGGTCCAACGGCGACTGGGACTTCGTGCTCGGCGGCAAGGGCTACCCGGGCGGCCTGGAGGAACTCGTCGCGGACTACGGCATCGAGGTGGAGTAGTCCCGGCGCGCCTCTTGGCTCCGCGCCCTCGATGCCCAACACTGTGCCGATGACGCAGCGTGCGGAACTCGCCACCGTGATGGACCGGCTGGCCGTCGACGAGTTGATCACCGCGTACGCGGTGGCCGTGGACGAGGGCGACTGGGGCGCCTACCGAGGGCTGTTCACGGTGGACGGGAGGGCCGACTACCGTTCGGCCGGCGGCATCGAGGGCGACGCGGCGCGGGTCGCCGGATGGCTCGCCGAGAGCCTGGCGCCGTTCTCCGTGCGGCAGCATCTGATCGTCAACCGGCAGGTCCGGTTCGGTTTCCTGGAGCACGACACCGGCGACACTGCCTCGGTGCGGGCCGACTACCTCAACCCGATGCGCCGCGCGACCGACGCCGGCCCCACGGCGCCGGACCTGGTGTGCGGCGGCAGCTACGGATTCGGCGTGCTCCGCACGGCCGAGGGCTGGCGCCTGCGCGAGGTGATCGCCCAGGAGAAATGGCGCCGCCTCCCAGCCGAGCCCCCGTCCACCGTCTAGGACACCACCCACAGCAACCCCACCACCGCCCACCGGCAGACACCCCGGCCATCCCGGCCCTCCGGCCGCTCACGCGCCCGCAAACGCCCGGCCGCTCCGCCCCGCAGGCCGCCGCGTCCAACGAAACCGGCCACACCGGCCCCGGAACCGCCTCCACCCACGCCCCGCTCACGGCGCCCGGCCGCGCGGTCCACAGCCGAGCCATCCAGCCCCACATCCCCGATACCGCCTCCGAGCGCCCACCCCCCGCGCAAGCCGCCCGCGCCCCGGTGCAGGTCGGTCAGGTGCCCCCTGTCGTAGATCGCGTGGACCGCGCACACTGGAACGAGCGCACGGCAGGGAGGGCACGGCAGGGAGGGCACAGATGAGGACGATCGACCACTGGCTGGCCTCCCCTTGGCGGCGTTCCGCCGTGGGCGTCGTCGCCGGTGCGCTGCCCGTGCTCGCGTTCCCCGCGCCGGCTCTGTGGTTGTTCGCGTACGTGGCCCTGGTCCCCTGGATCCTGCTGGCCCGCTCGGCGCCCACCGGGCGGCGGGCGGCGTACGACGGCTGGTGCGGCGGCTTCGGCTTTCTGCTGGCGGTGCACCACTGGCTGCTGCCGAGCCTGCACGTGTTCATCTTCCTGATCGCGGCGCTGCTGGGCGCGCTCTGGGCGCCCTGGGGGTGGCTGGTGCGCCGGTTCCTGGGGGAGCGGCCGACGCCGGGGCGGGGCGCCGCCGCGCTGCTGGTGCTGCCGTCCGGCTGGCTGATGGTGGAGCTGGTGCGGTCCTGGCAGGGGCTCGGCGGGCCCTGGGGCGTGCTGGGCGCCAGCCAGTGGCAGGTGTCCCCCGCGCTGCGGCTCGCCTCGGTCGGCGGGGTGTGGCTGCTCAGCTTCCTGATCGTGGCCGTGAACGTGGCGGCGGCCGTGCTGATACGGGTGCCCGAGTCGCGGCTCCCGGCCGTGGCCTCGCTGGTCGCCACGGCCGCCGCGACCTCGGCCGCGTGGGCCTGGGCGCCGCGCCCGGACGTCGACGGACATGTGCGGATCGCCGTCGTGCAGCCCGGGATCGTGGCCGGGCACGACAGCGGCGACAAGCGGTTCGACCGCGAGGAGCAGCTGACCCGGCGGCTCGTGGGGCAGCACGTCGGCCTGGTCGTCTGGGGCGAGTCGAGCGTCGGTTTCGATCTGGGGCACCGTCCCGACCTGGCCCGGCGGATCACCGCGCTGTCCCGGGCGACCGGCGCCGACGTCCTGGTCAACGTGGACGCGCGCCGCTCCGACCGGCCCGGCATCTACAAGAGTTCGGTGCTGATCGGCCCGGACGGCCCGACCGGCGACCGGTACGACAAGATGCGGCTCGTGCCGTTCGGCGAGTACGTTCCCGCCCGTTCTGTCCTGGGCTGGGCCACCTCGGTCGGCAAGGCGGCCGGCGAGGACCGCAGGCGCGGCAGCGAGCAGGTCGTGATGAACGTGGGGCACGGCCTGCGCATCGGACCGCTGATCTGCTTCGAGACCGCGTTCCCCGACATGAGCCGGCATCTGGCCGAGGACGGCGCCGACGTCCTGCTCGGCCAGTCCTCCACCTCGTCCTTCCAGCGCAGCTGGGCCCCGGCGCAGCACGCCTCGCTGGCCGCGCTGCGGGCCGCCGAGACCGGCCGCCCGATGGTGCACGCGACGCTCACCGGCGTCTCGGCCGTGTACGGGCCGAAGGGGCAGCAGCTCGGGCCCTGGCTCGGCACCGATGCGAGCGCCGCCCGGGTGTACGACGTACCGCTGGCGCACGGCGTCACGCCGTACGTCCGCTTCGGCGACTGGCCGGTGCACGGCGCGCTGCTGGTGCTGGCCGTGTGCTGCGCCGCCGAGGGGGTGCGGGCGCTCAGGCTGCGCCGAGGCGGCCCTGCACCGCTCGCACCACCCGCTCGCACAGCTCATGAGTCGCCAGCGCGTCCCGGGCGCTGAGCACCTTCCCCGCGCGTACGGCGTCCAGGAAGGCGAGCACCGCCTGCTCGATGCCGCGCTGCCGGGCCACCGGCACCCAGTCGCCGCGCCGGCGCACGGTCGGCTGGCCCTTGTGGTCGATCACCTCGGCGAGATTGAGCACCTGCCGCTTGGTGTCCTGCCCGGAGACCTCGAGGATCTCCTCGTTGGAGCCGCTGAGCCGGTTCATCACGCCGAGCGCGGTGAAGCCGTCCCCGCCGAGCTGCAGCACGACGTGGTGCAGTGCCCCGTCCTGGACACGGGCGCGGACGGTGACGTCGTCCACGGTGCCCGGCACCAGGAACCGCAGCGTGTCCACGACGTGGATGAAGTCGTCCAGGATCATCGAGCGCGGCTCCTCGGGCAGCCCGACCCGGTTCTTCTGCATGAGGATCAGCTCGCGCGGATGATCCAGGCACTGCGCGTACCCGGGCGCGTACCGGCGGTTGAAGCCGACGGACAACGAGACCCCGCGCTGCTCGGCCAGGGCCACCAGCCGCTCGGAGTCGGCGAGTTCGTAGGCGAGCGGCTTGTCCACGTACGTGGGCACGCCGGCCTGGAGCAGCCGGGTGACGATCTCGGGGTGGGCGCCGGTCGGCGCGTGCACGAAGGCCGCGTCGAGCCCCTGCGCGAGCAGGGAGTCGAGCGTGCCGTGCCGCTGCCCGGGCGGCAGGTGCAGGGTGTCGGCGACCCGTTCGAGGGTGGCGGGCGTCCGGGTGTGCAGGTGCAGGTCGACCCCCGGCTGCATGCCGAGCACCGGCAGATACGCCTTCTGCGCGATGTCCCCGAGTCCGATGCAGCCGACCTTCACGTGTGCTCCCCTACCGCTCGACCGTGTCCTGGGCAGCATACGGCGGCCGCCAGCCGGCGATGTCGTCGAAGCCGCGCAGGAGGAGCGCGGGTGCGGCCTTCGACAGGACCGCGATCGCCCTGTCGCGTACGGCGACGGCGGCGGGCCCGGCGGCCATGTTCACGCGTGCGGCCCTGACGGCCCGGCGGGCGATCGCGGTGGTGCGCGGGAGGCGGGCGGCGGTGTAGGCGGCCAGGTCGTGGGCGTGGTGGGCGAGGACGACGGCGTCCTCGACGGCCTGGTTGCCGCCCTGGCCGAGGGTGGGCGGCATGGCGTGGGCGGCGTCGCCGAGGAGCGCGGTCCGGCCCGCGTGGTAGGCGGGCAGCGGGATGGTGATGTGGTGGACGTCGTGCCGGAGCACGTCCTCGGGGCGGGCGGCGGCGAGCACGGCCGGGATCGGGTCGTGCCAGTCGCCGAACCGGCGCAGGAGTTCGGCCTTCTCGTCGTCGGGCGCCCGGCCGGCGGCCGGGGTCCTGGCCGCAGCGTAGGCGTAGACACGGCCGTCCTTGAGCGGGTGAGTGCCCCAGATGCGGCCCCGGCCCCACGTCTCGTGGGAGGCGAACCGGACGCCCGGCAGCGGGATCAGCATCCGCCAGGTGGTGAACCCCGCGTACACCGGCCCGGGATGATGGGGGAACAGGGCCGCGCGGACTCGGGAGCCGATGCCGTCCGCGCCGACCACCAGCCCGGCCCGCAGTTCCTCGGCGCCGGTGCGGACGCGGGCGGGCCCGCGGCCGTCGCCGGGGTCGGCGAGGGACGCGTCGGCCGCGGTGCGGACGGCGCCGGGCGGCAGGAGAGCGGCGAGGCGGTCCACCAGCGTGGCGCGGGGCAGCAGGACGAGGGGCCCGCCGAAGCGGGCGGCGGCCGCCTCGGCGCTGGTGCGGGACAGCCAGCGCCCGTCCGGGGTGCGCAGGCCGCCGTCCCCCTGCCAGGCGGCCAGCTGCCGGATCTCGTCGCCGATGCCGAGCACGTCCAGGGCCCGCAGGGCGTTCGGGGCCAGCGAGATGGCCGCGCCGACCGGTTCCAGGGAAGGGGCGCGCTCCAGGACGGTCACGCCCCAGCCCTTTCGGTGCAGGGCCGCCGCGGCGGCCAGGCCTCCGATGCCGCCGCCGATGACGATCGCGCGGTCCGACGGTGTCATGGTTCCTCCCGTTCCCGTTCACTACACCTGTAGTGACCCAGTGGACCGAACTCTACTACAGGCGTAGTGAGCCCGGTAGGGTCGGATCATGTCCGTACGCACCTCGAGCGCCTCCCGCGCCGATCTCGTCGCCGACGCCGCCCTCGCCCTGCTCGCCGAGCGCGGCATGCGCGGCCTGACGCACCGGGCGGTGGACGAGACGGCCGGACTGCCGCCCGGCTCGACATCGAACGTGGCCCGCACCCGGCAGGCCCTGCTGGAGCTGGCGGTACGACGGCACGCCGAGCGGGAGGCCCGAGTGCTGGACCCGGCGGAGATGCCGGCGCCGGACGGCGGACCCGACGCGCTCGCCGACGGGCTGGCGCTCGCCGTGCACCGCTCCCTGACCCGGGACCGCGACCTGCTGATCGCCCGCTACGAACTCGCCCTGGAGGCCACCCGCCGCCCCGAGCTGCGGGCCTTCTACGACCGCACCGGCGCCGTCTTCAAGGAGCAGCTGGCCGCGATGCTCACCGCCGCAGGCTCCCCCGACCCGGCCCGGCACGTGCTGTCCCTGGTGGCCTGGGCGGACGGGCTGATGTTCTCCTGCGCGGCGGGCTCGTTCAGCGCCGAGGCGCCGGACCTGGAGGAGATCCGCACCGGCCTGCGGGAGCTGCTCAGGGGGATGCTGGGCCGGTGAAAACCCTCCAGCATGGCCGGACGCCGGCCATGCTGGAGGGCCGGCTGGACTACCACCGCGGGACGCCGGCCGTGAAGTGCGCGGGGCTGACCGACGAGCAGTTGCGCACCGCGTCCGTGCCGCCCTCCGAGCTGTCGCTCATGGGCCTGGTGCGGCACATGGCGGAGCGCACCGACGAGGACAGGGACGGCTACTTCCACGTCAGCGAGGCCGACACCTGGCAGGAGGCGTACGGCACCTGGCAGGCGGAGATCGAGCACGCCCGGCACAACGGCACGCCGATCTGCTCCGCGAGCGCATCGATGGCGCCACCGGCGACTGAACGTCAGCCTCGGTACGCCCGAAGCCCTCGGACGGGGCACGAGATCATCCGTACGGGGCATCAGCCTCGGCCTCCCTGGTGCCAAGGCGGGTGCCGACGCAGCAGAGTTGCGCGGGTGCATCGAACGACGACCACCGCAGCGCTCCTGGCCACCGTGGCCGTCTCGGCCCTCTCCGGCTGTGTGACGGTCCAGGCCCCCGCGACGCCCGCGCCGCCCCGGCAGGCGACCACCTCGGTCCCGGCGGCGCCCCGCACGGACGGCAGCGCCGGGCCCCGGGCCGTCCAGGCGCCGGCCCAGGAGGCGCTGGAGATGACGGGTCCCACCCGGCGCCCGCGGCACCCGGCGCCGGCCGCCCCCCGGCACCGGCCCGAGGCGCCCCCGCTCGAACACCGGCCACCGGCTCCTCCCCCGCACCGGCACGCCGAGCAGCCCCGGCGGCCGCACACGGCCGTACCTGACCGGTCGAAGCCGGCCGGCACGGTGCCGGACGTGTGCGCCCTCGGCAGGAAGTACGGCGGCTGGCGCGCGGACAGCCCCGAGGCGCAGATCTGCGACCAGGCCTACGGCCGCTGACGAGGGGGCCCGGGCCGTCACTCGCCCAGCCGCGACTCCAGCCGGCCGATGGCGGCCCGCACCCCCTCGCCGTACCCGTCCCGGGCGAGCGCGCCGGCGGTCTCGCGGGCCCGGCGCAGATGGCTGCGGGCGGCCTCGTCCCGGCCGAGCTTCACGTAGTCGGCGGCGAGATTGAGGTGCAGGGAGGGAAGAAAGCCCCGCACACCCGGCGGGGCTTCACCGCCGGCCACCTCCTCCGCCGCCGACAACGCCCTGAGGTCCCAGGCCAGTTCGTCCTCCGGATCGTCCTGGGTGTCGGCGAGGTAGTGGGCCAGGGTGCAGCGGTGCAGCGGGTCGCCGTCCTCGCCGATCTCCGCCCACAGGGTCAGCAGCCGGCTGCGGGCCTCCTCGCGGTCGCCGCCGTGGTGCAGCATCACGACCTGCCCGATCCGCGTGAGCACGGCGTCGTAGGCCGCCTGTTCCTGTTGCTCCGCCACGGGTGCCCTCCGGGCTGTCGACCGGTCTACGCTGCCGACGCTAAACCGTGCCGCCCGGAAAGCCGGGCAGGCAGCGCCGTTGCGGTTTCGGCCGGTGGGCCGGTGGCGGGTCTCGCTGTGGCCGGGCGGAAGTCCTACCCCAGGTTCGGGATCCGCCAGTCGATCGGTTCGTGGCCCTGGCGGGCGATCGCCTCGTTGATCTGGGTGAAGGGGCGGGAGCCGAAGAACTTCTTCGCGGAGAGCGGGGAGGGGTGGGCGCCCTTGACGACCGCGTGCCGCGTCTCGTCGATCAGGGGCAGCTTCTTCTGCGCGTAGTTGCCCCACAGGACGAAGACCGCCGGGTCCGGGCGGTCGGCGACCGCCCGGATGACGGCGTCGGTGAACTTCTCCCAGCCCTTGCCCTTGTGCGAGTTGGCCTCGCCGGCCCGGACCGTGAGGACCGCGTTGAGCAGCAGCACGCCCTGCCGGGCCCACGGCATCAGATAGCCGTTGTCCGGGACGGGCAGGCCCAGCTCCTGCTGCATCTCCTTGTAGATGTTCCGCAGGGAGGGCGGGGTCTTCACGCCCGGGCGGACCGAGAAGCACAGGCCGTGGCCCTGGCCCTCGCCGTGGTACGGGTCCTGGCCCAGGACGAGGACCTTGACCTGCTCGTACGGCGTCGCCTCCAGCGCGGCGAAGACCTCCTCGCGCGGCGGGTAGACGGGACCCTTCGCCCGCTCCTCCTCGACGAACTCGGTCAGCTCCTTGAAGTAGGGCTGCTGCAGCTCGTCGCCCAGAACCCCGCGCCAGGACTCGGGCAGCATGGCGATGTCGGTCACGTCAACGTCCTTCGGTCTACTACGGCGTGGTCACGTCCAGGCCTCAGAACCTACAGGCGACCACTGACAACCGGCAGCCGAAGGGGGGTTCACCAGCTGGTCTTGCGGTGCAGCGCCCACATCATCATGATCGTCGACGGGTCGAGGGCCTGCTCGCCGCCGGAGATGTCCTCGCTGGCGGCGATATACTGCCGGCCCTGCCACAGCGGGATCAGCCGCGCGTCGTTCACGATGATCTGCTGGGCCTCCTCCATGTCCTTGACCGTGCGGCCGCGGTCGCTCACCGCGCGGGAGTGGGGCAGCAGTTTGCCGGTGATCTGAGGGGCCGGGTACGGCGTGCCGAGCGCGTTGTGCTCGCCGACGAACGGGGCGATGAAGTTGTCGGCGTCGGGGAAGTCCGGGAACCAGCCGCGGCCGAACACCGGGTACTCGCCCTTCTGGTATCCGACGACGTAGGTCTTCCAGGGGCGGCTCTTGAGCGTGATCGTGAACAGTCCGGAGCCCTCCAGCTGCCGCTTCAGCTCCTGGAACATCAGCGCCGTCTCGGAGCCGTAGCGGTCGGTGGTGTACCAGAGGGTGAGCGGGACGCGCTGGTGGATGCCCGCGTCGGAGAGGATCTTGCGGGCCTTGGGGACGCTGGGGTCGCCGTAGTCGTCGAAGAAGCCGGTGCTGTGCCCGGTCAGGCCCTTGGGGACCATCGAGTACAGCGGGTCGACCGTGTCCTTGTACACCTTGTGGGCGATGGCGCCCCGGTCGACGATCTGGGCGACGGCCTTGCGGACGGCCGGCTGCTTGGCCCAGGGGTCCTTGGGGTTGAACACCAGGTAGCTGATGTCGATGCCGGAGCCGTCGATCAGCTGCAGGTTGCTGTCGGCGTGCTGCTGGAGGGCGAGGATGTCGTCGGCGGCGAGGCCGCGGTAGGTGACGTCGATCTGCTTGTCCCGCAGGGCCTTGACCATCTGGGCCGAGTCCTGGAAGTAGCGGATGGTCACCGCGTCGTTCTGCCGCTGGGCGAAGCCGTGGTAGTTGCCGTTGGAGACGAGGACGGCCTGCTTGCCCTCCTCGTACGACTGGATCTTGTACGGGCCGGAGCCGTCGGTGCCGTCGTCCTTGCGCAGGGAGCGCGCGGGGTAGTCCTGCGGGTCGACGATCGACATGGCGGGTGTGGCCAGCACGAACGGGAAGGTGGCGTCGGGCTGGTTGAGGTGGAAGACGACCTCGCGGTCGCCGAGCGCCTGCACCCGGTCCAGGCTGCCGAGCAGCCCGGCGGGTCCGCTGGGGGCGTTGATGGTGCGGATGCGGTCGATGGAGTACTTGACGGCCTGCGCGTTCAGGGCGTCGCCGTCGGCGAACTTCAGACCCGCGCGGAGCGTGCAGCGGTAGGTCCGGCTGGAGGAGTCCGTGAAGGAGCAGCTCTGGGCCGCGTCGGGCTGCGGGGCGGTGGCACCGCTGGGATAGGCGACGAGCGTCTGGAAGATGTTCCGGTACAGCTCCCAGGAGCCGTCCCAGGCTCCGGCGGGATCCAGCGTGCTGGGGGCGCTGGTGGTGCCCACGACGATGGGCCCCTTGCCGTCACCGCCGCCGTCGGACAGCAGGCCGCAGCCGGTGGCCACCAGGGATATGGACGCGATCGCCGCGACTCTCCGCAGGAATCGGTTCCGGTTGAACACGCGCACGCTCCTCGATCTGCCATACCAAGGGTCGGCAGACCATACCGCAGCGTCCGGGCCTTGGAACCTCCCCGGAAACAGGGCTTCTTGATCGATACGCGGTCGGTTCCGCTGTGACGACGTTGTCAGTCCGCTGAGCGGATCCCAGGGGGCGTTCCGGGCGCCGATCCGTCCGAAAATCGGCGCCCGGAAGCGGCTCAGGCTCCGACGCCGGCGTTGAGGAAGATGCCGCCGTCCACGACGAGCGTCTGGCCGGTGACCCAGTCGGACTGCTCGGAGGTGAGGAAGGCGGCGGCCCCGCCGATGTCGGAGGGCACGCCGAGCCGGCCGAGGGGGTAGGCGGCGGCCGCCTGCTCCTCGCGGTTCTCGTACAGCGCCTGCGCGAACTTGGTCTTGACCACCGCCGGGGCGATCGCGTTGACCCGCACCTTCGGCGCGAACTCGTGCGCCAGCTGCTGGGTCAGGTTGATCATGGCGGCCTTGCTGACGCCGTAGGCGCCGATGAACGGCGAGGGCGCGAGGCCCGCGATCGAGGCGATGTTGACGATCGCGCCGCCGTTGTCCTTCTGCCAGGCGTGCCAGGCCTTCTGGGCGAAGCCGAGCGCGGAGATCACGTTGGTCTCGAAGACCTTGCGGGCGACCTCCAGGTCGAGGTCGGCGATCGGGCCGAAGACCGGGTTGGTGCCCGCGTTGTTGACCAGGAAGTCCAGGCGGCCGAAGGCCTCCATCGTGCGCTCGACGGCCTCGGCCTGGTGGGCCAGGTCGTGCGCCTTGCCGGCGACGGCGATCACCCGGTCCGCGCCGAGCTTCTCGGCGGCCTCCTTCAGGGCGTCCTCGCCTCGGCCGGTGATGCACACCCGGTCACCCCGGGCGACGAGCGCCTCGGCGACACCGTAGCCGATGCCGCGGCTGGCGCCCGTGATGAGGGCGACCTTGCCCGAGAGCTCGGGGAGTTCAGCGGAAGTCATGTACCTGGTCCCTTAGTTGAGCGGTCCGCCGGCGACGTACAGCACCTGGCCGGAGACGAAGCCGGCCGCCTCGCCGGTGAAGAAGGCGATGGCGTTGGCGATGTCCTCGGGCTCGCCGACGCGCTGCACCGGGATCGCGCCCGCGGCCGCCTTCTTGAAGTCCTCGAAGCCCATGCCGACGCGCTCGGCGGTGGCCTTGGTCATCTCGGTGGCGATGAAGCCGGGGGCGACGGCGTTGGCGGTGATGCCGAACTTGCCCAGCTCGATGGCGAGGGTCTTGGTGAAGCCCTGGAGACCGGCCTTGGCGGCGGAGTAGTTCACCTGGCCGCGGTTGCCGAGCGCCGAGGAGGACGAGAGGTTGACGATCCGGCCCCAGCCGGCGTCGACCATGTGCTTCTGAACGGCCTTGGTCATCAGGAACGAGCCGCGCAGGTGCACGTTCATGACGGTGTCCCAGTCGGAGACGCTCATCTTGAACAGCAGGTTGTCGCGCAGCACGCCGGCGTTGTTGACCAGGATGGCCGGGGCGCCCAGCTCCTCGACGATCCGCGCGACGGCCGCCTCGACCTGCGCCTCGTCAGAGACGTCGGCGCCGACGGCGATCGCCCTGCCGCCCGCGGCGGTGATCTTCTCGACGGTGTCCTTGCAGGCGGCCTCGTCGAGGTCGATCACGGCGACGGCACGGCCCTCCGCGGCCAGCCGTACGGCGGTGGCGGCTCCGATGCCGCGCGCCGCGCCGGTGACTACCGCGACCCGCTGTTCAGTGGTGGACATTGCTGCTTCTCCTCGCCCTTGAGAGAACCTGGCGCCCCTGGAGAGCCTGCGGCGGCCCCTCCAGGGACTCTGTGATGCGGTGAGCGACCGCTTAGTACCTTCAGCACACGTGACGCTAGAAGCCCTGGCACCCGGTGTCAACGGCACACCGGGTGCATGTGATCCATTACCTCACCAGGAGGTCGAGCAACCGCTCGGTCTCGGCGGCCGGGTCGGTGGTCAGACCGGTGTGCACCGGACCGGGCTGGACGATCGTGGAGCGCGGCGCGATCAGCCAGCGGAAGCGGCGCCCGGCGTCGTCCCCGGCCGCCTGCCCCGCCTCCTCGCCGCCCGCGCAGTGCCGCTCCATCGCGTCGAGCGCGGCGCGGAGCCCGGCCACGTCCGCGTGCGGGTCCAGGGCGAGCAGCCGGGCCTCGTCCAGATGGGTGCGGGCGCCGACGTAGGCCTTGGCGCGGCAGTAGACGACGACGCCCGCGTTGACGCACTCGCCGCGCTCGACGCGCGGGACGACCCGGATCAGCGCGTACTCGAACACGTCCCGGTCGCCGCCCTGGCCCGCCCGGGTGATGTGCCGCTCGGTGACGTGGCCGGCCATGTGGATGTGGGTCTCGCTCACTGGGTCCCCTCGATGCCGGTGATGCGTTCGGCGATGACGGCCGCCCGCGCGAGCAGCGGCCGTGCGTAGGCCCGGCGCAGGTCGCCCGGGGAGTCGAAGCCCGGCTCGACGGTGAGCCAGGCGTCCGGGATCTCGGCGGTGACCTCGGCGAGCAGGTCCTCGGTGACCTTCGGCGCCAACTCGGCCGCGGCGGCTGCGAGGTCGGGGGCGAAGCGGGCGAGGGCGTGGTCGCCGGCGTCGTAGGGGCGGGCCGCGGAGGCTGAGGCGGAGGGCCAGTTGTGGTGCCAGATCATGGTGGCGCCGTGGTCGATGAGCCACAGTTCGCCGCGGTGCACCAGGAGGTTGGGGTTGCGCCAGGACCGGTCGACGTTGTTGACCAGCGCGTCGAACCAGACGATCCGGCCGGCCTCCTCGGGGCTCACCGGGAAGGCGAGCGGGTCGAAGCCGAGGGCGCCGGAGAGGAAGTCCATGCCGAGATTGGCGCCGCCGCTTGACCTGAGCAGGTCCTGCACCTGCTGTTCGGGCTCGCCGAGTCCGAGCACCGGGTCCAGCCGGACGGTGACCAGGCGGGGCATCCGCAGGCCGAGCCGGCGGGCGAGTTCGCCGCACACCACCTCGGCGACGAGCGTCTTGCGGCCCTGGCCGGCGCCCGTGAACTTCAGCACGTACGTGCCGAAGTCGTCGGCCTCGACGAGCCCCGGCAGCGAGCCCCCCTCACGCAGTGGCGTGATGTAGCGGGTCGCGGTGACTTCCTTGAGCATCGCCCCAGGTTACTGGGGCGCGACCGGCGGCAGGCCCACAGCTGGGGCTTACGCCCGCCGCATGCCCGGGCGGCGAGGATCGGGGTGCCGTCTGAACGGGCGGCGTCCGGGCGCCGTACCCCTGGGCGGATCACGAGAAGCTCCGCGGAAGGAAACCCACATGAGCAGCGCATCGCCCCATCCGGCTCCGGGACCGGCCCGCCGTACGGTCGTGGCGGCGGCCGGAGCGGCGGGTCTGGCCGCCGCGCTCGCGGCCTGCGGGTCGAGCGACGACGCGTCCGGTTCGGTCGACCCGGGCTCCGGCTCCTCCGGACCGGGGGGCTCGGCCGGGACGGGGAGCAGCGGCTCCACGGGAGCGTCGCAGAACAGCGGCGGCGGCGCCGCGCTGGCCAAGACCTCCGACATCCCCGAGGGCGGCGGCAAGATCTTCAAGGACCAGGGCGTGGTCGTCACCCAGCCGACGGCGGGCACGTTCAAGGCGTTCTCGTCCAAGTGCACCCACCAGGGCTGCGCGGTGGGCAGCGTGGCGAACGGTGCCATCATCTGTCCGTGCCACAACAGCCACTTCTCCGTCGCGGACGGCAGCGTGAAGCAGGGGCCGGCCACCCAGCCGCTGCCCGCCGAGAAGATCACCGTGTCCGGCGAGGACATCAAGCTGGCCTGAGGGACACGAGGGGGGCCGTATGACCGGGCAGCGCCGGGGCCGGAAGATCATGATGACGCCCGGCGAGCTGGACGAGTTCCTCACCCGTCAGCGCACCTGCCGGGTCGCCACCGTCTCGGCGGACGGCGCTCCGCACGTCAGCGCGCTGTGGTTCGCCTGGGACGGCACCTCGCTGTGGCTGTACTCGGTGGTGCGCAGCAGGCGCTGGGCCCAGCTGCGCCGCGATCCGCGGGTGGCCGTCGTGGTCGACGCGGGCGAGGAGTACGACGAGTTGCGCGGGGTCGAGCTGTCGGGCCGGGTGGCGTTCGTGGGCGAGGTGCCGCGCGCGGGGGAGCTGTGTGCGGAACTCGACACGCCCGAGACGCTGTTCGCGCGGAAGTACTTCGGTCTGGACGAGCTGCCCCACGACGGCCGCCACGCCTGGGCCCGGCTGACACCGGAGAAGACCGTCTCCTGGGACTTCCGGAAGCTGGGGCCGTCGTAGGGGCTCAGCCGCAGGGGCTCAGCCGACCTTCTGTGCCGCGGCGCGCAGGGCGTCCACCGCCGCCCGGATCGACGGGCGGCGGTCGGCGTCCGCGCGCCAGACGACGTACACGTGGCGGCGCACCCGCTGCTTGAGCGGCACCAGGACCACGCCGTCCGGGACCGGGTGCCGGCCCAGCAGGGGCGCGATGCACACGCCGAGGCCGGCGGCGACCAGGCCGAGCTGGGTGTGGGTCTCGCCCGCGCGGTGGCCGACGATCGGCTCGACGCCCTTGGACCGCAGCGTGAACATCAGCCACTCGTGGCAGAACTCACCCTGGCCCCAGGTGATCCACTCGTCCTCGGCGAACTCGGTGAGGTCCACCTCGTCCCGGCCGGCGAGCCGGTGCCCGGCGGGCATGGCGACATCGGCCGGGTCGTCCAGCAGGGGCGCCTTGACCAGCCCGTCCGGCACGGGCATCGGCTTGTTGTACCAGTCCAGGACGACCGCGAGATCCAGGTCGCCGCGGACGACGCCGGCGATGCCCTGCTCCGGCTCCAGCTCGCTGGAGCGCACCCGCAGTCCGGGATGCCAAGAGCGGAGCGCGCCGAGGGCGTCGGGGAAGAGCCCGCGCGCGGCGGTGGGGAACGCCGACAGCCTGAGTTCGCCGACGACCTGCCCGCGGTGCGCCTCCAGGTCGGACTCGGCCAGCTCGACCTGCGACAGGATGCGTGCCGCGTGCTCCGACAGCAGCCGGCCGGCGTCGGTGAGCCGCACGCCCCTGCCGTTCTTGACGAGCAGTTGCTGGCCGACCTCGCGCTCCAGCTTGCCCAGCTGCTGGGAGACGGCGGACGTGGTGACGTGCAGCGCGTCCGCGGCCCCGCTGACCGAGCCGTGCCGGGCGAGGGCGTCGAGGGTGCGCAGGCGCTCCAGGTTCAACATGTAAGCGATTCTAAGAGGTACCAGGTGGGAAATCTCGATTGTGCTACGAGATTGCCTCCAGCATTCTTGGCTCCATGAGCACGGTCACCGCATCCCGGACCCAGTCCCCCGCCCCGGCCCGCCCCCGCGCCCGCCTGGACTGGCGCCTGCGCTTCGGCGCCCTGTCCCTGATCTGGGGCTTCAGCTTCCTGCTGATCAAGGTGGGCACGCAGGGATACGCCCCTTTCCAGGTCACCCTCGGCCGTCTGGTGTTCGGTACGGCGGTCCTGGCGGCGGCGATGGCGGTCAAGCGGGAGAGGCTGCCGCGCGGGGCCCGGCTGTGGGGGCACATGGCGGTCGCCGCGTTCTTCCTGAACGCCCTGCCGTTCTCCCTCTTCGCCTACTCCGAGCTGACGATCCCGTCCACGCTGGCCGGCATCTGCAACGCCACCTCGCCGCTGTGGGGGATGGCCCTGTCGCTGGTCGCGCTGTCCGAGGACCGGCCCACCCGAGTGCGTGTGGCCGGGCTCGGGCTGGGGTTCCTGGGCGTCCTGACGGTGCTGGGTGCGTGGCAGGGCTTCCACGGCCTCGACGCCGGGGGTACGGCGATGGCGCTGCTCGCCTCGCTGAGCTACCCGGTCGGCTGGATCTACGTCAGGCGGACGCTGGCGGGCACGGGCAACTCCCATCTGTCGATGACGGGGGCGCAGCTGATGCTCGCGGCGCTCCAACTGGCCGTCGTGACGCCCTTGTTCACCAGCTTCCCCGCGCACTTCACGCTCGTTCCGCTGCTGGCGATCGCCGCGCTGGGGGCGCTGGGCACCGGGCTGGCGGTGCTCATCCAGTACGGGCTGGTCGCCGAAGTCGGGCCGACTACCGCGCAGATGGTCACGTACTTCATTCCGGTCATCGCCACGGGGGCCGGCGTCGCGATCCTCGGGGAGTCGCTGCGGTGGACGACGCCGGTGGGGGCGGTGATCGTTCTCGCGGGGGCGGCGCTCACCCAGGTGCGGGGACGCAAGGCAGCCTGACGTCCCCACTCCTCGTCGCTCCCTGCTAGCCGTGGACGCGTGCCGGAGACGGCCGCACCGCTGCCGCCACCGCGTCCGCCAGGCGGCCGATGTCCTCCTCCGTGAGCGTGGAGACCGTGATGCGGACGCCCGGCGGCGAGGCCACGCGGAAGCGTGTCCCCGGTGCCACCGCCCAGCCCGACTGCAGGAGCCGGGCCACCGCGCCGGTCTCGTCGGGGACCGGTACCCACACGTTCATGCCGCTGCGGCCGTGGGCGGCGACGCCGCGCTCCGCGAGCGCGTCGACCAGCCCGTCCCGGCGGGCGCCGTACGCCTTCGCCACCGCCGCCCGGTCCACCGCGCCCTGGGACCACAGCCGGGCCACGGCCCGTTGCAGCAGCAGGCTCACCCAGCCGGGGCCCAGCCGCTGGCGGCCGCGCACCCGGTCGACGGTCACCGGATCGCCGGTGAGGACGGCCACGCGCAGGTCGGGGCCGTAGGCCTTGGAGGCGGAGCGGACCAGGGCCCAGTGACGGGTGACGCCGGCGAGGGGGTGCAGCGGGAGGTCGACGATGCCGTGGCCGTGGTCGTCCTCGACGAGCAGGGTTGCCGGGTGCTCGCGCAGCACCGCGCGCAGGGCACGCGCGCGTGGGGCGGTCACCGAGGCGCCGGTCGGGTTCTGCGCGCGGTCGGTGACGATCAGGGCGCGGGCCCCGGACTCCAGGGCCCGGCGCAGCTCCTCGGGGCGCGGTCCCTCGTCGTCGACACCGACCGGGTGGATGCGCAGACCCAGCGCCGGGACCAGGTCGAGGACGCTGCCCCAGCCCGGGTCCTCCACGGCGACCGCGTCGCCCGGCCTCAGGTGCGCGGTGAGGATGCGCTCGATGGCGTCGAGGGAGCCGGACGTCACGGTGACGGGGCCGTCGGGGACGCCGCCGGCGTCGAGTTCGGCGCGGGCGAGGCGGACGAGGCCGGGGTCGATCGGGTCGCCGCCGTAGAGGACGGGCCGCCGGTCGCCCTCCTCCGCCGCCGCGGCGAGGGCCGGTGCGAGGCGGGGCAGCAGGGCGGGGTCCGGGTTGCCCTCGGAGAGGTCGCGGCCTCCGGCCGGCACCTCCACCCGCAGCTCCTCGCGGCCGGTGGTGGCCGGCTTGGGCCGGACGCGGCTGCCCCGGCGGCCTGCGGTCTCGATCACCCCGCGCTCGCGCAGGGTGCGGTAGGCGGCCGCCACGGTGTTGGGATTCACGCCCAGCCGGTCCGCCAACTCCCGCATCGGCGGCAGGGACTGACCCGGCAGCAGCTCTCCGGCGCCGACCGCGCGCTCGACGCTGGCGGCGATCTCGGCTGCGCCGCGCCCTTGAATGGGATACTCTCCTAGCACAAACAACATTATGCACTAGTGCAATGCCGAAGTCGATGCGGCTGCCGCCGATCGCCGATGCTCCATGGAGGACCGCCATGCAGGGGACGACCGAGGAAACCCAGGCCGCCGCCTACACCCCGACCGACCGGACCGTTCCCACGCGGTCCGCGGACCGGGCGTCGTACGACAGGGAGCTGGTGCACGCGATACTCGACGAGGGTTACGTCTGCCATCTCGGCTTCGTCCGCGACGGCGCGCCCGTGGTGCTGCCGACCCTGTACGGCCGGGTCGGCGAGCGGCTGTACGTGCACGGCTCCACCGGCTCCCGCCCGCTGCGGATGACCGGCGAGACCGACCCGGGCCTGCCGGTGTGCCTGACGGTCACCCACGTCGACGGGCTGGTGCTGGCGCGCTCCGCCTTCCACCACTCCATCAACTACCGGTCCGTGGTGGTGCACGGCATCGCGCGCCAGGTCACCGACCCCGAGGAGCGGCGGACGGCCCTGGACGCGCTGGTGGACCACGTCGTGCCGGGCCGGTCCGCCGACTCCCGGCCCGCCAACAAGAAGGAGCTGGCCGCCACCTCGGTGATCCGGCTGGACCTGGACGAGGTCTCGGCCAAGCTCCGCACCGGCGGCGCGAACGACGACCCGGAGGACCTCGGCCTGCCGTACTGGGCCGGCGTCGTCCCGCTCCGGAAGGGCTACGAGGCGCCGCTGCCCAGCGCCGACCTGGCACCGGGGGTCGAACTGCCCGACTACCTGAAGTCCCTCTGAGCCTCCGGCAGACGGACCGGCACCGGCTCCCGGCCGTCGCGTGCCTCACCCACCGCGAGGCCCGCGACGGCGCCGAGCAGGAGCAGGGTGCCGGCCGCGGTGGTGGCCGTGAGCCGCTCGCCGAGCAGGCCGACGGCGAGCACGGCCGCGGTGACCGGCTCCAGCAGCATGATCACGGACACCGTCGCGGACCGTACGACGGCCGCGCCGGCGAAGTACAGGGCGTAGGCGAGGGCCGTGGGCACGGCGGCGATGTACACCATCAGCCACAGCACCCGCGCCGGGTGGGCGGTGTGCGGCAGCAGGCCCTCGTGCAGGGCGAACGGCAGCAGGCACAGGCCGGTCACCGCGAACGCGCCCACGGTGGTGCCGGAGGCCTCGGCGCCGCCGCCCCTTCCCCACCAGCGGGTCAGCAGGGTCATGGCGCCGTAGCCCGCGGCCGACAGCAGGGCCAGGAGCACTCCGGCCGGCCGTACGGTCGCCGCCGAGCCGCCGAAGGTGAGCACGGCCAGCCCGGCCAGGGCCCCGCCGACGGCCGAGATCCCGCCGGCGCCGAGCCGTTCGCCCAGCAGCAGCCGGGCGCCGAGCGCGATGAGGACGGGGCCCGCGCCGAGCGTGACGACCGTGGCCACGGCCAGGCCGGTCGACTCCACGGCCGCGAAGTAGGCGGTCTGGAACACCGCCAGACCGAGGCCGGTGGCCAGCATCAGGCCGGCCCGCCGGATCAGGGGCTGCGCGGTCGCCGGCCGGGTCCACGGACGCAGTCCGCGTCCGGCGAGGAGCAGGACCAGCCCCAGCGCGCAGCGCCAGAAGGACAGGGCGAAGGCGCCCATGTCACTGGCCCGGTAGACCAGCGAGGCGGCGGCGCCGGCGGTGCCCCAGGCGGCACCGGTGATGAACAGGTACAGCAGGCCGCGCCCGACGGGCAGGCCGGTGGCAGTGTGTGACGTCGTCAAGGGTTTCTCTTCCGCAGAAACGCACCCGTGGGTGCGGAAGTTCGGGGGCGGCCCGCTTCAGCGGGGCGCGCGGACTTCGTCTGCGGGCAGCACCGTCCGGCCCGGGCGCGGCATGCGCGCGGGCGGGTGTCCCGGAGGCCCGCCTCAGGCGGCCGGGGGCGGAAGGACGAGTGCGTTCGACGGCATGACCGGCACCTTATGCCGCGGTGCCGGGGGTCGACAACTCGCGTTCGACGCCGCCCGACCCGGCCACCGGACCGGCCGAACCCTTCGCGGGGGTCGCGGACTGGGCGATGAACGCGCCGAGCAGGACGACCGCGCCGCCGGCCACCTGGGGCGCGGACAGGTGCTCGCCGAGCAGCACCCAGGCCAGCACCGTCGCGATGACCGCCTCCAGGCAGGCCACGACGCCGGCGACCTGCGGCGACAGCCGGCGCACCGACAGCACCCCGGTGACGTACGCGACGACGGTGGCGATCAGCACGATCCAGCCGAGCAGCGCGGCGGCCGGGACGGCGGTGCCGTTCAGGTCGGCGGTGCCCGCCAGCACCGACCAGCGCATGTCCCAAGGGCGGGCGACGACGGTCAGCACGAGGGCGCCGGCGAGCAGGCCGTAGGCGATGACGCCGAGCGGGTCCGGCGCCTCGTCGCCGGCGTCGCCGCCGTGGTCGGCCAGCACGAAGTAGCCGACCTGGCAGCAGGCGGCGCCGAGCGCGAACAGCAGGCCGAGCGCGTCGAAGCTCAGCCCCGACCAGACCTCGACCACACAGGCGAGGCCGCCGGCCGCGAGGACGACGCCGAGCGCGGCGGCACGGGTCACGGGCCGCCGCTGCACGAACCGCACCCAGCCCAGCACCAGGGCGGGGGCCAGGTACTCGACGAGCAGCGCCACGCCCACCGGGATCCGGGACAGCGCGGCGAAGTAGCACGCCTGCACGCCCGCCACGGCGAGCAGTCCGAACCCGGCGAGCAGCGCGGGCCGGCGGCGGGGCAGCGCGCGGTGCCGTACGGCGACGGGCAGCATGACGACGGCGGCGCCCGCCACCCGCAGCCAGACCACGTGGAGCGGGTCGAGTCCCGCCTCGATCAGGGGTTTGGCGGCGACTCCCGACCCGCCGAAGGCCAGCGCCGAGGCGAGCGCGAGACCGAGCCCCACGCCCTTGCCACGGCCGGCCTGACTGCTGTCTGACGTATGCACCGGCACATGATGACAGGCGGCGACATGAGCGTCATCCCCGTTGACACCTGTCTCAGGGGCTGGACGCGCACTACGTTCGGCGGACCGGCCCGTCCTCCCCGGCGCAGACCTGCGGGCCGTGTGCGGTACGGGTGTCCAGCTCGCGGATGCCGGCACGCCGCAGGACCTCGACGGCCCGGGACTCGGGGTCCGCGGTGAGTGCGGCGAGCAGGTCGAGACCGGTGACGCGGGACTCGCCGCGCAGCCGGGCGCGCTCACGGGCGCCGGCGACGGCGGCGGCCGCGGTGGGCGACCAGCCGGCGGTGTCCCTGTGCTCGCGGGCGCCGGGCACGGTGGGGGCGGGGACGGCGGCTAGCTCGCCGGAGTCCTCGACCCGGCCCTGCCAGCGCAGCCCGTAGCCGATGCTGCGCTGCACGAGATAGCCGAGCAGCCGGGCGAGTTGCGGCGGGCCGCCGACGGCGGCGCGGACCTCGGGGTCGTGCTCCAGCAGGGAGTGCAGCAGATGGGCGGTGTCGATCTGCCGGTCGCCGTCGCGCACGGCCCGGCGGCGGGCACCGGCGACCACCGCTGCCAGCTCGGCGCCGAGCACGGCATCGTCGTCCAGGTGCGGTACCGCCTCTTCATGGGCGGCCGGGCGGGCTGTACGGGGTTGCACAACCCTTACCCCATCAGCCTCAACGGGCCGGGTCATCCGCGAGCGGAACCATCTTCGCGTCCCACACAGAGTGGACATCGGCGTTCGGCATCTCATCCTTACGGAGGAGATCAGGCCGATCCGGGCCGGACAGCGCGCGCCGCCTTGCTCCGCGCGCCCTTGTGCAACCACCGAGCGCCCCGGGCCGTCCCTCCCGATGTGGAGAGCGTGTCCGAGTGCTGGCTCGTGGCGCTGCCGGCAGTCGACGGCAGGGAGTACGTGTACCGGGTGTACGCGCCGCAGGACGCCCTGCCCGCGGACCTGTTCTGGCAGGCCTGGCACTGCCACGACGAGAGCGCCCTTCCGCGCGCGTCGGACCTGTTCGACGCGGCGGTGATACGGCGGGTGGGCTGACACCGAGGGGCCTGCCCGACGCGAGGAGTCGAACGCCGCCCGTCGAACCCGGGTACGCGAGGGCGCCCCGCGCGGTGTCACGCGGGGCGCCCGGTCCGCCGTACGGGCCTCAGTGCTCGTCGGCGAGGATCAGGTACAGCTTCTTGCGGGCGTCGTTGATGACGGCCAGCGCCTTCTCGCGCTGCTCCTTGCTGCCGGTCTTCCAGACCTGGCCGAAAGCCTCCATCAGGCCGACGCCGGCCTGGCGGATCTCGCTGAGGGCTTCCCAGTCGACCCCGCGCGAGGCCTCCTCCCACGGGGCGTCGGGCCCCTCGTCGGCGGCGGCGCGCCCCTCCTCGGTGAGCGTGAACAGCTTCTTGCCGCCCTCGCTGGCACTGGCGATCAGCCCCTCGTCCTCCAGCATCTGGAGCGTGGGGTAGACCGATCCGGGGCTGGGCTTCCAGGCGCCGCCGCTGCGTTCGGCGATCTCCTGGATCATCTCGTAGCCGTGCATCGGGCGGTCCTTGAGCAGGGCCAGGATCGAGGCCCGTACGTCACCGCGCCGCGCGCGTCCCCGCGGGCCGCCGCGGCCCCGGTGTCCCCAGGGTCCGGGTCCGCCGGGGCCGAAGCCCGGCCCACCCGGACCGAACGGCCCGAAGGCGGCCCGCCGTCCCTCGAATCCCCCGAAGCTGCCCCGCGGTCCGGGGCCCTGGTGCCGGGCCCGGTGCTCGAATCCGTGCGTGTGCATCGTGATCACTCCATTCCATCGATGATCAGTCACGTCTGCATCGCGTATCGTTCGCGATGCCTCAACGATATATCGGAACCCATCGCCTGACAAGCCCCCCTCTCGGTGCCCATGCCCTTCGCCCTGGTCGGGACTCGGTCACGGCACTAGCGTCGGCGTCATGCGCATGCGAATCGTGGACGCCTTCACCGACCGCCCCTTCGCCGGAAACCCGGCCGGAGTCCTGCTCCTGGACGACGTCTTCCCCGACGACGACTGGCTCCAGAACGTCGCCATGGAGATCAACCACGCCGAGACGGCGTTCGCCCACCGGCTGCCCGAGGGCGGGGAGGCGGACTGGGCGCTGCGCTGGTTCACGCCCGTCGCCGAGGTCGCGATGTGCGGGCACGCCACGCTCGCCACGGCCCACGTCCTGCACACCACCGGCGCCCATGAGGGACCGGTGCGGTTCGCCACCCGCAGCGGCGTGCTCATCGCCACGCCCGCCGATGACGGCTCCCTGACCCTCGACTTCCCGACCGCCCCGCTCACCCCGGCCGAGATCCCGGCGGGAGTCGCCGAGGCACTCGGCGCGGCGCCGGTCGCCGCGTTCGACACCGGCCCGAACGTGGGCGACCTGCTGCTGGAACTGGCCGACGAGAAGACGGTCCTGGGTCTCGCGCCGGACCACAGGTCGCTCGGCGCCTTCTCGTCGCGCGGCGTCATCGCCACCGCCCGCGCCGACGATCCGTCCCGGGGCTACGACTTCGTGTCCCGCTGCTTCTTCCCGAACGTCGGCATCGACGAGGACCCGGTCACCGGCAGCGCCCACACCGCACTCGCCCCGCACTGGTCCGCACGCCTGGGACGCGACGAGCTCACCGGGCTCCAGGCCTCCCGCCGCACCGGCCTGGTCCGCACCGCGCTGCGCGGCGACCGCACCCTGCTCACCGGGCACGCGGTCACGGTCGTCGAGGGCGAGCTGCGGGCCTGAGCGCCGGTCGTCACGCCGGTCGTCACGCCGTGGGCAGCCAGCCCACCTTCCCCGCGAGGAGGGCGTAGCCGACGAACGCGCCGATGTCGAGCAGCGAGTGGGCGACGACCAGCGGGCCGACCCGGCCCCAGCGCCGGTACAGGTACACGAACACCACGCCCATGACCATGTTGCCGAGGAAGCCGCCGACCCCCTGGTAGAGGTGGTACGAACCGCGCAGGACCGCGCTGGCGGCCAGTGCGGTTCCCGGGGTCCAGCCCAACTGGCCGAGCCTGCGCAGCAGATAGCCGACGACGATGACCTCTTCGAGGATCGCGTTCTGCATCGCCGACAGGACCAGCACCGGGAACTTCCACCACACGTCCGGCAGTGCCTCGGGGACGACCGTGAGGTTGAAGCCGAGGCCGCGGGCGGTGAGGTAGAAGGCGATGCCGGTGCTGCCGATCACGGCCGCGACGCCGGCGCCGCGGGCCAGGTCGGGCCAGGGCCGGGTGCGGTCGAAGCCGAGCGTGCGCAGGCTGCCGCCCTCGCGCAGCAGCAGGTGGGCGACGAGTGCGACGGGGACCAGCGCGGTGGCGATGCCGAACAGCTGCCAGGCCAGGTCGAGCCAGGGGCGGCCGGGGGCGGCCGACGCGTTGAGGGTGGCCGCCTGGTCCTTCAGGCCGCCCGGCTTGGTGACCGCGCCGATGAAGCTGATCAGCGCGGAGACCCCGCTCGCGCCCAGCGACAGGGCGAGGACGAGCAGCGTCTCGTCCCGCAGGATCCGCCGCGGGTCGCGCCGCCCCGCCCCGGATCCGGCCACCGACTCAGCCTCCACCTGCACCCCTGCCTCCGTCCGGCTCATGGACCTCGGGGCCCACTATGCCTGGCAAGGATCGCAGAGGACACATGAGCACGGCACACGCCCGCCCCCCGGGCGTCGGCAGGCACCGGTCACCTCACTGACCACGCCGCTGGGCCTTCTCCCCGCCGCGAGGAGGCTCCGCCACGAGGGCGTGCCGTGCGGCCGGTGCCGCGCTCAGCCCCGCCGGCACCCCCGGTTCACCCGAGCGGCACCGGTTCCGGCAACCCCACCGGCCATGTGTGCACCGGCTCTCCGACATGCATCAGCTCGGCGTAGCGCCGCGTCGTCGCCGCCAGCGCCGCCTCGCGGGTCATGCCCTGTTCGAGGCAGCGATGGAACGTGGCCGTCTGCCACGACGCACCGTTCACCCGGCGCCGGCACCGCTCCTCGATGACGCCCAGGTACAGGTCCCGGTCGGCCGGCTCCACCCCCCACGCGTCCAGCCCGGCGGAGGCCAGCGGCAGCAGCTCGTCGCGGGCCAGGGTGACCGCGTCGACCTCGCCGGTGCCGCCGTACCGTCCCCGCCTCGGCCACACCAGCCGCGCGTCGATGCCGTACCGGCACGCCGCGTCGAAGTTGGCCTCGGCCGCTGCGAAGGGCAGCCGGGTCCACACCGGCCGGGACTCCTCGGCGAGGGCGCGCACCAGGCCGTAGTAGAAGGCCGCGTTGGCGATCACGTCGGTGATGGTCGGTCCGGCCGGCAGCACGCGGTTCTCCACCCGCAGATGGGGGACGCCGTCGGCGATGCCGTACACCGGCCGGTTCCAGCGGTAGATCGTGCCGTTGTGCAGCACGAGTTCGGCGAGCTTCGGCGTGCCGCCCGACTCGACGGCCTCCAGCGGGTCCTCGTCGTCGCACAGGGGAAGGAGCGCCGGGAAGTAGCGCAGGTTCTCCTCGAACAGGTCGTACGCCGAACTGATCCACCGCTCGCCGAACCACGTGCGCGGCCGTACGCCCTGCGCCTGGAGCTCGGGCGGGCGGGTGTCGGTGGACTGCAGGAACAGCGGGGGCCGGGACTCGCGCCACAGTTCGTGACCGAACAGGAACGGTGAGTTGGCGCCGACGGCGATCTGCGCGGCGCTCGCCGCCTGGGCCGCGTTCCACACGTCGGCGAAGCGGGCCGGGGTCACCTGGAGGTGCAGCTGCACGGAGGTGCACGCGGCCTCCGGGACGATCGACTTGGAGGTGCACACGAGGTGCTCGACGCCCTCGATGTCGAGCCGGAAGTCCTCGCCGCGCGCGGCCACGATCTGATCGTTGAGCAGCGTGTAGCGGTCCACCTCGGAGAGGTTGGAGGAGACCAGGTCGTCGCGGTCGAGGGTGGGCAGGATGCCGATCATGACGATCCCGGCGTCCACCTCCCCGGCCTTGCGGTCGGCGTAGGCGAGCGAGGTGCGCAGCTCCTCGGCGAGCCGGTCGAATACCCGGCCGCCCAATCGGTGTGGCGCTATGTTGACTTCCAGGTTGAACATGGCGAGTTCTGTTTGGAAATCGCGGCTCGCGATCCGCTCCAGTACCTGCCCGTTCAACATTTTGGGCATGCCGTCGGACCCGGCGAGATTCAATTCGATCTCGACTCCCATGAGGTTCTTGGGACGGTCGAATCGCTTCTCCCGCAGCAGCCGCTCCAGTCCCGCAAGACACTTCTGGAGCTTTTCGCGGTAGCGCTGACGATCGGACAGGTCGAACTGCCCCGCCACGACCTTCTCCCCCATCGAAGTGTCCCTCCTCGGCTGGGCGGGCCGGCGAACCGGCCGCCGGGCTCCCGGGTGCAGCAGGGATGATGCCCAGCGGAAGCGATCCATAACGCCCCCGCGCGGACCCGGCAGCCGCTACTCTGTCGGAATGTTCCCCGCGGCACATTCACGGGGCATGCGTCGGTGGACCTCCGGGTGCCCCCATCACCTCGTGAAAAACGCCGACGACATTCAGCCGACCGTTACCGGCGCGTATCCCGAGGTCAGCGAGGGGCTGGCGGTCCGGAAATCGGGAGGACTCCCGCAAATCGTCGGCTTATTACCGCCTTGCGCGGCTTCCCGGATTAAGGTAGACGAAACAACGGCCGAACAGGCGTCATATAAACTTCGCCCACAAGGCGGAAGGCTGACGCCCTCGGTCCTGGTTCCTGCCGTGTCCAGGCCGTCCCGACGACGGGCGGCAGGCCGAGCCGCACCCATGTTCCCGACCGGGCTTCCACCCTTCCGGCCTTGCGTGAGCAGACAGCGCCGTCCGCCCCATCCCTCCTCGCGCCGTCGCGCCTGTCGAACGAGAGGCGACCCACATGCCGCTGCACGTGCCCCCTGCCCCCGCGCCTGCCCTGCGTTCCGTCCTCACCGCCCTCGGTTCCCCCACCGCGGTCCGTGAGGCACGCACCCCCTCCCTGCGCGCCGCGCAGGGGCCGACCACACCCGAACTCCCGCTGCCCGTGCACGTCCTGGACCGGATCACCGCACAGGGCCTGTCCGCGACGCGACTGGCCGGCTGGCGCTTCCTGATCCGCTGCGGCGATCGGGCGGTGGCCGCGGCCGAGACCATGCTCACCCCGGACGGCTGGGCCTTCTCGCACTTCTTCGAGGGCCCGTACGTCACCTCCACCGAACGCGCCCTGCACCAGGCCGAGGCCCTGCCACAGCCGTACCAGGCGCGCCTGCTGTCCCTGCCCGGCCTGTACATGCTCACCCTGTGGCTGCACGGCGACCTCACCGCCGACGGGGCCGAGGGTCACCCGGCGGACACCGATCTGCTCGTGCCGCTCGCGCCGGCCCCGCCCGGCATACCGGCGCACCGCCCGTTCCGGGTCACCGAGCTGCTTCCGGTGCTGACCCATCGCGCGACCCCGGTGCCGCTGCTCGGACCGCCCGTGCTCGGTTCACCCGCCTGACCGAACGCCCGCGTACCCCGCATGCCCGCAAGGGCGGCGGGGTACGCCCATGTCAGCGGCCTGGCCTGCGATGACTAGCCCGATCCGGCCAGTGCGAACCACCCGAAGTGACAGGGCACTTGGGCTGAACCGTCCGCGCGGGTGACGCGTCATGAACCTGTGGGAAGCCGTGCTGCGAAATCCCTGCGGAACGACGCCGAGAGGGCAACACTGGGTTCCGACCGACTCAACACCACGGGGGACGGCCATGACCACGACAGAGCGAGAGATCCCACCCATGTGCCAGCACCAGCCGCCGTGCCCGCCAGCCGAATCCGCCGACCGGGAGTCCGCCCGTCTCGTGGCGCACCACCCGGAGCAGGGATGGAGTCTGCTGTGCAACGGCGTGCTCCTCTTCGAAGACACCGGTGAGCTGCTGCCCGACGGCCGGATCATCGCCCCGCACCGCCCGCTCGGTGCGGAGCAGGTGATGACGGCCGCCTGAGCGGAGCCCTAAGCCCGAGCGGAGCACGAAGAGGAAGAAAAGAGGGGCCGGCCGCACGTGTCCGTGCGCACCGGCCCCGACGTGTGTCCGGGCGTGGCTACCCTCGGTAGCCGGGTGCTATCGCAGCGCCTCGCGCAGCGCCTGGTACGCCGGCTTGGGGTTCAGCTGCTCGTCCCACGGCAGGGCCGCGCCCTCGCCCGGGAAGACGCCCGGGATCCAGGAGTACTTGTCGGTGAAGTCCCAGATGGTGATGCCGACGCAGCGGCGGACGCTCAGACAGGCCTTGGTCAGATCCCCGTACCAGCTCGCCTGCTCGGCCAGCTTGTCGGCGGTCGCGGGCAGCTGCATCCGGACGTCGACCTCGGTGAGGGCGGTGTCCAGGCCCAGGGCGGAGAAGCGGCGCAGGTTCTCCTCGATGGTGGTGGGATAGCCGTACTGCAGCGCCAGATGGGTCTGGAAGCCGATGCCGTCGAGCGGCACGCCCTTCGCCTTGAGGTCCTTGACCAGCGCGTAGTAGGCGTCGCTCTTCGGGCCGACCGCCTCGATGTTGTAGTCGTTCAGGTAGAGCTTGGCGTGCGGGTCGGCCTCGTGGGCCCAGCGCAGCGCGTCGGCGATGTAGCCCGGACCAAGGGTCTTGTACCAGAGGGTCTCGCGGTAGGTGCCGTCCTCGTTGAAGGCCTCGTTGACGACGTCCCAGGAGTACACCTTGCCCCGGTAGTGCCGCACCTCGGTGGTGATGTGCTTCTTCAGCACCGCCCGCAGTTCGCTCGCGGTCCACTGCTTCGAGGTGAGCCAGTCGGGCAGCTGGCTGTGCCACACCAGGGTGTGGGCGCGCACCTTCTGGTGGTTCTTCCGGGCCAGGTCGACGATCTGGTCACCGTTGGTCCAGTCGAAGACGCCCTGCTGCGGCTCGGTGGCGTACCACTTCATGCCGTTGCCGGGCGTGATCATGTCGAACTGACTGCCGAGGATCTTCGTGTAGGCGCTGTCGGTGAGCTCGGGGTTGTCGGTGGCGCTGCCGAAGTACCGTCCGTGGCGCTCGGCCAGGTCGGCGAGGGTGGGCTGCCGGGTGTGGGCGGGCGCGGCCTGCGCGGCGGGGCCGGTGGCGACGCCGGCGGCCACCAGGGCGGCCGCGAGGACGCCGGCGACTCTGAGACGCGTGCTCTTTCCGGGCATGGTGCGACTCCTGACTCTCAAAGGGGTGGTCGGCCTTGACGGCGCCGACGGGCACAAGCGGGCAGAGCTTGGGACTTCGAAACATTCGAATGATCTACCGAACGCTTCGCCCGGCGACTCTAGGAAGGCGTACGGGGGGCGTCAAGGTGTCGTGCAGGAGATCGCGGGCGCGTAGTCGAACCAGTCGAAGGCGGCGCGGCCTTCGGTGACGTACATCCCGATGACCCGTCCGGTGAATCCGGTGGCCACCTGAGTGGACAGATAACGCCCGTCCAGCTCGGCCAGTCGCACGGCTCCCTCCGCGGTCTCGACCGAGAAGACGAGGATGTCGGGGCCGCTCCCGGGGCCCGGGTTCCGGGTCGCGCGAATGTCGACGGCCAGGGTCACCGGCCCCGCCGGCAGGGGGAGTTCGGCGACGCGCTGCCGTACAGGACCGATCCGGACGACGACGGCCGCGGTGCGCGTGCCCACGCGGAGGCCGTCCGGCCCCGCCGGCTCCGGGTCGTCGGGCGAGCCGGCCGGCGGGCGGCTCCCCGCGGCCGCGCGGCCGTTCGCCGTGTCCGCTCCGGCGGCGTCGCCTCCCCCGGCCACCTCCAGGTCGTAGTGATGCTCCTCGTCCAGGCGGACGGACAGTCCCGCCCGGCCGGCTCCGGGCTCCAGACGGGCGGCGGCGCGGCAGTCGAGGTGCTGCTGGCGGCGGCCGACGAAGGTGTGGCCGGGCCTGTCGAGGCTGTCCCCGCAGGCGGTCAGCGTGAGCCGGCCGTGCCGCTCGGTGAGCGACCAGCATCCCTCGGGCCTGCGGCGCGGCGATATCCAGTACGGCGCGAGCACCGGTGAGGTGAAGTCGTCGCGCACCGGGGGCGGTTCGACCGGGGACCAGGCGGCCGGCGCGGGATGCCGCTCGCCCACCGGGCCCACCCGGGGCCAGCCGTCGGCCCACTCCACCGGCACCAGGAAGGTCTCCCGGCCGAGGACGTGGAACTCCGGGAAGTAGCCGCGCGGCCGGGTGCCGAGCAGCACCATCCACCAGGTGCCGTCCACCGCCTGCACCAGGTCGGCATGGCCGGTGCACTGGATCGGCGAGGCCGAACCGCGGTGGGACAGCAGCGGGTTGCCCGGCGCCGGTTCCCAGGGGCCGCGCGGGGAGCGGGCGCGCGCGGCCGAGACACCGTGGCCCAGTGCGGTCCCGCCCTCGGCGAGCAGCAGGTACCACCACTCGCCGATCCGGTACAGATGCGGCGCCTCGGGGTCCCTCAGGCCGGTGCCGGACCACATCGGCAGCGGGCCTTCGAGTACCTCGCCGGTGCGCGGATCGATCCGGGCCACGGTGACCCCGGCCATGGCGCACCAGCAGGAACCGTCCTCGTCCCAGGCCAGATCGGGGTCGATGCCGGGCAGGCCGATCCCCACCGGGTCCGACCAGGGACCCTCGGGACGCTCCGCGGTGACGAGGAAGGTGCCGCCGGCGCCGACGCTCGTGGTGATGACGTGGAAGAGCCCGTCGTGGTACCGGATCGTCGGGGCGTAGACGCCGCCCGAGGCGGGCGTGTCGTCCGGCAGCGCCAACTGACCCGGCCGGTCGAGGACGTTGCCGATCTGGCGCCAGTGCACCAGGTCGCGGCTGTGGAAGATCGGGACGCCCGGGAAGTACTCGAAGCTGGAGCAGACCAGGTAGTAGTCGTCCCCGACCCGGCACACGCTCGGGTCGGGGTGGAAACCGGGGAGGACGGGGTTGTCGTACGTCCGCATGGTGGCCTCGAAAGGTTCGAAAGTTTCGACTGTGACCTCGAATCCTAGCGGTGAGAGGCGCGATCGGGTACGGCCGGACAGCCGTGCCCGAACCCGGTGAGAAGGACACCGTTCACCCGACTGGTCTAATCGCCGGGACGGGAGTGGGATGGAAGGGTGTCCGGTTACGACGCCTCAGTGGCCCCCCGTGTGGTGGTCGGAGTGAGCGGCTCCCTGGGCAGCGTCACGGCCCTGCGGCGGGCCACCGCGCTGGCCCGCCGGCTGGGAGCGGAACTGTGGCCGGTGCTGGCCTGGGAGCCGCCCGGCGGTGACCCGGCCGCGCGCCGCTCCCCCGCCGCCGGTCTGCTCGTCGAGGACTGGCAGCGGCTGGCCCGGCAGCGGCTCGCCTCGGTACTGGAGGAGATCTTCGGCGGCGACTCCCCCGGTGTGCCCCTGCACGCCCTCGTGGTCCGCGGCGCTCCGGGACCGGCACTGGTCGCGACCGCCGACCGGGAGGACGACGTCCTGGTCGTGGGCGCGGGCCGGCGCGGTCTCCAGCGCGCCTTCTCCGGTCGCGTCTCCCGGCACTGCCTGGCACACGCGGTCTGCCCGGTGCTCGCGGTGCCTCCGTCGCCCCTGGAGTCCGAGTTGCTGTCCGTCCACCGGCGCAACGCCTGGCATCTGCGCATGGACATCCGGAGGCTGTGAGGGCGTGCGACCCCGAGCGGATACGACGCGCCGCTCGGCGCGTGCGCGACAAGACCGCCGGGAGCGGGGCGCTCGAACGGCACAGCGGCGTGACCCGCGCGGCGCGGCGCCGGCGGCGGCACGGCACGGATCGGGGCGCCCCGGCACACCCGTCGCGTTGCCGCTGCGTCAAGAACCGCCACCCTGCCGTCAGGACCCCGTCAACGTGGGCCGCGGAAGCGCTCCAGCGGCACCTGGACTGTCTAACGTCTGCGTCATGAGGCACCGCGAGGACACCCGCACCCGGCGCACCCGCTCCTGTCCGGCCGGTGGCGTCGGCACGGTGCACGACCGCGACTGGGCGGCGGACGTGCGCCGGTCCGTCCGCTGTGCCGGTGCGCTGCTGGCGCTGCTGCTGGTCATCGACCGGGCGGCCGGCTCCCTCACGTGGTGGCACGGTGCCCTGTGGGCGGGCATCGCCGTGCTGCTGTTCCTCGTCCTGTTCCCGGTGCGGGTCTCGGCCGGTGCCGGCTGGCTGGCCACCCGCCGGCTGCTGCGCACGCGCCGGGTCCGCACCGATCTGCTGGTGGCCGTGCGGCCGCTGGGCGGCGTCGCCCAGCGCCTGGTGCTGCGCGACGCCCTCGGCAACCGCACCGAGATCGACCCCGCGGTCCTGATCCGCAACCCCGGCCTGTGGCACCTGCTCGACGAGGGCGCCCGGATCTCCGAGGCGGCCGGCACCCTGGTGTGCGGCACGACCCCCCTGCACCGCCTCGCCCGCCGCCTCGACAGCGAGACGGCCCGGGCGGTGTTCCGCGCCTCCGGCCTGGAGTAACCGGGAACGGAGCAGCCGGGAATCCCGGCGCGGCGATGCGTCCGAGCCCCCATCATGACGCTCGGTGGCCGACGACGGGCCGACGGCACGACCGGCGACCGTAACCGCCGTACCACCCGGCCAACGCCTCCGGCCTCGCCTTCTTGGTGCGGCCCCGTCGCCCGCGGGTCATTCTTAACGCAAGATTGACGCCTCCTGGGCCCGGATCCGTGGGCCCTGGCATCACTCTCCGCATACGCTGGTGCCGCCGTCCGCGGGATGGCCGGAAAAGAGCTGAGCCGCACACAGGAGAGCCCCCGATGGCCACGACCGAGCACCCCCCTCCCAGTCGCTTGCGCAACTGGATGCTGGAGGGCCTGTCCGACATGGGCAAGGGCGGTGGCCACACCGGACCACACGCCGCGCCGGAACCCCCGCACAAGGGGCAGCGCTGGTACCGGGTGATGTGCCTGACCGGCGTCGACTACTTCTCGACCCTCGGCTACCAGCCGGGCATCGCGGCCCTGGCGGCCGGTCTGCTGTCCCCCATCGCGACGATCGTGCTGGTCCTCGTCACCCTCGCCGGCGCCCTGCCGGTCTACCGGAGGGTGGCCGAGGAGAGCCCGCACGGCGAGGGCTCCATCGCCATGCTGGAGCGGCTGCTGTCGTTCTGGCAGGGCAAGCTGTTCGTCCTGACGCTGCTGGGCTTCGCGGCCACCGACTTCCTGATCACCATCACCCTGTCGGCCGCCGACGCCTCCACCCACCTGGTGGAGAACCCGCATCTGACCAGCGCCCTGCACGGCCACCAGATGCTGATCACGCTGTTCCTGGTGGCGCTGCTCGGCGCCGTCTTCCTCAAGGGCTTCCTCGAGGCGATCGGTGTCGCGGTCGCCCTGGTCGGGATCTACCTCGCGCTCAACCTGGTCGTCGTGATCGTCGGTCTCTGGCACGTCGTCACCGCCGGACACGTGGTCACCGACTGGACCGGCGCCCTGACGGCGCAACACGGGAACGTCTTCGTGATGGTCGGCGTAGCCCTGATCGTGTTCCCGAAGCTGGCCCTCGGTCTGTCCGGCTTCGAGACCGGTGTCGCCGTCATGCCGCACGTGCAGGGCGATCCCGGGGACACCGAGGAGAAGCCGACCGGCCGGATCCGGGACGCCAAGAAGCTGCTGACGACCGCCGCGCTCATCATGAGCGGCTTCCTGATCACCACCAGCTTCATCACCACGCTGCTGATCCCGGCGGACGACTTCAAGACGGGCGGCCCCGCCAACGGCCGCGCCCTCGCCTACCTCGCGCACCAGTACCTCGGCGGAGGCTTCGGCACGGTGTACGACGTCTCGACCATCGCCATCCTGTGGTTCGCCGGCGCCTCCGCGATGGCCGGCCTGCTGAACCTCATGCCGCGCTATCTCCCGCGCTACGGCATGGCCCCGCACTGGGCCCGCGCGGTCCGGCCCATGGTCATCGTCTTCACGCTGATCGCGTTCCTGGTGACCTGGATCTTCGACGCCAATGTCGACAAGCAGGGCGGCGCGTACGCCACCGGTGTGCTGGTGCTGATCAGCTCGGCCGCGATCGCGGTGACCATAGCCGCGCGCAAGGCGGGGCAGCGCAAGTGGACGATCGGGTTCGGCGTGATCGCGGCGGTGTTCCTCTACACCACCGTCGTCAACGTCATCGAGCGCCCGGACGGTGTGAAGATCGGCGCCTGCTTCATCGCGGGCATCATCCTGGTGTCGTTCCTGTCCCGGCTGGCGCGCGCCTTCGAGCTGCGGGTGACCACCGTGACGCTCGACCCCATGGCGGAACGATTCATCCGGGACATGGCCAGCCGGAAGATGCGCTTCATCGCCAACGAGCCCGGCCACCGGGACAAGGCCGAGTACCGCGACAAGATCGAGCAGATCCGCGCCGACAACGACATGCCCGAGCAGGAGGACTTCGTCTTCCTCGAGGTCAAGATCACCGACCCGTCCGAGTTCGAGGCGAGCATGACCGTGCGCGGCGAGGTCCTGCACGAGCGCTACCGCGTGCTCACCCTGGAGCACTCCTCCATCTCCAACGCCCTCGCGGCCTTTCTGCTGCACGCCCGGGACATGACGGGCTGCACCCCGCACATCTACTTCGAGTGGACCGAGGGCACCCCCTTCGCCAACTTCCTGCGCTTCTTCCTCTTCGGCCAGGGCGAGGTCGCCCCGGTCACCCGCGAGGTCCTGCGCGAGGCGGAGCCCAACCGCGAACGCCGGCCCCGGGTGCACACCGGGTGAGACCCCTCGGGGAGCCCCCGCGCTGACACGTCGTCCCCCACGGCAGGCCCGTGTCCACGGATCCCCTGCCGTGGTCCTATCGTGACCGGCATGCAGTCCTACACGATCGGCCAGGCGGCACGGCTGCTCGGCGTGAGCCCCGACACCGCCCGCCGCTGGGCCGACGCGGGCCGGGTGGCGACCCATCGCGACGAGGCCGGGCGGCGGCTCATCGACGGCCGGGACCTGGCCGCGTTCTCGGTCGAACTGGCCAAGGCCGGCGGCGAGGAGGACCAGCCCTCCCACACCTCCGTCCGCAACGCCTTCCCCGGCATCGTCACGGCCATCAAACTCGGCGACGTCGCCGCCCAGGTGGAGATCCAGGCCGGCCCGCACCGGCTCGTCTCCCTACTGACCCGAGAGGCCGTCGAGGAACTGGGCCTGGAGGTCGGCATGGAGGCCACCGCACGCGTGAAGTCCACCAACGTACACATCGACCGCGTCTGACCCGGGCCCCGCCTTGCCCGGCACCGGCCGAGCAGCGTGACCCCGCGGGGCGCCGCGCGCGAGGTTCGGACGGGTCGTCGCCGTCCACGGAGCCGGCCCGGCCCGTGGCCGCCTGTACGGTCGCCGTCCCCACAACCTGCGTGCGACCGGCGTGCGGGTCCTCGCCGCCCACCAAGCCGACACAGGTCCACAGACTGCCCGACGCGCGTGACCGTCGTGCAGATCCGAGCCGTCCAGGCAGCCTGCTCGCGACCAGCCGTACGAGTCCTCGCCATTTACGCAGCAGGCACGCGGCCGTCATGCGGATCCGCGCCGTCCGCACAGCCAGCGCGCGCCCCTCGTGCAGATCCTCGCCGTCCACGCAGCCGACGCAGCGCCGCCCGTCAAGTCCGCGCCGTCACCAAGCCGAAGCGCGCCCCTCGTGCAGATCCTCGCCGTCAACACAGCCGACGCAGCGCCGCCCGTCTAGTCCGCGCCGTCACCAGCCGAAGCGCGACCGTCGTACGGCTCCTCACCGTCCACACAGCCGACGCAGGGCCGCCCGTACGAGTCATCGCCATCACCAAGCCGGCGCGCGACCGTCGCACGGATCCTCGCCGTCCACACAGCCGACGCAGCGCCGTCCGCATGAGTCCGCGCTGTCCCCACAGCCGCGCGCGACCGTCCGTACGAGTCCTCGCCGTCACCAAGCCGACGCGCGACCGTCCGTACGAGTCCTCGCCGTCACCAAGCCGACGCGCGACCGTGTTCGGTGCGCGGCGGACCGGCACAGTGGTAGTCGCCGTCCACCCGGATCGCCGTGATACCGCTGATGTGCCGGCCCCCGCACCGGTCCTGCGGGAGCACCAGTTGGGGGCCGGCCGCGTCCAGCGGGGTGTCGTCGACGCACACGCCCAGCAGGACGGGCGCGGCCGCGAAGTCCGGGTCGATCTCGGCCCAGGACAGCACCGCGTGGTGGCCGTCCGCGCCGGAGACGGCGATGAGGAAGCGCAGCCGGTCCTTGCGCCGCACCGGGTCGAAACCGGGCCCCGCGTCGGCTAGGACGTCGTACAGGCGCGGGCCGGTGAAGCGGTGGTGCTGGAGGCCGCTGGTGGCGCACTCGAAGCTGACGTCCACCCGGTGCTGCGGCCAGCGGAGCAGCTCCGGGACGGTGAGCCGGGCGGGCCGGGCGAGGTCGCCGGTCAGGGTGAGTCGGGCGAGCGTCATCGGCGGGCACCTCCCGCTGGACCGTACCCGCCAACCGGGGCCGTACAAACGCACATGCAAGCTCCACATCACAACTTCGCTGCTCATGCGATGCGACAGGAGACTTATGCCTGGCACATGCGGCAGAATCATCGGCGAGCGGCCGGCCTTCCCGGCCCCGACAGGGCGCGACCGATGTTCCGCAGAACGCGAGGAGTACCACCGTGAAGACCCGTTCCGTGCGCCGGACCCGGCGGATCCTGCAGCTGGCCGGTGCGGGAGCCGCCGCCCTGATGGCCCTCAGCGCCTGCTCTTCGTCCTCGGACTCGAAGGACTCGGCGTCGGGCGCACCGGGTTCCGCCTCACCGAAGCCGACCGGCGACGTCACCGTGTTCGCCGCCGCCTCGCTCAAGGAGAGCTTCACGACCCTGGGCAAGGAGTTCGAGAAGGAGCACCCGGGCACCAAGGTCAGCTTCAACTTCGGCGGCAGCGACACACTCGCAGCGAGCATCACCGGCGGTGCCCCGGCGGACGTCTTCGCCGCCGCCAGCCCCAAGACCATGGCGATCGTGACGGACAAGAAGGACGCCTCCGGCACCCCGGCCACCTTCGTCCGCAACCAGCTGGAGATCGCCACCCTGCCGGGCAACCCCGACAAGGTGTCCTCGCTGAAGGACCTCACCAAGTCCGGCCTGAAGGTCGTGCTGTGCGACAAGACCGTGCCGTGCGGCGCAGCAGCCCAGAAGGCCCTCGACGCCGCCGGCCTCAAGCTCACCCCGGTCTCCTACGAGCAGGACGTCAAGTCCGCCCTGAACAAGGTGGAACTGAAGGAGGCGGACGCCGCGGTCGTCTACAAGACCGATGTGAGGTCCGCGGGTGGCAAGGTGGAGGGCGTGGAGTTCCCCGAGTCGGCCAAGGCGATGAACGACTACCCGATCGTCCTGCTGAAGAACGCGCCGAACGCCTCAGCCGCCAAGGCGTTCATCGCCCTCGTGCGGTCCGCCGAGGGCCAGAAGGTGCTCGGCGAGGCCGGATTCCTCAAGCCGTGACCTCGCTTCTCGAACCCGGTGCCGCGACCGGTCCCCGCACGGGCCGGCCGCGGCGCCGCCGCGTCGGCGCGGGGGGCCGGCGCGGGGTTCCGTTGCCGCTGCTGCTGCCGGGCCTGCTGGCGCTGGCGTTCCTGCTGCTGCCGCTTGTCGCGCTGCTCGTCCGCGCGCCCTGGCGCAGCCTGCCGCAGCAGCTGTCCAGCACCGAGGTGTGGCAGGCGCTCCAGCTGTCGCTGGTCAGCGCCACGGCGGCGACGGCCGTCAGCCTCGTCCTGGGCGTGCCGCTGGCCTGGCTGCTGGCCCGCACGGAGTTCCCCGGCCGGGGGTTCGTACGGGCCCTGGTGACCCTGCCGCTGGTGCTGCCGCCGGTGGTCGGCGGTGTGGCGCTGCTCCTCGCGCTCGGCCGCAACGGGGTGATCGGGCGGTGGCTGGACGCCTGGTTCGGGATCACGCTGCCGTTCACCACCGCCGGGGTCGTGCTCGCCGAGGCGTTCGTCGCGATGCCGTTCCTGGTCATCAGCGTCGAGGGCACCCTGCGCGCCGCCGACCCGCGGTACGAGGAGGCGGCGGCCACGCTGGGCGCGTCCCGGTTCACCGCGTTCCGCCGGGTCACGCTGCCGCTGATCGCGCCCGGCATCGCGGCGGGCGCGGTCCTCGCCTGGGCGCGCGCGCTCGGCGAGTTCGGCGCGACCATCACCTTTGCGGGCAACTTCCCCGGCCGTACCCAGACCATGCCCCTCGCGGTCTATCTGGCCCTGCAGAACGACCCCGACGCCGCGATCGCCCTGAGCCTGGTCCTGCTGGCGGTGTCGATCGCGGTCCTGGCCGGGTTGCGCGACCGCTGGATGACCACCTCATGACGAACGCCCACCCGCCGCAGCGACACCCCGCACCCACCGACGAGGCCGACGCCCCCCAGCAACCGTGCGCAGCCTCCGGCGGCGCTCAGCCCCCACGGAGCACCGACGGCCCGCACACCGCCGGCCTGGACGCCCGCCTCATAGTCGACCGCCCCGGCTTCCGCCTGGACCTCGCCCTCACCGCCGCCCCCGGTGACGTCGTCGCCCTCCTCGGCCCCAACGGCGCCGGGAAGACCACCGCCCTGCGCGCCCTGGCCGGCCTCACCCCGCTCACCGCGGGTCACCTGCGTCTGGACGGCACCGCGCTGGACCGCACTCCCCCGGAGTCCCGTCCGGTCGGCGTGGTCTTCCAGGACTACCTGCTCTTCCCCCACCTGTCCGCCCTGGACAACGTCGCCTTCGGCCCCCGCTGCCAGGGCGCGGGCAAGGCGGAGGCCCGCGCGCAGGCGGCGGCCTGGCTGGACCGGATGGGCCTCGCCGCGCACGCGGGCGCCAAGCCGCGCCGCCTGTCCGGCGGCCAGGCCCAGCGCGTGGCCCTGGCCCGCGCCCTGGCCACCCGCCCCCGGCTGCTGCTCCTGGACGAGCCGCTGGCGGCGCTGGACGCCCGCACGCGCCTGGAGGTGCGCGCACAACTGCGCCGGCATCTGGCCGAGTTCGAGGCCGTGGCCGTCCTGGTCACGCACGACCCGCTGGACGCCATGGTGCTCGCGGACCGGCTGGTGGTGATCGAGCGCGGCAGCGTGGTCCAGGAGGGCGCCCCCGCCGACATCGCCCGCCGCCCGCGCACCGACTACATCGCCCAGCTCGTCGGCCTCAACCTCTACCGCGGCCGGGCCGACGGCCACACCGTGCGGCTCGACGCGGGGCCGTCGATCACCACGACCGAGGAGCTGGACGGTCCGGCGTTCGTGGCGTTCCCGCCGTCCGCCGTCACCCTGTTCCGGGACCGGCCCACCGGCGCCAGCGCCCGCAACCTGTGGCGCTGCGAGGTGGCAGGCCTGGAGACGCACGGCGACCAGATCCGCGCCGACCTCACCGGCGAACTGCCGCTCGCCGCCGATCTCACCACGCTCGCCGCGGCCGACCTCGGCCTGCACCCCGGGTCTGCTGTCTGGGCGACGGTCAAAGCGACGCAGACGCACGCGTACCCGGCCTGAACGGTCGGGCGCCCTACGGTGAGTGTCCATGACCCTGAGCATCCGCAACCAGCTCCCCGGCACCGTCACCGAGGTCCATCCGGGCGAGGCCATGGCCATCGTCAGGCTCCGGCTGGACGGCGGCCAGCACCTCGTGGCGGCCGTCACCAAGGAGTCCGCCGACGAACTGGCCCTCGCCCCCGGCTCCTCCGTCCGCGCCCTGGTGAAGTCGACGGAGGTCTCCGTGGCCACCCGGCGGGTGGAGGGCCTGTCGATCCGCAACCAGCTTCCCGGCGCGGTCACCGGCCTGACGACCGGCGCGGTCATGGCAACGGTGAAGATCACCGTCGACGGGGGCGTCCTGACCGCGGCGATCACCAAGGACGCGGTCGCCGACCTCGGCCTGTTCGTGGGCTCCGACGTGGTCGCCCTCATCAAGGCGACCGAGGTGTCCCTCGCGACGGCGTGACAGGCCGCGTGACGGGCCAAGGGCCCCGCCCGGAGTCCGGACGGGGCCCTTGGAGAATGCCGTTCGCTCAGTCCTCGTACGCGTCCAGCGGCGGGCAGGAGCACACCAGGTTGCGGTCGCCGAAGGCCTGGTCGATACGGCGCACCGGCGGCCAGTACTTGTCGGCGGCCGACACCCCGGCCGGGAAGACGGCCTCCTCGCGGCCGTAGGCGTGCTTCCACTCACCGCCGAGCGCGGCGGCGGTGTGCGGGGCGTTCCGCAGCGGGTTGTCCTCCGCCGGCCACTCCCCGGATCCGACCTTCTCGATCTCCGCGCGGATGGCGATCATCGCGTCGCAGAACCGGTCCAGCTCGGTGAGGTCCTCCGACTCGGTCGGCTCGATCATCAGGGTGCCGGCCACCGGGAAGGACATGGTCGGCGCGTGGAAGCCGTAGTCGATCAGCCGCTTGGCCACGTCGTCCACGCTCACGCCGGTCGCCTTGGTCAGCGGGCGCAGGTCGATGATGCACTCGTGCGCGACCAGGCCGCCGGGGCCGGTGTAGAGCACCGGGTAGTGCGGCTCGAGGCGCTTGGCGATGTAGTTCGCCGACAGCACGGCGACCTGAGTGGCCCGCTTGAGGCCCTCGCCGCCCATCAGACGGACGTAGGCCCAGGAGATGGGCAGGATGCCCGCGGAGCCCCAGGGAGCGGCCGAGATCGGACCGACGCCGGTCTCCGGGCCGGCGGCCGGCTGCAGCGGGTGGTTCGGCAGGTACGGCGCCAGGTGCGAGCGGACCGCGACCGGGCCGACGCCGGGGCCGCCGCCGCCGTGCGGGATGCAGAACGTCTTGTGCAGGTTCAGGTGGGAGACGTCACCGCCGAAGTGGCCCGGCTTGGCGAGACCGACCAGGGCGTTGAGGTTGGCGCCGTCGACGTACACCTGACCGCCGGCCTCGTGCACCCGGGCGCAGATGTCGGCGACGTGCTCCTCGAACACGCCGTGCGTGGACGGGTAGGTGATCATCAGCACCGCCAGCTCGTCGCGGTACTGCTCGATCTTCGCCCGCAGGTCCTCGACGTCGATCTCGCCGTCCTCGGCGGTCCTGACGACGACGACCCTCATGCCGGCCATCACGGCGCTGGCCGCGTTGGTGCCGTGCGCGGAGGACGGGATCAGGCAGACGGTGCGCTGCTCGTCGCCGTTGGCGCGGTGGTAGCCGCGTACGGCGAGCAGGCCGGCCAGTTCGCCCTGGGAGCCGGCGTTCGGCTGCAGGGAGACCTTGTCGTAGCCGGTGACCTCGGCGAGACGTTCCTCCAGCTCGCGGATGAGCGTGAGGTAGCCCTCGGCCTGCCCGGCGGGCGCGAAGGGGTGCAGCTGGCCGAACTCGGGCCAGGTGACCGGCTCCATCTCGGTGGTCGCGTTGAGCTTCATGGTGCAGGAGCCCAGCGGGATCATGCCGCGGTCGAGCGCGTAGTCGCGGTCGGCGAGCCGGCGCAGGTAGCGCAGCATCGCGGTCTCGGAGCGGTGCTGGTGGAAGACCGGGTGGGTGAGGTAGGCGTCGGTGCGCAGCAGCGCCTCGGGGAGGGTGTCCTCGGCGGTCGCGTCCAGTGCCTCGATGTCGGCCTCGACGCCGAACGCGGACCACACCGCGGCGAGCTGCGCACGCTTGGTGGTCTCGTCGCAGGCGATCGAGACGTGGTCGGCGTCGACGAGGTGCAGGTTGACGCCGTTGTCCCGGGCGGCGGCGGCGACCTGGGCGGCCTTGCCGGGCACGCGCGCGGTGACGGTGTCGAAGAACGCGCCGTGCACGATCTCCACGCCGGCGGCCTTCAGGCCCTCGGCGAGGAGGGTGGCGTACCGGTGCGTACGGCGGGCGATGGTCTTCAGGCCCTCCGGCCCGTGGTAGACGGCGTACATGCCGGCCATCACGGCGAGCAGCACCTGCGCGGTGCAGATGTTGCTGGTGGCCTTCTCGCGGCGGATGTGCTGCTCACGGGTCTGCAGGGCGAGGCGGTAGGCCTTGTTGCCGTCGGCGTCGACGGACACGCCCACGAGCCGGCCGGGCAGGCTGCGCGCGAACTTCTCGTGCACGGCCATGTAGCCGGCGTGCGGACCGCCGAAGCCCATCGGCACGCCGAAGCGCTGGGTGGTGCCGACGGCGATGTCGGCGCCCAGCTCGCCCGGAGAGGTGAGCAGGGTCAGCGCGAGCAGATCGGCGGCGACGGTGACCAGGGCGCCCAGCTCGTGCGCCTGGTCGATGACCGGCTTGATGTCGCGTACGGCGCCGGAGGCGCCCGGGTACTGGATCAGCACACCGTTGATCTCGCGCTCGGCGACCTCGGCCGGGATGCCCTCGGAGAGGTCGGCGACGACGACCTCGACGCCGGTCGGCTCCGCGCGGGTCTGGATGACGGCGATGGTCTGCGGCAGCGCGTCCGCGTCGACCAGGAAGAGGCCCTTCTTGTTCCTGCCCATGCGGCGGGAGAGCGCCATGGCCTCGGCGGCGGCGGTGCCCTCGTCCAGGAGGGAGGCGCCGGAGGTGGGCAGGCCGGTGAGCTCGGCGACCATGGTCTGGAAGTTCAGCAGCGCTTCGAGCCGGCCCTGGGAGATCTCCGGCTGGTACGGGGTGTAAGCCGTGTACCAGGCCGGGTTCTCCATGACGTTGCGCAGGATGACGGGCGGGGTGAACGTCCCGTAGTAGCCCAGGCCGATCATGGAGTCGAGGACCTGGTTGCGGTCGGCGAGCGCGCGCAGCTCGGCGAGCACCTCGGCCTCGGTGCGGGCGCCGGGCAGGTCGAGGGCGTCGGCGTTCTTGATCACATCGGGGACCGCCGCGGCGGTCAGCTCGTCCAGCGAGCCGTAGCCGACGTGCGCGAGCATCTTCGCCCGCGCCTCCTGGTCGGGCCCGATGTGACGCTGCTCGAACGGGATGCCCGCTTCGAGCTCCGAGAGCGGAATGCGGTGGGCGGTCATTGCGGAGGCCTCCTGGTCTGACGCGACCTTCGAGGGGCACCACTGCACGGGTGCCCGGACGGCCTCCCCCTCTGTCATCTCAACCTGAGAGCTTCACCGGGTCGCCCGAGGGCACCCGGTTTTCACCGTCGGTGAGAGCCGGTGCCGTCGGCACCCGCCCTGCTTTCCAGAGTGACCTCGTCCGTGCGGTACGTGAGCCTGAGAGATTCCGGGGAGGATTTGCTCCTTCGGCGCCTCCGAGGTGGTCGGAGGACTCTCCCGCACGGGGTCAGCAGCCGCTGTCAGCCTACCAGCGAGGCCAACGCCGGGGCCCTCGAGTGGCCGCCTGACTGATTCTGCTCTTTTGTAGTGCTTACGGATGAGTTGCGACCAAGTGGAGGGAGACGGACCGTGCAGACCGAGATCGATCCGCGCAACCTGATCGGCCGCAAGGCGTTCGACCGCAACGGCACCAAGATCGGCACGATCGACGAGGTGTACCTCGACGACGCGACCGGCGTCCCCGAATGGGCGGCCATACGCACCGGACTGTTCTCCCGCGACGCCTTCGTCCCCCTGGAACCGAGCGAACTGGTGGAAGGCTCCCTCCACGTCCCCTTCGACCGCGCCCTGATCAAGGACGCCCCCGACTTCGGCGTGGGCCGCCACCTCTCCCCCGAACAGGAACTCCAGCTCTACCACCACTACGGCCTCGACGTGGTCTCACCCCCGGTCCCGGACCACGACTTCGGCAAACTGGCGGGCTCCGAGGAGACCTGAAGGACGGCGTCCGAGACCAGCGGCAACGGATCGGCCGACTCCAGCGCAGGATCGTCGACGGAAAACGTCCGCACCCGCCCCGGAGGGGACTGCGGCGTCTCGAACCGCACCGTCACCCGGCCCAGCCCGCTCCCCTGGACCCAGCCGTGCCCGTACTCCGCGTGCCTGACGTCCTGGCCGGCCCGCCAGGACCGCTCCTCCGGCTCCGGCCGCTCCAGCACGGCCGCGGCGTCCCCCTGCTCGGGCTCCTCGGCTTCGGGCACCGGCATGGCCTGGGCGAACAGGTCCTCCTGGGTGTAGTCGGCGAGCCCGGAGACGCCCACGCCGAGCAGGCGTACCCCGCCCGTGGTGTCCACCGAGTCCAGCAGCCGCGCGGCCGCCTCCCGCACCACCGCCGGATCGTCGGTGGGCCCCCGCAGTGTCTCCGACCGGGTCAGCGTCGAGAAGTCGTACCGGCGCACCTTCAGCACGATGGTCCGCCCCGACAGCCCGGCTCCGCGCAGCCGCCCCACGCACCGGTCGGCGAGCCGCCGCACCTCCAGCCCGATCCGCAGCCGGTCGTGGATGTCCACGTCGTAGGTGTCCTCGACCGACACCGACTTCGCCTCGCGCTCGGCCACCACGGGCCGCTCGTCGTGGGCCAGGGCCATGGCGTACAGCGCCTGCCCGTGCGCCTTTCCCAGCAGCCGTACCAGCTCGTCCTCGCCCGCCTCGGCCAGTTCCTCGACCGTGGTGATGCCGGCCCTGCGCAGATGGTCCCCGGTGGCCGGCCCCACCCCCGGCAGGGTCCGCACCGGCATCGGCCCCAGCAGCGCCCGCTCGGAGCCCGGCTCGATCACCACCAGCCCGTCCGGCTTGGCCTGCTCGGAGGCGATCTTGGCGAGCATCTTGGAGGCGGCGAGCCCCACCGATCCGGTGAGCCCGGTGACCGCCCGGATGTCCGCGCGCAGCTTGGTCCCGGCCAGCCGCGCCGACTCCTCGTCCCAGGCCGTCCCACCGGCCTCGAGGTCCACGAACGCCTCGTCCAGGCTGAGCGGCTCCACCAGCGGCGACAGCTGCCGCAGCAGCGCCATCACCTGCTCGCTGATCTCCCGGTACAGGGCGAACCGCGGCACCAGATACGCCGCGTTGGGCGCCAGCCGGCGCGCCTGGGCCATGGGCATCGCCGAGTGGACCCCGAAGACCCGCGCCTCGTACGACGCGGTGGCCACCACCCCGCGCGGACCGAGCCCGCCCACGACGACCGCTTTCCCGCGCAGGCTCGGCTTCGACGCCTGCTCCACCGAGGCGTAGAAGGCATCCATGTCGAGATGCAGGATCGTGGGCGCGTTTCTCACATCTCCGATGCTGCACCACGGCACTGACAATGCCGTGGCGCAGTCGGACGCCCGGTGGGCCGGGGCTCAGACCGCCCGGTTGCGGCGGCGTGCCAGCTCGTCCGCGGGGTTGTGCCCGACGAGGGTCTCGCCGGTGTCGATGCGCTCGCCGTGCAGCTGCGAGAGCGCGCTTTCCACGTCGCGCCAGACCACCCCGACGGCGATCCCGAAGATGCCCTGACCGCCCTGGAGCAGGGCGTGGACCTCGTCGGGCGAGGTGCACTCGTACACCGTGGCGCCGTCGCTCATCAGCGTCATCCGCTCCAGGTCGCGGAAACCGCGTTCCCTGAGGTGCTGCACGGCCGTGCGGATGTTCTGCAGCGAGACCCCGGTGTCCAGGAACCGCTTGACGATCTTCAGGACGACGACGTCCCGGAAGCTGTACAGCCGCTGTGTCCCCGAGCCGTAGGCGGGCCGCACGCTCGGCTCGACCAGGCCGGTGCGCGCCCAGTAGTCGAGCTGCCGGTAGGTGATGCCGGCGGCCGCGCAGGCCGTCGGCCCCCGGTAGCCGATCTGTTCCGACGTCATGGAAGCCGCCCCTCCGCCGTTCGGCACCACCGTCGGCCGCTGCGGAGCGTGATCCACCGCGCTGCTGTGAACCGGGTACGGCCCGTTCTCCCCGAAGCCGCGCACGGGAGCACCCCCAGCCGTACCGTCGCCGCTGGTTCTCACGCCGACCTCCGTCCTTGACCTGCCTTCACGACGGTAGGCAGTCACCAGGGGTGCGTCAACGATCGCCACACTCGGCACGCCGAGTGATAATCACCCTAGGAGTGGTTTCCCGTGCCCCACCGCGGGGAAAGGCTAGCCGAATGCGCTCGGGGGAACGCCTAGGACGCTCTCAAAGGCCGATGGCACATGCCCGGCGACCGGGCTCGGCCGGGGCGCTTCCCCCGCGTATCCGGGTCGGCGCCGGCCGGCCGTTCCACGCTCACGCACGGCTCAGCTCACCGGTTGCCCGCGCTCACTGATTGCCCGTGCTCACTGGTTGCTCGTACCGAAGTCCTCGGGCGAGATCTGGTCGAGGAACTCGCGGAACTTCTCCACCTCGTCCTCCTGCTCGTCCGGAATGGCGATGCCGGCGTCGTCCAGCACCGTGTCACTGCCGTAGATCGGCGTTCCGGTGCGCAGGGCCAGCGCTATGGCATCGGAGGGACGGGCGCTGACCTCGACCCCGCTGGCGAAGACCAGCTCCGCGTAGAAGACGCCCTCCCGCAGATCGGTGATGCGTACCTCGGTCAGCTCCTGGCCCACGGCCTCCAGCACGTCCTTGAACAGGTCGTGGGTCAGCGGCCTGGCGGGGGCCATGCCCTGCTGGGCGAACGCGATCGCCGTCGCCTCTCCCGGCCCGATCCAGATGGGGAGGTAACGGTCACCTCCCACTTCGCGCAGGAGCACGATCGGTTGGTTGGAGGGCATTTCGACCCGGACACCTACGACATCGAGCTCGTTCACACAGCAACCCTAGGCCGTGCCCGGGACGTTTGGGTAGTCGGGCCGGGAACAGGTGGCCGATCCGGGTCGCCGGCGGACCCGGCGTTCAGGGCAGCCGGACCCCGAGGGCGGTCTGCACCAGCGCCGCGTGCAGCTTCACCGTGAGCGCCGCCAGCTCCTTGGCACGGGCCTCGGCGTGTGCCCTGGTCTGCGGGTTGCGGTGGCGCCTGAGCGGGGCCACGACCTGCTCCACGAGCCCGGCCTCGCGCTCGGCGGCGGCCTTCATCACCCGAAGGTGGCGTGGCTCGATGCCGTACCGGCCCAGTTCGGCGATGAGGGAGGCCACGGTGACCGCCTCGGCGTCGTAGGCGCCGTCCTGGAGCGGAGCGATGAGGCCGTACGACTCCCACTCCTTCAGGTCCGCCTCGTCGATCTCCGCGGCCGCCAGCAGCTCGGACCTGCCCACCCGGGCCACCGTGGGCGCACCGGACGGCTCCGGGACGTCCTCACCGGTGCGCTGGCGCCCCACCAGGGGCAGCTGGACGGCCTCGCCGCGCTCCATGGCGTCCAGATGCTCGCGGATCACCTTGAGCGGCAGATAGTGGTCCCGCTGCATCCTGAGCACATGCGCCAGCCGCTCGACGTCCCTGGCGCTGAACTTGCGGTATCCCGCGGGGCTCCGCTGCGGCTCGATGAGCCCCTCCGACTCCAGGAAGCGGATCTTGGAGACGGTGACTTCGGGGAACTCGTCGCGCAGCACGTTCAGCACCGTGCCGATGCTCATCAGCCCGCTGTCCCTGGCGGCGGTACCGCTTCCGGCACCGCCGCTCGGTGTGTGAAGCATGGACCTTCCCTGGGGGTTCCCCCCGGACACCGGTCCGGGGGCGGGTCAGATGCCCTGCCGGCTCGCGTAGAACACCAGCCGGTACTTGCCGATCTGCACCTCGTCACCGTTCGACAGCGCGACCTGGTCGATCCGCTCGCGGTTGACGTACGTGCCGTTCAGACTGCCGACGTCGGCCACGGTGAACGAGCCGTCCGGGGAGCGGCGGAACTCCACATGGCGACGCGAGACCGTCACGTCGTCCAGGAAGATGTCGCTCTGCGGGTGGCGGCCTGCCGTGGTCAGATCGCTGTCCAGCAGGAAGCGGCTGCCCGAGTTCGGGCCGCGGCGCACCACCAGCAGCGCCGAGCCCATCGGCAGCGCGTCCACCGCGGCCTGCGCCTCCGGCGAGAGCATCGGCATCTGCGTCTGGCCGGTGACCTCGGCGTCGTACGCCTCCAGGCCGGAGATCGAGATCGTGGACGTCGTCTCGGACGCGCGCTCCGGCGCCACCCCCGGGCGCAGCGGCGCTCCGCAGTTGGAGCAGAAGCGGGCGTTCTGCGCGTTGCGGTTGCCGCACCTCGTACACACCAGGACCGACATGGACGGATCCTCCTGCGGCTGCCCCGCCGGGGCGTTGGACGCGTACGGACCGGGGGCGTACCCTCCACCCGCACCCGAGGCTGACGGTTGCCCGAAACCTATGCCGCCGGACTGGGCAGGGTCAACCGACGCCCCGCCCTGACCTCCGGAAATGTCACCGCCCGGACCAGCGACCTGGTCCCGGAACAGCGGGCGCTGGCCCTCCGCGTCAGGCTGTGCGCGGTGTCGAGCGGTCGCGTTGTCGCTGCCCTCTCGCGCGCTCTTGCCGAACAACTTCGCAAACAACTTCACGGGCGATTCCCCTTGACCGAAACAGACCCGCCCGTGGGGCAGGACGAACCCTGATTGCCTACACCGGCCGAGCCGGACATTCTCACAACGTCCGTAACCACCAGACAGTTTCCACCACGCACCACCGCTTCGGTGCGCCGACCCCCCGCAACCTCATGCCCCTGCCGGACGTCCCCCATGCACCGCCGGTTCACTGGGAGGACGACCGAGCGTAGTCAGGCCGCTTCGCCTGTCGCAAGGCATCCACGACGATCTTGCCGGACTGCTGGACCGTCACCGTGGCCTGCTCCTTCTCCAGGGTCTGCACCACGCCTCCCGGGATGTTCAGCGCCGGCTCCAGGTCCTGCGGCTTGCCGATGACCTTGAAACGATAAGGGGCGTTGATCTTGTTCCCGTCGACTCCCACGCCGTTGCCGGAGTCGGTGAAGTAGGTGTTCGCGACGACCCGGACCCCGTTCACCTGCATCGCCTCCGCACCGGCCGCGCGCAACTCCTGGATCGCGTCGAGCAGCATGTCAGCCTTGACCGTCCCCTTCGTGTCCTCGATCGTCATCGTGATGCCGGGACCCTGCGCGGCCACGGTGCCCGCCAGGATGCCGAGTTGTCTCTCCTTCTCGGCGGTCTGCCTGCGCGCCTCCGCGGCCCGGTCGGAGCTGCTCTGCAGCTCCTGACGCTGCTTCTCGAGTCCCTGCTTCTCGTCCTCAAGACGCTGAGTACGCGAATCCAGTTCATCGAGGATGCGCACAAGATCCTCCTGGCGTGCCCCGCGCAGCGCGCTGTCGGTGTCGCTGTTGGAGGCCACCTGCACGGCCAGCCCGAAGCCGAGCCCGAACAGGAGCACGGCGACGATGAGTTGCGCCCGGGTGAAACGCGGCGGCCACAGGCCCTTGCCCAGCCGCTGCCGGCCGGTCAGCGGCTGGTCCCCCTGCTCCTCCTCGGGGGCCGGCTCGGGTGCCCGTGCGGGCACCTCCTCGGGCAGTTCCTTGCGGAGCCGGTTCTCCGGCCGCTCCGGCTGCTCCGGCCGGTTCTCCGGCTGCTCCGGCCGGTTCTCCGGCTGCTCCTGCCGCTTCGGTTGCTCGGGCCGCTCGGGCAGCCCGGACCGCTCGCTCGGCCGGTTCCGCTCGCTCGGCCGGCTCGCCTGGTTCCGCTCGTCGTGCTCGTTGTGCTCGCTCATCGGTGTCACGCCCGGAACACGTGTCGCCGGATCGCCGCGGCGTTGGAGAAGATCCGGATGCCGAGGACCACCACGACGCCCGTGGACAGCTGCGCGCCCACGCCCAACTTGTCGCCGAGGAACACGATCAGCGCGGCGACGACCACGTTCGACAGGAACGACACCACGAAGACCTTGTCGTCGAAGATGCCGTCCAGCATGGCCCGCAGACCGCCGAAGACGGCGTCCAGCGCGGCGACGACGGCGATCGGCAGATACGGCTCGACAACCGCCGGAACCTCGGGCCGGACCAACAGGCCGGCCACGACTCCCACGACGAGGCCCAGTACGGCGATCACGATGTGCCCTTCTCAGTCTTCTCGGTGCTCGGCTGTGCAGTACGTACGATCACGCTCGGCGCGGCGGGCAACCGCAGGTCGCCCTGGGCGGAGATGGAGGCCCGGATGCCGAAGTTCTGTTCCAGGGCGTGCAGGTACAGGCCGTCGGCGCTGTCCTGGAACGTGGTGGCGAGCCTTTTCCCGTCCCCCACCGCCAGCACCGTGTACGGCGGCACCAGCGGCCTGTTGTCGACCAGTATCGCGTCTCCCGCGGCCCTGATCGCGGACAGGGCGGTCAACCGCTGTCCGTTGATCGAGACGGCCTCCGCCCCGGACGCCCACAGTCCGTTGACCACGCGCTGCATGTCCCGGTCACGGACCCGGCCGGTGTCGGAGAACCCCGAGGTCTCGCGCGGATTGGTGCCGTCACCGCCCGTGCTGGCCTCCTTGGCGTCGTCGACGACGAGCTTGACGCCGGGGCCGTGCACGGCGGTGGCGCCCGACAGAACGCTCACCAGGTCCGCCTTCGCGCTGCCGCCGCTCGACTTCAGCGCCGCCCGCTGGCGCGCGCTGACGTCGTCGCGGAGCTTGTCGACGCTGCTCTCCAGCTTGTCCGCGTTCGCGGTCTCGCTGTCGACGCGGTCGATCAGCTCCTGGCGCTCCTTGGCCACCACGGGCGCAGCGGCCCGCGTCTGCGCCGCCCCGACGGTCACCACGAGCGCCGCGAGGACGAGGCCGGCCGCGAGGCCCAGCTTCGCCCTGAGCGTCTTGGGCAGGCCGCCCTCGCCCAGGGACTTCTTCCGGGCGGCGGCCTCGGCGTACCCGTCGTCGAGGCTGTGGTCCATGACGTTGGTGATCAACGACATGGAGGCGTCCGGGCGCTGAGGCCGCGTGGGGCTGCTCCGAGCGGAGGGTTGCTGCGGCATGCCGCACATCGTCGCATGTCGCGCGCGATTACTCCGAATGGCCCCACCCGCGTGCCGGACAGGCCCCCTTGGGGACGCTTGTCCGGCACGCGCGCGTGCGCGGGTTTTGCGGTACGGCAGCGCCCGCGCCCTTCTCTGCGGGCGCTGTCCGAGGCCGCCTCGTACGCCCTTGCCGGGCTACCTCCCGGCGCTGTCCACGACGGCCGACCACTCGTCCAGCAGGGCCTGTGCCGAAGCGTCGTCGGGACCCTCGGCCCACAGGTGTGTGACGGCCTCCGCCGGGTCGGGCAGCACCATCACCCAGCGCCCGTCCGTCTCCACCACCCGCACACCGTCGGTCGTGTCCACGAAGCGGTCCCCGGCGGCCTCGACCACCCGCCGCATGACCAGGCCCTTGACTGCCCACGGTGTGGCCAGGTCCCGCTTGAGGACGTGCGCCCGCGGAATCCTCGCGTCGATCTGGCTCAGCGTGAGCTGGGTGCGCGCCACGAGCCCGATGAGGCGTACGAAGGCCGCCGTGCCGTCGTAGACGCTGCTGAACTCGGGGACGATGAACCCGCCCTTGCCGTCGCCGCCGAAGATGGTGCCTTCCTCGCCGCCCACGCGCGTGAGGTCGTCGGGCGAGGTGGTCGTCCACTCGACCTGGGTGCCGTGGTAGGCGGCGACCTGCTCGGCGATCCGGGTCGTGGTCACCGGCAGCGCGACCCGTCCGCTGCGCCGCTCGGCGGCCACCAGGTCGAGCATCACCAGCAGCGCGCGGTCGTCCTCGATGATCCGGCCCTTCTCGTCGACGAGCGACAGCCGCTCGCCCACGGGATCGAACCGGACGCCGAAGGCCGCCCCGGACGAAGCCACTATCTCGCCCAGCCGGACCAGGCCGCTGCGCCGCATCTCGGCGGTCTCCGTGGGCCGGGACTCGTCGAGTCCGGGGTTGATGGTCAGGGAGTCCACGCCCAGCTTGCCGAGCAGGCTGGGCAGCACGAGGCCGGCGCTGCCGTTGGAGGCGTCGACGACGACCTTCAGGCCGGACTCGGCGATCCCGGTCGTGTCGACGTTCCGCAGCAGCGATCCGGTGTACGAGTCGAAGACGCTCGCGGGGAAGTACAGGTCGCCGATCTCGCCGGGGAACGCTCGCCGGTACTCCTGCCGTGCGAACACCCGGTCCAGCTTGCGCTGGCTGCCCTGCGACAGGTCGGCGCCGTTGCCGTCGAAGAACATGATGTCGACCGAGTCCGGCACTCCCGGCGAGGTCCGGATCATGATGCCGCCGGCGCTGCCGCGCGCGGTCTGCTGCCGGGCCACGGGCAGCGGCACGTTCTCCAGGTCGCGTACGTCGATGGCGCTGGCCTGCAGCGCCGAGATGACCGCCCGCTTCAGCGCTCGGGCGCCTCGGGAGTGGTCGCGGGCGGTGGTGACCGTGGAGCCCTTCTTGAGGGTGGTCGCATAGGCGCCGGCCAGGCGCACGGCCAGCTCCGGCGTGATCTCCACGTTCAGGATGCCGGACACCCCGCGCGCGCCGAAGAGATGGGCCTGTCCTCTGGACTCCCAGATGACGGAGGTGTTGACGAAGGCGCCGGCCTCGATGGTCTTGAAGGGGTACACCCGGACGTTGCCCTGGACGATCGATTCCTCACCGATCAGGCACTCGTCCCCGATGACCGCGCCGTCCTCGATCCGCGCGGCCCGCATGATGTCGGTGTTCTTGCCGACGACGCAGCCGCGCAGGTTGCTGTGCTGCCCGACGTAGACGTTGTCGTGCACGACGGCCTTGTGCAGGAAGGCCCCGCTCTTGACGACGACGTTGGAGCCGACGACCGTGTGCTCGCGGATCTCCGCGCCGGCCTCGACCTTCGCGTAGTCGCCGATGTACAGCGGCCCGCGCAGCACGGCGTCGGGGTGCACCTCGGCGCCTTCCGCGACCCAGACGCCGGGTGAGATCTCGAAGCCGTCGATGTCGACGTTGACCTTGCCCTCAAGCACGTCGGCCTGGGCCTTGACATAGCTCTCGTGGGTGCCGACGTCCTCCCAGTAGCCCTCGGCGACATAGCCGTAGATCGGCTTGCCTTCCTTCATCAGCTGCGGGAAGACGTCACCGGACCAGTCGACCGGAACATCGGGTTCGACGTAGTTGAACACCTCGGGCTCCATCACGTAGATGCCCGTGTTCACCGTGTCGGAGAAGACCTGCCCCCAGGTCGGCTTCTCGAGGAAACGCTCGACCTTGCCTTCCTCGTCGACGATGGTGATGCCGAACTCCAGCGGATTGGGCACCCGGGTCAGGCAGACCGTGACCAGAGCGCCCTTCTCCTTGTGGAAATTGATCAGTTCCGTGAGGTCGAAGTCGGTCAGCGCATCACCGGAGATGACGAGGAAGGCATCGTCCTTCAACGCCTCTTCGGCGTTCTTGACGCTTCCGGCGGTTCCGAGTGGCTTCTCCTCATTGGCATAGGTGAGCTCCATTCCGAGCTCTTCGCCGTCGCCGAAGTAGTTCTTGACGAGCGATGCCAGGAACTGAACGGTGACGACGGTCTCGGTGAGCCCGTGCCTTTTGAGCAGCCGTAGCACATGCTCCATGATCGGGCGGTTGGCCACCGGCAGGAGCGGCTTGGGCATGCTAGAGGTCATGGGGCGCAGGCGTGTGCCTTCGCCCCCGGCCATCACAACGGCCTTCATGTCGGAAGCGTCCTCCTCCAAGAGACGACGGTCTAGCCGACTTCACCCGTCCAGATTGTCCCGCACTTTTCCACCGCGGGCCATCGAGGCGTAACGTCCGGACAATCGCCGAGCTCAATCGGCCATGGCGTCCGCTCGAACCAAACGGCGGACTTGTACCACGTAGAGCACTCCTGCCCACCAGTACAGGGTTGTACCCCACCCGGCGAACGCCCATCCGAAAACAGCAGCGAGTGACGCGATCCAACCGCTGCCGTCGCTGAGGAGCAGCAGCGGGAAGGCGTACATCAGACAGAACGTGGCCGACTTCCCGAGGAAGTTCACCTGCGGCGGCGGATACCCGTGCCGGCGGAGGATGCCCACCATCACCAGAAGCATCAGCTCTCGCGCGAGCAGGAGGCCGGTCAGCCAGAGCGGAAGGATCTCCCGCCAGGTGAGACCGACCAGTGTGGAAAGGACGTAGAGCCGGTCGGCGGCGGGATCGAGAAGCCGGCCGAGACTGCTGATCTGATTCCAGCGCCGGGCGAGCTTGCCGTCCAGATAGTCACTGACCCCGCTCAACGCCAGCACGAGGAGTGCCCAGCCGTCGCTCTTCGGTCCCCCGAACTCGGGCCTGAGGATCAGCCACAGGAAGAGGGGTACGCCGACGAGCCGCGCCATGCTGAGGATGTTGGGGATGGTGAGGACCCGGTCCGTCTGGACACGCGTCTCCTGGACCTCCACCCGGGGGCCTCCTGTGCGAAAGAGCCGACGATGCTCCCTGACCTTACCTCAACGCAAAAAAGCTCCGGCTCCTGGGCAGTGCCCAGGAGCCGGAGCTGTAAAAGGAGTTCGGCGGCGTCCTACTCTCCCACAGGGTCCCCCCTGCAGTACCATCGGCGCTGTAAGGCTTAGCTTCCGGGTTCGGAATGTAACCGGGCGTTTCCCTCACGCTATGACCACCGAAACACTATGAAACTGTCGAACGCCGCACCATGCCGGGCATGGGGCTGTTCGTGGTTTCAGAACCAACACAGTGGACGCGAGCAACTGAGGACAAGCCCTCGGCCTATTAGTACCGGTCACCTCCACACGTTACCGTGCTTCCAGATCCGGCCTATCAACC